>CAZJAH010000009.1:0-81018 GCA_964544155.1 uncultured Hyphomicrobiales bacterium | reverse complement strand
TTTATCAGGCAGCGCCGGAGGCTTTTAAATTCGGCTTGTACGGCTTCGGCAATCCGGCGATGACTTCTTATCTGCATGACCAGGATTTCATGATATCTCTCAGCTCAAGTGATTTGGACGGCCTTAATATCAACAGATGGGGAATTTTCAGCGGTAGCCACGGTCGTGGTTACGGCGCTCTCACCCTGTATGACGATGATGAAACTATTACTGATTATAGATATTCATTCTCCTTTGGTGACAGGTCATTCAGCCTGGGACTTGGGTACGGTTTCGTTGGAGGAGATAAATCGCATTTCGGAAGATCAAATATATTTACGTGGGGCGCCTTAATAAGGCCTTTTAGTAATCTCTCGTTAGCCGTACATCAGACAGTAGCCACAGAAAATAGCGATTACGAATCAGTAGGTTCTATAGCCATCAGGCCAATAGGTGATTACCCTCTGGCAATTTTTGGTGATTACGCGATGTACGGTGATGAAAACCTTGAAGCCGGTCGTTGGAGCGCGGGCGTATCATGGGAAGTATTAGACGGCATCAGGCTCAACACCCGCTATTTCAATACCGAGGCTCTATCGGTCGGTTTGGATATCAGTTTCGGCCAGGCAGGCATATCTGCTCAGGGTTTAACCGACACAGAGCAGGAGCTCGATATGACAAATTACACTTTTCGTTTTGGAGCTAAGGATAGAACGATCCTAGATATTGAAGATGAACCTGAGCATTACGTAATACTCGATTTAAAAGGAAAATTGACATATACCAGCACCTTGTTTTTTGGTAATGACAAAACTTTCCTAGATATGCTAAGGCGCATCGAAAATGCAAAGAAGCACCAAGATGTGAAAGGGGTATTGGTGAATACTTCAGGGATGCAAATAAACTATGAAATGCTGTGGGAAATAAGACAGGAACTTCTTGAACTTAAAAACAGAGGTAAAGAAGTAATTGTATTCGTTGACAGAATGGGGATTCAGGGATATCACCTGGCTTCTGTCGCGGATAAGATCATCATGGACCCAATGGGTACGATTTCTCTTACAGGATATGCACTCGGAAGAAGTTACTACAAAAATATGCTTGAAAAAGTTGATATCGGATTTCAGGAATTCAGGTATTATGAATATAAATCCGCCGCGGAGAGCTTCTCACGGGACGGTATGTCGGAAGCAGACAGCATCCAAAGGCAGGCAATTGTTGACGGGTGGATGAATACTGCCCGCACGGATATAAGCGTAGGTAGAGGATTTTCGCCTGATAAATTCAACCAGCTTGTAAACAGCACTTTCATATACCATGCCGATGAAGCCCTGGAAGCAGGCCTATGTGATTCTCTTTCCCGTTGGTACGATTTGGTTGAAAACATGAAAACCATAGGCGATAAAAACGGCATGCCCGGACAAATTGAAACTGACATTGTTTTAGATAAACCAAGGCCTTATGATGATGAATGGGGCGGCAAGCAGGATATGATAGCCGTTATTTACGCCGAAGGTATTTGCGCTATGGAAAGCGGAATAAATGCCAGGGAGTTATCCGAAAACTTCAAAAGCGCAGCTGAAAACCCATTTATTTCTGCGATAGTTCTCAGGGTTGATTCACCGGGAGGCGACGCGATGGCATCAGATTACATAGCACGGCTGGTCAGGCAATACAAGGATAAAAAGCCAATTATTGTGTCACAGGGTTTTGTCGCGGCTTCAGGAGGTTACTGGCTCTCGATGGACGCGGAAAAAATCTATACATCACCAATAACGATCACAGGATCGATCGGAGTTATAAGTTCATTTTTCTATGATGACGGTATACAGGAAGACTTGGGTATATCAACCGACATAGTACAAAACGGTGAATTTGCCGATCTCGGTTATCCCTTTACCCTGCCCATAATTCCAATAGGACTCCCTGCCAGAAAAATGAACGAGCAGGAACAGCAGATCATGGAAACATCAATAAGAAGCCTCTATAAGAAATTCGTGAATAAAGTAGCCGAAGGCAGGAATATGGAATATGACAAAGTTCATGAAATAGCCCAGGGCCGCGTATGGCTCGGTAAAGCCGCCGTAGAAAATGGTCTCGCGGATGAAACAGGCACACTTTATGATGCTATTGAAGCGGCAGCCGGAAAAGCCGGCGTGGATCCGGATGATGTAATTTTTGTAGAATATCCTAAACGAGGCTGGTTTGATTTTGGGGCGCTTTTTGGTGGAGTTTTTGGTTTTGAAACGGTTAAAGAAGATATTAAGTTCCAAAACCTTAGGCACAGGCTTGATAATAACGGCCTGGCAATGCCGCTTCTGCCTATAGATTATACGCCATACTCGCTAAATGACTAAGGCTGAACTATGATTATTTTAATAAGTTGGGGCGAATAGTAATTCGCCCCGGCTTTTTTTATCCAGTTCTATTTATTCTTGGGCGGTTCTTTATCGATCAGTTCAATTAAAAAAATACTTTCCTGAAACTTTTTTACTTTATCCGTTAAGCTAAGCTCTTTATATATGCCGCTTTCGCTGTTTCCATGGCTGTAGCCGTTTTCTTCGAGGAATTCAAGTATATGCCGGCTTTTAAGAGAATAGCCAACGTTATCAGCGCTGCTTATGCCCGATGTAACCATGCCGGTGATATCGCCATTATCATCGAAAAGGGGCGAGCCGCTGTTTCCGAGCTGAATTGGAGCGCTGATCTGATAATGCTCCAGGTTACCTCCAATGCCTGACTTAGCGCTGATTATCCCTTTGGTCACTTTTATTTCTTCACCCATTATCAAAGCTACGGGGTAACCGAGCACGAATATTTCCTCAGCGGCTTCTTTTTCTTCAGGAGCGAATGAAAATGGCGGCAGATCATATTTGTTATTATTGATCTTTAAAACGGCAATGTCTTTTTCCTTGTCATATTTATCCAATACGGCCTTTACCTTTTTGCCGAGCCGGCCGTCATGGCCTTTGATCTGTATTTCCAAATCTTCATTGGTAAATCCATGATAGCAGGTAACTATTTTGTCACTCGAGATGGCAAAACCCGTGAATGAGCTGACGAGCATTTCGTAATTGGTGGTATCCGGATAAACCTTATTAAAAAATTTGAAATCATCCTTAGTATATAACCGTGGATTACCATCGTTATAATTAAACATGCAGTTTTCTTTCAGGTATTTATTAAACTCGAAATAATGTGCTTTAAATAATGAAGGGCGGGCAGTTTTTTCAAGATAAGCGAAAATATCGCCTTCACGCCATGTGCGGCTTAAATCCACAAATCCGTAAAGCATATTTTTAGTTTCCTCAAGGCCGCTCAGATAAATCATCTCATAATTAATTGAATCTTTCCGTATAATGGCATATCTGACAGGTAATGAGGGTATTTCATCATCGAAGAAAAAGAAATCGGTTTCGTAAATGCCTTCATATTCATCGGGATCTCGCAATTGCCATAAGGAATACAAATTGTTTTCTGTATATTCACTCGTATCTGGATCATTAACTCGATATACCTTAGCAGTAAATAACTTAACATTTCCTCCCCGCTTTTCAAAATTTTCCGGTTTACTCAGGAGAATACAGTTTCCGCCGCTCAATTTTACCTGCCTTTCCATTGAATTTAGAATCATGTGCCCCATGTTTTTTGACACCCCGAAATTATAAGCGCCCACTAAATTGAAATAAACATCCATTATTCCCAGATATTCAGAGCTGTCAGGAATTTCGTTTTCAGGATCATAAAATACATAGAGCGGCTTATCATTTGTGATCTCAGGTTTTCTGTTACTTATCTTTACAATGACTTCATAAGATTTACAAGAAACAAATACTACTGCAAGTACGAGAAATAATATTTTCTTCATTTCGGGGCTCTCCTGTAACTAAGAATCAGAATTATTAAATCAAATCCTCTATAAGACAGATAAGATAATCAAGTGGCAAATTAAGTTATCGCGATGATTTTAACCGCCTATAACTAAACTACAAAAATGATATTATTAAAACAAGTAATATTCATTATTAAATAAAATTAAGCTTTTCAAAAGGAACGTCATTATTTGTCGCTTAATCCATTATATTGATCTCGATACTAATAAACAATCTCAGGGAGAAAGCTGATGGATAAGGGACAATTGAAGGAACTCCTCGATCAAATCGAAGTAAACGACGTATTTGAACTGCCTTACTTCAGCAAGCAGGAAATTGAAACTATTCTGGAGTCTTTTATAGAAATTGAAAATGATACCGCTCAAAAGTGCCGCTATATACACATTCTCGCGAATACTACCGGTGATTTCCAGCGTGCGGGAGTTCTATTCGAAAAGGCAATTAAGTTTGCACTGCCCGGCGAGCAGTACCTGATTGCCGAAAGGGTAGCCGAAACACTGAATGACAGGGAGTGGGCAGAAAATATCTGTCGTGGCGCCCTGGCAGAGCTTAATAGCGCCGATCCACTCTCGAAGCTTGCCGTGTCAGCATCAAAATATATTGATAATGAGGAATTAATTAAGAATATATTCGAAAAAGCACTGCGTTTAGCAAGTGACAGTGAAGATTTCAGCGCTCTGATTTCTGCCTGCTCCCGGCAAGCCAGACTGGCGGAATACCACAGCAGAGTACTGGAAGAGCTGCTCTCCGCAAGCACAGGCGCCAAACACTATATTCTGCTTGCAAATGAATATTCTATGCTGAAAGACAGCACGCGCGCGGAGCACTATTTCAGGGTAGCGCTCGGCCTGGCAAAAAAAGATTTGAATTTTACAACAATTATTAGTTTATTTAATAAAAGCCGTTGTCATTTTTCAGGTGACAAGCCGCAAAGCAATTCATTTATGGCGGATTGTGCAGCCGTCGCCTTCGAAGCTGCCGGGGACGCAGATCAATACGCGGAGCTGGCGGATTCTCTGAGTACTTTATTTCCTAACATGCTGGAAACTAAATTGACAGGCCGCAACAGTGAAAAACTGAATATACTATCCACGCGGGAAGCCGCCATTGATCGGCCTCGCCCGCCATACATATTAATTAATGACAGCGCCTGGTACTCCGCCCTCATTTCCAAAGGCCTGGGCGAAGAACGTTTCACTAAGGCAGATGCCACTCTATACCGCATACTTGGGAAAACCCTCGCGAAATTGATCAAAAAAAGCCAATCATAGCAGATAGAGAAAAAAAAGCTGCAGCCCCTTGCAGAAGTATATCACTTGATCATATCCAGGAAATCCTGCTCATTCAAAACTTTTACTCCTAATTTGAGTGCTTTGGCGTATTTACTGCCCGGGTTTTCACCGACTACCACGAAATCGGTTTTGCCGCTGACGGATTTGGTTTCTTTGGCGCCCATTTCAACGGCTTTTTGGGCGGCTTCACGGCGCGACATAGACTCCAGTTCGCCTGTGAACACAAATGTCAGCCCGGAGAGCTTCAGTTCGCCTGCCGGCGCGGTTTCTACTCTTTCGAAGTTAAGGCCGGCATTTTTCAGGCGGGCAATTATCTCCAGTTCTTTTTCATCATTGAAAAAATGCACAATAGAATCAGCCATTTTTTCGCCAATTTCATTAATGGCGATCAATTCATCTTTTGTTGCATGCATTAATTCTTCAATATTCGCAAAATTTTCTTCCAGAATGCGTGCGCCGCCTTCGCCTATGAATCTTATCCCTATTGAATAAAGCACTTTTCGGAAAGGCTGTTCCTTGCTCTTTTCGATGGCCGTGAGCAGGTTATCGACACTTTTTTCACCCCATCGTTCCAGTATAAGAAGTTCATCTTTGTGCTCATGGAGTCTGTAGATATCGGCAACATTTTTTAGCAGGCCAAGCTGTACAAGCTGTGCCACTACCTTTTCGCCTAAACCTTCGATGTACATTCCGTTGCGCGAAGCGAAATGCTCTATTCTGCGTCGCAGCTGCCAGGGGCATTCTGGGTGGTTACAGAAGTAGTTTGCCTCGCCCGCTGGCCTTTGCAGCTGGCTTTTGATTTCGCAGGGGCATACATCCGGGAATTGAAATGGCTGCGATTCCGCAGGCCTTTTATCCATTAGAACCCCGGATACCTTGGGGATAACGTCACCTCCTTTTTCGATAATCACCCGGTCGCCAACCCTGATATCTTTTGCTTTTATATAATCCTCATTATACAGGCTTGCCCGGCTAATGGTAGAACCGGCCAGGAAAACCGGCTCAAGTTCGGCAACGGGGGTAACCGTGCCGACCCGGCCTACCTGCAGGGTAATGGCGTTCAAAGTGGTTTCGGCCTGCTCTGCTTCGAACTTATAAGCTATGGCCCAGCGTGGCGACCGTGCTATGAATCCAAGCTCTTCCTGATAATTAAGCTCGTTCACCTTCACTACAATACCGTCAATCTGGAAAGGCAACAGCGCACGCTTTTCATTCCATTTATCAATAAATGTGAAAACATCGTCAATGGTAGCGCAATGCTCAGAGTATTCACTCACGGGGAGGCCCATTTCCTTAAGATAATGAAAATTTTCTTTCTGAGATATAAGCCTTATATCATCCGTCCGGAGGTAATAGGTTACTATCCTGAGAGGCCTTTGGGCAAGCATGGCGGGATCGAGCAGCTTAAGCGTTCCGGCAGTAAGGTTGCGTGGATTGGCATATATCTTTTCGCCGGCTTCTTCCCTCTTTTTATTTATTTTTAAAAAATCATCTTCATTCATATACACTTCGCCGCGTACTTCGAAATTCTTAAGCGCTGTATCTCCAATTTTTAATTCATTCACCTGAAGGGGGAGCTGGCGGATGGTTTTGGCATTCAGTGTGATGTTATCACCCGTATAACCGTCACCTCTTGTGGCTGCCATGCTGAGCATGCCGTCTTTATAAGTAATACTGATCGCCACACCGTCGAACTTCAGCTCTGTGAAATAGCTGAATTTTTCATGGCCCAGGCCCTCTCGTACCCGCCTGTCGAATTCGAGCAATTCCTCGCGGCTGTATGTGTTGGAAAGCGATAGCATTGGCACTTCATGCTTAACTGACTCAAATCCCTTGAGTGGTTCGCTTCCGACCCGCTGAGTCGGGGAATCCGGCGTTATGAGATCCGGGTAGCTGCTTTCCAGGCCCTGAAGCTCTTTAAAGAGCATGTCGTATTCCCTGTCTGATATAAGCGGTTCAGCTTCTGTGTAATAGGCATGGTCATACCTGCGGATGAGGCCTCGCAGCTCTTCTATACGTTTAATAATATCTTCGCCTGATTCTTTGGTTTCAAATATTTTTTCGGTACTCATATTTTCTTATTTCGATGATACACTATTAAAATTCAATTATTGTTAAATTGCGAATTGCTTCAATAATTATTATAAGACCGCCAAATTTGTTATTATCCGGCAATGCCGGCATCAAAGTCATATTCTGTCCGTTCCTTCGTCTTTTTTTGCCCGGTCCTTCGGCTTGAAATTGTAAGCGCCCGGCGATTTTTTTAAAAAAACTAACTGAAAAGATTTTTTATCCGTAATAATTTTTTGATAATTAATACAAATATCATAAATTTGTAGTTCGCAAAATTAGTTAACCAATTTTATGTGAGTTAATAGAAATGGCTAAAACACAATCTTTCGGTGATAAACTGAAAAAACAGAAGAAAGAAAGCGAAAAAGTTAGTGTTAAAGTAATCAAAGGCTTTCGTTCGAACGACGGTTCAACCCGATTTGTTGAACAGTTTGTAAAAATAGACGACATAAACGCAGTAGATAAAGTTGATATTAAATAAATAAGGTGTATTAATGAAGAAAGGAATTCATCCTTATTATCACAATGTTGAAGTGGTAATGACAGACGGAACAACCTTCGTTACACGCTCGGCATACAAAGGCGATAAAATGGTTCTTGAGATTGACTCAAAATCTCATCCCTTCTTCACCGGCAAACAGGTGCTTGTGGATACAGCCGGCCGTGTGGAAAGGTTCAATAAACGCTTTGAAAAAGCTAAACAAATGATGGATAAAAGGAGGAACCAGTCATGAACGCTATTCATCCTATGCAAACAGGCAATAATACTTTTAAGCCTAATAAAAAGCCGCGTAAAAAACCGAATCCGATGAATGATCAGAAAATTGTAGATTATCTTGACCCCAAATTTCTGTTCAGGTTTACAAATGACCAGGGCAAAATTCTGCCTCGCAGGATTACGGGAGTATCCGCTTACCAGCAAAGGCAAATCGCCACGGCGATCAAGCACGCAAGGCATTTAGCCTTCATACCTTTTGTTGCTCAGGATATTACCTAAAAAAGAATTAAAAGAAAGAAAAAAATAAGGCCGTTCCCGTAATAAGGGCGGCTTTTTTTGTGATAGGAAGTTTTGAATATTTAGGGCTCCCGATTAATTAATCTTATGATAATTTCTGTTTTATGTTTAGGCCGCTCTGCGCTTATTTAACTAGAAATTAACTTAAAATATAGTTTATGTTCAGATTCCGGTTATAAGTTTGCGTTAGTTTTTTTGTTTCTATAGTGGGAGAATGATGATGTTTTTGAAACACAGTAAATCACTTGCCTTAATGG
This sequence comes from uncultured Hyphomicrobiales bacterium, assembly GCA_964544155.1. Classification (GTDB taxonomy): domain Bacteria; phylum Bacteroidota; class Ignavibacteria; order Kapaibacteriales; family UBA2268; genus CAZJAH01. The sequence goes on along the minus strand of CAZJAH010000009.1, from coordinate 72,509 downwards.
CAATGACTATCATTGCGGCAGCAAGCCTTTCACTCGTATCATGCTCGGATAACGGCGGAAACAAAACGGTAAAACCTAACGAAAAACCTACTTACAAAACACCTAAATACATCTTTTTCTTCATAGGCGATGGAATGGCAACAGCACAGATAAGCCTAACTGAAGCCGCCCTTGACGATCTGGTATTTAATAATGCAGAAATGGGTAAAGCAGGCCCCGGTGAAATGCACATTAGACAATTCCCGGTTGCGGGCATGTCAACGACACATGCCGAAGACCGCTATATAACTGGCTCAGCCGCATCAGCTACAGCTCTGGCAACAGGCCACAAAACAACTATCAATACTATATCAAAGACCGGCGACCGTTCACAAAACCTCATGACCATTGCAGAAATGGCCAGGGATAAAGGAATGAAAGTCGGTATAGTTTCTTCAGTAAGTATAGATCACGCCACTCCGGCTTGCTTCTATGCTCACGAAGATACAAGAAAGAATATTAACTCAATCGCTGCTCAGATGGCCACCAGCAATTTCGACTACTTTGGTGGCGGCGGCGCTGCCGGAGAAGGTGGAACTGTTAATATCGCTCAAACAATGAATCAGGCCGGTTATCAGATAGTAACTGAAAAGAGCGCCTTCTTAAATCTTCAGCCCGGGAATAAAATCTGGTCGTACAACAGCGTACTTGACAAAAGCGCTGCTCTCTGGTATGAAATCGACAGGCCTGAAAGCCATATATCACTTGCTGAATTCACTAAAAAAGGTATTGAATTCCTTGATAATGATAAAGGTTTCTTCATGATGGTTGAAGGGGGAAAAATCGACTGGGCTTGCCACGCAAATGACGCAGTATCGGCGGCTTTCGATATGATTGCTTTCGATCAGGCAATTGCCGAAGCAATTGAATTCTACAATCAGCATCCGGATGAAACCCTCATCGTTGTTACAGGCGACCACGAATGCGGCGGCCTTTCTTTAGGTTTCGCGGCTACCGGATACAAAACAGCATTTGATATACTCAAGTACCAGAAAATATCCTATGACCTCTTTACAAGTAAAGTTCAGGGCTGGAAAGAAGCCGCTAATGTAGATTTCGAAATGGCTCTCGATTCAATGAAATACTACTTTGGCCTTGGCGATTCTTCCAAACAAGCTGACCTGGCTATCAGCGAATATGAAAAGTCAAGGCTCGAAGACGGATATAATAAAAGTATGACAGGAAAGTCAATTTATAATGATGAAGAAATTGCCGTAATATACGGATACTACGATCCTTTCACGGTTACAATTACCCACTTGTTGAATAATAAAGCAGGTATTGACTGGACAAGCTATTCTCATACAGGAGTTCCCGTTCCCGTATTCGCTATGGGCCAGGGGCAATACGAATTCAGCGGTTACTATGACAATACCGATATTGCAAAAAAAATCATCGAGATAGGCAAATTGAATAAATAATTTGAAAGTTATTTTAACATCTGCGCGGGTTAGTGCCCGCGCGGTTTTTTGATGACCATGATTTTTACTCAGTAAAATATTATGAATGCAATTCGAAATAACAAACTCAATATTGCCTTTGCTATAGTAATTTCAAGTTTTTCGGCCATTCTCTGGTATATTCCTACGGGATTCGAAAATCCAAATCTTACTGAGTCCACAGACAGGGAAAAAGCCGAGGTAATCGACGCAGATAATTCTGATATTTCTGTTCATGGACTAGTTACTGTTGGAACCCAGGAAGTTACACTGCTTGTTAAATCAGGCAGGTACAAGGGCGATACGCTTAAAGCCGAAAATGTGCTTATGGGCCAGATGAAGATTGACAAACTATTTAAAACCGGCGATGATGTTCTGGCTGTCATTAAAAGGGGCAAATCCGGTGACATAATAGAAGCACGCGCTGATGACCTTTACCGTATAGATGTAATCTACATACTATTTTTTCTATTTGCAATATTTCTCATAGGATTCGCAAGATGGACAGGCTTTAAGGCCCTGCTCTCATTTGTATTTACAGCGCTGGCTATTTGGAAGCTTTTAATTCCACTATTTCTTAAAGGCTGGCAGCCACTTCTGCTTTCATTTGTTATTGTATCTGCTGTTACTGCTGTAATCATTCTGCTTATTACCGGCTTTGGAAAAAAAGGCGCTGTGGCGCTATCCGGATCGATAGCCGGAATAGGCATAACGACGCTGATGGCGCTTATATTCGGGCATTTTTTTAGAATCCCAGGTACGGTGTTAGAATATTCCGAAACCTTGCTATACGCGGGGTTTATGAATCTTGACTTATCTGCAATTTTTATTTCGGCAATATTTATTTCAGCGGCCGGAGCCGTAATGGATGTCGCCATGGATATTTCGGCATCACAAAATGAACTGATACTCAAAAAGCCTGAAATGACCACTGCTGAGCTGATTAAATCAGGTTTCCACATAGCTTACCCTGTGATCGGCACAATGACGACAACTCTGCTTTTTGCCTACTCCGGAAGCTTCATGTTTGTTTTTATGGTATTTATGGCAAAAGGCACACCCATGGTCTCCATATTCAACACAAACTATATTGCGGCGGAAATTCTGCATACGCTTGTCGGGAGTTTCGGACTGGTTCTCGTCGCGCCAATTACTGCCATAATCGGCGGATACATCTACACAAAGAAATAGCCGCTTTTTGTAATCAGATATTTTTCACAAATTAATGCTAATAACGGATTTTAATCAGAACATTTTTTCTCTATTGCCGTAGTGTGCATTAAGAAGTTACTATTTGTTTAAAAAGATATTTCAGGCGGAGAAAATGAGGAAATTGATTTTGATTATGGCAATCTGCCTTATGCCCGCGGCGGCATTCGCGCAGGAAACATTATTCGGTGACGGCGATGTGACGATAGGCGGTTTCGGAGGCCCGGTTATCGGGGTTACTTCATTGAATGGCGAGCCAGGGCTGATGATTGGCGGGCGCGGCGCGGTGGTTATAAATAAATCCATTGCTATCGGCGGAGGAGGCTGGGGCCTCAGCACAATGAACATCAAGGAACAAATCGATTTTCTTGACGAGCGGAGAGATGTTTACCTGACAATGGGCTATGGCGGGCTGAATTTCGAGTACATTCATAATGCCGATAAAGCATACCATTTTTCAACTATGCTGCATGTTGGCTGGGGAGCGGTACAGTACCACGATGAATTTGAATTTGGTGATGATGTTGAAGATGATTACGACCGCTACGGCAGTGACAGCTTTTTTGTGCTTGAGCCTTCAGTGAATTTCGAGGTTAATATGTTTAAATGGATGAAGGTAGGCATCGGCGGCAGCTACAGGTTTGTATCCGGTGTGGATAATTATCACGGACTAGAGGATAGCGATTTATCGGGCTTAAGCGGAGCGCTTACCTTTAAGTTCGGCGGCAATTTTTAACCGGGCAGGCTGCAGTCTGCTTCCCTGATGCTCAGTTCTTCATTATTGATGATAATAATGATATTTTTCAGGTAAGCGTTAGCTTTTTGTATAGAATATTCAGAGGCGGGCTTTAAAGAGCCCGCTATTTTTAATTTAATGGTATAGCCGTTTTCTTTAGGGCCTAACAGTATATTTCCACCGTGATCGAGTAAAGAATCTGCCAAAGTGATACCGCCGGATGATACTTCTACTTCGGCTGTTTCGTTAAGAGTATTAATAAGGCGGCAGGATCCGGGGCGGATGCCCTGATCATTAAATATCATGAGATCATTATAAAAAATATTCCTGTATAAAACAGCTGAGTATAATCTGGCTTTTTCAAATTCAGCCAGGCCGTTAAAAAGTATTTTACCTGAAGCATCCTCAACACTTATAGCAGGGGTTCCGGCGGCGAATTCTTCATAATCTATATTATTTTCCGTAAATGACGCCCCGTCAACGGCTTCAAGGCCTTCTGCCTCTACTTTTAAAGATCCTGAACCGGGCACTGAATTGATAAAAGCCACGTTGGCAAAATCTTCCGGAACTATGTCCACGGGAGTATCCAATTCACGCACACACTCGCATCCGGCGAGCAAAATGCCGGTCATAAGAAATATAATTATCCGGAATTTCAATTCTTAAGTAATTAAAAGTTAATATTAACTCCGTAATTAATACCCAATCTCGAGCTGTTATACAGAGTACCTTCAATATTATAATATAAAATTCCGTAATCAATACCAAGCCTTATATCAGCCATTGGCAAAATACTCCATTCAAGAGCTGGCCTAAACCTGAAGTACGGGCCGTTGCTAGTATAAGAAACAGAACCTGAAATAAGGGGATATAAATTATCAAAACCAAGCTCTCTGATCTTATAACTTGCGGCTACACCGGCGTAAATTAGTGACGGCCTCTGTGAACGTGTATATTCCACATTATTCTTTGTGAGTGGAAATTCCTGGTAGAAAGGCTCTTTGCCGCCTTCTATACCTACTGACCAGTTTCTGCTGAGATTATAGTATAATCCTATTGTAAAGTAATTGTAAAAAGCATCGTCGGATGTCGCTATATCAGTTCTCAACTCGCGGGCCGGACTAAACCTAAATATCTGCACACTGTACTTCCCAGGTTTCCCGGAAATGTCATAACCACTCTGGTATTCTGAACCGTATGTAGCCGGCAGATTATCAGTAATACCCTGAGCATTCAGTCCTCTGCCGCTAATGTAAGTTTTGTTATAAACAGCTTCTGAGTTAAAAGCTGTCATTCCGTCAACCGGCGACATTTGGCTTATATTCCGGTAATTACTTTCATTCGAATTGGCAGCGCCATAATTAGCAGCGCCGTTCAAGGATAGAGATTTATTAAAGGATGAAACCTGCCGGGCGTCCTGCGCGGGAGTTCCTGTATTCCGGGCTGATGAAGCAAAGCCGGTATTAAGCGCGCCGGAGGATGAAGCCCTGCTCCCATCCGGGCCAACGCCGTTGCGTGCAGCGATACCACCGCCATTGGCCTCATATTTAGAAGCGGCTTCTTTATCAGAAAGGCCTGCTTTTGAAGTTTGATTTTCTGATGCAGCTTCGTTCACTTCATAAGAGCCTATAAACGGAGCAGGGTTATCAGCAGTGCTATCGTCAGCCAATTTGCCGCCGCTGAAGCCATCAGCCAGCCACCATCCGCCGGCTATCAGCAGCAAGAGCAGTGCGCTAAGCCAGCCGGTATATTTCTTCAAAAAGCTTCCGGCCTTGCCCTGGGAATCGCTTCCAGGCATATCGAATCCTATGCGGTTAAAAATAGCGGAAGTTGCTTCCGGCGGAGCGCTTATGCTATGCATATCGAGCAAAGCCAGGTTCTGCAGCTTCATCTGTTTGTTGAATTCAGCCCTGAGCGAGGTATCCCCGGCAAGCTTCGCGAATAGGGCGTGCTCTCGTGTTGCGTCAAGGCCTTCATCCAGATATTCGTGAATTAATTCTTCGTAAGACATTTTAAATATTCCATCTTTATTTTTTATAATCTTCAAAATATGGAGCAATAAGCTCTTTAAGTTGTTCTTTGGCCCTCCATGCCCTCGTTTTAATTGTCGTAAGCTGTTCGCCCGTAATCTCTGCCATTTCCTTATAACTATATCCGTGATAATTTCTGAGAACGAATGCTTCTCTGTATTCAAAATCCATATCGCTTAGGCATTTTGAAATAATCTGCAACAGTTCTTTATCCTCATATTTAACATCATCGACGCCGCCTAAATAATCTTCGATACTAATGTTCTTATTTTTTAACTTATTATCCCTTAAATAGTTAATACACAGTCTGCGGGCGATAGTGACCATAAGCCCGCGTACATTAGTTATGTCATAATTATTTTTACAGGATTCATAGAATTTTACCATGGCATCCTGGTATATATCACTTGCGTCATCGCTATTGCCGATAATTTTAAGGCAATAGGCATAAATACTGTTCGAATAGCGTGAATACAGCTCGGCAAAAGCAGCTTCGGCCACTTTTTTTTTCCCCTGCAGGAGTTCTACAAGTTCAGCGTCACTATATTTATCCATTCCGTTATTTGGCATAAAAACTATTCTCTCCAGTATCCACTGAAAGCATTTGCAAATAAGATATTCTCAGTTTTAGTATTTATATCAAATGAGTATAGGACTCCGTAATTCTGACTTTCATTTGATTTACAGTATATTATTTTTTGGTTAAATCTGTTATATTCCGGGTTGTTGATTTCAATACCGGGATCGCCGGCTATCAGCCTGTTAAAATTATTTCCAAGTGTGGTCTGCCAAAGAGAATTATCGTTGCTGACAAATCCTATCATACCTTTATCATCCATGAAAAATGGTGATTTAGCGCCAATAGCCGGATCTTCTAATCTTGTTTCATCTCCTGAGGGAAGTGAAATATGGCTGATATTTCCGCTATTACTGTTATCCCAGGAAAAACAAATCTCATTTGCCGTTCCGGAGCTGCTTATCCTGATCTTTTTATCGCCCTGATGCGGATAAGTCCTGCTAAGTATCACGCGGTCGGGATTATCAGTATCAATAACCTTCAGGATATGGTTCATGCCGTTGTTTTCTAAGAACGCCAGATATTTACCAGAATAAGAAAAGGCGGGAATGGTATTACCTGCTAAAATTCCTGTAAGACTTATTAAAGTAAATCCGGGTTTTAATAAAAGCAGCCTGCCATCCCCGCCTTTGAACGCGACGATACCACCATCGGGAGAAATTATGGGTTCGCCTGGAATATATACGTTGCCATCATATATAATTTCTTTTTCGCTTCCGTCAATATTAGCCAGAACAATAGCACCGGCACTCAAATAAACGATTTTTCCGCTTTTAGACGGAGGGGAAAAGATCATCCCTTCCGGAGCTATTTCGCGGGTGTCTCTTCCATTAGGCATTATGGTATATACAGCTGTGGAATCACCATTAAGGCTGACGGCGGAAAAATATATCATATCACCGGCATTGCTGCCGACGCCGCTATCGCAGACGTCACAGCCAATGGCTAAAAATGCCAGGATAATTATTATTGCCACAGCAAAAACTATGGACTCAATCTTATTTTTTACTTCTGATGTCATTTCCGCGCTACTTATCGTAAATTTCTTTTGTGCTTTCATTTATAATGACACGGGAAAGACATTTTGGTTTCAGAATATTTTTATTTTTTTAAAAAAAACCTTCCAAAGCATAACCGTATTGGCCATTATTGGATAAATAATTCACAGAATTTAATGTTAATTTGACCGTGAATTATACAAATTACATGGCCGAAACATTATTCTGAGTACAGGGTCCTGCGCACAGTTGCATAAAACAAAAGGTATGCCTGCGGTGCCCCGGGATCTCGAAGCCCTGGTAGGTCACGGCTGCTAAACAGGATGCTAAAGCGGATGTACTGTATGATTATCCGCAGGTAAATATTCATTTTTGAGAATGTAACAATAAAATTTTGTTTTGGGGCATAAAATCCGCTGAATCTTATACCCGTCCGATGTCGCCTTACTGTTATTTACGCGGGATGTTATTAGGCCAGAAGTAACAAAGGCTGTCCGTTTAGGGACAGCCTTATGATTATTATATTATTTCAGAGTTGATTATCTTCTGATTATAACCGGTACTGAAATACTGCTTTCATCCATACTAATTCTGCAATAGTAGGCTCCTGAATTAAGTTCACTAAGATCCAGATCTACTTCATTCATGCCTGAAGTAAGGTAGGTCGAGTTTAGTTCCTTGACTTTATTACCAAGAGCATCATAAATATTGATCCTTCCATAACCGTTAGCCGAAACTTTAATATTCAGTTTCGCTGCATCGTCGGTTACCGGATTAGGATATACATCCACATGAGCGCCGGCCATTAGGCCTTCTTCATCAACTGAAACTATAGATGATAATTCAACATTATCTATATACCAGCCGTCATATTCAAATGCTCCGTCAGAATTTAATTCAAAAGCTAAATAAACAGTATCACCCTGAAATTCCTGAATATTTATGAGCAGATTATCGAACTGGCTGCTCTCATAATTTGTTGAGAATTTATCTGATGAGTTGTTATCAACCCACTTAAGATGTTCCCATGATTTCATGTGATCGTTAGATAGAAGTATTCTACCGTCATCATTACTGTGTATAATAGCCATATGATCGATTGAAATTGAATTATGCTGATCATTGAGAACAACCGGCTGCATAATGAACATATTGTTATCATTTGATTCATAATTACCATCCGGGGAATCGGTTATGCAATTAGGCGGAGATGTAGTCTTAGCATCTTGTATTACAATCCAGGGATTGCTATCCCTAAAATACATTGGAACCAGATTACTCTCATTATCAAAATCTTCGCTTAGATCCGTGGCTGGAGCTCCTGAATAGACAATTTTATAATTAGAGAAGTTGCTTCTTGTTTCTGTACCGTTTCTTTCTGCTACAGCCTGCAGTTTAATTTCATAGAATGCTTCGGTATCCAGTTCAATTAATTCTGATGATTCTAGACCTGCTAAAGTGGCATCCATACTTACTGATTTTAGCAGATTATCATCCATGTCATATATTTCAATGGCTTTGAAATCATGGAAAACAGTGCCGTCAATATGCTCTGCGGGATTTTCCCAACGAATAATTACACCATCTTCGGAGGAAACACCTGACAGAATAAAGGGCGCGTTTGGCTGAAGAGCTCCGCCCGCGGTAACTCTTAGCTCTGTCGGGCCGCTTCTTCTACCATCGGGTGTTTCTACATATAGAGTATAAACATAAGTTTCTCCGTTTTCAGCAGTCATATCATCGTATGATTGTACACCTTTGTCAACACGGCCGATCTCTGTCTGATTTCTGTGGATAATAACCTCAAAGCCGTCGAGGTCGTTGCCAAGAAGGTCTTTGGCCGGATCCTGCCATGTCAGTTTAACTGACAGAGGATCACGGAAATTGTTATCAGCCTGAAGATCCTGTACGATCTGCGGATTTGTTGAAAGCAGGGCTGTATAAACATCATGTGACCAGAATACATCGCCTCCGGGTGTAGGCTGCCACCAGCATGGATATATATTATTATTATATGATGCCATGCTGATATAATCGCCCCAGTAATAATTACCATTATCTCCGAGCCCACGAGCACCGAAAGAAGTTTCATTCACTTTTATATGGTTAAAGTTTTCGCCGCCGTCTGTTGATATTGCAACGTAAACATCAATCATGTCATTATTATCATGGTCCTGTGAGGAATAATATGCCACGTAAACATTACCGTTTACCGGATCAACTGATATAGCCGGGAAGAATAAATCTCCCTGGCCGTCACCATTATCAACGCGCAAATTCCTTTCCCAGTCATCACCATTATTCGACGACCTTGCTAAATAGCATCCTGTATTGCCCTGTTCGTCTTTACCACACTGAACTATATAGACCCAGCCGTTTCGCTCGCCGTTTGATCTGTCAACATCTATTGCAGGATATGATGATACTCTGATGGGATTTAATTTATCCGGCAAAGTCTGCCTGCCGGACTGTGAATTTCTGACACCAACAGAAACAACTTCCTGTGCTAATAAGCTTGAAGTCCATGTTTGACCGCCGTCAGTCGATCTGGATAACAGCGCGGATGTTTTATCACTGCTTTCGCTTCTCCAGGTAACATAAACTGTCCCATCAGGGCCTACAGCCGGCATTGGTGACTGTTTCGAACTAAAACCTGACGAAAGTGGAAAAGGAGTAGACCAGCCCATTCCACCGTCCGTACTTGTTGAAACAACAATACTTGATGGCGATCCGGCTTTAAATCTTGTCCAGGCAACATAGACGTTATCTCTGTAAGGTGAATCCGGATTAGCATCAGCTGCTATCAGATATTTATCATGAAATTCTCCGCCTGAGAAACCCGTACCGTCACCAATTGCAACTATAGAGGGCATTTCTTCCCAACTGAGCCCCCCATCGAGAGAACGCCCTACAAACAGACCGTTTTCTCCGTCAGTTTTGGAATCGTCGCCGGTTACTGTATAACCGTAGCAGTAGTAAGCTCTACCCTGGGAATCGAAAGTAACACCCGGATCAAACACAAGGTTACTCGAACCGTTTTCAGTTTTAATGATCAAGTCAAAATTTGCCGGTAGTGTTGTAGTCTGCCAATTTTGTCCGCCGTCAGTAGTAACAAATGCCGGCATTTTGTAATCTTGAGCAAGGGAACCGTGAAAGTAGTCATTGGAACCGGCAATAATATTAAGGGGATTTGTAGGATTGACTGCAATCCACACTTCATTTTGAGCACTTTGCAAATTAGAAATATTTTTAATTTCAAAACCGCCGGTCGAATTCAGAATGGTTTCGGGGCCGGGTTTTATTTTATAAAATTCCTTTGGAGGATCGCCGGCTATTTTTCTTTTTGTATTGCCAAATTCAAGCCAAGATCTGTAATCTTCAACAAAATCCGGTTTCATGAAAAAAGGTAATCCATCATCATGGCTTTCCTGAGCTTTCATATTGAAACCACTTAAAAATCCAATCGTAATAATAATTGCGAGTAATCTAAAGGCCATGGTACTCTACCCTGATAAAAATTAATAATACTAATATTCTGATTTTTTCGAATTTATAAATTAATCAAATCCGGTACATTTTGCAAAATAATCCGGAACGAATCATTTATAAAGACAACTCTATTGCTCCTATAGTTACAACCGTTAAAATTATGTAAATATTTTAAGTATTAATTAATTAAGGACCTGGAGAAAAATGATCCGGCATGGAAGCATATTTCGATAGAAGCTGAACCATTACCTCCAGATCTTTCGGGTAGGGTGCGGAAAATTTAATTAGCTCACCCGAATCCGGATGCTTAAAGCCAATTGAATATGCATGCATGGAAATTCTTGTAATAGTAGGCCTTTCTTCTTTTTCGCGGCCGATATTGAATTTTTTCTTTATGGATGATAAAAAGAATGCTTCTTCCCCGCCATAGAGCTTATCCACCAGCAGTGGATGGCCAATCGCAGCCACATGCACTCTAAGCTGATGATGCCTGCCGGTTACAAGCCTGCACTCGGTGAGAGTGGCTATTCTGTATCTTTCCAGTACTTTTAGTATGGTCAGGCTTTCCTTGCCGCGAGCCGACGGAGCCGAAGCGCCTTTTATCGCGGGATCGGGCTTTAAGGGTATATCTATTTCCATTTCATCGCTGCTTATAATACCCTTTACCACGGCATGATAAAACTTCTCAACTTCATTATTAAAAAACTGATCATTCAAGTACTTATGCGCTTTGGCAGTTTTGGCGAACACCATTATACCGGAAGTATCGCGGTCTAACCTGTGGACTGTGTAAATCTCGGCGTACTTATCCTGCAGGAGTGATTTGAGGTTCGCGCCGCCGCTCTCGTACCTTCCGGGTATAGATAACAAACCCGCGGGCTTATCAATTACCGCGATGCTGTCATCTTCAAAAATAATTTTATAATTGAGGGCCATGGTCAGACTTTAAATTCACCGGATGCTGAAACATAAGTATTATACATGAGCATAGCAATAGTCATCCTGCCTACTCCGCCCGGTACTGGCGTTATGGCCGATACTTTATCGAAAACAGCATCATAATCAACATCACCGACCACGCGGTAGCCCTTTTCGAGTGATTTATCTTCTACCCTGTTGATGCCAACATCTATTATTACGGCGCCTTCCTTGACGTGATCAGGGCCGATAAGATGGGCTCTGCCTATGGCGGCAATGAGTATATCCGCCTGCTTTGTGTAGTATTTCAGGTCCTTAGCGGCTGAATGGCAGATAGTTACGATCGAATTGGCGTGTTCTTTTTTCTGGTACATCATATTGGCAATCGGTTTGCCGACTATATTACTCCTACCGACAACAACTGTGTGCTTTCCTGAAGTTTCAATATCCGATCGTTTCAGCATTTCTACTATCCCGGCGGGAGTACACGGCGCGAAACTCGGCATCCCTATAAGCAGCCTGCCGAGATTTACAGGATGAAATCCGTCAACATCCTTGGCGGGATTTATGGCATAAAGCACTTTATCCTCGTTAATATGTTCCGGGAGGGGCAGCTGTACGAGTATACCGTGTATCTGGTGATTATTATTCCAGTTATGGATAAAATCAAGTACTTTTTCTTCGCTGGTATCGGCGGGGAGCCTTTCGGTAATGGAATAGTATCCTAAATTGGAACAGGACTTAATTTTACTTTTTACATACATCTCTGATGCCGGATTATCACCAATAAGAAGAACCGCCAGGCCGGGAGTGATATGTTTCTCATCTTTAAGCTTAACAGCCTTTTCTGCCAATTCATCCAGAATTTCTGTGGATAGTATTTTCCCGTCTATAATTTTTGTCATCTTTATCCTGTTCTCTTTTTTTAAATAATTTTTTAAAACTTAAATTCCAAGCCGCCGCTGAAAACATTGAGCTTGCCGAGATTGAAATCAGCAAACACCCTGAAGTCTCCTATATCTCTTGCCAGGCCTATAACCCATCTGAGGCTCGAGTCAGATACTTCTATATCGGCTTTTTGTTTGTTCTGGTCACCCGGATAGCCGGGGGTGGGTACGTGGCTTCCTCGTTCCAGAAGGCCGAGGTCCCATTGCACGGTAACTGGCAGTGTATAAACATAGCTGGAATTAATGGTAATCATATCATAAGAAAAGCCGGTGTAAACATCGAGAATATTTTCAAATTCTTTAGAAGCTTGTATATTGAAGTTAAAAATTGTTGCATCAGCAGTCAATTCGGCATTTGTTACACCAATTGTATTTTCGAGATGCGTCCCCTGGTAAACCCCCTGTACGGCGAGGTCAAAGTGCCTTTTATTAAAATATTGTGATATACTGTGCTTAAGCCCTATTCCCCAAAAGGCGAAATCTCCTATATTCTTTCCCATGTAAATCGGGGGAATAAACCTTATCAAAGCCTCCGTTCCCATAAACGAGCCGACTTCTATTTGAGGTATTCCCACGAAAATCGTGCTGATATCAGCTCCGGGAGCCAGGTCGAATACAGAAGGGAACTGGCTAAGTATAGAACTAACAGAATCTCGTATGTCATCTGGGAGAAATTGATAAAGCGGATGTTTCTGTGCCAGAGTATCGAGCGCGCCGTCAGGAATAATGAACTGTGCCGGATAATCGCCCAAAACGGTAGCGGCTTGTTCAGGTAGTGGTATGGTACCTTCATAATCCCCGTAAACTCCCATTTGCATGAGGTTTAGAAAGAAATATCTAACCAGGCCGGCAGTATCATTCACGCTAATTCCGTCAATACCTATAGATCCGAATCTTGTAAGATCATCAGGATCAAATTCCTCAGACGGCATTACGGGTTTATATGTTTTATCTTCTTCTGGGGTAAAACCGAGCATGGCATGAACACCAACGCGGAAATATGGCTTATTTACTTTGGCAGGGACATATGCCTGATTAAAAAACCTGCTGTTCGAAGTAGCGTTAATGGCTTTAACCATAGGCTGAAGATATGGAACACCGTTTAGTTCGAATAGGTCTGAGCTGAACATCCTGGCAAGTTCGATCGTAAAGTCATCCGCTCTTTCCTGCGCTTTCACCGGAAGCGACGCTAAAGCCATGATAATTAAAGTTAAGGCGATTTTTTTTTTAAACATTGTTTATCCGCTTAATTCCTGTCAAATAGTTTCTTTTTAAAAATTACAAAAATGGGCAAAGCTACAATTAAAAGCGGTACTAGCATAAAGAGCTTAAACATCAGCTCAAATGCCGCGCCCATAAAAAAGAAGACCGCTCTCAATAAAATTACGGCTACAATTAAGGCTAAAGCTGCTGCTATAATATTTTTCCACATAACATTCTGTTGTGATTTTTATAAAAACCTTTTAAAAGATCTATCGGCTGAAGTTAATACATTAATACGATTAATAAAAAAAATCAGTGTTAAACCATGTATTTGACCTTGTTTGTACCGAATATACCCTTGAGCTTTTTAGTCATTTCAAAGCTTAGGCTCATGGCAGCGTCATGCAGATGGTACCTTCTTTTCTTTCCTTTTTCATTATCATACACATTGAAATCTATATCTATCTTAGTGCCTGTGCCGTTCATCATAACTTTTAGCTTTTCCAGCAGCCCGGAGTCTGAATTAGACATATCAATCCAAATAACATATCCCCTTGCCATCGGCAGTACGGCTTTTTCCAGGCTGATAAGCTTTTTGCAGATTATCTTCAGGCTTTCTGCCGATTTATCCTGATTCCCGGTACAGACGACTACCGCGTCAGGCTTAACGTATTCCTCGAATTCTTCGAAAGTATCTGACCAAAGGATGCACTCTGCCCGGCCTTTTTTATCTTCAATTGTTACAAAAGCATAAGTCTTGTCATTTCTGTCGCGTCTACGGTTAATACCTGTAATTACTCCGCAAACGGAGTATTCATTTTTAGGATCAAGTGATGCCGGGTCAGTATCAGTTTCGATTAGCTTCAGCATAGACATTTCGGTTTCATAGCTGTCCAGCGGGTGTCCGGATATATAGTAGTTAACGTATTCTTTTTCCATATCGAGCATTTCACGCTCGCTCACCGGCTCCACATCAGCAAGCTGAGGTTCCACAACGGTACTTTCTATTGTGTCGCCCATGAAAAGGCTGTCCATGTCCAGGCTGCTGTTATCGCTCATTTTACGGGCGTAATCGAGCGCGGTCTCTATTGAATTAAGAAGCTGCACTCTGTGGCCGGCTTTGAGCGAATCAAAGGCGCCCACGGAGATTAGTGCTTCCAGGCACCTTTTGTTGATAAGCCTTGTATCCACTCTGGATACAAAGTCAAAAAGTGAGGTATAAGGGCCGTTGTCCCTTTCCCGAACTATACTTTCCGCGGCTGGTATACCTACATTTTTTATCCCGGAAAAACCGAATACTATCGATTTCCCGTCCGGCAGTGCAGAAAAAGCGGTGAATGATTTATTCACATCGGGCGGCAGCACTTCGATGCCGAACTTATTGGCTTCTTCGATCAGCTGGACTATCTTGTCATTATCGTTAATTTCCGAAGTCATGTTAGCGGCAATGAATTCCGCCGGATAATGCGCTTTCAGGTACGCGGTCTGATAAGCTACATAGGAATAAGCCACGGCATGGGATTTATTAAAGCCGTATTTGGCGAATTTTGCAATTAATGAAAAGATCTCAAGCGCGAGCTTTTTATCAATATTTTTTTCTGCGGCGCCTTGAATGAAATCTGGCTTCATGCTGTCCATAATATGGTCAAGTTTCTTACCCATAGCGCGCCTGAGTATATCTGCCTGTCCTAGTGTAAAACCCGCTATATCCTGCACGAGCTTCATTACCTGTTCCTGATATACTATAATGCCGTAAGTGGTCTTAAGGGCGCTTTCCATAATGGGATGCAGATAAGTAATGGGCTTGTTGCCGAATTTCCTGTCGATAAATTCCGGTATGTTATCCATCGGGCCGGGCCTGTAAAGGGCGTTCATTGCAGCAATTTCGTCAATGCTCTGCGGTTTAAGCTGCTTCAGGTACTTCTGCATTCCCCCTGATTCAAACTGGAACACAGCAAGCGTATCGCCATTGCCAAGTACATCATAGGTTTTAGGGTCTTCTAAATAGATGGAGTCAATATCTATTTCTTCGCCATGGTTCCTTTTGACCATTTCAAGGGTGTTTTCAATTATGGAAAGAGTCTTTAGGCCGAGAAAATCCATTTTTAGAAGTCCTGCTTTTTCAAGGTAGCTCATACTATACTGTGTAGCAACCTCAACGCTCTGGCCTTTGGTTTTCGGTGCCTGATATAAGGGAACATAATTGGTTATATCGCCCGGGGCGATCACTACACCGGCGGCGTGTGTACCCGCGGAACGGTAGGTACCCTCAAGTACGAGAGAGTATTCGATAAGATCAGCAAGCTTTGAGCCGTTATTATCAATTATTTCCTTTATTTCGGGAAGCTTAACGGCTTCTTCTAATTTCATCACTTTACCCTGAGTGACAGGAATGAGCTTTGTGATAGATTTTATCAGAGGCAGCTCTATACCAAGCACTCTGCCGACATCGGTCAGTACAGCCTTACTTGAAAGCTTACCGAAGGTAATGATCTGCGCTACGGCGTCATTGCCGTATTGCTCTTTTACGTAGTTGATAACCCTGTCGCGCTTGGTATCACAGAAATCAATATCGATATCGGGCATGGATACCCTTTCAGGATTGAGGAATCTTTCGAAAAGAAGGTCGAACTTCAGCGGATCGACATTTGTAATATCCAGGGCGTATGCCACAATACTTCCCGCGGCGGAACCCCTGCCCGGGCCGACAGGCACATCTAATGTCTTAGCTGCCCGGATAAAATCCCATACTATAAGAAAATACCCCGGGAATCCCATGGTGTTGATAATATCTAGTTCGTATTTGGCCCTTTTATCAATTTCTTCAGTAATGCTATCGAATTTTCTTTCCAGGCCTTCATAAACAAGTTCTTCGAGGTATTCTTCGAGATTAGTTGCTTTTGAAGTTTCCGGTATGGGAAAATCGGGCATGTGAAGAGTGTTCAAATCAATTTCCAGGTCGCATTTATCAGCTATTTCAACCGTATTTTTTATGGCTTCAGGATAATCTTTAAAAAGCTCAGCCATTTCTTCGGTAGATTTAAAATAAAATTCAGGAGTCCGGTATCTGAGCTTCTTCACGTCAACTTCACCGGCTTTTGGCGCCATATTGCTGTTAATATGCAGATGTACATTATGAGCTTCTGCATGATCTTTTTTCAGGTAATGAATATCATTTGTGGCAACAAGTTTTGCACCAATTTCCGAGGCAATTTTGGGGGCCGCCCTGAGTATGACTTCATCTCCGGGAATAAAATGATTCTGAATTTCTATATAAAAATCATCGCCAAAAAGCTCTTTGTAGAATTTAGCTTCTTCAAGAGCTTTATTGTAATCATCATTGATAAGGTGCGTACTTACAACCCCGCCCATGCAGCCGCTTGTGCAGATCAGCCCTTTGTGGTACCGCTCGAGCAGTTCTTTGTCTATCCTCGGCTTATAATAAAAACCTTCAGTAAAGGCTGCAGAAGTTAATTTAATCAGATTTTTGTAGCCTGTCTCATTTTTCGCTATCAAAAGAACGTGGTAATAGTTTTTCTTACGGGTATCGGATTTCATGGAAGAACGGTCATGTCGGCTGCCGTTTGCCATATACGCTTCTACCCCAATCAGCGGCTTGATACCGGCTTTCTTTGCCGCTTCATAAAATTCAATTACTCCGAACATTACTCCGTGATCGGTCAGCGCAACAGCTTTATGGCCGTTTGCTTTAGCGGTTTTCACCAGTTCCTCGGGCTTTGTAAGAGCATCGAGCAATGAATAGTGTGTGTGATTATGAAGATGTACGAAATCAGCCATTTATATTTCACCAATTTTATCTGAAGCTAAATAATTTAAAAGCAAATTAAAAAAATTGTCACCATTAGCTTAGCAAAGTTATTAATATTTTTTCCACAAATTCAGGACATATTCATATCTTTGGACTTACAGGAATATTGTTTATTCAGATAAAAGCTTATTATTGATTAATTGAACAAACTTTAAAGATTATTAACGGATCTGACCCCGAAAGGTAAACTATGCCTTTGAAAATAATGATAACCGCCGGCGAGCCTTCGGGCGACCTTCACGCGGCAAATCTGATGAAGCAGATAAAGCAAATTGAGCCTGATACCCGTTTTATCGGTATCGGGGGCGAACGAATGAGTGCCGAAGGCCTGGAATCAATAGTACCTATGAAGGAAATGTCCGTGGTTGGTTTCTGGGAGGTTGTCAAAAGGTACAGATTTTTCCGAGAGGTTTTGAACCGGGCAAAAGAACTCATTAAAAATGAAAAGCCCGATGTTTATATCCCTGTCGATTATCCGGGATTTAATATGAATCTGGCTTATTTCGCGAAATCTGCAGGAACAAAAGTAATTTACTATATCGCGCCGCAGTTATGGGCATGGGGCAGCGGCAGAGCAAAAAAGCTCAAAGGAAGCGTGGATAAACTGCTGGTAGTATTCCCCTTTGAAGAGGAATATTTTGGTAAATTCGGCCTGGATGCAGAATTCACCGGCCATCCCCTGCTTGATATAAGCGCTTTCGAGGAAATGCCGCGCTCACCGGAGGACAGGGAAAACTTAATAGCTCTGCTTCCCGGAAGCAGACAGCAGGAAATAGAAAGGCACCTGCCGCTATTTGAAGAATCCTGCTCTATCATTAGCAGGGAAATCCATGACGTGGAATTCGGCCTTGCCAAAAGCAGCCTCGCCGATGAATCCGTTTACCTGGATTTTTTAAAAAATAATAAAAACTGTACTCTATATGCTTCATCATCAGACCTTATGCACAAAGCAAAGGCAGGAATTGTTAAAACCGGTACGTCGAACCTGGAAGCATGCCTTGCGGGAATGCCCTTTGTTATGGTCTATAAGGCATCGCCATTTACTTATTTTATGGGCAAAAGGCTGGTAAATCTGCCTTACTTATCAATAATCAACATATTATTGAATGAAGCCGTTATCGATGAGCTAATACAAAAGGATGCTTCAGCCCGAAAAATTGCTACATTAACAAAAAATATCTATATTGATTCAGAAAAACAAAAGGAAATTTATGATATATTCATGAAAGTCAGAAATTTACTCGGGAAGGGTGGCGGCTCGGAAAAAGCCGCAAGGATAATATTAAGCCAATGCGGAAGGCTTTAATTGAAACAGCAGTTTTTTAATATAATAATCAGCGTTATAGCGGCTACCTGGCGTTACAAAACGGAAGGCCCCATGCCTGAAAGCCCTTGCGTAATTGCCTTCTGGCACGGCAAAATGCTTCCCGGCTGGCATTTTTTCAGGAAAAAGAATCCCTCGGCTCTGGTAAGCCTTAGCAAAGACGGTTCCGTACTGGCATCACTGCTTAAGCACTGGGGATTTTCACTTATAAGGGGATCGTCTTCCAGAAAGCAAGGGGATATTTTGGCGGACATGGTGGAAACATGCAAAGACAGTATGCTGCTCGTCACCCCCGACGGCCCCAGGGGCCCGGCAAATAAAATGAAACCAGGAGCCTTGCTGGCCGCGCAAAGAGCCGGTGTGCCGTTATTTCTTTGCGGAATTAAAATTGGGCAAAAAAAAATATTTAATAAAAGTTGGGATAATTTTGAATTTCCCTGTCCGTTTAGTAAAATATATCTTAAATTTGAAGTTACGGATAAATTAGATGACACTTTGAGCAGAGATGAAATAAGCCGTGTATTGGAAATAGTAGAGAAAAGGCTTACCTTTATAAATGAATTTTAGATACATTTCGGAGTTTTGGAACAATGATCAAAGGTATGTTCTCGAAGATTTTCGGGAAAGCTGTTGAAACAAGAAATCAAAGGTATGACAAAGAAAAAGAAGAGATAATAAAAATTGATATACCGGTTATAAGCGTGGGAAACTTAACGGTAGGAGGAACGGGAAAAACACCTTTTGTGCAGATGCTGGCACGCGACCTTCAGAAAATTAAAAGAAAGCCGGCAATAATCGGAAGAGGATATAAGAAAAAATCGAAAGGAGAGATTATTCTCTGCGACGGAAAAAATATTTTGGCTGACGCCAGGGAAGGCGGCGATGAGATGTTCATGCTTGCCGATACGCTCAGGATTCCCGTTATAGCACATGAAAGCAAATCAGAAGCAGCAAAGAACATAACCAGTAAATTCGATGTCGATACGGTCATTATCGATGACGGATTCCAGCACAGAAGGCTTCACCGCGACATAGACATTGTGCTCATCGATAACGACACTATCGAAAACCCAGACCTTCTCCCCAAAGGTAGGCTTCGCGAGCCGCTCGAATCGATTGGCAGAGCAGACATCATATGCCTGACAGGCAATATCACGCCAAATGAAAAAATCGCCGCGCTGAAAGATACAAAACTTACTATAAGGGTAATTCCCTGGCAGGAAAGGCCCTATCATATTAAATCAAGGCAACAGACCGGCAGGTACGAATACCGCGATATGCTCAGCGGAATAGTCTGCGTTGCAGGCATTGCAAAGCCGGAGCGCTTCAGAAATATGCTTGAAAAGCAAAAATACAGTGTTAAGCAATCCCTTGATTATCCTGATCATCACTATTATAATGAAAAGGACGTTGAGAAAATAATACAAACCTGCCGGGATGAAGGAAGCGATTACATAGCCACTACTGAAAAGGATGCCGCCAAACTGATCAATCTGAGCGATATGTTTGCCAATGCCGGAATCCATTGCTATGTATTCCCGATAACTCTAAGGATAATTGAAGGCAGGAACGCTTATTTTTCAAAACTTAAATCACTGTATGACATAGAAAGAAATGAAAAAGATAGCAAAAAATCGTAATGTTTGCTTATATATAATTGCAGCCTTATTAGGGCTTTTGGTATCCTGTCAGGACCAGCCGGAAGTTAAAATTATTATATCAAAGGGCAGCGGTTCGGAGCATTACGAAATGTACGAAAAATGGATAAAATCAATTAATCCCAATGCTGTCTGCATTGACGCTTATAATATCAGCTTTGATAAAGCAATGGCCCATATGGACGATGCCCATGGGCTTCTACTCTCGGGAGGGCCTGACGTGCACCCCGCGCGCTTCGGGAGAGCTGGAGATACAGCCTTGTGCGAAATTGATCTAAGGCGTGATACTCTGGAATTCGCGCTCATAAGCAAAGCTCTGGATATGGGCCTGCCTATTATGGCCATATGCCGCGGCGAGCAGATACTGAATGTTGCGCTGGGGGGCAGCCTGATTGTGGATATACCTACCGAGGTTGAGGGGGAAATCGGCCACAGGGAAGAACATACGGTAGTAATTAAAAAAGGCACTATGCTGAATGAAATAACCCTGACGGATAGCGGCATGGTAAACAGCAACCACCACCAGGCAGTAGATAAACTGGCCCCGGGGCTTATTGCTACGGCCTTTTCGCCTGACGGCCTGATAGAAGCATTTGAATGGGAAGATCCTTACAGCAGGCCGTTTATGATTGCCGTGCAATGGCATCCTGAAAGGCTTGAGCCGTATAATACACTTTCCCGGCCTTTAGGAAAGGTATTCCTCAAACATTCTGAAGCATACAAACGAAAAGCTGAGGCGCTGCCTTGAACAAGCCATACAGGAAATACTGGCCATTGGCCGGGGACAGGATCAAATTCCCCGTTGAAGGAGCTCCAGGCTCTTTTGCAGAGGACCGCGGCGACAGATACCATTGCGGCATGGATATATATGCTCCTGCCGGAACAAAGGTGCTCGCTATCGAAAGCGGTGTGGTAATAGATTCCGGTGTTTTCACTTCAGGTGAAGGAAATATCTACTGGAATACTACCTACTTCATAGCCGTTAAAACTATTAAGGGGCCGGTAATTAAATACGCGGAACTTGGCGAGATATACCCGGCAAAAGGTGAAATAGTTAGCGCAGGCACTAGCTTGGGAGCGGTAGGAACTGTGCTTGCCAGGGACTTGATTGATAAAAGCGCTCCCGAATACATACAAAAGCTGAAAGAAGCCCGCAAAACCAGTATGCTCCATTTAGAGATTTACCGAGGCAATGAATACAAGCTTAGAAATTACAAGGGTGGTAACCTCTTTGAAAGCAGGCTCCCAGAATGCCTTATAGACCCCGCCGAATACCTTGCCGACGCGGTAGTAAGATAGCTATGAATTTGATTTACTCCCTGTTTAAAAGCCTTATTTTTTAAAGAATATTACCCAAATATTAGTGGCCCGGGTCTTTTATCCTCA
This sequence comes from uncultured Hyphomicrobiales bacterium, assembly GCA_964544155.1. Lineage (GTDB taxonomy): Bacteria > Bacteroidota > Ignavibacteria > Kapaibacteriales > UBA2268 > CAZJAH01. Next base: position 50,727 of record CAZJAH010000009.1, on the reverse strand, counting down.
AAAATATTGTCTCAGTCGTACCAGTGCCAATTTGCTTACGCTCACCCTGATCAACCTCAAACATCTGCATTGTTCCGGAAATATGATGTTTATCCAGTAATCCTTTTTTTGCTTCAACAATCAGCCGGCTCTTCAAATTGCAGGACGCAAATAGAGTTGTAGACTCATTATTTAGATCAATATCAAAATCAATTACATCTGATCTGAAAGAGTATTTTCCGCCTTACTCCAAATTCAGATATAGTTTTTCTCCCGCAGTCGCGAAACTGATTGCAAAAAGTAAGATTGTTCATTTCTGCGATTTTATGATCTACAATATATCAAAAGACATTTTATTTCCGCTGCTTTTTATCCTGATTTTATTTTAAGCTCTGAAAAAGTTCAATCAGTTCCTGTATTTGGTAGGGTTTTTCAATAAAAGCGGTATTAGGCCCGATTGAATCAAGCACTTTGGGGTCATTGCTGGCGCTGCACAGGATTATTCTAGTTTCGGGGTTCATTTTTCTTAATTTCTCCGCTAAAGTAATACCGTTGGTATCGGGCAGAAGTATATCAGTAAGTACAAAATCAATTGTTTTTATATCTGTATAAAACATTGTCTCGGCTTCGGCACCGGTTTCTGCCTTCAGGATCGAATGGCCTTTGCGGCCGAGTATGCGCGAAATGGAATCGAGCACTTCGCGGTTGTCGTCAACAATAAGTATTTTGTATCTGCCATGGCCTTCCCTGCCACTGTTTGTATTCTCAGGCACATTCTCCGGATTGCCTGCCACCGGGAAATAAAGTGTGAATTTAGCGCCGCTGCCTTCAGTGGTTTCGAGATCGAGCCAGCCGTCATTCTGAAGGACAATGCCATATACTACAGATAAGCCCAGTCCGCTGCCTTTGCCATTATATTTAGTGGTAAAAAACGGGTCGAAAATCTTATCTTTTATCGAATCATCGATGCCTTTACCGGTATCTTCAATTGATATTGCAGAGAAAATACCTGAAACATGCTTTTTACGTATGTAAGCTCTTTTGCCGTCGATATAAGTGCTGAAGGTAGAAATAATTATTCTCCCCTTATCCCTGATAGCTTCATTTGAATTCATAAGTAGATTTACCAGTATTTGCTCGAATTGTTGCCTGTCAAGTATTACATCCAGAAGATTATGATCGGGGTTGAATATAAGATCTATATCTCCGCTGATGATCTTTTTCAGTGTAGGTTCAAGTTTTGATATAACTTCATTGAAATTAAGCGCTTTTGGATTTATCATCTGCTTACTGCTATAAGCCAAAAGTTGTGAAGCTAATTTTGAAGCGCTGATAGCGGTTTCTTTTATCTTGGGGGATATATCCGCTGCCATATTATGTGTACTATCAGTTTTAAGTGATAAAATTTCGGAATAATTAATTATGGCAGTCATCATATTATTGAATTCATGTGCTATTCCTCCTGCCAGCTTGCCAATGGCCTCCATTTTTTGTGTATTGATAATAACCTGTTCCATTTTTTTGCGCTGGCTGATATCTCTTATCAGTAGTATAATCTGACTTCCGCCGAATTTCTTAACCCTTATTTCAAAATGTTTATCGATTACCTGCTTTATATAATGATGATTGATGATCTGAAGGCCATTATTTTCTAATGTTTTAATAGCTAGTTCTATTTTCTTTAAAAGTTCATACTGAAAAATATCAACAATGTTTTTTTCCTGTAGAGGCAGTTCAAGAAAACCCCCGAACTTTCCTTCAGGAAGATAATAATCTGTAACTACATAGTTTTCGTCGAGCAAAAGCATTGCGTCCGGCAGGGCTCGTAATATTGCGTTTTGCTTTGTTTCGATTTCAAGAAGCAGCTCTGTGGCCGTTTTCCGGTCGGTAATATCAATCATCATTCCGGATATTTCACTTCCGGTTAAAGTGGCATTATGCAAAGTGTGGTAAATCCTGCCATTGCCGTATATGGGCATTTCAAAGTCCTTAACTCTGCCGTAAGCCAGGCATGCCGATATGATCTTATCAAAAGAATCACGGTTTAGCGGATATTCAACAATCTTGCTTTTCATAAGCTCAAATTTATTTTCAAATCCGAGCATCAGAGCTAACGCGTCATTTACAAAAGTGATCTTTCCCTTATCTGTGCCTTTGTAAACTCCAACAAGCGCGTTGTCAACAATCTGCCTGTATTTTTTTTCTGAATCTTTTATATCCAGTTCGAATTTAAATCTTTCAAGGGAGTATCTTATTGAGCGTTCCAGTATTTCAGAATCTATCCTGCCTTTGACAAGGTAATCCTGAGCGCCGAGCTTGAGCGCGTTGAGAGCGGTTTCTTTATCGTTAAGCCCTGTAATTACTATCAGTGGTATTTGCCAATGAAGCCGGCGGATCTTTTCTATTGTGGAAAGCCCTGAACTTTCGGGAAGGCCGAGATCGGTAATAATAATATCAAAATGATCCCGAGCGAGCATATCAGCAGCCTGATCAAACGTTACCGCGTTTTTTGCATCAACGGAAATATCCTGCATTTCCGAGAGTGCTTCTTTTATCAAAAGGTAATCCAGTTCATTATCTTCAATTATCAATAAATTCATGCCATTTCCTTCCTCGGCAGACTTACAATCGAAAACCAAAATGTCTCTATCTGACGCACAATCTCCTCAAATTTGTCAAAATCAACAGGCTTTCTGATATAGCAGTTAGCGTGATGGCTGTACGCCTTTAAAACATCATTATTGCATCCTGATACTGTAAGGACTATTACGGGAATATCCTTTATTCGGTTATTGTTTTTTATAAATGATAATACTTCTATGCCGTCTTTTTTTGGAAGATTCAAATCAAGCAGAATTATATCCGGCTTTTGCGATTCCATTTTTTCGCAATTATCAGTTAGATAATCTATAGCTTCCTCGCCGTCATTCGCGATCTTTAGACTAGTAGAAAGGCGGCTTAACTTTAGTGCTTCTTTAATCAGTTCGATATCTGTCTCATTATCCTCGACCAGGAATACTTCAACCGATTCAATATTATTATTCATTTTGAATTTCAATTGGTAAAGTTATAATAAATTTAGTCCCGCTTCCGGGTTTTGATTCAATTCCTATCTTTCCTTTATGCGCTTCGACAATTCTTTTACAAATTGCCAGGCCTATACCCGTACCTTTTATTGTTTTAGATGTATGGAGCCTTCTGAACACCTGAAAGATCTTTTCAAAATACTCCTCTTTTATACCTATACCGTTATCTTCGAAATATATTACATAGTTGTCCCCAATACGGCTGCTGCTTATATCAATTACCGGTTTTTCATGAGATTTTCTGAACTTTAGCGCGTTATCCGTGAGGTTTTGAAACAGCCTGTAGAGAAGTGATTCATTACCCCTTACCACGGGCAGTTTATTTATTTTTATTTCGGCCTTATTTTCTTTTATCTTTAACTCGAGCATAGATGCAACTCTTTCAACAAGTTTATTTAGGTCTACTTCCCTGTCAAAGCTTTTATTATTGTTTTCTACCCTCGAGTATTCCATCAGGCCGTTAATGAGATCCTGCATTTTTTTTGCACCTTCAGTTGCGAAATTCATAAACTTCAGGGTGTCTTCATCGAGTTTGCCGGATAGCTTTTTCTCAACGATCTGTATACTGTTGGATATACCTCTAAGCGGTTCCTGCAGATCATGAGAAGCAATGTAAGCGAATTGCTTAAGCTCATCATTGGATTTTTTAAGCTTTTCAGAATATTCCTTTATCTCGGCTGAGATTTTATTATGCTCAGTTACATCTATAAAGCTGATCGTTATGGCAAGCATTTGGCCTTCATCTGATATTACCAGGCTCGCGTGAGCCTCTACATCAAACTTATCGCCGTTTTGCCTGAATGCCAAATATTCACCGCTCCATTTTCCTTCCTTTTTAATTAGTGATAAAAGATTATCAGGCAGTCCGGGTACATTGAACAGCTCTAAATAGCTTTTGCCTTTATATTCCCGTGGCGAGCTGTATCCCCAGATTTTTTCAAATTCAGCATTACCGTAGGTAATTCTTCCATTGAGATCGCCTATCGCGAAACCTATCAGTGATGATTCTATCGCGTGGTTTTTGATCTTTAAATCCCTTTCCTGGCGTTTTTTCTCGGTTTCATCAAGCCCGAAAACTATTACATCGGTCGTATTGCCTTGTTCATCTTTAACCGGGTATATTTTGTTTGAGAAATATATTGGATACCTTATATCGTCGAAAGCTATGGGATCACCGGTATCGAAAACTTTATCTATCATTTTTTTTCTGAATTCAGCCGCGTTGGGGGGTAATATCTGGTAAATGTTTTTCCCGATTAATTCTTCAGGCGTTGTCTTTAGCCTTGCTGCTCCTGTATAATTTATACCTTTAATCAGCCCTTTTTTATCAATCTTTATCAGAGTTTCAGATATAGCATTAAAAACCGATTCAATGAGCTTTGAATAATCTAAAGCTGCTTTCTGAGTTTTCCTGCGATCGTTTATGTCTCTTGATACGCAAAGAACATTTATCACACCGTTTTCGTTTTTTATGGGGATAAACAGAACATTAATAGGTTTTTTGTTGGATTGATCATCCGGATATACTTTATCCAGCCAGCTTTTAAGGGCCTGCCCCATTTCAGAGCCGCTATATCCCAGGATATGATCAATGTCATCCGGCCATACAATAAGGTCATTTTTCAAATAATGCCCGAAGCTTATCTCACCAGTGGGTTTTACAACTGAACTGTGCCTGCTCTCCACAAGTTCCAGATCCTTTTCCGGGCTGATTATATCGGATATGGGCTTGAATGTTATCAGGAGCTTATCCGAGTCAGTTTGTTTACTCAAAGTAGCCCTGAACCATTTACTGTTTAACCTGACCCCTATCCTGCGGCATACAGCGTTTTTATCTTCGAGATTAATTATCTCTTTCCGGAATAATGAAACCTGCTTTTCGGGCATGGATTTCAAAAAGCCGCCCAGCACAGGATCAATGTCATTAACTGTAGATCTTGCTATACCATTACAATAAATTATTTTCCAGTCATTACAATCCTTCTCTAAATTGAATTCAGTAATTAGGCAGGAAAGATTTTCATGCTCCAGTAAGCTTTCAAATATTTGTCTGTTAAATATGTTTATCATCATCATTCTCGTCATTATTGTATTGCGCGGCCGCGTTTTTGTGCATCATACTTATCTTTGTTATAAGTTCCAATGGTGCAATTACTTTAATTTTATTACCCCAGCTCATAATCCAGCCTGTGAAATCCGGAACTATAGGCACGCGCAGTTTCATGATTAATTTCCCGTTCTTTTTTTCAAGTTTTTGTGAAGGATGCCAGCTTCTGTTCTCAAAAAGAAACTCCTCCCCTTTTCTTATCTGCAATTCTACATTCCTGGGCTTATCATTATACACACCGAACCTGTTCTTCATAAATTTATCGGCATCAAAGGGCTTAATTTTATCAATGAATTTATTTGAAGTTGATATGGAAATAATTTTATTTATTGATAGTGAAATATAGTTATCATATTTCGGTATCCACATTAGCAGATACAGTAGGCCGCTATAAGCGTATATCTTTAAGGGTACTCCCTCGATAATTTTAAAATTATTCCTGGCAGCATATTTTATTTTGTACATAGCCTCGTCTATGATAGCGTTCATAGCTTCTATTATTATATCATTATAATTGGAATAATCGAAATTGCCGTTATTCTGATCCCAAAATAATGATTCAGAAACAAAAACATCACCCGGGGCATGCTTTTCAATATTATTTACAAGACTCTCCATATTTTTTTCAATCTTAGTCCCCCTGAAAGCTTTTAGATGAGCTTTCAGAATATGAAGAGATAAAAGCTCGCTGCTTTGAATACTGATCGGAGCATGTACAGGCCTGAATTCTCTCGGCAGGAATAATTCTTTTGAATTTCCGTTGCCCCTGCATATCAGGCCTTCAATAAGCCGGCTTAATTCCTCAAAATAACGCTGTACCGTGCGTTTGGAAAGATTGATCCCTTTTTTTTCAAGAATTTGACAAGCGTCATTAGTGTTCAGCTTGCTGCCCCGAAGCAGATTTTCATATAAGTACAGGATTGCTTTGGTTTTGCCAACGGATTCAGGCATAATGCCTCCATAATAACAACTATTAAGTCTTTCAAAATAATAATACATATACTATTAATCAATTAATATGTATTAATAAAAATAAATTAGGGCTTAAACTTCAGCATTCATCCATTTTTTACGGTAGAGATTGTAAATTCCGGTTAAAGCGTAAACACCCTGGCTGGCGAGTATTCCAATCCAGATGCCGGCCTGGTCCAAACCCGTGTGCTTACTGAGAATATATGCCAGTGGCAATTGGAATATAAGCAGCACAGTAGCCGTAATACCCAGGCTGCGGAATGTATCGCCCGCGCCGTTAATTACCCTGGTGGATACATTGCCGATTGTGAAAAGCACATAGGAAAAAGCAGTGATCTTCAGGTAAATGACTGTTTCTTCGATAACTTCAGGCATGGTAGTAAATAGTTTAACAAAATATTCCCCGCCAAAGAATACTATGACACCCATCAGAATCATTATGCTGCCGAGCTGCTTTACGGCCGAACGAAAATACAAAAATACCCTTTCGGGTTTGCCGGCCCCCAGGTTTTGCCCGGTGGTTATCTCTATGGCCGAGCTGACGGCGAATATCGGCATAAATACGAACAGATCAACTTTAAGCCCTAATGTGTAAGCAGCCATTACGTCGGTTCCGAAAACATTTGCCAGTGAGAAAAGCAGTATTCTGTTAATGCTCACGGATAGCAGGTTTAGAGTAGCAGGAAACCCTATCCGGATAATATTTATAACAATTTTAAAATCGAATTTGAAGTGTTTAAATATGATTTCCACCGGGGTAAATTTCATTGATAATGCAGCTATGTACATTATCGTCCCTGACAGCTGCGCTATGGCCGTAGCCAGGCCGGCGCCGAAAATACCCATTTCGGAAAACGGTCCTATACCAAATATCATGAGAGGCGAAAGAACCGCATTGATCACAGTGGTTATGATCATTATCTGCATCGTGAGTACGGAATTACCGGTTGAACGGATAATCGAGCTGCACTGGAATGAAATGAAATAAAACGGAATCGCGAATATCAGTGCAGAAAGATAATGCTGAGCCATTATGTTTTCTTTTCCGCTGATATTCATCAAAGCGAGTAAATCATCGGTCAAATAATAAAAAGCTGCCGCCAGCGCCGAAGCTATGACAAACATCGATACAATTGCCTGCGAAGCCGCAAACCCGGCATCCCTGCGCCTGCCTTCGCCCACCCGGCGGGAAACTACAATACCGGTTCCGATGGCAAAGCCGCTTCCTATAGTGAAAATAAAAAATATTATCTGCTCGCTTATGCCGACTGCGGCAATTGCTTCAGGGCCTAATCTGCTGACATAGAAGGTATCAACCAGAGAATACAGCATATGTACTATAAAGCTGAACGCCAAAGGAATACTGAATTTCCTGAGCGATGAATCTATCGGTCCGTTTATTAAGTCAACAGTAGTATTTTTCATTTTGAAATTATGTAATATTACGAAATTTATCCATGTTTATCCCGTTATTTTATTGTTATATTAACGATTCTTTAATAAATTTTAAACAGAAATTTCTTAAATTAATACCATTGATTAACAAAGGCATACATTTATGGTTTATATACTAATTGCCGCGATCCTTATCTATGTTGGACGCGCAGCAGTGATGTTTTTCGGTTCGGTAAAAGAAAGGCGGAACGCCCCAAAAGGCAGCCCTGAAAATAGGCCATTCGTTTCGGTAATTATACCTGCCAGAAATGAAGAGGAAAAAATTGAAGACTGTATCAGGTCATTCGACATGGTGAACTATCCTAAGGATAAATTCGAGATCATAGCAGTAAATGACCGCTCAACGGATGCAACCGGTGATATTCTTGACCGCCTCCAAAAGGAGCGGCCTCATCTGAAAGTAGTACATAAAACAAAAGGCTCCGATCATAAAAACCTTCAGGGCAAACCAGGCGCTTTAAAGGAAGGAATTGACAGCTCGAGGGGCGGGTATTTGCTTATGACTGATGCCGACTGCGTTGTTCATCCGGAATGGATAAACAGCGTATGCGATGCTTTCACCGCTGATGAAAGCACCGGATTGGTAGCAGCTTATACATTGATTCACGGTAATAAAAGCACTTTCGATAAATTCCAGGAAACTGAATGGATTTACATGCACACCATGGCAGCCGCGGGATTCGCTCTCGGGCAGCCGCTTGGATGCTTCGGGAACAACCTGTCCATAAAACGCGAGGCATACGACAAGACAGGCGGTTATGAGAATGTTGATTTTTCGTTAACTGAAGATCTTGCCATGCTCAGAGCTGTACATGGCAAGGGATATAGAGTCCGCTATTTATGCTCGCCTGAATCAACAGTTACTACATATCCGGTTAAGAACTTCGCTGAATACATGAGCCAGCACAGGCGCTGGGCTGCCGGCGGTTTAAGCTTAGGCTGGAGAGCGGGATTATTTGTTCTGACCTCAATAGCTATTTACACGGCTCTTATCCTGGCATTTTTAAAAGGGAGCCTTTTCTGGATTTTTGCCGTGCTTTTTGTCAGAGTAGCAGGAGATTACGCGGTTATAAATCCCGCGCTAATGGAATTAAAAAAATACAGCCTCAGAAAATGGATAATTCCATCTGTGTTTTTTTATATGTTCATAGAGCTTATCCTGCCATTCACAATGGTAAACAAAAAGATCAAATGGAAAGGTCAGGAATTTCAGGGCTGATCATTCAGTGCTTACTTTAAATGATGAAACAGCTTTGTCGAATATTTTCTGGTAATAAGAAAACACGTTCAGCGGCGCTCTGAAATACGCGTAAATTATATCAGTATCATTTGCCATTACCATCTCATAGTAGCTGAATGCCGGCGAATTTTCAGAATGCCGCAATACAGTATGGAACATAAGCCCGCTCCATCCTCCCCTTGTAAACTGCTTCTGTGAAAAAACTTCATAGTTGAAGTAGTTTTTGCTGTTCAGGCCCTGGCTGCCCCGCCAGAAATCAAGTATTTCATTTGAATTACTTACATTATACTTTTCCGGCATGTTCTTAATATAAGTTACTGTAACACCCGACATATAGAAATCTTCAAAACTTTCAAGTTCTTTTTCGCTTATTATAAACTCGAGATCTTTAATATCGTCTTGTACCGGGTTGGAATAAAAATTCCATCCCTCGGGTAACTCCAGGCTGATTTTTCCTGATTCATCTTTATAAGTAACAAATTGAAGTTCTTCGACAGGCGTGAATCTTGTTTCATTTATTTCAGCAAGTTTCCTTCTGTCTTCAATGGCTTCTTTGGCCATCCCGGCTTTATCATAGGCCATGGCCCGGTTATTTAGCGCACGCGTATCCTGAGGCTGGATTTCAAGGGCAGTAGTAAAATCCTGAATGGCTTTGCTATATTCATGTGTCATATAATAAGCGTTTGCCCTTTGATAGTACAACTCATAGTTGCGTACACCCATATCTATAGCGTCGCTAAGGTCCTTAATCGAGCTTTCATAATTCGCCATTTTGTAATGCATCAGGCCTCTCTGGAAGTATGCTTCAGGATTCATCGGATCGAGCTCAATGGCTTTCGAAAAATCAGCCAGCGCTTCATCGTGTTTATCTAATTGGAGATAGGCGCTGCCGCGGTTAATATAAGCCTCAGTAAATTCCGGATCTTTGGTAATGGCCATATCGAAGTCTTTAATCGCTTCTTCGTGACTGCCCAGGAATGAGTATGCCAGGCCGCGGTTATTATAAGGTTCTGCAAATGATGGGTTTATCCTGATGACTTCATCAAAATCATCTGCCGCTTCTTCATAGCGGCGCGTATATAAATACGCCAGGCCACGATTGTAATAGGCTCTTTCATTATCAATTTCATTTTTCAGCAGCCTGGTAAAATCACGAATAGCTTCTTCATAATTTCCCAGGTCAAAGGCTTTCATCCCGGATACCATATAGTCATACTGCTTCTTACTGCCGGGCTTCTGCCCGTATGAGTCAGCTGCAAATACCAATATTAAACAGGCGGTCAATATAATAGATGTTTTCATTTTTTCAATATATCTCACTTAATAAATTACAGATATAAGAACGCTTATGTTGCTTATTTAATGACGTATGAAAATACTCTGCCGTAAAGTTAAATATTTCTTTTAATAAAAAGCCGGCTGATAACTTTATATACCGGCCGGCTCAAAATTAAATAATTTAAGTACTTTATTTTTTGGGGATCTCTTTTAAAATTCCGAGCAGAAGCTTCCAGCAATTCTCTGTTGTGGAAATAGATATTTTCTCATCTGGTGAATGAACATCCTTCAGAGTCGGTCCGAATGAAAGCATATCCATATGCGGATATTTCTCTCCGATAAGGCCGCATTCAAGCCCGGCGTGAATTGCTTCAATCACAGGCTTTTTACCAAATATTTTTTCGTAAACAACTATTGCTTCCTGAAGTATGGGCGAATCCATATTCGGCTGCCAGGCGGGATAGCCTTCGCCGAATTCCACATTACCGCCTCCAACAACTATCGAAGCCTTGACCATATTGCCAAGGTCTTCTTTTTCAGTTTCAATGGAGCTGCGCTGGCTGGTAAGCACATAGACCTCATCATCCCGTGTTTCCACAATGGCAAAGTTGGTCGATGTCTGCACAAGGCCCGCAATATCAGGGCTCATTCGTATAACGCCGTGGGGCATCACATAGAAAGAGTTGAGCAGCTTTTTCTGCATATCTGCTGTCATCACGCGTTCGGGCATTTCAGTTGTATTAGCGCTTACGTTTAGATTGGGTTCTTTTGTAATGAATTCTTTCTGAACAATTTCATTATAATCTTTGATATATTTTTCAAAGTCTTTTTTAGCTGCTTTAGAAACGCAAATTGTTGCAAAACCTTCCCTGGGTATAGCGTTATGTTTTGCGCCGCTATTGAATGAAGAAACTCTGATATTGAATTTATTAGTTAAGTTCCACAGGAGCCTGTTGAGGAATTTAATGGCATTACCTCTGCCGTCGTGTATTTCAATGCCTGAGTGGCCGCCTTTGAGGCCTTTAACGGTTACTTCATAAGCTTCGCAGTCAGCGGGAACATCATCGGCATGGTACTTATACCGCCCGGTTGTGTTAAGCCCTCCGGCACATCCGATAGTGAAAGCGCCGTCTTCTTCTGAATCGAGATTTATGAGTATATCCGACCTTAACAGCTTTGTACTGAGCTGCTGCGCGCCTGTAAGGCCTGTTTCTTCGTCGAGAGTACAGAGCATTTCAATATCCGGGTGCGGGATATCCTTGCTGTCGAGTATTGCCATACCCATAGCAACTCCTACGCCGTTATCAGCGCCAAGCGTTGTGCCTTTTGCTTTTATCCAGTCTCCATCTATAAAGGGCTGTATAGGATCATTATCAAAATCGAATTCCACGTCGCTGTTCTTTTCGCAGACCATATCTATATGGCCCTGTATGCACACTGCCTTTCTGTCTTCCATGCCTTTAGTGGCCGGCTTTCTTACCACAAAATTACCAAGCTGGTCTTTTTTTGTCTCAAAGCCTTTTTCTTTAGCCCAGTCGAGTATATATTTTGCAATTTTTTCTTCTTTTTTTGAAGGCCTGGGATATTTGCAAATTTCCTCAAAATAATCCCATACCGGTTCCGGTTTAATTCCTGCCAATACTTTTGCCATGATTACCTGTCCTTTTTAAATTCTAAAAAATCTATAAATCCGTTTTTATGAAGCTGGGTCAGAAATAGAGTCAATCGGTTATAAACAGGGTGTATTCTGTCACCGAATTTTGACTTAAGCAGTTCGGCCAGATCCCTTACTTTATTCTCTCCGTCAATAAGCAGCCATGTTTCTGAGCCGAATTCATCCAGATTGGCCTTAATGAACTTTGACTTGCTTTTTGGAATGAATATCTTTTCGAGTAATTTATTGTCGAAACGGGGAACGAGCACATCCACTCGCCCTTTTTCGTTAATCTCATGGCTGTGCTTTTTATATGGGGTAAGTTCAAGATAATTTATATCTTTCTTTTTATTTTTCTTAAATGAGACCAAGTTAACTTTGTGAAGTAATTAAACAATTTATATTTAAACGCTGAAAATATCCAAATATTTTCATAATACAAAATTAAGCAAATAAGCCATTCCAAAAAAAAAGCCCCGTAATAAAAGGGCTTTTTTTATTTAATTGGTTTATAACTGAGGCGGGGGAGCAGGTTCATCGGGGCTGCCCGCGTTATTAACAGGGATACGTATCAGTATATAGCCGATTACCGCGAATACCAGCAGGCTGAGCAGGAATGAAGGCTCTTCGAAAATAAAGAACTGCGATATTTTAATATCCATCACAGCAAGAGCAGCGAATAGAAGCCCGATCAGCGCTTCACCGGCTATAAGGCCTGATGCCAGCAGTACACCATTATTGGTGAGCCTGGATTTTTGAGCTGAGTTGAATTTCCGCCTTTGGATTATCTTATCAAGTATTCCTTTAATCAAGCCTCCTATAAATATTGCGAATGATGTTTCTAAAGGAAGATACATACCCACACAAACGAGCATTGGGCTTTTCACTTTAAGAAGAATAAAGACCATACTCATGGCAAATCCAATGAATATTAACGGCCAGGGCATGCTGCCGCCCACAATACCCTTGGCAAGTACAGCCATAAGCGAAGCCTGTGGCGCGGGATAATTCTCGCCTCCAAGCCCTGTTACCCCGAGTATGAATTCACCGTCGTTTGCGATTATATCACCTTGGTGCAGGATAACAAGCGGAAAGAACATCACAAAAGCCGAAATTAATACGCCCGCCATTTCGCCGAGCTGCATTTTCCAGGGTGTCCCTCCAAGCAGGTATCCGACTTTGAGATCCTGGAACATATCCCCCGAAACGGCCGCCGCCACCGCAATGATCGCGGCTACGCCCAGTACGGCGGCTATGCCTTCATTGCCGGACATGCCCAGCAGCACCATAAGTACAGCTGCAACTATCAGAGTAGATATTGTTAGGCCGCTGATTGGGTTATTACTTGATCCGATAAGTCCCACCAGATAACCCGCCACCGCTGAGAAAAAGAACGCAGCTATTACCATAACAATTGTTGCCACAATTGAAGCGCTAATATCATTAGTGAAAAAATTAGTTACGAGGAATGTGGCAACAGCCGCAACTGCCACTCCAATAAGTACCCATTTGAAATCCAGGTCTTTCTGTGTGCGGATTTCAGTTTCAGAAGGAGAAGTGCCTTTTTTCCTGACATCACCGAAAGCTCTGGATAAGCCTGCAGCCAGGTTTTTACGCATTTTCCATATAGTATGGGCAGCAGCCAGAAGCATACCCCCAATCGCTATCGGCCTTACTATGCTTGCCCATACCGCACCGGCTATCGCGGCCCATTCTTCATTGCCAGCTTCATTTCTTTCAGCTATACCGGTAGTAAGTTCAGGGCCCAGAAAATATAAAAGCAAAGGAACGAATAATCCCCATGCAAGCAGGCCTCCTGCAAAGCTCAAGGATGCAAGCTGCGGGCCTATTATGTACCCAACACCCATATAAGCAGGGCTTACTGCCGGTGAGCTCAGCAGCGCTCCGCCGCCGGCTGTTACGGATTCGCCCCGGGTAAAGGCTATTATCTGGCCTTTGAACTCAACAAAATACTCCCAGCCTTTTGCGAAGAACTGTAACTTTATCAATATTTGGATTAAAGCGCCAAGGCCCATTGCCCAGAACAGGAATTTAGCACCGCTTGTGCCGCTGCGTCCCGCTTTGTGTATCTCAGCGGCAGCAATCGATTCCGGAAAGGGCAGCTCTTTATCCGTGACCATCATCCTGCGCATTATCGTTACAAAAAGGATACCTATAAAACCACCTACCAGCAGGATAATTGATGTTTCGAACCAATTTGATGTATTGCCGAAATCCTCGCCGCTCCATATACCTGCTATCATAAAAGCGGGTATGGTAAATATCGCGCCGGCGGCTACTGATTCGCCTACAGAACCAATAGTCCTGGCGAGGTTTTCTTCGAGGATGCTGCCTTTGAAAATTTTCAAAAAAGCCATGCCTATTACCGCAGCCGGGTAAGTAGCAGCTATGGTCATACCTGCTTTCAGGCCCAAATAAGCATTAGCAGCTCCAAGTACCACAGCCATTATTATACCGAGGATCAATGCCCTCATGGTCAGTTCCGCCATTCCTGTTTCGCTTTCGGGAACGTAAGGCACAAAATTTTCTTCAGCCATTAGAATATACCTTTATATTTTAATTAATTTTTAAAAGATTAAAATAATAATGAATATTTTTTTTAATATAAAATAATCAATTCCATAATAAAAAGCTGTCCCTAAAAGGACAGCTCTTAATTAAGTGTGCATTTGATTCACAGTTTTGAAAATTCCTCGAAAAAAATTGCGGATGCTTTTATGCCTCCATAGAAATTATCCAGAGCGAAACTTTCATTTGGCGAGTGGATATTATCAGAAGGCAGGCCGAGCCCCATCAGGACTGCCGGCGCCCGCAGCACGCGGTCGAATACTTCAACGATTGGAATAGAGCCGCCTTCGCGCATAAATACCACATCTTTTCCGAATGCTTTTTTCATGGCTTCCACAGCCGACTTAACGCCGGGTGAATCCATGGCTACTACCACAGGATTTCCTCCGTGAAGCTCTCTTACTTCTACCTTGACTGATTTCGGAGCAATATTCATTAGATAATCTGCGATTTTCTTTGAAATATCCGAGCTATCCTGATTGGGTACGAGCCTCATGGATATTTTTGCTGATGCTTCAGCCGGGAGTACTGTCTTAGCGCCTTCTCCCGTAAATCCGCCGACGATGCCGTTAAGATCGAGCGACGGCCTTCCCCAGAGCCTTTCTAAAGGGGAATAGCCTTCTTCGCCGGCCAGTTCATCAACACTGAGGTCTTTTTTGTATTCGCCTTCATTAAAAGGCAGCCTCTTGAATTCTTCACGTTCTTTATCTGTAAGTTCTATTACGTCATCATAAAAGCCGGGTATTTGTATCCTGCCTTTTTCATCTTTTAGACTGGAGATCATATCGCACAGAACGTTTAACGGGTTCGCTACCGTGCCGCCGAAGGTGCCTGAGTGAAGGTCTCTGTTCGGGCCTTTAAGGAATACTTCAACGAATGAAATGCCGCGCAGCCCATAGCATATAGATGGCAGGCCTTCGGCAAACCATTCTGTATCAGATATAATCACAGTATCGCATGCAAGCATTTCACGGTACTTATCAATGAATTTATCCAGGTTATTCGAACCGCATTCCTCCTCGCCTTCAATCAATAGCTTGATATTCACAGGCAGTTTACCATAAGTTTTTAAGTGGGCTTCGATAGCTTTAATATGAGCAAAGACCTGGCCTTTATCATCCGATGTGCCGCGGCCGTATATTTTTCCGTTCCTTATCTCCGGTTTGAACGGCGCTGATTTCCACAGATGCAAAGGGTCAACCGGCTGAACGTCGTAATGGCCATATATAAGCACTGTGGGAGCAGCCTTTCCGGCTTCCATATATTCGGCGTAAACTATGGGATGCCCCTGGGTAGGATATGCCCTGACGCTATCGATTCCGGCTTTTTTTATGTTATCAATCAGCCAGTCAGCGCAGTGGAGCGTATCCTCATTGTGGGCTTTAAGACTGCTTATACTGGGTATTTCAAGAAAGTTTGTCAGTTCCTTTAAAAATCTTTCTTTATTCGTATCAATATATTTTAGCACAGATTCCATATTAATTCCTTTAAATTTTCTTAAAATGTGAATTTCTTTTATCCTAATGTTATAATTTAGTAAGGGAATGTGTAAAATCCAATTTCACAATAGCTGATAAATTTCAGAAAAAAATATTATAAAGCGAGGGCCGGAAAAGTAAACAAAAAAACCGCCTCCGTAGAGACGGCCTTTTGAAAAAGATCCTGTCATACAATTGCAGATGATTGCAGTATTATTGTTTGTCGTTGTTATCCGTCTGAGTCTGATCAGTATCATCGGGAGTTTCCACTCTGGCTATTCCGACTATTCCGCTGACAATCACCCACTTATTTTCTTCCTTTTTCAGAGTTCTGGCAACTCTTAGATAGTAGCGGTTTTCATATCCGGTTTTTTTAACATACAGTGGTATACCGAAGATCACTGAAGCAAGTGTTGCGTCATCATCCATAAAAACGGCAACATCGCGCATCTCTCCATAGTCAAGAACATCGTATTCTTCCCATTGTGCAATGAAATTTTGCTTAAATTCAGGAAAAGATTTTATAACTTCAGCCGAATCGGTGCCGAAAAACATAATTTCATGCCCCAGGGTTTCCACAATTTTCGAGAAACTCTTTTCTTCCGATGCTTCGTTGAATTTTTTACAAACTTCAATAACGGTTTCTTTTTCTTCTTCAATTTCCATCGGAGTCAGGTATTCCCTTTGCCTTGAACAGGAAAGAAGTACTAATGATATAATTAAAATTAAGTAAACATTTTTCATAGTTGCCCCCAATAATAAGTTAAATTTATTTGTATGTTATTAACAGCTTATCAGTCTCCATTTATAAGATACAAAATTTAATTAAAAAATTAATTAAAAAAAGTCGCTTATGTAAAGAATGGTATGTTAATTGCCAAGATATCCCATAAATAATACTCCTTTTGATATTTTTATTAAACAAAATACAAGAATAGTTATGAATATTTCAAAGATCAAACAACAGCAGGCAATGCCTTACGCCCCGCAGGTAATCAGTCGTAAAGAACTTAACGCGGCAAAAGAAAAACAATCTTCAGATACCTATGATGCGGCTGCCCCTGCTTCCTGGCAAAAAGATATTCTTTTAAATGCCCTCGACAGGCTGGAGAATAATATCCAGACTGATGATAGTCATCCTCTGGATAGAGCCGGCAATATGCCTATCGAATCCTTCGATGAAGCTCTTATTGAACTTAGTTTTATCAAAACACCTATGTTCCGAGCTCAGGCTTCAGGCGCTCAGGCTAATATTAACCCCGAAGACGTAGCCCAACTTTTTACTGACAGTTCACTCTAACTAATAGTGATTCCTTAATTAATAAACAATTTCTAAACTTGTTTTGTTACCAAAAAAAATCCGGTTCTTTAAAAGAACCGGATTTGACCCCTGAGCATTATTTGAATAGCTATGCGTTTATTCTTTATGGGAAGGGGTTGTCTGCTCAGGAGCTGTGTACAATATAAGTAATCTAACTATGCCCATAAAATAGTAGAAAAGTCTATTTTGTTGTAGATATATAAAATTTTATTGTAGTAAATAAAACCACAAAAGCCCCGCCGTAAAGCGAGGCTTTTGGATATATCGGGTTTAGAGCTTTTTATTTAACTATTGTCATCTTACCTGTTAGCGTTTTATCGCCGGTAATTATGGTATAGAAATAAGTACCGGATGAAAGATTATAATCAGAAGCGCTTAATTCGATTGTGTGAACGCCCGCGCTGAGGCCGTTATTTATCATTGTTCCCAATTCCCTTCCGAATCCATCGGTTAAGGTAATAATAACATCAGCAGGCCTTTCAAGGCCAAATCTGATCTGTGTCGATTCGCTGAATGGATTTGGTGTATTAGCGTAAAGCTTAATACCGTCGATATTCCTTTCAACAACGCTGTTAGGAGTCTGAGCTTCTACAGTAACAGTAATTATATCGCTTTCAACGGTGCCGCAGCTATTTGTAATTGCCACGTAGTAATCACCTGCGTCAGCATCTGCAGCAAACTGTTTCCTGAATTCAGCTTCAGTTTCGCCAAGAAGTTCATTACCGTCCTTGAACCACTGGTATTCCATCGGCTCAACACCATCTGCTTCGACAGTAAGAACAAGTTCATCATCCTTCTTAACTGTAACATCTTCGGGCTGAACAGTTACTTCAGGCATTGAATTTACCGTAAGAGTTGCTCTGTCAGATTCAGCAGAGAGTCCGTTTTCTGCTTCTACAACAACGTAGTATTCACCTGCGTCATCTGCATCGATATTATTGATAGAGAGTTCGCTTGTGGCAGCGCCTGAAACATCTCCGCCATCGCTAAGCATATCGCCTTCTGAGTACCACTGGTAATCAAGGCTGACACCTGCAACTGTCGGTTCTGCATCAACTTTAAAAATCACTGTTGAAGCTTCGCAAATCTCTGTGCTTTCTGGCTGAGCCGTAATATTTACACCCGGAACCTGTAGTATGCTTACGGCATCGGAAGTAACCGGTGTACCGCAGCGTCCAGTAACTACTACGTAATATTCCCAGCCGTAATCGGCTGTTTCGATATTATTAATTGTTAGTCTTTCTGTTTTGGCGCCAAGATATTTACCGCCTGTTATGATCTCTTCAACATTTGAAGGATTGGCAGCGTCCCTGCGGAACCACTGGAAATCGTGCTGGTAGTAAGGCGGTACGATTCCTTTCATATGCGCTTCTACACTAAATGTCACATTTTCGCCGATGAGGCCTGTTCTGTCGTAAGGCTGCTTGGTTATCTCTGTTTCCTGGAGAATGTACACTGCTGCTGTTTCTGTAGTAAATTCCTGTACGCCACGGCAGTCTTCGGCTGTGATAACAGCGTAATAGTTGCCGATATCATCTATGCCAGCGCTTTCGATAATGAGAAGTTTTTTCTCTTCTACAGGCGTACCTTCAGGGAATTCAATTTCATCACCGTCTTTATACCATGTATAGTCATGAATTTCACCATTGCCGTTATCAAGTACAAATAGTTCCACGCTTCCATCTTCACAAATAATATGTGATGAAGGATGCTCGGTGAGTTCAAAAATCGGAGGTACGCTAATGTTGACTGCCCCCGAGTAAACAGGGTCTTCGTGGCAAAGATCATTCGGCCTAAGGAATTCAACCCTGTATCCCGCGCTTGAGCCTTCAGTAACGCTATTGAGTACAAGCGTAGGTTCAACAGCCGTAGGGTTATTTTCAGGATTAATATTTATCCATGAGCCGGCCTGGAATTTCTGCCACTGGTATCCGGTAAAGTCACCATCGGCAGAAGCAGTTAAGCTGATGTCATCGCCGTAGCAAAGCTCTATATCTTCACCGGCCATATCCATTTCGATATTATGGATGGGATTGTAGAGTTCGATTTCAGCTACATCTGAGTATAATTCATGCGGAGGGCAGTATTCATTCCCTTCGATTTTTACTCTGTACTGTCCGTTTAATTCTTCGGCAGTAGGCATTTCACCTTCTGTCCCCATAAGGTCTATCACATATGTATCGGCATTGGGGGCATCTTCTATTACTTCCCAATAGCCCATGTCGTTTCGTTTTTCCCAAACATAGGCTGTTGCGTTTTCTGCTTCTACACTTAATGTGATCTCGCCTTGTCCTACACAGCCTTCGTGATAGGTAACTAAATTATCAATAAGTTCAAGAGTCCTGCTTACGCTAACTTCCTTCATATCGCTTGTAACGGACTGATCGCTGAAAGTAGCAATACTGTAGTAATAGCCTTCATGCTCTAAGTCAACACCGTCAATAATTAATGTACCGCCGTTCAGAATATAAGCTTCATCTGTAAATTCATTAATCACTTCAGTATTGCCTTCAGTATCCTCATAATACCAGCTGAAAGATAATGATTCGCCTAGATCTCTTTCAATTCCGTCAGCGAATCCTGCCGAAGCGCCAAAAGTAAATTCTATCTCATCGCCGGGGCAGTATATTTCCTGATCAGGAATTTTAATGATAGGCTGAGTCACGGTTAAAGGCTCAATAACGGCTATATCCATGCCGGCTGTCGTAGGTTCGCCCGCAGGCCTTGTTTCGCCGTCAATATCAACCGTAACATCACTTAATCTAGGTACTTCAAGATCCGGATCTCCAACTGATTCACCGGCTAAATGGCCGTCATCCAATAAGAATACTTCAGTTGCTGCTGAATTTGCGTCTTTATTCATTCCTGTCTGCCAGTCGCTGAGGAATGTGTACTCCTCTCCGTCGTTAAAACCAATCCTGCCTGTTGCTGCAGCACCTGTAAGATCATAGACATTGTTGTCTATACTGCCGAGGGTTATGTCATTATTTCCGTCAGGTTCAATATATATCCCATAAGCAGTTGAATTTGTGCCCATAAGGCTGTTAATAAAAATATTGTTTTCAATAGTCTTTACATCTGTATCATAATCACCTATAAGGATACAACCCGAATAAACACCGGAATTGTTTCCGGTAAATGTACCGGTCATATTGATAGTGTTATTCATTATTTCGTAGTCTTCGCCGCCACTGAGATAGATTCCCCAAGGATTCTCTTCAAAGTCATCATCAGTTCCTCTTGACCGGATATCCGCGATGTAGTTATTATAAATCTTCATTCTTTTAATGTCATAACCTCCGGCGCAATAGGCGTAGATGCCGTAAGCTTCGCCATCAAAGGATGAACTGCCGTCATAATTACTGACAATTCCTTCTATTCTGTTATTCCTTACAATGACGTCCTCGCAGTCATCATAGAAATATATTCCGGCCATGATGCCCGTTGTCTGGCTTCCGTCAATATTGGGGTTCAGAAAATCATGAATGTAGTTGTCTTCCACAATGCCGCCTTTGAGATCTTCGAGATAGAACCCGTAACTTCTTACACCTTTAATTTCATTACCCCGGATAATGAGCTCATCAGTACTTTTTACAAATGAATTATCCACATAAATGCCGTACCATTTTGAGGCATGAACTACATTATCTTCGATAATCAAATCGCCGTAATGGTTATTGAAGTCAGCTGCGTATTCAGTGTAATGGATGTGATTGCCTTTAAATAACATTCCATCGATATACCTTGTATATACCGATTTGTCGTCAATCCTGTCGGGATCGCTGTAATCACCGCCCGGCGGGCCGAAAATATTATCGGTAATAGTGATATCTTTATGCCTGTTCGAGGAACTGCTGCTGCCGCCAAAAAGATATACTCCGTAATGAGCTCTCATTATATGATTGTTGTGAACAGTAAGCGGCCCGTGTGCCCTGCCGTAGTCATCGATCTCATCAACTTCCATAAAGGCAATGGCGCTTACATCGATGTCATCAACATCATTGGGGCCGTAAATTATACAATTCTGTATAACGATATTTTCGCATCCGTCGGATCCGTCAGATGCGAACCAAAGTGTTGAGGCTTCGCCATTTCCTGTATTCTCGAATGTCAGATCACGGCTTGTGCCGTTAAGGCTTCCATCAATATGCACATTATCGGTTTCAAAAAACTTTATAAGCGCCGAAGTCAGATTCCCCGATATGCTTCCATGAATCCTTCTTGCTTCCTGGTAAGGCCTGATATAAAGCGTGCCGCCAGAAAACTCGTTCAGTGTGGGCATTGTAGTTATTTCGATATCACTGTTGATCCATAAGGTAGCATCGCCTGAAAGGCCGTTACTGTTTATTGCCGTAATCGCGGCGTTTAAGCTCGCGTAAGTATTTCCGCCCGGCGGTACCGGACCGGAGCCTACATAATAGTCTCCTGCCAGCTGAGCTTTTGCTATTTGCATACCAAAAAGCATACAAACTGCCAGCGCGGCAATTTGAGTCATCTTTTTCATTATACTCTTCCCAATTAATTAAACAAAAAATATCAACCCAGAAGTCTGTTTCTCTAAAAATCTCCTGTTTCGTTTTTTTAAATTTTAGAATAAACGCATGATCATTTTAAGCTAAGGATTTTTACTTTTAGAAAGTAAAACATTATTAAGTAACAAATAAAAAGTGAAAATGTTACATTATGTAAATACATTATGCAAATAAACGCTTACTTATTGTTAATTTTTATCTTAATACGTAAAACATTACAAACTTTTCAATTTTTTCCAGCGTATATAAAATAAAATAATATCGGAATAAATCAATATGCGTAATGCATGTCAGCACGCTTCCCATCAGCTCAAACAGCTTATTCTCATTGTTATATGAAGAAAATAAAAAAAAATTAAAAAAGGGGAAAAAACTGCACATTTCTGAGCAGCCTTAATTTTTTAAATAAAACCTGAAATTATTTGGCCATGTTATTTTTCCGGCCTGTAATTTTCCGCCGGTAATTATGGTATAGAAATAAGTACCGGATGAATGATTATAACTGATCCCATACTTTCTTTAACTATTATTACTTAAAACAATCAATTGTATGTAATTTTTTCATATTTTAATGCCTCTATTTATTAAAATAAACTCGAGAACAAACTCTGGATAATAATGCAATGAAAGATATACTATCTATTTCTGTCTTATTACTGGCTTCTATTAGCATATATGCTCAGGAGGGATTATTTATCAATGAAAGTCAGACTAATCTACATTTTGAAAAATACAATTGCTCAAAGCAACATAAACACCTGAATTTGCTATCCGCGGAGGATGGCCATGTTGAATACCGCCCTTATGATGTACTGGAATATGACCTGTACATGAACTGGTATAATCCTCTGAAGGCTGAAAGCATAAATGATCATGGCAGGTTCTTCACAGGAATTAATAAAATCAGGATCAGAATTGATTCCGCTGAAGCAACTTCGCTTAAGTTTAATGCAGGCAATATGGAAATTACATCAGTCAGGTTTAATCTAACAGATTTAGATGAAAGCTCTTACGAGCAAGTGGATGAATACCTGATTATAAACCCCGAAAACCCAATGGTTAAAGATGAAGAAGTTGAATTGGAAATACATTACAGATATACCGGCGAGTCAAACCTCGGCTTTTATCTGTATGAGAAAGATTCTTTTGTAGGAATTGCCTATCTGCCCGCCGGTAAGCAGGATACACTCTTTAGCCCTGAAAGGATTGCTTACACAATGAGCGAACCCAATGAAACCCGATACTGGATGCCCTGTAATGATTATCCTTATGATAAAGCGTTAAGCTCGATTGCTGTTACGGTACCAAAAGGATTTACGGTTGCGTCTAACGGTTTGCTTACAGATCAGGTTATCGAGGGCGACTCGGCAACTTTTTACTGGAAAAGCCAATACCCTATGGCTACATACCTGATGCACGCGATAGCCTCGAAATATGTTTTCTGGCAAGATGAATATGTAAAGGTAAGCGATCCTTTAGATACTATAGATATTGAATATTATGCATGGGAGCAGGATACCTTATTTTCAGAGCAGGCGGTACCCCGCGCGAAATTTGCTTTCAGGAATATGCCCGATATGATGAAATTCTTTTCCGAAAGCTATGGCGAATATCCATTCGAAAAGTACGGTATGGCTGTGGCCGGGCCATTTGATTTCGGAGGAATGGAACATCAGACTATAAGTACGATTCATCAGAGATGGATTTACGGTTACAGTGAATCCGGTATCGCCCACGAACTTGCTCACCAGTGGATTGGCGATGAGATCACTTGTGCTACCTGGAATGACCTCTGGATAAATGAAGGAGGCGCTACCTGGAGCGAGGCTATTTGGGCAGAACATATAAACGATAATGAAGGAGCTTATTATCAAAGTCTGTTACGTAACAGATTCTATTACCTTATAGATGTTTCAACCCATAACAGAGCCATAAGAGGACTGCCCCTGAATGATCTTTTCGGCAGGGCTTACGAGCTTACCTATTTCAAATCAGCATGGGTATATCACATGCTCTCAGAAATGGCCGGAAGGGATAACTTCCTTTATGCTCTTAGAAAAACGATCGAGGATTACAGCATGCAATCAGTCACTACAAAAGATTTTACAGCTTCATTGATCAAATACCTGCCGGAAATGCCTGTTGATATAAATGTTTGGTTTGACCAGTGGCTTAATTTTTCCGGCCATCCCCGTTTCAGCCTGGAAACAATGACTATTCCTCTTGAGTCAGGAGGATTCGAAGTAAAAGTAAACATAGATCAGGTTCAGAATTTTGACGGCGGGCCGGATTTCTTTACAGTACCGCTTAAATTGGACTTCCTTAATAATAGTGCTCTGATTAGTTCTGAACATGTTATCATGGATAATAAAAGCGGAGAGTTCACCGTTTATCTTGATGAGGCTCCGGATAGTGTTTCGGTAGATATGACTAAAATACTTGGCGAACAGATAATTAATGTGGTTTCAGTTAATGAACTGAATGCTGCTGACAGTGAGTTCCGGCTTTATCCTAATCCGATGAATAAGGGGGAAGTGCTGAATATTGAATTTCCGTCTCCACTGAAAGCTAAAGTAATCATAACTTTGCATGATATGACAGGGAAAAAATTATCAGAGTTATATTCAGGGACTATCGGCAAGGGGAAATATTCGTTTCCTCTTAAAACTGATAGGATTTCTCGGGGAATTTATTATATTAGAATTAGCGGCAATAATATTCACTATACCGGAAAATTTACATTAATTGAGTAGTATTTATTTGGGGAACAATTTATGGAAATAGCAATTTTACTTGCCCTGATCTTAATAATAGCGCTTGTGGCTTACTTTTTCATGAAAAACATAAAACAAAACGCCGGCAGAAAGAAAAAGCGTGGCTACAGGTCGAATATCAAAAAATAAATTATAACCCGCTACAAAGCGGGTTTTTTTATGAAGTTCCAAAAGTCCTTTCAAATAATGCTCTTATTGCCAGCCTGCCATTTCCCAGCAGGTCGCGGGTACCTGTGCCGCAAAAGAGTTTTTCGGTTATAGCGGGCGGTTCGATAGCCATCCATTCGGTTTTATTCCATTTGTACCAGGAGTCTTTTTCCTGGTCAAACACAAAAAGGGGCTTATTGGTAATTTTTGCGAACTCCGCTCCCCAGCCGGTACCGCCTTTCACTGTGTGATCTTCAAGTATCCGTCCGACAACAAATACCTGCCTGCTGCTGACAACCTGATACCAGATCGACTGCAATATCTTGCGGAATTTCCGCGTACGGGGATATTCCCTGTTCATAAGGTTTGAAGCATAAGTCAGGCTAATATCACCATGCTCGAGTTCACGGCTGTTCAACACGCGCAGCCCTCTGTAACGGTTGTTTTCGTGGCCTTCGAAAGAATAATTAACTTCTTCTATACCGTATAGCTCGGCATTACGGCCGAATTCATCTTCAGTGCCGGGAGCGCCCCCGCTAAATAAAATATAACCTTGTTTGGGATCCATACTCTAACTATTTAATTAATTACTTTTTTTGAAGGCACGAATATAATGAATGATTCATTTATCAAAAAATTATATTACCGGTTTTTAATAATTCACCTCAATTAAATTCCACGATAAAATAAAGCGGGGATCTGATGAACATTGGTTTATTCCCTGGCGTCAGCACACTTAATTTTCTAATTTAAACATCTTTCAGAACCGTAGTTACTACTCCCCATATATCGAGTTTGTCTGTTCGTTTGACTTTTATTGGTTCATAGTCCGGATTTTCAGGCATTAACACAACCCCGCTATCATCAAAATAAAGCCTTTTAACGGTTAATTCGTTATTTATGGAAGCCACCACAATATCTCTTAATCTAGGGCGCATTGATCTATTGACAACAAGTGTGTTCCCTGTGCTGATACCTGCATTTTTCATTGATTCTCCCGATACACGTATCAGAAAGCTGTTATCAGAATTAATACCAAGTTCTTTATTAATATCAAAAGTGGCTTTCCTGCTTAAGCACTTAAAACTATCTGAATTCTGTATATAATCAGCATATCCCTTTTTTTTTCTGATAAAATTTCCGGCAATACTTCCTGAATGGCTTGCTGTCAGCATATTATAGCACCTTAATTAATATAATAATTGTTTTCTTGTTTTGAGTCATTACCGCATTTTACGTGCCAAACTGAAAGGCAGGTGATTCTAAGTATAAACAAAAAAGCAGGGGATTATCCCTGCTCCACATTTCATTCCAATTATTTGATTCTTATTTTAAAACATACCTTCTATTAAGTCTTCTTTTTTTACATTATGGAAATAATCATTTACATTATAGCCTTCCAGTACATTCATTAAGGCGTTTTCTTCGTGCCGGCATCCCTCGATGGCTTTCTCGATCTCAGTCTTATCCAGTTTATTGAAATAATCTCCGAATATCTTACATTCCCTGATTATGCCGTCTTCCACGAGAAGGTCAAATTCAAGCGTACCGCCGGCTGTTTTAAGGAATTTCTGAAAATTATACCTGGGTGAATAGCCGTAGTTCCACTCCCATGTGCCGTATTTATCTTCCACAAGCTTACTTATCGCGGCTATGTCATTTTCAGTCATATCATACCGCTCGCTATCGTCGTACATTTCCATAATATGCTTCATCACCTGATTTGTGAAATCTTCGATTGAAATATCCTTTTTCAGGTGGTCGCGGATATTTGTGACTCTCGATTTAATCGATTTTACGGCCTTATCCTGGAACTTCAGGGGATTTGATTTTAGCGCCGCTACGAGGTCATCCATTTTGGATTCAAATAATAAAGTACCGTGGTGAAGAATCCTGTTCTTAAAGACATGCTCTGCGTTACCGGAGAATTTCTTGCCCTGGATTGTAAGGTCGTTCCTGCCTTCAAATTTGGCGTCAACATCGAATTCCTGAAGTATATCTAATATTGGCTGTGTGTATTTCCTGAAATCAACCAGTTTTTCACTTTCGCCCTGCTGAATAAAGGTGAAATTCAGATTACCGAGGTCGTGATATACCGCGCCTCCTCCCGAAAGCCTGCGGACAACTCTTATTCCTTTTTCCTTTACGTAATCGAGGTTTATTTCCGAAAGTGTATTCTGGTGCTTGCCTACTATAATGGCGTTATCATTACGCCACAGCATAAAAACATTTTCTTTAAAATTCTTGAAAAAGTATTCTTCGGCAGCAAGATTAAAATGCGGGTCAGTGCTATGATGATGAATACATAACATACTAATTTCATCTCCATCGAATATTAATATATAAATTCACGGAAATTGCGAATTAATTCTCATTATATTGTATAGTAAAAAAGAAAGCCGGTTCTGCTCACTGGCAAAACCGGCCTACACGCAAATTTGAGCCTCCCGCTTATCTTTTAATTATCTTTACAGCGGAAATATTATTTCCGCTATTAACGATTAAAAGATATGTTCCCCCGGCGTAATTCCCCAGATCGAGCGTAATATTAGTTAATCCGTTACTTTGTTTCTTCTTCATAAGCTCTTTGCCGTCGAGGCTCATCAGGCTTATTTCTTTTATTGGTTCCCTGCTTTCAATATCCACTTTATTATCAACCGGATTCGGATAAATGCTTATTCCTGCTTCTTCCGGGCTGATAATAACTGAAGACGGATCGAGTGTGGTAAACTCATAAGAGTTTGTGTACACCCAACCGGCATCTCCCTGGATGGCTACTCTCCAGTAGTATGTGGTATTATATTCAAGGCTGAAAACAGTTAATGATTCTTCAAAAGTAGTATCCTGGAAAACGATATTCTCAAACATGGGGTCGAGAGCTACTTCCAGACTGTAATAGTGTGATTCTTCACTAGACCACCTGAATTCTATTGTCGTTTCGAGATCTTCCTGCTTATCTTCCGGATAATCCAGCGCGGGAAGTCCGGCCTCGGCTTCTCCCGTAGTGAAGCTGTAAACCTCTGTCCAATCACCTGTTTCCTGGCCTTCTTCCAGCCTGACTCTCCAATAGTAAGTTGTGCTATGCTCAAGCCCGTCAACTGTAGCAGAATTTCCATCTTTTGCTTCTTCAAACCGTATGGAATTGAAATCAATATCTTCGGCTACTTGCACCCTGGATTGATAATTTTGGTCTAAATCAGTGTTTCCTTTTTCTTTAGTCTTTCCGCTTTCGGGAACTACCCATGATAATTCAACCGGTAATGATACCCCTGTAGCGCCGTCAACAGGTGCTGTAATCGAAGGAAGGGGGATATCACCGGAAGCCGGTTCAGTGGAGGTATAGTGAACCGACATTGACTCCAGGTCTTCCATGCCTGGAAAGTTTTCATAACTTAAAGTATTATAGCTTATCGAAAAAACAGGATAATAGAAATCGGGGTGCATCCAGTCATACGAGATTACTTCAGTAATCATAATCGGCGACGGC
This sequence comes from uncultured Hyphomicrobiales bacterium, assembly GCA_964544155.1. Classification (GTDB taxonomy): domain Bacteria; phylum Bacteroidota; class Ignavibacteria; order Kapaibacteriales; family UBA2268; genus CAZJAH01. Next base: position 22,628 of record CAZJAH010000009.1, on the reverse strand, counting down.
ATTCCGGGGATTACAACCGGCAACTCATCTTCGAGTACGTAAGTATGCTTTACTCTTAGCACATTATTAAAAGTACCTGTTGGAAGAGTAATTGATCCGTAGGCGTCAGCCTCTGCCGTAAGGCTTCCTGATCTGTTCATTGTGTAAGGCGTTCCCTGAATAGTAGTTTCTATTGTCCCTTCAAATGTATCGCTGTGAGTATCACCGTATGTAAAGGGCAGTGTTAATGAAATTTCAGTATCTGTGAGAGTCTCTTTTATGTCCTCTCCCTGAATGCCAAGTCTGACAATTTGATTAGAACTATTTTCGTAAAAGGAAAACAATGTGTCCTGGTCTATGGCTATATTCGCGGTAGGAAAATTCGATGCGTAAGGAGTTTCAGACGGTTCTATATAAGTTACTTCCATTGCGGGTTCATTATTTTTCTGAATATCAGAAAAATTCCAGCTCCGGTCCGCTCCACCCTGGCCTTCATTTACTCCTGTTGTATCACAAAAGTACCTGGTTATGCCTGTTCCAATTTCTGGAAGTGAGGAAGAACTTAGTACCGGCTGGGATTTACTTAAAGCCGGAATCAAAAACAAGCTGAATAATAGTAAAAATTTTTTCATGTTATAAACTCCTTTGTTAATATTTAGTTAAGACTAATTTGTGCTATATACGATATTATAGCTGCTATTATTTTGATTTTTTATTCATGAAGTAAATTTTTTTAAAAAAAATAATGGAACTTTATTAATTATATACCGTTTATGAAATGTCAAAAGTAAATAATTGAATATAAAAATTGGCGGTTCATGAATATTTTCCCTTACAGATTAGATATTATTCATCAAAATTCTGATCATTTTTATACAGCGCTAAAGGAAGCTGCCGATGCCTCGGAACTGCTTCTAAAAAAGAGGCTGGGCAAATATGTGAATGGCTATATAGAATATCTTGAGTCACACAATATTGAATCCCTTAGGACTGAAAAAGAATACATGCTTGATCTGCTGATATTAGGAGTTTTATGGAATGAATACTCAGCGTACGCCGCGAATACTTCTGATAAAAGTGTATTCACCATGCTGCTATCAGCTAAGCTTAGAGCATCAGGCAAAAAAACACTAAAGGAAAGAGCCGATAAATTTCGCAATAAGTTCCTTCATAAAATGATGATGAATGAGGGCCCGGTGATATTGAATACAGACTTAAAGGGCTTGGGAAAACTGATTTCATGGCTTGCCGCTACGGCAGAATTCAATCATGAACTGGCAAGGGTCAGGCTGATTGAAAATTATCTGAGGATTTTGAATCCAGTTATATCGGAAAACTTACTCGCTGCGGCTGCTGGCTGCGCTTTTGAATTTGTCCTGCAAACTGAAAGATTCCTCGGGAAATTCGTATCCGGTTTGAATTGCTTCATTGAAAGCAAAAAAGAGTACTACAAAATCAAAGAAGACTGCGTTTCATGCCTAAAAGGAAAAGCGCAGTATTATCTGAATATGGCAGGCGCTGAGATAATGAACCGCGCGTACCGGAAAGATTTCGTGCAATGCGAACGCAAAGCCCTCCTTATACCGGGCTGCCTGCGTATTGACATAGAAAAATGTAAAGCCGAAATAACCGCGAGAGGGCTCAAATGCAAAATGTGCGATAAAAACTGCAGGGTAGCGGAACTGAAAAGAGAAGGCATCAAAAACGGATACGAGGTAATGGTACTCTTGCATTCATCAGACCTTTCAGAATGGTCTGGCGCCAGGGCCGGTGAAAATATCGGCCTTACAGCCTGCACATGCGTGCCAAATCTTCTGCGAGGCGGCCTGGAGCTCAAAAGTCACAATATAGCTGCCCAGTGCGTGTTTACCGATTACAACGCCTGCAAAAAGCACTGGCTCGATAAAGATATTCCTAATGATTTGAACAGCAACCGCTTAAGCAGAATTATGAATAATGATGTAAATGAGCTTATAGCCGGCGGCAGCATACGGAATTAAAAATTCATTTTAATTATGGAAAAGATGATAAGTTAGAGAATATACCTTTCAAGCGCGTATCATGGCTAACTTTTCTTAATCCGCATTTTTTTATATAACTTAGATGTAATCTAAAATCACTTTAGCCGGGCGGCCCGATCGATATATTTACTTATGTCGAATTTCCGCTTCAGGCCGGCGGCGTTCATATATCTGATCTTGCCGAATACAGTCCTTTCAGGCCATGCTCTGTCATGTACTCCGCCAATGGACCACGCGATGCCTGTATAGCCGTTCGGATCACGTCCGTCGAGTTCGTACTTATCATTCAGATAAATGGCCGTTTGCATTGCTTCATCGTGCGAACCTGTCCACTCCAGTATCTTTTTAGCCCAGTACATTCGCATATAGCCGTGCATTTTCCCGCTCAGGACCATTTCATTTTGGGCGGCGTTCCAAATTTTGTCATGGGTTTCGGCGTTTTCGAATTGCTCTACGCTATATATAAATTCCCTTTTGTCATTCTTATGTTCCGCGATTGACTTTTTTGCCCAGTCAGGGAAACCCTCAGTATTATCATAATTTTCATTATAGAAGCAGAAGTTATCGGAAAGCTCCCTCCTCACCACTGCTTCCTCTATGAAAGCATCTACAGAATCCTTATCCCTGCCTGAACTCAGAACTTCGAGAACCGCCCGTTGGGGAGCTAATTGCCCGAAATGGAAGTATGGCGACAATCCCGATAAGTGATCCTCCGCGGGGTCATTTCGTTTGGCCGCGTAATTATCCAGCCTGTTATCGATGAAATCCCTGAGTACTTTATGGGCAGCTTCCTCACCGGGAGCAAAGCGCGTTTCGCCGGGGAAACTCTTATATTTATTAAGGTCATAATTGACCGGCGTATGGTATTTTTCAAGAAAAGCCTTATCATTTCCTTTAAAACACTTAAATACCGGAAAATCTGACAGGAACTCAGGCAGGAGCCTGTGGATTTTGGGCCGTATAGTGTAAGCGGCGTATTCCTGCTTATCCGAGGCAATACGGCAGGGGACGATATTATGAGCATCCGCTTCATGAAATGGTATCCGGATTGATTTCAGAATGTCATCATTCCATTTTCTTTTTATCTTCAGGGGATCGAAATCCGTTATGAGCAATCCTGCATTAATTCTATTGAGGAATTCAGGTATTTCCTTAGCGAGCTTACCTTTCAGCAGAGCAAAAGGCACATTTTTTTCATATAGATTGGCCGCGAGTTCTACAAGGCCCTTAAGCATAAACGCGAATTGCCTTTGAGATGCCCCCGGGAAATAATCCTCCGGGCAGAAGCATACTGCAAGGTTTGTGCCGTATTCCTCCGCTTTATCCCGGGCGTAATTCAGAGCGCGGTTATCGTACATACGCTGGTCGCGGCTCATCCAATAAATGACCGCTCCGCCTGTGTATTCTTTTGAATTTAACAAAAATATTGGCCTTCCATCCATAAAACATTTGACTTTGTTAAGAAAATAGCGTAATTAGTGTAATGTTAAGAATGTAATTCTAAATTGCTTTTTTGGGAGGATTATTTAATGAAATTATTTCACAGGTTATTTATCATTTTATTGACTGCGGGCTTTTTAGCATCCTGTTCTGAAGAAACTGCGCAAAAATCGGAAGATCAGCAGGAAGAATTTATCCGCGTGCTTAGTAAAACTACTGAAACCTACAACGAAGAAGGAACAGATATCGAAACCGTAGAATATAGTTATACTGAGAGGAGCGATATGTTTTGGCAAAAAGCTGAATTTAAAGACAGCGAAGGCCGGATCATCAAATTAGTCAGACGTGAATTTAATGAGAAAGGGCTGCCAGTACTTGAAAAAACCGAGGAACTCGGAACTGTGGTAAGCACGGTTGAAACCGAATACTGCCCGCACAGCTATTATCTGCTCGAGAAAACCGTGTATAACGGCGAAGCGGAAGAAGCTAATAAAACAGAAAGATATGAGATTATTTATGATAAAGGCGTTCTTGAAGCACAGGTATTCGAGAAATACAGTGATGATCCTGATTTCGTCAATGCCGACGGTAATAATATCGCTTATACATATAAACTAAAGTATCTGCCCACGGGAGACAGCAGGCCCAAAGGCTACCACCCCGTGAATTTCCTTGTGGAAAGCTCAAAAGAGTACTTTACCGCAAGTGATAAGGAAAACTACCCCGAAGAAAATAAGAATATCGGCGATGTATTCTATATTTCAAAAACTGACTTCACAGAAGATGGAATCCCGGTTTATTCATTAACCGAAAAAGCCGACTGCGAAGATCATCCGACCGAACAGTGGTTTAAAGCCAAAAAAGATGATTACGGCAGGCTTCTGGCTCTTGAAGGATATTCTAATAAGGAATTGACGGAACACGGATCCGGCAACACAAAGATGATCTATAATTATGACGGTGATAAGCTGGTATCGGTCGAAGAATACAAATTTAATGAAGAAAGCAGTGATTATGACCTGTTCCACGATGCCGTTGCCATAGAGTGGAAGCAGCTTCGCGATAATGATTACAAGGAAGTGCATAACCTTCTCGAAGCTTCATCGGCTAAAGAGCATTACTGCTATCACAGGAAATTGTATTCCGTACGCGAAGAAAAAGTTGTGGAATATAATGAAAACCACAAAGTAATAGAACATTTCCAAGGAAGCTATGAAGGTGACTTCACAGGCAGAAAAGCTGATAAGAAACTCATAAAGAAAGTTTCTTACAAAACTGAGAAAATTCAAAAATCAGAAAAGGAAGAAGTCAGGTCATAACTATTTCTTTGATTTCTTTTATAATTTCAAGCCTCTGCAAAAGCAGGGGTTTTTTTTGTAATAATGAGGATTAGAATACTGCAGCAGCTTTTTTATTAATGAATACAATGGATTAATAAAAAAAAGTGAATTCTATTCCGCTTTTTTACTATATTTGCTCCGACAACATGACCTTCTCTGTAATCCACTACTGAGAAGGCAATCTCACGGGTTCAATATTTTGTTGGTTTTCCATATATATTAATTTATTTGGAGTTAAAAAGTGAAAAAGTATTTAGTTAATTTTTTAGCCGTATTTGTAATTGCGGCAATTTCAGCAGGACTTAATTCCTGCAGTGACGATGACAATCCGGCAAATCCGGATAAAAGCTCCTCAAAGCAGATCGTGAGTTTTAAATTCGAAGGGTTCAGCCCCGTTATCATGGGCAGCATTGACCAAAGTCTGATGACAGTAACCGCGGAAGTTCCGGCCGGAACAGACATGACCAGCCTAGTACCGACAATTGCGATTTCCGCAAAAGCAACTATCGACCCGACATCGGGCGAAGCACAGGACTTTACGCAGCCCGTTGTTTACACACTGACTGCCGAAGACGGCTCTCAGGCTGTTTACACCGTAACAGTTACTGAAGAGCAAAGCACAGTTAACGATCCTGAAGAGCTTTCCGGTAATATTAGTCAAAACAGAATACTCGTAAACAGGAACGACGGTATTGACTACAGAATTAGCGATTGGATTTGGGTTGAAAACAATGCCCTGCTGACCATCGAAGCCGGAGTGAAGATCGAGTTCACTTCTATTCACTCGGGATTATCATTTGGTGAAAATGCCGGACTGAAAGTCGAAGGCACTATTGAAAATCCGGTTATAATGACAGGCCCTGAAACGAATCCGAACAATGGCGCCTGGGGAGGCCTGGAGATAAGTTCAGCCCGCGCAGATAACATTTGGGAACATCTCGTGATAGAAAATGCCGGACTTACTGACGGCCAGGCTGTTAGTTTAGCCGGCGATGCTTCTGTCAAAATGAGATTCTGTACTATCAAAGGCTCTCTTGGTTACGGCATCAACGCTTACGGCGGCGATATTGATGAATTTAAGAGCTGCGTGATCATGGAATGTGAAAAAGCTCCGATTTTATTCGCTCATCTGAACCAGGTAAGCGCTTTGGATATGTCGTCCACTTTCGCGTATAACGGCGAAAATTATATAGAAGTTTTCTACCAGACTTATATAGAAGAAACAACTAACATCAACAAAATTAATATTCCATACTTAACAAGAGGATTCTCTGTTAATAACGGCACACTGAATATCGAGGAAGGAGTAACTTTCCTTATGGAATATTACACTGAAGTAAGAGTGGAAGAAGGCGGAAAGATTAATGCCGACGGAAAAGACGGATCTCCAATCATTTTCACGGTTATGGATGAAGACAAGGACCCGGGGTACTGGTTTGGAATTAAGATATACAATCAGTTTTCGAATGTGTTAAAAAACTGCGTTATTGAATACGGCGGCGCGGGAGATGGCGGCGCTAACCTGGATTTATCAGAAGGTAAAGCAGAATTAGAAAATGTCGCGTTAAAGCACAGCCTTGCGTACGGCATCATAATTGACGAAAATTCTGACATTACTCACAGCGGGGTGACATTTGAATCATGCCCCGAAGGTAATGTTTATAACTGGACAACTGACGAAACTCTTGATGAGCTGCCTTAAATTAACAAATCTATTGATGATATTCAAGGGGGCTGACAGGGCCCCCTTTTTTTACTCATACTTTCACAAGCGACTTAAATATATCTAAAAGTAAACGGGATCAAAGCCATATCATCGACAGCCTAGATCCCGTTTATGATGTATTATTAAAAACTTAGCTTTAAGTTCACAAATCAGACTAGTTGATAAAACTATCAGTTGTCTAATTTACGCATTTCTTTGAGCATTTCAAGGGCGTTGCCCTCAGCAGTTATATTAAGCAATTGTTCCAGCTTTTTATCATCATTTTTGAATTTTTTCTTAAGCAGGGCTTCATAGGCATTTTTAAGAATTTCAATCAGGTTCTCGAATTCATAGGGCTTTGGCAGATATCCGAAAGCTCCGAGCTTAGTACATTCTACTGCCGATTCGAGCGAGCCGTGCCCGGTGAGAATGATTACTTCCATAAATTTATGCTCTTTTTTTAGAATATCAAGTACTTCCTTGCCTCCTAGGCCCGGCATTTTTAAATCGAGCAGTACAAGCTCGAAGTTCTCTTTTCTGGCACTTTCAATGGCCGATTCGCCGGAATCAGATTTTGTTACGTTGAATCCCCTCAGCTCAAGCCTCTGAGCAAGAGAATCCAGAAAATGCACTTCGTCATCGACAATCAAAAGATTTATCCTATCTACCATAATATTACCCTCAAAACCGGCGTTAATTTAAAATCCCAGCCATCTCCAGTAACCTAATATGATTACAAACCAAAGAACTATCATCGACAGAACAAACACCGCGGCACCATGCTTAAAGAAATCTGAAAGCTTAACCAGTTGAGCACCGGTTGTGGGATTGCGCGCCATTGTAAAGACTATCGCGTTGTTCGGCGTACCGATAACGAACATATGCGCGAACGAAGAAGCAAATGCCGTAACAAAACCGACCATCCATGGATGAACATCTGCCAGCTTGGCCATTGGCACAGTGATCGGCCCGATTGTCGACACTGCAGCGCCGTCGCTCATAAAGTTGGTGACTATTCCGGTAAAGAGGCTGGTAGCTATCGCAAGTCCTTCACCTGATTGTAGGAATGAAGGAATATTCGACACAAACAGATCCGCGATATACAGCGCTCCGCCGGTGACTGCCAGGCCTTTGCCCATCGCGGTGGCAGCGGCATAAAGAGCTACTACCTCCCATTGAATACTGGCAATATTTTTCCAGCTCAATATCCTGAAAACATTTAGCAGTACAAGAGCAAGTAAAATCGGGCCGCCAAGGCCGAGTATGTCGCTGGTTGTTATCCAGAGTACGATAAGAATACCGAGAATAACGCCCGTAAGATATTCGTCTTTAGTCATAGGGCCTATCTTTTCAGCAGCTTTCTTAACTATTTGAGAAACATGTGCCTGTTTGATCTTCATTTTACGATAAAGCACAAGATAGAAATAAAGCCCTGTTACTATGGCCATGACCGGTACGAAAGGCATTCCGTACAATACCCATTCGCCAAATGTCGGAGCCACTCCGTAATCTGAGAGGATACCCAGCATGATGGCATTCCTGCCTCCTGCCACCGGAGAGCCCGGGCCGCCAGAGTTTGACGCGAAGTTAACCGATAAAAAGAGAATAACCGCGAAGGCAAAATCTTCTTTAATTCCGGCATTCTTAATTGTATTTAAGTAAATTATTAGCAGTATAGGCATAATAAAGGCTATGAGCGCGTGTGCCGAAAGGAACGAACACGCCACTGCAAACATAGGCAGGAAAAGGAATAGAAATGATTTCACCGATTTTGATGAACCGAGAAGCAAAATTCCTATTCTCCTGTCAAGTCCTGTTTTGGATATCGCCGTAGAAAATGCCAGTACACCAAAGATGAATATCACCGAGTCTTTAAGATACGACATTGCAATATCATCGGGCTTTAAGACTCCGAGAAAATACATAAATACTCCCACCAGCAGTGCCGTTATACCTATGGGAACAGCACCCGTGGCCCAAAATAGAGCGGCAACTATCAGCACACCGATCATTACCTGGGCTTTCTCGGCAGCTTCAACAGCATTTACCGGAGTAAATTTTCTAAAGCCGTCCTCAGTTGCTTCATATTCACCAATTCCGTAGTAAGTCCCGTAATAGTTAGCGATATTTTCGCCTTTTTCCATTTTTTTATAACTGGCATAGCCCTGTCCGGGATCAGTCAGCTCGCCTGTTTTAGGCTGCCCGAGCATTTCTACCAGCCTCGCGGGAGGCGGCGACATAACTACCGCAAAAAATAAAACAATACCGAGTATCAATATACCCGGCCTTGAATTTTGCGTACCTTTTAGCCATTGCCACAAAGTACCCTTTTTAATATCCGGTATTTCATGCTTCTGCATGTCTATTGTCTTGTGCTCACGGGCATTCTCGATTGTTTCAAGCAGAACTTCCATTTCGACAGGCTTTTGCAGATAGCTGTACGCATCCAGCTTGCCTGCCTCTATCGCGGACTGAGTATCTCCATATCCTGTGAGCATAATGACCTGCAGTTCAGGCCTGTAGGATTTAATCTCTTTAAGTACCTCTTCACCGGAAATGCCGGGCATTTTCCTGTCGAGGATAACTATATCAATGTCTGGTTCGCTTCTGATCAATTTTAGTGTTTCGCGGCCATCCTCAAGGGTCATGTTGTCATAGCCGCGCATTTTTAGCCTTTCCGACATGGATTCGCGGAACTGCTTCTCATCATCAACGATAAGAATTTTTGTCATCGCGCTCCTCCTTCCTGGTTAGCCTTGCATTCTGATAAGATGTAATCAGCTACTTCTTTGTAAAGGTCTGTTATCCTTACCAGCCCGATAATTTTTCCTTTTTCTTTTACCAAAATGGATAATGAGTTCCACATAACTATGATGTGTATAGCCTGCGCTATAGTATCATCTGCGGATATGCTTTCGTTGGGGTTCTGCATCATATCCTCAGCTTTTACGGATTGAGCAATATGGCAAAAATCCATGATATTATCTTCCCACATTTCCATGTGGTGCATCATAGAATCGATATATGTCGAGCTGAGGTCCTGGCGGGATAACTTTTCAACTTCGTCATAAATATGCCTGTTGGGTTCCAGCGCTTTCAAAAAGCTTCTGTGGCCGATCTTCCCTATTATTGAGCCATCGTCATCGTAAACGAGCACAGCCCTGTAGGGATACTGATTGCCCTTGAGATTTTTCTGGGCAAGTTCGAGTGTTTTGACTGCTTCATAGAATGTCACGTTTTTATGTACCTTCGGATAATCGCTCAAAGGTATCATCAGGTCACGTACTTTTGTTGATCGCATAATTAACCCTTTTCAATTAAATGTATTATTATTATTTACCGGCTGCCGAACCTTACTAAATTAGTTTTGAAACAGAAAAATTACATTTTAATTTAACTTTAAATAAATTTTAAATTTTATATACATTTAAATATAACAATTAGCAATTTTATTTCAATTTCTGTATACAGGCGTGTTGTAAAATAATTGCCTTAAATGCAGCCGCAGCAGACTCATTTTCTTATTCATCCCCACGCTTGCAATTTTGATCGCCGGGCCGCGCCGTCAGCACGCGCAGAGGCCCGGTCCCGGATAACATGATGGGAATTTTCCGCATCACGCCTTCCTTTACGCCGGCGGAAGCCAGCTATTCTACTTGCATTTTAGCAATATATTCATAACACAATCTACGTCTTTACCGGCAGTTTGATGATGAAGGTTGTCCCCTCACCAAGAGCGCTATCAACATCAATATCGCCGCCGAGATTTTTTATAATACTATAGCTCACGCTTAGGCCAAGGCCTGTACCCTTCCCTACATCTTTGGTAGTATAAAAGGGCATGAAGATTTTATCTATTTCTTCGCTGCTTATGCCTTTGCCGGTATCAGTGACAGATATATGTATCATATTGTCTTTTACCCAGGTACGGCATGTGATCTTACCCGGAGGCTGTATGGCATCGAGCGAATTATTAATTATATTCAAAAGCACTTGCCTGAGCTGGTTTTCGTCGGTATGCAATTTTGGCAATTCGCCGAATTTCTTTTCAATTTCGATATTTGAAGTGCTGGCCTCGCGTTTGTAAAAGCCTTCGAAAATTTCTTCGATTATTTCATTTACGTCGTGCGGCTGAATCCTTATTTCCGTCACCCTGACAAAGCTTAGCAGCTTGCGTGTAATATCTCTCGCCCTGAAAGCTGCGTGATGGATATTATCCAAATGCGGAATCAGATCTTCGAAGCTTGTATTCTGTTTGAATTCAGGGCTCATTAAGTCTTTCATAAGCCCGGCTTCACTTGTGATAATTGCGAGCGGGTTATTGATCTCGTGTGCTATGCCTGAAGCAAGTTCACCTACTGAAGCCAGTTTCGCTGCCTGCGCAAGCTGGCTGTGCGCAAAATCTTTCTCTTTTTCAATCCTAACAATCTTTCTCGCTCTGAAGTAAATCGTTATCAGAAAAATAATTACCAGTAGAATCGAAATGATCATCATTTCGAGCTGCATGTTTAGTATCTGGTCGGCGCGTTCATCGGTACTTTGTGCTATTACTGCCCAGTCAGCTGAGTTAAGCCATGCAAAAGCATAAACAAGGTCTCTTCCCTCTCTTTTCAGTTCCTTTACCCCGATTCGTTTATTCTGATCCGGCTTAATATTCGCGAAGCGCAATGTATCGCCTTCTACGAAAGGGCTGAGCTGAAATATCCCCCGGCTGTTAATAATAGAAGTTATTACATCTTTAGCGCCATCCACAGACTGTATGTTTTTATAAATCTGCCTGGGATCGAGTTTCGCGTAAACGATGAATAGGCTGTCGCCAAAATTATGTTTTGCCGCTATGGTAAAAAATGGAGGCCTGTTATCATCACGGCTGACACTTGTGATCCGGTATCTTTTCTCAACATCTTTTATTTTATTGTACCATTCTTCACCGGAAAGGTCATCACTTCCTTTATGATATTCACCTGCATAACTTATCAGGCGGCCGGTTGGGCTGCAAATACCTAGATCAACAAATGCGCTGCTGTAGCTTTTCAGTTTTTCGAGTTTTTGTTCTATGGGAATATCATAAAAGGGCCATGATAACTGGTTTTCGCTGAAACTAGCCAAATCGATCAGTTTTTCGTTCAGATAAAGGTCTAATGACTTAGCCTGTATTTCGGCTATGGATTTAAGGTGCTGTTTGTTATTATTACGGATTAGAGAATTGTACTGGACTTCAAAATAAATGATCAGCACAATGAACGGCAGTATATAAGTCAGGAAAAGCCTGATCATATTGCTCTTAAGCATTTCGCGGTATTTTTTATCATTTTGCGCCACGTTTCCTACCCCTGATAAATAAAAATATTTTTTGCTAACTAAGATTTTATCAAAGTTATATCATATCTATAATCAAAACAATCAATTTTTTGTTATACTGATTTCGTCCAATTTTTTTAAAAAAAGATCGGGATAACTGTTTTAATAGAAAATGCTTTTTTATTTTTGCAGATCAGATTAAACAATCAAACCGGATAAAAATTATGAAATATGCGATTGCAGCATTGCTTGTTTTAATTAGCTTAAGTGTTGCAGATGCGGGCGAATGGGATACACACTATGAAAAGTCCGGATTTGTGGCAACGCCGACATACGAGCAGACGCTCGAATACAGTAAAAAGCTGGCAGCGGCTTCCGAAAAGCTCCAATACATGAGCTTTGGCCAAAGTTCCCTGGGCTATGACCTGCCTCTGCTTATCTATAGCCCCAAAGGCAAATTCACACCCGCTGAAAACAAAGATAATACAATTATACTTATGCAGGGATGTATTCACGCAGGGGAATCAGACGGAAAAGACGCCGGGCTGATGCTGCTCAGGGATATGCTGATCAGGGATAAATACAATGACATTGCGGATAATTTAACCATTCTTTTTATTCCTATTCTCAATGTGGACGGCCATCTGCGTTTTGGGCCTTATAACAGGATAAACCAAAACGGCCCCGTTGAAATGGGCTGGCGAACAAACGCCCAGAATTTAAACCTTAACAGAGACTTTCTGAAAGCTGATTCGCCTGCTATAAGAGCCTGGCTGAAGCTTTTTAACGAATGGAACCCCGACTTCTTCCTGGATCTGCATACAACTAACGGCGCGGATTACCAATATACCGTAACTTATAGCATGGAAACCAAAGGCAATATGCCGGAAGCCCTTAAGAAATGGCAGGAAGATGTTTACATTGGCCGCTTAGAAAAAGACATGCTGGAAAAGGGATATGAGCTATTCCCTTACGTAGCCTTCAGGAACTGGCATGACCCCCGGAGCGGCCTCCGCACATGGGTAGCACCGCCGAGGCTTTCGCATGGATATACAGCCCTGCGCAACCGCCCCGGTATCTTGGTGGAAACACACATGCTTAAGCCTTATAAGGACAGGGTGCAGGGAACTTATGAGCTGCTAATTTCAACAATGGAAATACTTCATGAGGAAGGGAAAAATTTAAGAAAATTGATCACTGAAGCTGACAGATTTACTGAATCAATGTCCTTCAGGGAAAACCACTTCGTGATAGATTACAGGCTTTCGGATATTGACAGCATTATTGTCGAATTTAAGGGCGTGGATTACGAAGCCATTGAAAGCGATCTCACAGGAGGCATCTGGTATCAGTATTCTGATGTGCCCGCCGTTTTCGAGGTACCTTTTTATAATAAGCCTGTTCCTTCAGATTCTGCCATTATCCCTGCCGCTTATGCCATACCCCCACAGTACGCTGAAGTAATCGAAAGGATTAAAGCTCATGGCATCGAATACAGTATTTTAAAAGAAAATACAGAACTTGAAGTTGATTCCTATATGTTTGATAATGTGGAATTCAGAAACAGTCCCAGCGAAGGCCGCTTTACGGTAAATGCGGACAGAAAGCCGCATAAAGAAATGCGCACACTCGTAAAAGGCACAATAATTATCCGGGCTGATCAGCCTCTGATAAAGGTAGCGGCACATATACTTGAGCCCGGAGCGATGGACTCATATTTATGGTGGGGATTTTTTAATGCCATTTTTGAACAAAAGGAATACGGAGAATCATACGTACTGGAAAAAACCGCAAGGCAAATGCTGAAAGAAAATAACGAAATTGCCGAAGAATTTAATGAAAAAATGAAAAATGACGAGGATTTTGCTTCGAAACCGAGGCAGATTCTAAATTGGTTTTATATGAAATCAAAATATTGGGATAAGCAAATGAACAATTATCCCGTATCAAAGATCAGAGATCTAAATGAAATAGAACATTTATTAGAGGAGAAATAATGAACTTTAAATTGAGCGGAAAATTAGTAGAAAAATTCGATACACAACAGATAAGCGACAGTTTCCGGAAAAGAGAATTTGTATTAGAAACCGAGGAAAACTCCGGATACGGCACATTTAACGAATATATCAAATTTCAGCTTATTCAGGATAAATGCGATATTATCGAGCCTCATCAGATCAATGATATGATAACGGTGAATTTCAATATCAAGGGTAAAAAATGGGAAAAAGGCGATAAGACAGCTTATTTCACCAACCTGGACGCCTGGAAGATAGAAGCCGAGGAAAACAGCCCTATGCCGGGAGGCGACATGCCCATGCCAGGTGATGAAGACTACACACCACCGGCTGAGGATGATCTGCCTTTTTAACGGTAGCCGAGCGACATAAGATTTTGTGGGGAAAGAGCTTTATCAGTTAACTCTTTCCCTAATTTATTTTCAATGAATTCCCTGAAGTTCCGGATGTCCGAATGCCGGTGCTCTTCGAGCAGTTCTTCGCAGCGGTTATAACCGATATATGGCAGAAAAGCCGTAATTATGAGTGGATTTTCCTCAAAATGTTTTTTGCATACTTCCGGATTTGCTATTATACCCTGTATATGCCCGGCCAAAATGGAGTTAACATTAATGAGCATATCAACAGACTGTAGCATGGCATGAGCTGCCATCGGCATAAATTCATTAATCTGCAATGTGCCTCTCGCTGCGCACTGCTGGACTATCATGTCATTTGCCTGTATTTGCATTGCGGCGCTCATAACTGTTTCGCTGATCACGGGATTGACCTTGCCCGGCATAATTGAGGAACCCGCCTGCAATGCCGGCAGCTCTATCTCCCTTAAGAAATGCAGCAGCCGAAGGTCGCCGGCGATTTTCCCAAGATTAGCCGCGTTTGCTGCCAGAATTCCATGAACTTCGACAAGAGAATCAATATTCGCTGTATCGCCCATTATATGCTCTGAACGAGACAAACCAAGCCCGGTTTCCAGGCGCAGCTTATCAATTATAAGGAATATATACTTCCTCGGAGCCGTGAGGCCTGTTCCGACAGCCGTACCACCGATATTAACCGAGCGCAGCCTTTCCTCGCATTTGAAAGTTCTCCATCTGTCCCTCGAAAAAGCTTCCACCATAGCCGCGAACTGAGAACCGAGTGTTATGGGCACAGCGTCCTGCATTTCAGTGCGGCCAAGAGTAATTATATCCGAAAATTCCCTTTCCTTTGCCTGAAGCGCGCCCTGAATTTTCTCGATTGTATGGCTGAGCTCTCTTACCGCGTAAATAAGTGAAATTTTCAGGGCTGTTGGATATACATCATTTGTGGACTGGTGCAAATTCACATGTTCAACTGGATCGATAAATGAATAATCTCCTCTTTCCCTGCCGGCCAGCTCAAGGGCGCGGTTAGCTATTACTTCGTTAAGGTTCATATTGGTAGAAGTACCGGCGCCGCCCTGCATTGCATCAAGGGGAAATTCTTCAGCCAAATTTCCTGCGGCTATCTCTTTAGCGGCTTTATAAATATATTCTCCTAATTCATCGATATATCCCAGTTCCTTATTGGTTGTGGCCGCAGCCGCTTTTACCAGAGCCATTGCTTTTATCAGGCGCGGGTTCACCCTGATCCCTGACACCCTGAAATTATTCAAAGCCCTTTGTGTATGTATGCCGTAATACCTTTCCGCCGGAATTTCCAGGGTTCCGAGTTTATCTTTTTCAATTCTAAAATTCATCATTTTTTCTTTATCTGATAGCCATCCTTAGTATCGGTAATAATAAACCCGGAGGCTGTGATCTCATCTCTCAGCCTGTCCGCTTCGGCGAAATCACGGGCTTTCTTGGCTTCGAGCCTTTTTTCAGCCATCTCGGTTATTTCCGGGGGGATAGCTGCTTTTTCTTCCCTAAGTTCAAAATGCCAAATATTGAAAATATCATTCAATTCTTTAAGCAGCTCAAGAGCCTGCTCTTTTGATACCGGAGTGATATCCCCCGCCGGGTTTTCATTTATGAATTTAAAAAAAGCCGCGAGCGCTTTAGGTGTATGCAGGTCTTTAGCCAGTTCAGTATAGATATTATTCTTAGCTGATTCAACATCGGCCTTTTTATCTCCGCTTTCCGGCCCGAGCAGTGTATAAATATATTCCTGTACGCGCTGCCGTGATTTACGTGCCGCGCTGATACCGTCAAAAGTGAAATTAAACTTCGAATTATAGTGCGCTGAAAATATAGCGAATCTGATATCCAGAGGGTCGATACCTTTATCTGTCAGATCCCTGAGCGTAAAGAAATTCCCGGCGGACTTGCTCATCTTTTCGCCTTCTACTTCCAGAAATTCATTGTGGCACCATACATTTGTAGGTTCCACACCGTATCCGGCCTTGCTTTGAGCAATTTCATCCTCGTGGTGCGGAAATTTAAGGTCCACACCGCCGGTATGAATATCAAAAGGCAGTCCGAGCAGCTTATATTCCATGGATGAGCACTCGATATGCCAGCCTGGCCTGCCGGGACAGCTTTCGCCGTTTATCTCGAATTCCCAGTATGGCTCGCCTTCTTTCCTGGCCTTCCAGAGCACAAAATCGGACACCTGTTCGCGCTCGTACTGATCGGCATCTATTCTGACTCCTGAGCGGAAGTTATCAAAATCGATCTTTTTCAGCTTGCCGTAAACTTCGGACTCGCGCCATTTCGCAACATTGAAATAAACAGATCCTCCCGAAACATAGCCATAGCCTCTATCCACGATTTTTTTAATCAACAGTTGCATTTCTTCTATATAATCTGTAGCACGGGGCAGCGCGGTAAAATCTTTTCTCATTATTCCCAGCTTTTCTATATCTTCAATAAAGGCCTTTTCGTAATAAGCAGTAAGCTTATTAAGGTTTTCCATGGGATCGTCGGTTTGCGGGCCCATGAGGCTTTCTTTCCATGCCGGGCTGCCTTTCGCGCTGTCCCGTATGGTTTTATCATCTATATTTGTAATGTTCATTACCCAGCTAAGGCTGTATTTACCGACAGTTTTAAGTACTCTCTGGAGCAGGTCGGCGAACAAGAAAGCCCTCATATTGCCGATATGAGCGAAATTATATACTGTCGGGCCGCATGAATATATTCTTACATGGCTGCCGTCAATCGGCTTGAATTCTTCGATATTTTTTGTTAATGAATTATGGAGCTTTATCTGCATTTTTTTTGCCGGATTTATTAATAATTTTACATTTATTGATAGAATCATTCGGACATTTATTTTTGCCGTGTGTAAAATTAACAATTAAAGAGCAATTAGTTAATATTAAAATACAATTCCGACTGAATCCGCCTTTCGGCGGATTTTTATTTTTCAGTTTCAGCTATTTTTCAGCTTAACTTAAAAATAATTAGCGCAGTAATAATATATGCAATTGCTTTTCATTTCCAATTCTTGACATATAAATAAATATAATAATAATTTCTTGTGTTACTTGCAATATTGAAATTCACTAGAAAAGTGATTGTTTGAAATCTCGGTTGGTGCTCATAAGTACACTACCAGTGGAAAAAACCTCATTGGGAGTATTTACGTTAACATTGCAAATAAATAAAAAAAGTCTCACCCCGAAAGGCAAGACTTAGATTTTCTCTACGGCATTTAGCCGTTATTGTGCTAAGATTAGAATACTATTTGAAATATAATAAAAATTCTTATATTTAACAAATTATTAAAAGTAACTTCTTCAACAATCTACAGGATAAACCATGCAAAGAGTATTATCACTTGATATCGGTACTAATAGTATTGGTTGGGCCATCGTTACTTCTGAAATCGACTCAGTAATTGAGCTTGATAATGGAGTTGTCATTTTTTCAGATCCATTGGACAATAAGGAAAACATTTCTCTGGCGTCAAAAAGGCGGCATACAAGGCAGATGAGGCGGCAGCTATTCAGAAAGAAAATGCGAAAGATAACTCTCCTTAGAACACTTAGCAAAAACAGAATGTGCCCCGTTACGGAAGAAGAGATCAATACCTGGTTTAAGGAAAACAAAATACCTGTGGAAAATGAACAATTCATTGATTGGACAAGAATGCGCTTTGACCGATTTAAAGATAATAAGGAATTCCTGAATGTATATAGGCTAAGAGAATTAGCTGTTAATGGCGAAAAACTAACTCCGCAAGAACTAGGCAGGATATTTTATCATCTTGCTCAGCGAAGAGGATTTAAAAGTTCTAAAAAAGACTTAGACCAAAGCAAAGAATCTCAGCTCGAAGAAGAATACAAGGAAAAACATGGCAGTAAGCTCCTGATTGAGGCTATCATCGATGATGTGATTTCAGGAAAGAGGATAAGAAAAGGCGATAAAAGCGGACTTGAAGAGGAGCGTTCCTATACAAGAAAGCAGTATGAAAGAGAATTCGATGAAATTGTAAAGAAACAAAAAATCCGACCGGAACTAGCCCAAAAGATAAAAGATGTGATATTTATGCAGAGGCCTTTGAAATCTCAAAAAGGCCTCATTGGAAAATGTAAATTCGAGCCCGCCAAAAACAGATGCTATAAATCGCATCCTGATTTTGAGATATACAGGTTATTTCAAAAAGTCAATAATATCCGGAAAAAATTAAAAGATAGTCCCGAACCAATGGATTTCATTGATGATGATGATAAATATGAAATCATTGTTAAAATGCTAAATAATAAGTCAGGGAAAAAATTCGGCGAATTAAGAAAGATCATCGATCCTGATGATCAATACATTTTCAATTATAAAGATGATGTTAAAATCGACGGATGTCCTACAAATAAAGTATTGAAGACTTTTTTTGGAGATGATCACCGGAAAAAATCGTTTACAAGAATAAAGAAAAATGGAAAGGCAGTCTCGGTTAATTATGAGGATATTTGGCATCTGCTTCATTTTAAAACCGATATTGATAAGGAAAAATTAAAACAATACGCTATGGATGTTTTCGGAATGGATGAAAAAAACGCCGAAAGCTTTAGCAAGGTTAAACTGGAAGAAGGTTTATCGGAATTAAGTCTGAAAGCTATACGATTAATAAAATACTTCTTGCTTAAACGTTACAGCTATGATAAATCAGTTCTTCTGGCGAAAATTCCTGATATTTTAGATGACATTTGGGAAACCGACGAAAACATTATTTTAAACGATATCGATGACATAATCCTACAGCACAAATTTGATAAAGCCCTTATAGACACCATCAATGACTATAAAGCGCGAAAGATCAATGACGGCGAAAAGATTAGCGGTATTAAATATGAAGATTTTTTAAAGAAACTGAGCTACAAATTCGGCAGAAAATTGCACGATGAAATTGATTCCCAATATATAAAGGAATCAATTATAAATGCTATTAACGAACTTGCAAAACTCGATAAATATAACAGAATTCACTTTTCAAAATGTTACCGGCTTAGTGATAAAATCGCCGGATATCTGATCGCTGAATATAAAATACCTGAAAAGAAAGCCGGTACTTTATATCATCCCTCGGAAGTTGAGATATTCCCCGTGAAGATTAGCGATGATGAAATTCTTCCAAAACCGCTATTTGCTTCAATTAAAAATCCACTATTCGTAAGAACTATGAGCATACTCAGAAAACTTATAACTAAGCTAATCAGCGAAGGGATGATTGATAAAAGCGATACGGTTATCATTGAAACAACAAGGCAGCTTAACAGCCGGAATATCAAACTTGCCGTAGAGAAGATTAATAAAAACAACGAAGATGCCAGGCTTAATGCTCGTAAAAACATTATCAAACTCTATAAGGAAAATTGCGGAAAAGATATTGACCCAAGTGATGAAGACATTACGAAATATTTGTTATGGAAAGAGCAGAATCACAAATGCCTCTATACCGGATGGGATATAGGTATTTGCTATTTACTCGGTGAAGAATCTATAATACATATTGAACACACTGTCCCACAGAGTATTTCTTATGATAACTCTATGGCAAATAAAACCGTTTGTTTTGCTGATTATAACACAAACAGGAAGGGCAATAAAATTCCCTTCGCGTTACAAAATTATAATGAACACACAGAGTTCCGGGGCAAAATAATTCCGCCTATCTTAGAAAATATCTCGTTTATCCATGATAAAGTCAGCTCGCTGGAAAAAGAACTTGAGAAACTGAACAAACAGAAACCGGCGATGCCTGAAGATAGAGACAAATTAGTTGTTAAAAAATACATGAAGAGGGAAGAATACATATACTGGAAAAAGAAACTAAATACTTTCCTTATCGAAGATGTAGAGTTCAATTTTGTAAACCGGCAGCTGATAGATACCTCGCTTCTCGCGAAATACTCTCTCAACTTCCTCAAAAAGTACTTCAAGAGAGTTGTACCAGTCAAGGCAAGGTTTATTCATGATATTAAGGAGTTATATCTTAATGAGAAAAAAGACCGTAGCGATCATTTGCATCACACAATTGACGCGCTGTTTATGTGCCTCGCGAAAGACCTTATCCTTAGAAATCCATATAAGCTTAAACTTCTTAAGGAATACTTCGGGATAAATACTGAAATCAAAGCGGGTATATCGGTACAAAAGAATAAAAACAGACAGAAAGGAATTCAAAGTCAATTGCTTTCAGTTCCCAATCCCCAGGAAATGATCCAGAAAGTGCTGAATAACACATTGGTTTATCATTATCATAAGGATAGAACTTTTGTACAAACCAAAAAGAAAAAAAGAATAAGAGGCGAAGTAGTTTATAAACAAAATGCTAACGGCGCAAAAGTACCTGTTTATGAGAAAGGTTTCGGAGTCAGAGGCGAGCTGCATAGCCAAAATCCCTTCGGTAAAATAATTCATGATAACGAGTTCAAGTTTGTCAAGAGAAAATCAGCGGGCGCTTTAACCCAGGGTGATTTAAAAAACATCGCCGACCCTTTCATCAGGGAAATTATCCTGGCAAACTACGAGAAAGACAAACCTTATTATGAATTTGAGAATTCCGGGAGAAAGATCAAAAAGGTAAGGCTAATCAGTAAAACAAAAGAACCCTTATCAATAAGGAAACACGCTTATGCATCCGATCAGGAACATAAGCAATACCAATATGTTGAGAATTCCTCCAATTACATCATGGTGTTTTATGAAAACCGGGAAAATGGCAAAAGGGATTTCGAATTGGTAAAACTCATTGACTACGCTCAATACGTAAGAGATAAAATAAGCGGTGAAAGCCCCGATTTACCATTCAGCCCCTATAAGAAGGGAGCGGATATTAAATATCTGCTTAAAAGACATGATAAAGTACTGTTTTTTGATGATTCCCCAGCTGAATTGTTTAAGTTGGATTATAATGAACTTTCAAAGAGATTGTATAAGATTGTTGGTTTTGAAAAAGATGGGAGAATAAAATTCCATCGACATTTATTAGCAGCAGCAGCAGAAATAACGAAAGAAAAACAATTGACTCTTAAAGAGCACATAGATTGTTACCGAATTTTTAGAAAAAACTGGAATTTCCTTGTCGAAGGAATAGATTTTGAAATGGATATGTTAGGCAATATAGCGTTTAAAAATGTTTAAAAGAATACTATGCCTCTCAAATCCGGCATACCTAAAGATAAAAGGCGGACTGCTTAATATCACTATGAATAGCACGGGGGAGATATTTACCGCTCCCCCCTGTGATATTGCCCTTATTATTCTTGATAATAAGCAGATAACGATTACACAATCAGTGATTGAAGCCTGCTCCATTAACAACATTCAGTTGATTGCGTGTGACGAGACTCACCACCCTGTTTCAGCCCTGCAAAGCTTTAATAACAACAATTTGCAGTTGAAAACCGTAAACACACAGCTGGCCGCAACTGAACCCATGAAAAAGCAGCTTTGGCAAATGACAATCAAAGCTAAACTGAAAAATCAGGCCGCATTTCTCGATTCATTGGGTAAAAAACACTCATATCTTATCCAGCTAATGAAAGATGTAAAAAGCGGTGACAGCTCAAACAGAGAAGCTATAGGAGCAAAGTACTACTGGAAAGAACTATTCGGCAAAGATTTTAAAAGAGACAGATACGGTAAGCCCCCGAATAACCTCCTAAATTTTGGCTATACCATAACGCGTGCATCCGTCGCCAGAGCAATATCAAGTTCCGGGCTTTTACCTTTAGCCGGTTATCACCATCATAACCAATATAACGCATATTGCCTGGCAGATGATTTAATAGAACCGTATCGGCCTTTTGTGGATAAAATAGTCTTCGGCCTTAATGAAGATGACATAACTGAGCTGAATAAGAACTCCAAAGCAAAACTTCTGAGCATTATCTACGAGAAAGGGCTTATAAAAGATAAACAGCAGCCCATAATTAATGCTTTGCGCTATACAACTGCTTCACTAGTGAAATTTTATGAAAAAAAATCAAAGAAAATAGAATTTCCGGAATTAATATGAGTGAGAAACCATATCTAAATCCTTATACTGTTATGTGGATATTTGTTTTTTTCGATATACCCGTTAAAACAAAAAGCGAAAGAAAGTTTGCTAATAATTTTAGGAAAGCGCTTCTTAAAGAAGGATTCGACAGGATTCAGTATTCCGTTTACGCTCGGTTCTGCGGGAGCCGCGACGCAGCAAAGGGATACATAAAAAGAGTTGAGAAAATGATAAGGAAATACGGCCAGGTGAGTATTTTACAAGTAACCGACAAGCAGTATTCCGAAATAATCAATTTTTATGGCACAGAAAGAACAAAAATTAACGATCCGCCCAAGCAATTAGAGCTATTTTAATGATTTTTTCAGTTGTTAAATAGCCCAAAACCCCTGCCAATACAGGGGTTATAGGGCACGTAATATAA
>CAZJAH010000008.1:0-86097 GCA_964544155.1 uncultured Hyphomicrobiales bacterium | reverse complement strand
AGATATTTATTATTATTCATTGATGCTATTTTTTGACGCAAAAAAGCCGCTCTTTCTGGAGCGGCTTTTAAAATTGTAATGCCTATATAACACTATAGCGGTATGTTGCCGTGCTTTTTGGGCGGGTTTTTGTCAACCTTATTTTCAAGCAGGGCAAAGGCTTCGATTAGCCTGCCGCGAGTGTGCTTCGGTTCAATAACATCATCTATAAATCCGTAAGATGCCGCGATATAAGGATTGGCAAACTTCCTATTGTACTCGTCGATAAGCTCCTGCTCTTTGGCTTCGGGGTCTTTCGCTTTGCTTATCTCCTTGCGGAAAATTATCTCTACCGCGCCCTTAGGGCCCATTACCGCCAGCTCTGATGTAGGCCAGGCAAAGTTCAGGTCGCCGCGTATGTGCTTGCTGTTCATCACGTCGTACGCGCCGCCGTATGCCTTGCGCGTTATCACGGTAACCTTGGGTACTGTCGCCTCGCAGAAGGCGTAAAGCAGCTTGGCGCCATTGGTTATGATGGCGTTCCACTCCTGGTTAGATCCGGGCAGAAAGCCGGGAACATCCACCAGCACTAAAAGTGGAATATTGAACGCGTCGCAAAAGCGGACAAAACGCGCGCCCTTGCGTGAAGAGTCTATATCGAGCACGCCTGCCAGCACTGAAGGCTGGTTCGCCACCACACCTACCGGCCTTCCGCCCAGGCGCATAAAGCCCGTGACAATATTCTGGGCGTATCCTTCATGCACTTCCAGGAACTCGCCCTTATCCGAAAGGGTAGTGATTATTTCTTTAATATCATAAGGCTGGTTCGGATTGGCAGGAACCATGTAGTTGAGGTTTTCATCTTCCCGGTCAACCGGGTCGTCATTCGGTATAAAAGGCGGGTCTTCAGCGTTATTCGCGGGAATAAAGCGGAGCAGGTTTTTGACTATTTCCAGGGCTTCCATGTCATTTTCGGCGATAAAGTGCGCCACACCGCTCTTTGTGCCGTGAACTTCAGCGCCGCCGAGGTCTTCCGAACTTAACTCCTCATGTGTAACGGTTTTAACCACTTTCGGGCCGGTAACGAACATATAGCTTGTCTGTTTAACCATGATGATGAAATCCGTAATTGCCGGAGAATAAACTGCTCCACCGGCGCATGGCCCCATAATTAATGAAATTTGAGGAACTACCCCGGAAGCGAGCGTATTCCTTAGGAAAATATCCGCGTAAGCGCCGAGCGAAATAACGCCCTCCTGCACTCGCGCCCCGCCGGAATCATTCATTCCTATAAGCGGTCTGCCGTTTTTAAGTGCCATATCCATTATTTTGCATATTTTCCTGCCGTGCTGTTCTGCCAGGCTGCCTCCCAACACAGTGAAATCCTGCGAGAAAATATAGGCCTTTCGTCCGATTATTTCAGCATAACCTGTAACAACGCCGTCTCCGAGAGGCACATTCTTATCAAGGCCGAAATCCTTGCTGTGGTGGTGCGCCAGGGCGTCAATTTCCCTGAATGTGCCTGTATCTATAAGCAGGTCGATTCTTTCGCGTGCGGTGAGCTTGCCTTTTGCGTGCTGCGCGTCAATTCTTTCTTTGCCGCCTCCTGCCCGGGATTTTTCTTTAAGCTCATACATTAATTTGATTTTGTCGTCGATAATTTTCTTGTTGTTATCCATTTAATTACCTGTAATTTATTTATTAGTATCTACTTCAGGAACAAATTCCAGCAGTATGGAATCTTTTTCGACCGGAGCGTTCTCTTTGTAGTGAATTTTGCGAATTGTGCCCTGCATGGGCGATTTGAGAACATTCTCCATCTTCATTGCTTCGACAATCACGAGATTATCACCCTGATTAACGAAATCCCCAACCTTTACGAAGTATTTCACGACCATGCCCGGCATAGGCGCTTTTACCTGCAATTGTGAAGACCCCGCCAGCCTGCCGGATTTTTGTATGAATTTTTCAAGCATTTTGCGGGTTTCAGTGTGTACTTCTATTTGATATGAGAAGCCGTCTAGATCGATACTGATCTGATTACCTGAAGGATCGAACTCCAGATCGACCTGCCAGAGCCTTTGATTCACTACAAAGGAAAAAATGTTGTCATATAGCTTTTTCAGTATTTCCACCTGAAAAGGCTTATCATTTATGTAAATGGTATCCGGGTCGTTTTTATCGAAAACCGCTTTATATTCTTTATCTTCAATTGAAAATATCAGGTCTTCCATTTTTTCACCTTTTTCTATTGTAAAATTCTTCTCAGGACAAGGTTATTCTGCTTCCATTTATTCGCGCTTGGTTCAGAACTGACGGGCACTGTCCTTGCCCTCGCCATCCGGTATCCGTAAGCTGCTATCGCCGCGATGAGTTCTTCGTGTTCTTCTTTCATTTTGTTAAGCACTTCGAAATCGAAAGAATGCTGTATAAATCCGGTATCGAAGTGGCCGTAACGGAATTCGGGGTGCTTCATCACGGCCAGCAGGAATGGTATAATAGTGCGTACCCCCTTGATCTTATAGTAGCGCAGGGCGCGTTCCATTCTGCTGATGGCTTCCGTGCGGTCCTTGCCCCAGGTGATGAGCTTCGAGATCATCGGATCGAAGTGGATGCTTATTTCCGAGCCTGCTTCGATGCCGCTGTCTACCCTAACGCCATTACCGCCCGGCCTTCTGAGGTAGTTTATCCGTCCGGAATCGGGCATAAAATTGCTAAAAGGATCTTCGGCGTATATCCTGCATTCGAGCGAGTGTATGTTCCACTTAACATCTTCCTGCGCGAAAGAGAGCTTCTGCCCGGCGGCAATTCGTATCTGCTCTATGGCAATGTCAATACCTGTGGCCATTTCCGTAACGGGATGCTCTACCTGCAGGCGGGTATTCATTTCAAGAAAGTAGAAATTCTTGTGCTTATCGAAAAGAAATTCCACAGTACCGGCATTTTTATAACCGCAGGCTTTTGCTGCCTCGATAGCGACCTGCCCCATTTTGTGGCGCAGCTCGTCATTGAGTACTGTTGAGGGGGCCTCTTCGATGATCTTTTGGTGCCGGCGCTGTATGGAGCAGTCTCTTTCGCCGAGGTGGACGTAATTGCCGTGCTCATCGGCAATTATCTGTATTTCGATATGTTTGGGATTTTCAATGAATTTTTCGATGTAAACAGAATCATCGCCGAAGGCATTAAGCGCTTCCCTGCTGGCTCCTTCGAAGCTTTCTTCAAGTTCTGACTCTTCGGCTACCAGCCGCATACCTTTTCCTCCACCTCCGGCGGCAGCCTTTAGCAAAATGGGATAGCCGATAATTTTGCAGAAATCCTTTACTTCGTTTATGTCGGTGATTTTCTCACGTGTGCCGGGAACAATAGGTACCCCGGCTTTTTCCATAAGCTCACGGGCGGCCGTCTTATTGCCCATTACCTCGATGGCATAGGGTTCGGGGCCGATGAACTTAATTCCGGCGTCAGCCACCGCTTTTGAAAAGCGGGCGTTTTCGGATAGAAAGCCGTATCCCGGATGGATGGCTTCGGCGCCGCTTTTGCGCGCGGTGTCGATTATTTGCTCCATATCCAGATAAGCCGCTTTGGGAGTATCGCCTTTCAGCTCGTAAGCGTAATCTGCATAATGAACAAAAGGGGCTTCCTTATCGATTTCGTGATAAACAGCAATGGTCTCAATTTCAAGATCCTTAGCGGCCCGGATGATCCTTACCGCTATTTCGCCTCTGTTAGCGACGAGAATTTTTTTAAACATACATTTCCCCAGGGGTATTATGAAATCAAATTTAATATTTAGCCTGTCTTGAAGCGGTTAATATGGTAAAGTTAATAAAAATAAATTATTGTATGTAATAATATTTTGGTTGGGGATGTTTTGGGATTTCTTTACGGATTTAATAATAATGTTTTAGGGCTGATAGGAATAGCTTAAAGCATTGATAATTAATAGACCTCTAAGGCTGTAGAGCCGGGAAAAAGATTATTAAACCTATGATCCAGACAGTAACCTTTGCGCGTACTTAGCGCCCTTATTCGTTATAATGGTTATCTATTTAAATAAATCAACGGCAATTAAAATCGCGAAGCCAACTGTGCCCAGAATGGAAATCGTTTTTACTGATTTAGGATATTTCTTGGTATTGCCGTTTCTGTCTTTAGTCTTTATTATTCCGAAAGAAATTAGAATTAAATAAATAAATATTAAAAAAGGTAAAATTTTACCAATTAACTCACCGGTTGCCATAAAATTCTACGCCTAAATTTTATTCTGATAATTTTTTCCAATTATTTATTATTTTTCCTAACCGAATTTATAGTGCTTCCTGACGGGTTCGTGAACTTTCCAGATGCAGCTCAGGCCTTTGGGGAATGTCACAAAATCGCCCTTTCCAAAGTTTGTTTCGCCGTCGGCAGTTTTTACTGTTACCCTGCCGTCAAGCAGGTAGCACTGCTCGGTTTCATCATAGTGCCAGTCAAATTCCGATACTTCTTTTGTCCATACGGGCCAGGAGTTAACGTTCAGTGAATCGAGTTGTTTTTGGCCGAGTTTTTCAACAATAATCTTCATGGCGGTTCTCCTAATTGCTGATAATTATTTTAAACGTATCAATATTTTCTCCGTCTGATATAACAGCAAGATATAAGCCACTAACCAGGCTTTCCAGGCTGTAAGCCGTTTTTCCGCCTGTGTTAATGATGAGCGATCCGCGAATGTCATATATCCTCAAATGGCTGCTTCTATCCTTCAAATATAAATACTTTCCGTCAAAAATAGCGGGTTTTTCTTTCTCTTCTTCGGTTTCCACTCTTACTCCTGCTTCGAGCATAGCCGCGAGAATATTGAGCTTGCCCGCGCCCCAGGCCGGATCGTTTTCACCGGAAATAGCTCCTGTGTATTCATCGGTAACCGCGGTAGATCTTAAAATATCAAGGGACCTTTGAGGTGTCAGCGCGGGGTCGGCTTCAAGCATAAGCGCCAGCGCACCTGATACGCAAGGAGCGGCCATACTTGTACCCGAAAGAATCGCGTATGGATATTCCGAGATTTCATTTTGAAGTATGAATTCCGTAAATGACCTGCCGGATTTACCTTCAGTATAGTTTTCAGAAAGTGAATTAACTCCCGCCGTTACCCCATAGCCCGGCGCGGCGATATCCGGTTTGATCCTGCTTCCTTTACCGGGGCCGCGGCTTGTGAAGTATGCAAGCTGGCCAATTTCAGTATTATTGCTGTAAGTTCTTTCCAGGCCTGTATAGTCAGTATATTCAGTCTTTGTAATATAAGCAGCAACGGCTATTGCGTTTTCGCCCGTACACAGGTCATTAATTGTATTAATGTCATCACCTGCTTTGTATCCGTCACGGCCATAGCTTTCAAAGCGGCCGGAGTACCCGTGGCTATCCCTTATAAAGGGCAGCCATGCATCAAATGAAGCGTTATTTGATTTTACCTCAATTTGCACATGATGCACCCCGAGATAGTTAATTTCTGCAAAAAAACGGGGCTTACCGTTATACTCGCTTGCTGAAGATTTGATAAATATAATGCATTCTCGCTGATAGTTGTCAGTAAGTATGATTTCACCAGTATAATTATCATTTACAGAGATAAATTCTCCCTGAGTTATCAATTCATAATTATCGCCGTGAGCCAGGCTGAAGCGAACAGAATACTCATCCCCTTTAGCGCCCCATGAATCGAACCATACATTTCTTCCCGAATTAGGATGAAAACCTATGAATGTTTTAATTAATGTATCCTGCAGGCTGAATTCATGCCCTAAGTGCAGCTTTGTTTCACCGTTATTCCCCGCTGAGATAACGAGCAGCTTTCCCGGGCCCGTAAGGGCGTCACATGCCTGATTGAAGAGGGAGCTGCCGTCGTGCGGGCCTGTGCTTACGCCCCAGCTAAGATTAACCACGGCCGGTTTATTTTCTACTTCAGCTTTTTGAAAAATATAGTTGATCCCGTCAACGATTTCCACACTGCTTGTGGATATCCAGTCTTCCGGCTCCGGTTTTATCGATACAAAATAAAGATCAGTTCCGTAAGCGATCCCCCGCAGCCTTTCCGCGCCGTCCGGAGGATAGCCCGCCGCTATACTTGCCACATGGTTACCGTGGTAATTTGTGCCGTCGCTGTATGCCGCCAATAAGCTGTCAGGATGAGTGATCTCATTGCCGTAATCAAAGCCTTCCGGCGCCGTTCCGCTTTTTTTCTGCTCCCATACTGATTTTATTCTGGTAGCTGTGCCGTCTGTAAAGGCCGGGTGAGTATAATCAAAGCCTATATCCACGATACCCATAATTACATTTTTACCAATATATTTACCCGGATGCTTTTCTAGTGAAGGAAGCATTTCATATAAACCTGTATGGGCATAAACGCTATCCATTAATGAGTATACCGGCGAACCGGTATCGACATATTTAACACCTTTTATGGAAAGAATCTCTTCAATTTTTTGAAGAGGCACTCTTGCAGTGATGATGTTACCGGCTTTTGTTAGGGGCTTTATCCCGTGCCCGGCAAGCACGCTTTCATTAAAATCATCATCAATAAGTATCATAATGGAAATCGCTTTTGATTCAGCAATTTTTTTCTTATCCGAATCATAAAGAGCCTTAGCCGCAAATGGAGATAATTTCCTATTTCCGGGGCCATCCCAGGCAAAAAGCATTAAAGGGAACAGCAGTATTAGGGCCATTATTCGCATAAGTTGTATTTATCATAAATATTTGAAAAAACATTTTATTAATATCTATGATAATACGGCTTTTTGGAATAATAATCCACTTATTTTTTTTGGGTATTAAACTGTGATTTAGCGGACAAATTCCTTGAGCATGCACTTATCCTGTATAAATTCAATACCGTTATCTTCAGCGAGTTTTTTCGCGTCCTCATTCACAATGCCTTCCTGCAGCCAGATAAGTTTTATATCGCCTTTTGCCCTGTGCCTCTCAACTGCGTATTCAACTACTTCAAGGGCTTCTTCGGAAGGGCGGAAAACGTTGAGTATATCGATGGTATCAGGTATTTCATCAATTCTTCGGTAAACCTTTTCATTAGCAATAACTTCAGCGTGGGGATTTACGGGTATTATCTTATAGCCCTGCTTTTGCATGAATACAGGTACATTGTGCGCGGCTTTATATGTATTAGCGGACATGCCGTAAACCGCTATGGTATTATTGTTATTAAATATGTCTTTCATATCCATATTTCTCTCCGGTTATTTTTATAATGAAATAAAATCAGTCGTTGAATAATTTGCTTTTTAATATTGTGAATTAAGAAACATAAATAAACATTTACACATAATTAAGATTCTTTAATTGACAATCTATTATTATATTGCGTAATGAAAAAATTCACGAACTACAGATATTTTGATTTTAATTGGAAATAAGCAGAGAAATAGAAATACCTGTTAAGGAAAAACCGGCTTTTGATAAAGAGCTTACCATTGTAATGCCATGCCTGAATGAGGCTGAAACCGTAGGTGTTTGTATTGAAAAAGCCAAAAAATTCATTGATGATAATGATGTTTCCGCAGAGATAATTGTCGCGGATAACGGCAGCACTGACGGCTCAATTAGTATTGCCAGGAGGCACGGAGCAAGAGTCATTCACGTTGATGAAAAAGGATATGGCGCCGCGCTAATGGGCGGTATTAACGAGTCACGGAGCAAATTTGTTATAATGGGCGATTCTGATGACAGCCATGACCTTGTTAACCTTAGGCCATTCCTCGATAAGCTGCGGGAAGGCTACGACCTGGTAGTCGGGAACAGGTTCAAGGGTGGCATAGATCCCGGGGCCATGTCTCCGCTTAACAGGTATATCGGCAACCCGCTGCTATCCGGTATAGGCAGGGTTTTCTTTCCGAGCAAGGCCGGAGATTTTCATTGCGGCCTGCGCGGGTTCACTCGTGCAGCCTATGAAAAAATGGATCTCCGCACAACAGGTATGGAGTTTGCCAGCGAGATGATCGTTAAGGCGACACTATTCGATATGAAGATAATCGAGGTGCCGACAAACATGTCTGCTTCAGGCAGAAGCAGGCCTCCGCATTTACGGGCATTCAGAGACGGTTGGCGGCATTTACGATTCATGCTATTGTACAGCCCGAAGTGGCTTTTCTTCGTACCGGGGCTGATATTGATTTTAACGGGATTCAGTGTCGGGGTGTGGCTGCTTCCGGGAGCGAAATTATCATTGGACGTGCATACCATGCTTTACGCGGCGCTGGCAATGATTATTGGTTTCCAGTCAGTATCGTTTGCATTGCTCACAAAAACTTTTGCGGCACAGGAAAAACTTCTGCCGTCAAATAATCAGCTAGAAAAAATATTAAGAAAAGTAACCCTGGAAAAAGGCCTTTTCATTGGAGCTTTATTGCTCCTGCTGGGCCTTGCGGGCAGCATATACGCAATCCTCCTTGTCAAGGGAGGAGAATTCCGGGGAATGGGCGTTACTCATACCATGAGGATCGTTATCCCGTCAATCACCATGATGGCTTTAGGATTCCAGGTTATTTTTGCAAGCTTTTTTTACAGCATACTTAGGCTGAAACTTCGATAGGGTAAGCAGGAGAATAAAAACCGGGTAAGTGAATGAAAACAACTAATAAGTTAGGGCTCCAATCACTTAATTTGGAGCATTTCTTTGTTATTATCGGATTGATTTTCGGTATTTGGATTGTATTGCTCAATCCTCCCTTTCACTCCGCCGATGAGGAAAGGCACTTTTATGATGCTTATGCTTTAGCGGACGGACAGTTTATTTTTTCTAATATTGAAGGGAAAAAAGGCAAATTTCTTCCAAAGCGTCTCGTAGAATCGGCTTCAAGCCTTTGGCAATTTCCTTTTCATGCAGGTCATAAAATGAATGACCAAATGCTTGAAGAAGAACTGAATAAGCCTCTTAACCCGGATGAAAAAGTTCTTTACCGGAAATATAATTACAAAAGAAATCCTATCCCCTACTTACCGCATGCTATCGGCATTCTGGCAGGAAAACTGATCAGGGAAAACACTGTATTTATTCTCTGGGCAGGAAGAATTGCCGGGCTAATCTTTTATCTGGCGCTTATGTATTATGCCATCAGGCTTATGCCCATTGCAAAATCACTGCTTTTTCTTTACGGATTGACTCCTATTGTTTTATTTCAGGGGGCAAGCGTAAATTATGATATGATGAATAATGCCCTGGGCTTTTTAATGTTGGCAATGGCTCTGGATTATACATACCGGGAAGGGCAATTGGATTTAAAAAAGATCGCGGCTTTTGTGATAATAGCTTTGGTGCACGCCTTTACAAAAAACGGTTACTTCCTTATACCTTTTGTGTTTTTGATTATACCACGTAATAAGCTCGGCCCAGTTTGGAAAATGCTCGTCATTGCCGCATTGCTGGCTTTTGTTTACTTTGCCGCCGATCTTATTTGGGATTCGGCAGTAAAGAAACAATTGAAGAATCCTGAAAAGAATGAGCAGATCAGCGACAAAAAAGAGGCCAGGGAATCGCTAAAAGCCGGAAGTAAAGATGACAACCGGAAAGGTAAAACTAATGAATTCTGGCTTCAGCAGAGGGATTTTTACTTTAATCCGAAAATGAATATCGAGAGAGCGAAAGAAGACCCATTCAAATACGGGGAGTTACTTTTCAGGAATATAATGTACTTTAAAAATGAATGGACCCACGGGATAGTCGGCAGGTTTGGGCATTCATACCTGCAATTCCCTGATTTCATTGTTATATTTCATATACTGATCCTGATATCTGCCGCCTTTCTGGATTCGAATCCTGAAAAGCCCTTAAATATCCGGCAAAAAGCCATTATCGGAGGAATTGGCGTATTGACCGGACTAATGATCATAGGCGGTGTGTTCCTCATGGCATCGCCTGTCGGTGCGCACATGATATTCGGCTTTCAGGGGCGATATCTTATACCTGTTGTTCCAATGATATTGATCTTAGCCTATTCCTCCGGGTTCAGATTGGAATGGTGGCATAAATGGCGAGGCCTGATTGTGCCTGTTTACGCGTCCATTTTTCTGCTTTACACGGTAATCTATATGCAAAATTATTTTTATGAGTAAAGTATGGTTGTGATATGCCCTAGCGGCGATTATGAATGTTGTTTTTTCGCTATCTCAGCTCAGAATCAGCTTTGTGGCGGATATTGTAATAATTGCATCATCTTCTTATCATGCCAGTATTAATCCTGTAATAAATTTAAAAAAGTTACGCATGCCGGCATATTTAATAGGCTTATATAGTCAATATATTAGTAGCCACTGCAAGTCAGATGGCATATATCCTATGTCAAATAAATGAAACAGGACCAAAAAGAAACTGCAAATGAATGAATGAATTTAGTGGTTCAAATATAAGCAGGATTTAACGGGACAATGCCAGACTATGAGTATAAAAAAAGGCTTAAAATGTTGCCATTTTAAGCCTAAAAGTGTTGGAAATGCGTAGGAAATAGGAACAGCGCTTTTTATAAACCTTTGTTTTTATTGCACTTGCGCATTTCGCTTGCTGCCCTGTCAGGACTCGAACCTGAAGACTTCTGATCCAGAGTCAGACGTGTTGCCAATTACACCACAGGGCAGTATTTCAAATCATTCTCTCTCAAAAAGAGGATACAAAAATAAGCATTAAAGTGACGCAAGTCAAGCAAATTAAGTTTTTTTTATCCTTTTTTAATTAATTGAATGGCGAGTTCTTTTAGCTGAGCTTCATCCACTTCAGAAGGCGCGCCATCCATTAATGAGAGTCCGCTCGTCGTTTTCGGGAAGGCGATAACGTCGCGGATATTATCGGTACCCGCCAGGATCATAGTGAGCCTGTCCACGCCGAATGCTATGCCGCCATGAGGTGGAGCGCCGTATTTAAGAGCTTTCAGCAGGAAGCCGAACTTGCTTTCAACTTCTTCTTCGCCAATGCCGAGGGCTTTGAACATTTTTTGCTGAATTTCATTATTGTGTATTCTTATGCTTCCGCCGCCGACTTCTGCTCCGTTAATAACGAGGTCATAGGCTTTAGCGTGAGCTTTTTCGGGTGCTGATTCCAGCTTTTCTAAGTCTTCATCTTTCGGCGCGGTAAAGGGGTGGTGCATGGCATAATGCCTGCCGGTTTCTTCATCATATTCGAGCAGCGGGAAATCTGTCACCCAAAGGAATGAGTATTCATTGCTAAGTTTTGCGAATATTTCTTCCTTGCGGGCTATTTCCAGCCTCAAGGCTCCAAGTATGGTATATGCTCTATGCCATGTATCCGATGATATAAGTATAAGATCGCCGTCCTGGGCATTTGCCGCTTCCAGAATGCCTTTCATTTCTTTATCGCTGAGGAACTTTGCTATAGGCGAATTCACCTCGCCGCCTTCGTATTTGATCCAGGCCAGGCCTTTAGCTCCATACTTTTTAGCATAGTCGGTAAGCTGGTCAATCTGCTTGCGGCTGTATCCTGAGCAGCGTTTCGCGTTTATCGCGGCAACCACACCTCCTGAACCTACAACATCGGCAAACACTTTAAATTCAGAATTTTTCACCAAATCAGTAATGGTAACAATCTCCATATCGAAGCGCAGGTCGGGTTTATCGCTGCCGTAGCGCGTCATGGCTTCGTGATATGTCATTCTCTGGAAGGGAATGTCAATATCCTTGCCCTTTATCTGTTTCCAGAAGCGGCTTATCATACCTTCTGCAATTGTCATGATATCATCCTGATCAACGAATGACATCTCAAGATCTATCTGTGTAAATTCCGGCTGGCGGTCTGACCTTAAGTCTTCATCCCGGAAGCATTTGACTATCTGCACGTACCGGTCAAATCCTGATATCATTAGTATCTGCTTGTATATCTGCGGGGATTGAGGCAGAGCGTAAAATTTTCCTTTATTTATTCTGCTGGGCACGAGAAAGTCGCGCGCGCCCTCTGGTGTCGATTTCATCAGATAAGGGGTTTCTATCTCGATAAAGTCATTATCTTCAAAATATTTGTGGCATATTTGATAGACCTGGTTTCTGATAATGAAATTTCTCTGAAGGTCCGGCCTGCGCAAGTCGAGGAAGCGATTTTTAAGCTTCATCTCTTCAGTAACATCCGATTCTTCCTCTATCTCGAATGGAGGCAGCTCGGCTTTATTGATTACCCCATAATCTGAAACCACAACTTCGATAAGTCCGGTAGGTATATTTTTGTTGGGATTTTCTCTTATCCTGACGGCTCCTTCAACCCAAATGACAAATTCCTGTTTAAGTTCGCGTGAGCGCTCCGCTATCTCGGGAGTATTTTCCGGCTCTATAACAAGCTGGGTAATGCCGTATCGGTCTCTTAGGTCGATAAAGTATAGCCCTCCAAGATCGCGCCTGGAAGCTATCCAACCATTGAGGACTACTCTCTTTCCGTTATCCTCACTCCTTAAAGAACCACAGGTAAATGTCCTTTTGGGAAAATTCATTTATAACTCCAATATTATCTAATATTATTTTTTGCAGAATTCAAATTTAAGAAATATTAGAAATAACACTAAATTTTAATCTTATACCTTAATGAATTTTCTAAGGAATAATTATCTTATTTTTTAAAATTTATTGAATTGAGCGCAAAAATAATTTGGATAATATACCCGGCTTGCTTATCTTTGAAGCTCTTAACTTTCAAAGGAGAAAGATACAAATGAATGTGATTGATATTGTTGACCAGATGTCCATAGAAAGGACAGAAGATTACCGTAAACAGGTAACAGGCGATAATTACAAAGAAGTGCCCCGGTTTAAGGCCGGAGACACAATTACTGTTGCCGTGCGAGTTATTGAAGGCGAAAAGGAACGTATCCAGAACTACAAGGGTATAGTGCTTTCAAGGCGGGGAGGCGGAATAAACCAGACTTTCGTTGTAAGGAAAATTTCAAACGGCGTCGGTGTAGAAAGAATATTCCCGCTATATTCGCCGATGATACAGAGCATCACGGTAGAAAGAGAAGGCCGCGTTCGCAGGGCAAAGCTTTATTATCTGCGCGGTATGTCAGAGAAAAAGATTCGCCAGAAACTCAGCTAAAAAACTTAATTCCTTTAAGAGGAAAGACGGCGGCAAATGCATATTTGTTCGCCGTTTTTTTGTTTTCTTTCGCGGGTTTTATTCAATCTTTAAGAGAATTTTAGCCTGATTTCTTATATTAGTTCTTTATGTTTTAATTAATTTTCACATTTAATGAAAATAAGCGGTTTCTCATTTGTCAGGAACGGGGTAAAGCTTTACTACCCGGTTAAGGAATCCATAGAGTCGATCCTGCCTTTATGCGATGAATTCGTAGTTGCCGTGGGGGAAGGCGATCCCGATGACGATACCCGCGAAGTGATCGAATCCATCGATAGCCCAAAGGTCAGGATTATTGATACAGTTTGGGATAATAAATATATGAAGCGCGGCGCTATCCACGCCCTACAAACAGACCTCGCGAAATCGCATTGCTCAGGCGACTGGCTTTTTTATCTGCAGGCTGATGAGGTTGTGCACGAGGACGACCTACCCAAGATAGAATCGCGATGCAGGGAGCTCCTCAATAAAGAGCAAGTGGAAGGGCTTCTTTTCGATTATCTGCATTTTTGGGGTGATTATGATCACTACCATTTATCTCATGGCTGGTACCCCCATGAAATAAGAATAATCCGCAACAGGCCGGATATTCACTCATGGGAAAGCGCGCAGTCATTCCGCAGGTACGACAACTATGAAAAACCTCACCAGACTGAAGGCACACATAAACTAAAGGTTGCAAAAGTGAACGCCCGTATTTTCCATTACGGATGGGTCAGGCCGCCGCACCTTATGCAAAATAAAAGCAGGGCATTTTATACTAACCACTGGGGCAAAGAAAAAGCCGACAGCCATTATGATAAGCTGCCCGGCGAATTTGACTACGGGCCTCTGAATAAACTTGGCTTTTACAAAGGCACTCATCCCGCGGTGATGAAAGATATGATCAGCCGCCATGACTGGAAGCATAAGCTTCAGTACAGAGGTGAACCCGATAAAAACAGGGCGCCTCATAAGCATGAGCAGCCCAGGGTTAAATTCCTTACCTGGATTGAGCAGAACCTTAACAGGGGTAAGCAGATAGCTACTTTTCACAATTATGAACTTATAAAGAATATTTAGATACAGGATAATAATGGCAGAAATACTGGTAACAGGAGGAGCAGGATTTATCAGCAGCGTCGTAGCTAAAAAGCTGCTGGATAAGGGCGAAAAAGTCGTAGCTGTTGATAATCTGAATGACTACTACGATATCCGCCTTAAAGAGCAGAGGCTTGCCTTTCTGAAAAAATATAAGAATTTCACTTTTCACCAGTTCGATATTGAAAAAAAAGAGAAAACCGAACTGATTTTTGACGCTCATAATTTTAAGTCGGTAATTAACCTGGCTGCCCGCGCCGGTGTTCGCTACAGCCTGGAAAACCCGCATGTGTACGTTACCACGAATATAACAGGAACCCTGAATCTTTTGGAGGCAATGAGCAAAAGAAATATTAAGCAATTCATTCTGGCATCAAGCTCATCGCTGTACGCCGGGGAGGGACTTCCATTCAATGAAACGCTTGAAGTGAATAAGCCTATATCTCCTTACGCCGCCACAAAAAAGGCTGCTGAAATGATGGCATATACCTATCATTCTATTTACGATATCGATACCGCTGTGCTCAGGTATTTCACAGTTTACGGCCCTTACGGCAGGCCGGATATGAGCTACTTCCGTTTTATTAAATGGATTGATGAAGGTATTCCCATAGAGCTGTTCGGCGACGGCACCCAGACGCGCGACTTTACATATGTTGACGACATTGCCGAAGGTACTATTAAATCACTCGATATTAAAGGTTACGAAATAATCAACCTCGGCGGCGGTAAAGAGCCTGTTTCAATCAAATATATGATTGAAAAGATTGAAGAATACCTCGGTAAAAAAGCCGAGATTAACTACAGGGAATTTCAAAAAACCGACATGATGCATACGGGAGCCGATATCAGCAAGGCAAAAAAAGTCCTCGGCTGGCAGCCTGAAACAGGTATTGATGAAGGACTGAAGAAAACTGTTGACTGGTACAAAGAGAACCGCTCATTGCTTAAGGAAATTATTATATAAATGGCAGGCAAAAAAATAAAGGTCGCTTACATAAGCCATTTCCCCCATATGAGGATGGGCGGGCAGAGAAGCATGTACTTTTTAATAAGCGAGCTAAACAGGGAACACTTCCAGCCTTTTGCGGTCACACCCGGCCCTGGAGAGCTTACGGACAGTCTTAAAGCCGTCGGCTGCCCGGTTTACCACACTCCCCTTAGCAGCATTAAGCTAAAGTACATCAATAAGCTATCCGGTGTTTACAGCGGCCTTAGAGAAATCTTCAAAGAGCAAAGGCCTGATATCATCCACCCCGATTACCCCGCTGATATGTTCTTTAGCAGTATGGCCAAAAAAGGCCTGGAATCAAAACTCATCTGGCATGTGCGCTGGAACGCGCGTTCATCAAGGGATAAACTCTATGAAAAACTAGCGGACGGCATTATCGGCGTTTCGGATGCCGCCGGTAGGAGGTTCTTCGATGATCCTTCCAAATCAAGTAAATACAGGACAATATATAACGGAGTTGATACCAGGAAATTCTCTCCCACCAGGGATAAGCAAGCACTAAGAAATGAACTTGGCCTGCCGCTTAATTCCGTAATCATCATGTTTGCCGGAGTCTTAAAGGAAGGCAAGGGAGTGTTCGATCTGCTAAAAGCTGCCGCTATCCTCAGGGATAAAGAAGTTATGGCTAAAAAGCCGCTCTTCATATTCATAGGAAGCAGGCACGGCGAAGAAACTCACAGAAATATCGAAGAATTGAAAGCCAAAGCCGGTGATGACATTATCAGCATCTATCCACAACAGACAAATATTCAGGAATGGATGAAAGCCTCAGACATACTGGCAATCCCATCCCATGAGGGCAATGAAGGAATGCCCCGCGTAATGTATGAAGCAATGGCCTGCGGCATTCCCGTTATAGGTACAAATACCGGCGGAATAAACGAAGGCCTCAGCCCGGAAAACGGTTTACTGGTTCGCCAGGAAGCACCGCAAGAGCTCGCTGAAGCGCTTACGAAGCTGATACTCGATGATGATCTCAGAGAAAAAATGGGCATTGCCGGTAGGGATAGAGCTCTGGACCTTTTTGATATAAAAAAACATGCCCGCAGGGTAGAAGATTTTTATTTTTATATCTTAGACAAAAAAGCAGGTGAGAAATGAAAAAACTCCGCTTAATGGCAATGAATTCCTCCGTGGAATGGGGCGGAAATGAGCTATGGCTCAGTAAAACCCTGAACGGCCTAAGCCGCAGGGGGCATGATGTTGTCTTAGCCGCGAGGACGAATATTTTTTCAGGCCGGATAGATGAAGGCATTAAGGTGCAAAAGCTGCCGTTCAGGCACGAATTTGATCTGCCAACAATAAAAAATCTTCTGAGTTTAACAAAAGAAAATGAAATAAACATAGTCCTTGCCACTAAACGCAAGGAATACGCCCTTTCGGCTATCCTGAAAAAATCTGCAAAAATTCCCGTGGTTTTCCGCCTGGGTATAATAAGAAGCATAAAAAAAATCGATCTGCCTCAGAGATGGGTATATGACAAAGTGCCCGACTCAATCATCGTTAACGCGGAAATGATCAAAAAAAGCCTGCTCGAACAAAATATCGGAACGAATGAAAAGATCAAAGTAATTTACAACGGGTATGATTTTGATCCCCGGGTGGATGAGTCGCTGCCTTTTGAGCTTCCCGCGGATAAATATATATTCGCTTCAGCGGGAAGGCTGACTGCCCAAAAGGGCTATGACATACTCCTGAACGCTCTTGCATTTCTAAAGAAAGAAAGGGATGATTTTTTCCATGTAATTGCAGGCGAAGGCGGCGAACGTGACAAATACATGAATTTCATTATTGAGCACGGGCTGAAAGATAATGTTATTTTGCCGGGTAGTACGGATAATGTCCGGGGGCTTTTCAGCAGGGCAGACTGCGTGGTCATA
Organism: uncultured Hyphomicrobiales bacterium; assembly: GCA_964544155.1. Taxonomy (GTDB): domain Bacteria; phylum Bacteroidota; class Ignavibacteria; order Kapaibacteriales; family UBA2268; genus CAZJAH01. Next base: position 69,032 of record CAZJAH010000008.1, on the reverse strand, counting down.
CCTTCAAGAGCAGAGGGGATACCCAACACACTTTTTGAGGCATGGTCGGTCAAAAAACCTGTACTCGCCGCGTCATCCGCGGGCATCCCTGAAGCAGTCGATGATAAAATCGACGGCCTAATCTTTAAGCCCGAGCCTGTTGATATATTTAACAAGCTGAAATTCGCCCTTGAAAATAAAAATGAAATAATTGCCTACGGCTCAAACGGCTTTGAAAAAATGAAAAGCGAATTCACGCTCGAAAAAATGCTTGATGAAACAGAAGAATTATTTTTGGAACTAGCTTCACCTGATTAAATGGGATTAAAGAATTCACTTGATAAAAGAACACTATTCTTCAGGCGCTCTTTAAGGCAAAAGGGCCTGAAGCCGGTCAATTCCCGTAAAGTGCTGGTTTCACAGTTTGCAGGCCTTGGTGACGCCGCTTTGCTCGCTCCTTATGTGAAAGGCCTTATCAATCAAGGTTATGGAGCTGATATATGCACTACACCCTCTTTAAAGCCTTTCTGGGAATATTTCATTCCGGAAGCGGATATTCTTACTTTTGATCAATCTCTGGGATTTGGCAGGGAACTGGAAGAACTGGGAAATGAAATAGCTTCACGAGATTACGAAGCGGCTTTTTCGGTCAGCATTAGTTCTCTCTCAACTTATATCGCGGGATCCGCTCGTACGCCGGAGCGCTACGGTATGACTGAAGACGGTAAGCTCTATACAGGTCTCAAGCAGTTAATGGAATTTTGGTATGATGCCTATCCCGATGAGCACATTAAACTCAGGTATCAAAAGCTATTTTCAAAAAAAATCAAAGATATTAAACCGGCTTATCCGGCGATTGAAAAAAAGGAAAAAATATTCAAACTGGCTATTCATCCGGGCGCGAAATGGATACCCCGCCGCTGGCCACAGGAGCATTTTATAGCCCTTGCCCGGATTTTAGATGGCCATAACCTTAAAACGGCCATATTGTTCGGGCCTCAGGAAGAAGAATGGCACGAGGCATTCAGCAAAGAAAAATTTTCCGAAAATATTCAATTGATCAATACTGCCGGCATGAAGGAGATGTTCGAAATTATCCTTTCCTCGGAGCTATTCCTAGGCAATGATTCAGGGCCTGCCCATGCAGCAAGCCTCGCGGGCATGAAAACGATAGTTCTCTGGGGGCCGGGCAATTACGAAAGGGTGAGGCCCATAGGCGATAATGTGCATATCCTCATGAAGGAAATATCATGCAGGCCTTGCCGCCAGTACATACATGAATACAAATGCGAGTTGGGCGATAATATTTGCCTGAAGCAGATTTATCCCGAAGAAGTGATGGAGCTGATTAAAAGATATGTTTAAATCATTATTTAAGAAAAAAAAACGGCCGTCGAAAGATGAATTACGCTTTTTTCAAAAGGAAGAAAAGCGTTCTCTGATCATTCATCATTATTGCCCGCATACTTATAACTCCGGGGATCATTTCGTTGTCCTCTCGATCAGAAAGCATCTGAAAGAAAGGATTCCCGAAGCTGTGTTTTTACCTAAGCCCTGCGCTAATAACAGAGGCTGGGGCAAGCCTGTAAGGCTTACCGGCCCAAATATAGATTTCAGCAATGAATACGCCGATGCCATAGTTATCGGCGGATCCGACCAGTATAACGGCTGGTCGCTCAGGCTTAAAGAAGAGGAACTCAATGAGCTCGCGCCGCCGTTTTTTCTAATTGGGCTTGGGGTATCTTCCAAAGGGCTTAATGCCCCGCCTAACATTCCAAAGAATGAATACCTCGATGATATCAAAGCCGCCAATGAATTAGCCGCGCTGTCGTCCGTGAGGGATTTTGTCACTTACGATTTCCTCAATAGCCTGGGAGTAGATAAACAAATAATGACGGGCTGTCCAGCGACCTTTTTATTTAAAGAAAATTTCAGCTACAGTGACTCAGGTTACGCGGCTTTAACTTTCCCTTTTCCGGTTATCAGGGATAGCAATCAGGGCGCGTATAATGAGCTGATTGGAATTATCAATGATCTTATGAAATTCCTCAAATCAAAAGGAAAGGAGATACTGCTCGTGTGCCATGACGATCGAGACCTGCAGCCCGCACAGAAGCTTTTCCCGGGGGAAAGATATTTCTTTTCCAACTATCCTCAGGACTATTTCGAAGTTTACAGGCATGCATCTTATGTTATCGGTACCAGGCTTCATGCCACTATACTTGCTACCGGAATGGGGGTCCCTCACATAAATATAAACCTTGACCTGCGCGGCAAAGGATTTTCAGAAACATTCGGTATGAAAGACTGGAATATAGACATAAATGACAGGCACCTGAAAGAAAAGCTGCATTCGAGAATAGAATTAATGGAAATGGGTGATGTTTCCCTATTTAACGGGCTGCTTAGCAAAAGGGAAGAATACAGGGCGGTTTTCGAAAAATTCATGGATAACACGGCAACAGTCATAAAGGAAAGGGCTAAAGGATGAAAATCGCCTATATAAATAAAACACGCTGGCTCTCGAACATGCCCTCTACAGTTTTCTCCTTTATGAATGCTTATTCTTTCGCGCAAAACGGAGTGGAAACCACAGCAATTTTTAAGCATCCGAAAGACGTGGACATGCAGAGTTATGAGAAGTATTTTGGAGTAGAAGCTCTTGATAATTTCCGCGTGGAAACTTTCAGTGATAAATACTTGCTTTTGCGTTCGAATGAGTCCTTTTACATACATGTGAATAATTACCTCAGCAAAAACAAACACGATATCGTTATAACGCGCGATCCCGGTTATCTGCCTTTTCTGGTAAGGCTTAAGAAAAAGCAGGGGATTAAAGTTTTCTATCAATCACATAACTTTTATGCTGACCTGAGCATTCGAGATGATGTACAGGAAACAAACAAAGCTAAATACAACAGGAACGAAAACCGATTTATACCCGAAATTGATGGAGTCCTCGCGCTCAACGGCCCCCATAAAAAGCTTTACGAAAAATATGTGAAGATTCCTGTATTCGCGGGAAGGCCAGGCCTTAAAGAAGTACATGAAGCAAGAGATAATTTTGATCAAAAGGCAATACTCTACTCAGGCAGTTTCCAGCTTAAAAAAGGCCTGGATATTCTTATTGAGGCTCTCAGCATCATCAAAGATGAAGATTTTAAGCTGATACTCGCAGGCGGAAGGAACAAAGATGAAATCGCTTTGGTCGAAAATCTTCTTGCCCAAAAGGAACTGGAGTATAAAACTGAAATAACGGGATGGCTTTCCTATTCTAAACTTGAGGGATATCTGAATAATGCCACAATAGGCGTTATTCCATTAAAGGATATTTTTTACAACAGGTACCTGACCGCGCCTTCAAAACTCTTTGATTATCTTTCATTCGGTATTCCCGTTGTCGCAACAAAACTGCCTTCAGTAGAAGACCTTATTGGTCATTCCGGCTGTGGGAAGCTGGTCGAAGCCGGTAATCCCGAAGCACTGGCTGACTCCATCATGAAAATATTAAGCAGTCATGAACTTTATAATAAATACCGCGAATGCTCGATAAAAAAAGCTGAAGATTATATTTGGAAGAAATCCGGGGCAAAGATGTTAGACTTTATGGAAAAGGCATAAGCATGGCAAATGTTAAAAGCATAGCTATTACCCTGCTCGGCAGGATAGGCGATATGATTTTGCTTACACCGGCTGTCGCCGCTATTAGGAAAAAATTCCCCGACGCGGAACTGGACGTAATCACGGGGAGGCATAATTTTGTCATACTTAAGAACAATCCCGATGTCAACCACCTTATACTATTCCATAAGGATCCGTTCAGAATAATGAAAACCTTCCATCAGATCAGAAAAAAAAAGTATTCTTACTACATAGATCCTAAAGATCACGATTCATTCGAAAGCAGGCTTTTGGGCAGGTTCGCGAAAGCCTCAAAGAAAATCGGCTTTAATCCGGCAGGAACTAATGTTTTCGATATTGATATACCCTCAGATAAAGAAAATGTTGAGCTTCACTACGTTCAGAAGATATTCAACGCTCTTAAGCCGCTCGGCATTGATATGCCTGAAGAAATACCCCGGCCCCGGCTTTATCCCGTAAAAAGCTCTGAAAGAAAAATTGAGAATTTCTTATTAGATAAACCGAAAAATATTATAGTCATAAATGTTTCGGCAGGTAAGCCCCAAAATATTTGGCCGGCCGGTAAATGGGCGGAGTTTATAAAATTAGCTGAAATCCCTGAAGAAAGGATAGTATTAAACAGAGTTGACCGTGATCGTGCTATAGCGCATGAAATTCAATCGCATGTCAACGGAGTCAGCATATTCAAATCAGAATCCATGAATGACGTTATCTCTCTTGTAAAAAGAGCAGATCTGCTTATTTCGCCCGATACATCTTTAGTTCATGTGGCAGCGGCTTTTAATATTCCCGTTCTGGCAATGTATGACAGCCTGAAATTAATGTATAAAAAATTCTATCCCTTAAGCGACAGATATTCGGTAATAAAGGCGAAGCCCGGTGAAACCGGTATAGGCAACATCGCCCCGGAAGATCTGACAGAAAAATTCAGGCAGATGAATATGCAATTCAGAATTATATAATTCAGAAAAAGTTATATAAATAACTATTTATTTTTTGGAAGCATATCTTCCGCCTTAAGCTTTTCGTATCTTTCAGTGATTTCGATCAGGATAGGATTTCTGACAATATCCTTCTGGCCGAACTCGAATATCCCAATACCTTCAATACCTTCAATCATTTTAAGAAAGAAGGGCAGCGCCACATGATATCGGTTTATGTCGTATTGATGAATATCTCCGGAAATTATCACTTTGCTCCCGCGTCCCATCCTTGTAGTAAAAAGCATGATCTGCCTGATATCCGCGTTCTGGGCTTCATCGAGTATCATGAGGGTGTTGTCGAATGTAGCGCCGCGCATATACGCGAGCGGCCTGAATTCGATCAGGTTTTCCTTGATGAGCTTATCCAGGATCTTTTTCTTCATTAATTTCTGCAGTGTTATCTTAAAACTCTCGTAGTGCGGGTCGATCTTATGCTCAATATCGCCCGGCAGAAATCCGAGCTTTTCTCCGGCTTCCTGCACGGGCTTGGTAAGCAAAATTTTACTAAAGCCCTTTTCCTTTATTGCTTTAACGGCGTAGTAGCAGTCGATAAAAGTCTTACTGGTTCCCGCAGGCCCGGTGCATACAGTGATGTCTTTTTCATCAATGAGGGATATAAGCTTCTTTTGTCTGTCGGATAGTAAGATGCTGTTAATTGTATTATCTGATGTTATCCCCATAGGTTTTGCCTGTCTTTCGTTTTTTTCTTCGGGTGTTTCTACCCTTCTATTTACTTTACCCATATACTTTATTATGTTATTATTGAGCTTTTTAGGCTTTTTTTAAAAGAACTATGACACAAAAATATTAAATGATATATTGCATTTAAAATTAATTTGTCTTAGTCAGAAATTAACAAAAAATATATATAATTTTCTTATATAACGCAAACTATTAATTTAATTGAGTAATGAGTAATATCGCGACAAGAAAGGACAGTTTTTTTAAAACTATCATAGATTCATCGCCGGCTATGATATTCATTGTCGAAAGGTCGGGCCAAATAGTCGATTTTAATGCCGCCGGCTCAAGGCTTGCCTCCGATAATCCGGAAATGATACTTATGCATCAGGGCGGAGATGTACTCGGGTGCATCAATGCGGCACGGATAACAAACGGCTGCGGAAGAACTCCTTTTTGCAAAAATTGCGTTATAAGGAATACAATCAATACCGCTTTTGAAGGCAAAAGGCTCGAAAGGCAGCGCGCCGCCATTAAAGTAAATAAGCATGGCCAGCTCCGGGAAACACATTTCCTGGTATCAGCTTCAATGTTCGAATATGAAGGCGAAGAGTTTGTTATGCTCACACTTGAGAATAACAACAAGCAGATAGAAGCCGAAAACCTGATCAAAAGGCATAGCGAATTTCTCTCTGTACTGCTCGATACCGTACCAAGTCCGCTTTATTACAAAGATAAAAAAGCCAGATACCTGGGCTGCAATATCGCGTACGAAAAAGCGCTCGGTAAAAAGCGCCATGAAATTCTCGGCAGAACCATAAACGAAGTTTACACAAATGAAGAAGGTATATTTTATTTTAACAAGGATATCGAGCTGCTTGAGAATCCCGGGTTGCAGGTGTATGAATATAAATCGTCTTTTGCCGACGGCACAAAGCATGACCTGATAATTCACAAATCGACTTACAATGATCAATATGGCAAGGTAGCAGGTATAATCGGGATTTTATTCGATATCACGGAATTAAAAAAAGTCGAAGCCGAACTGATAAAATCTAAAGAAAAACTAAGCCGGGCAAACCGCACAAAGGATAAATTTCTTTCAATTCTTGCTCACGACCTGAAAAACCCGATAGGGTCTTTTTATCAGTTAACTGAATACGCTGATGAAAATCTTAATACCCTGGATAAAAATTCACTGGAGGAGATATTATCTGTACTCAGAAAGTCGGCTAAAAATTCTTATGAGCTATTGGAAAACCTGCTTAAATGGGCAAGGACGCAATCTGGTAGTATGAGTATCAACAATGAAGAGTTTGATATTGTTAGTATTCTTTTAAAAAATTTTGAACTTGTTGAATCACACGCAAATTCCAAGAATATCAGCTTAAAGGCGGATACCCCTTTTGAATTGGTAATATATTCAGATCCGGATATGATCGATACAGTGATCAGGAATCTTATCACAAACGCTATTAAATTCACCCGCGAAGGCGGCAGTATTGAGGCCTGCTTAACTGAAAACGATGGGCAAATTAAAGTATCAGTAGAAGATAACGGAATCGGAATACCGGAAAATAAACAAAATCTTATTTTCGATATCAGCTCCGGATACCGGAATCCGGGCACAAATAATGAACGGGGGACTGGGCTGGGACTCAACCTGTGCAAGGAATTCATCGAGAAACTGGGCGGTCGCATTGGTTTTGAAAGCCATGAAGGCAAGGGCTCGACATTTTGGTTCGTTCTGCCTATATCTAAAAAATAGGGGGCAAGTGCAATACCTGCCCCCAAATTATCCTATCTGCTCGCGTTCACAACTGTTTTGAATACTCTTACTGCGTTAGTTGAAACGCCTTCGATCACTATACTTGCCGAATTATTATTGATTGTGCCGTACATCACAGTTTCATTTTCAGCAAAAACGTATGGAGTTACCATTTTTAATCCGGGGATACTTTCTTCATCTTCTGTCCAAATAGTATTAAAAGCGGCATAAGCTTCATCAAGCCCGGTTTTTATGAAAGTGCCTTCGATGTTTCCGGCATTGTAGTCAAAATCCCAGTATTGCAGCAGTACGCTCCCGCTGCCTCCGTCAACAAGGGTGGCCGACCATAACCAGAAACAGCCGGGACGGTTATTAGAAGATGATTCAGTACAGATCATGAGGTTAAAGGGGTTGCTTTCCGAAATCGTGCCAACTTTTTCAGGTGGATCGATAAATAAAGACCCATTGTAAGAATAAATTTCCGATTTAACGTAAACTAACTGGCCTGAAAAGTTAGATTTGTAGTAATCCACCTGCGTTTCGATTACAGCCTGGTATTCACCGGCCTTCAGAGACATGTTATTGCTTGAAGCACCTGCCGTTGCGTCATCATCTGAGCATCCCAATAACACAAATAGTGCAATTGAGAATAGGTAAAATAATTTCTTCATGCCTTTCTTCTCCCTGCCTTATTAAAAATGTTCATGCTTATTTATACTAATCGCTCATTATAATAGCGGCACGAAGGATGCGCATATCGACAATAGTCTGACATGCTTACCTTAATTTCAATAGGCGGAAACTCAAACAATGTAGGGGAGTTACAATTGTAATTTATAAAAAAGAAAACAAGAAAAGCAAGTATTAAAATTGAACTAATAAAAAATCCGTAGTTATACGGATTATGACTCAGTATAAATACGGATCAACAATTAAATATATTTATTTGGCTTTGAGCCTTGCTGATACCTGGAATATGGTTTCATTCAGGTATTTGCCGAGCTCGTCGAGTTTTATAACTTTATGGTCGATACCTGATTCAATTACAGTCCTTGGCATTGATGGCGCCACGGCCGTTTCCGGATCCTGCACAATAACCCTGCCCTTAACTGCAGCTATCTGGCCCGCGCCCTGAGCGCCGTCACGGCCTAAGCCTGTCAGTATTACTCCCACAGTAAATTTGCCGAAAGCATCTGCGGCGGTACGGAACAGGGGGTCGGCAGAGGGTTTGACAAAGTTTTCTTTAGGGCCGTCATCCAATTCGAGCTTTAAACTACCGGCTTTTACTCGGAGGTGTTTATCCCCCGGGGCTATATATATATTGCCTGGCGCGGAATCGGCGCCGTTGACCGCCAGGTTTACCTTAAAGCTGGTTTCCCTTTGCAGGCGCTGCGAGAAAGTCTCCAGCATCCATGGAGGCCCGTGCTGAACTACATAGAAAGCGGCATTGCCCCCCGGATCTACATTTTTGAATAATTCAATAAGAGTAGGCGGGCCGCCGGTGCTTGTACCGATCACTACCCCTACAAATGGGGGCTTCTGAGAGAGTTCCCGTGTTACTGTTTCCTTAACTACACCTGGAGGCGATTGCTCATACCGTGCAAGGCCGTCTTTAAGCCGTGTGAGCAGCTCTTCAACATCAATGGGCTTGGCAATGTAATCATCCGCGCCGGATTCCAGTGCATAAGTCCTCGCGCCTTCCGATACCAGGGCGGTGATCATTATGATAAGCGGAAGTTTTTCGAGGTTCTCCCGCATCCTTCTGATAAGTTCTATACCGTCCACCTGGGGCATCATCCAATCGGTAAGTACAGCGTCGAATTTTTCTTTATCGAGATGCTGCAGGGCTTCCGCGCCGTTATTAGCTACAACTGTTGTATAGCCGGCTTTATTGAGTATTCTCTTTAAGAGAATTGAATTCGTTAATTCGTCTTCTACAATCAGAACCTTATGGTGATTGGCCATTTCGATCAGCCTGTTTACTGTTTAAAAGAAACGCTTTTACAAGCAATTAGCTGTTGGAAATTAAATAAAAAAAGTACTAAAAGCAATACATAATAAGCAACGAAACATCTTTATTACTAAAAAGAAATATAATTAATTTTATTTTTATATACAATTAACTTTTTAATAGCGGTTAAAAAAAGGCTGCTCCATTTCTGAAACAGCCTTGTATATCTGTGTAGCCGGCAATTTTTAGTTTTCAGAAGGAACAAAAGCCGAATCCTCAAATTCAACTCCGGTCTTATATTCGCCGGTCATTTTAATGGTGAATTGGGGATTTTCCTGGATTATCACCTGGGGCAGTTTTACTCCGCTTACATCAGCGTATTGCTCATATTTAACGGTAATGGCCATAGGCCCCTGGGGTGTATCCTCCATTTTTTCTATTTTATTCAATAAGTGGTCATTTTCGCCGAAGTAGAGTGTCATTTCTTTTCCGGCCGGAGAAACAGCTTTCATAACTATATTGCTGTCCATTTTGCCCATTACCTCCAGCTTATAGCCTTGTTCCATCAGCTTAGATTCGCGGAAAAGCATAGCTTCCTGCTTATAGCTGTCGAGGTCTTCGCCATCAAGGTGCGTAACGCTTGGCCCCTGCTTAACCCATGCAGAGTCGCTGTTTACCCACTCGGTTACCTGCATCATACCCATATCCATAAATCGATATAGTTTGCCGCCTTTCTTTTGTTTTACTTCAAAAGTACCCGGTATTTGCCTGCCCTGCAAGGTCAATTCGAGATTACCCGAACCATGAATTGTCCGGATGTTATCCAGCTTTTCCTTGCCGCCGAGGGCGTTTATGTATTTATCCATCAGTTCATCCGCGTCAATACCTGCTTTGGGGAGTTTCATGTCAGCAGGCTCCAGGTCGAGATTATAAGTATAAACTTTGCCGAATTTTTCAATTTTTTCTTTTACTGAAGGATCGCCGACCACAATAATATAAGCGTCATCGGGGTTCATGTATTGACGCGCCACCTGGCTTACCTGAGCAGGAGTGATCCGCATAAGGTTATTCGGATATTCTTTGATCATAGTGATCGGGATGCCGTGAAATTCCGCGTTTTGAATAAGTGAAGCTACATAAGACGAGCTTTCGAAATTCATCAAATATGAACCAACTGAAAATCTTTTGATCCTGTTAAGCTCTTCTTCTGACGGTGGTTCTGAAGCCAACAGCCTTAGCTGGTCTAATGTTATGGCGATAGCAGAATCGGTAACATCATTTCTGACGTCAGCACCGCAGGCGAACCTGTTGGTATATTTCGCAGAAGTCAGATAACCGAAAGGCGTATAGGTATAGGAATATGTTTCCCTCAAAGTTCTGAAAAGCCTCCCCGCGAATCCCGCACCAATGATATCGGCAGCCACATCGAGCCTCACATAGTCTCTGTGTGATCTCGGAATAGTCCTGGTGGCGATAAGGGTCGATGACTGCACCGATCCGGGCCTTTCGACAAAGTACACGCCTTTAGCCATAGGTTTTGTCGGCGGTACGTTTATCTCGGGGGCATCACCTTCCCAGGCGCCGAATTTTTCTTCGAGAACAGGCATAATATCCGACGCTTTAACATCGCCTACTACGGCAAGAAGGGCGTCCTGTGGTTTGAAATAATTTTTATAGAAATTCTTAACGTCTTCGTTTGTTATTGAGTTGATCGATTTCTCTGTCGGCCTTTGCCCGTAGGGATGATTTTTACCGTAAACAACCATCTTCGATAAATTTGCTGCCAGAAGAGAAGGATCTGATTTTTCGTTTTTAATGCCGGTAAGCATTTGTTTTACGAGCTTATCGAATTCCTCTTCGGGGAATTTTGGTTTAAGAAGTACATCCGACATTACATCGAGCATTATATCCATGTGCTTTTTAAGGCCGGATGCCGAAATGAACATTGCCTCTCCCGCGCTTGTGTTAAGGCTGGCTCCCACGCCGTCAATTGCTTGCGCGATATCGAGCGCTTTTCTGTCACCGGCGCCTTTAGTAATGAGGTAAGCAGTCATTTCCGCTAATCCCGATTTATCGCCTTCCAGATTTGTCCCGCCGGGTATCATAAGCCTGAAAGTCACTGTGGGCTGCTCATGGTCTTCAACAAAGAGCACTTTAATGCCGTTAGCCATTTCTTTTTCAGAATATGCCGGGAAAGGGAAGTCTTTTTCCGGCAGGGGCTGGGGCTTTTGGGATAAGTCTATATCCTGGGCAGCCGCTACACCGGAGATTATTAAGAATAAAGTTAATACTGAAATAAATCTTTTCATTTTTTTCTGTCCGTATTTATTATGATAATTCTTTTCTTTTAAAAAACTGAGCTTTTTTCTGAATAATTACTGAGCTTCCGACGGCAGATAAGTAAGTACAATTTTTTTATCTATATCGAAATATTTTTTCGCTACCCTCTTGAGGTCTTCTTTAGATACCTGGAGATATTTGTCGATCTCGTTATTTATTAGCGAAGGATCGCCGTAGTAGCTGTTGAACTGCGCCAGGTCCATAGCTTTCCTGAGTACGCTTTTTTTGCCTTCTACCGATTGGGCTTCCTTGATATTTCTTGCTTTTTGTAATTCATCGTCTGTGACTCCGTCTTTAACAATTCTGTCAATAACTTTATACATCTCTTTTTCAACTTTAGTTACATCTACTCCCATATTAGGAATGCCGTATAGCAATATCATACCCGAATGCTGCAGGCTGAAAGGAATTACAGCCGTCTGAATTGCAAGTTCTTTTTCGTCAACAAGTTTGCGGTACATTCTTGAGCTTTCTCCCGCTGCCATAATGTCTGTTAAAAGGTTCATGGCGTAATAATCATCCGAACCGAGCTTGGGCCCCCTGTAGCCCATAAATACAGCCGGAAGTGTAGCTTTATCGTCTTTGATTGTTTCCCTGTATTCTTTTTCTAAAGGCAGCAGTTTGAATTCCGACCTTGCCGGTTCGGGCGCGCGTTCGTAATGGCCGAAATAATCTTTAACATATTTCTTTACTTCGGTGATTTCAAAATCTCCGGCTACAACAAGAGTAGCATTATTCGGCTGGTAAAAACTATTATAAAAGGCTTTAAATTCTTCAATAGCCGCGATATCAATATGCTGCTCCGATCCAATAGGAGTCCAGGAATAAGATCCGCCTTTGAATAGCTCTTTCGCCATTTTTTCGAGCAAATTGCCGTAGGGCTGGTTATCGACACGGGTTTTTCTTTCTTCCTTAACCACTCCGCGCTGTGTTTCTACCCCGATTTCATTCACATGGAGTTTTCTCATTCTTTGTGATTCTATCCATAGAGCCAGTTTAACTTCATTCGATGGCAGCTTGAACTGGTAAACGGTTTCATCAAAAGCGGTATGCGCGTTAAGGCTGCCGCCTGCTTCCTGAACATATTTATCCATTGAAGCGCGCGGGATATCATCAGTTGCTTCAAACATCAGGTGCTCAAAGAAATGAGCAAAACCTGTCCTGGAGGGATCTTCATCTTTTGATCCTACCCGGTAGTGCAGAACTGTTGCAACCACAGGAGCTGATTTATCAACATGATAAATTACCTGAAGGCCGTTTTCAAGTGAATCCTTTACGAATTGAACGGGATTGGCCTGGGCCATAAGGCCTCTGGCCGAAAACGCGAAAATAAAAAGCAGCGTCAGCAATGCCGCTGTCCGGTTAATTAATCTCATAGTTAACTCCATTAACACAAAAAAATATACTATAGTTCTTATATTCTTAGTTAGAAATATATTTTAAATAATACGGGAAATTTAATGATTTGTTTCAGAAAAATTGTTGATCAGTGCTTACGGAACCTGGCATAAAACAAAGCAATTACGGTAATTACAAGGCCTAAAAAGGGCAGCCAGTTTCCGAACCTAACATATGGCGTGATGACTTTAAGCTCGGGAATGGTAGCGGCAACTGCAGTTTTTTCGTACTGCTTTGCCCTAAGCAGAGTTTCCCCGGTCGGCTTTATGAAGCCTGTCACTCCGGAATTAGCGGTCCGCGCGATATATCGCCTGTTCTCTATGGCTCTCACAGCGGCTATCTGGTAATGCTGCTCGGGGCCCGGGGTATGGTCGAACCATGAATCATTCGTGATCACCGAGAGAATGGTCGCTCCTTTTAGAGTGAAATTCTTTACAAAATCGGGGTAAATCGATTCTATACAAATTATGGTACCGATATAAGCGGAATCTTCTTCATGGTGGTAAAGCAGGGGTTTCTGGACTTTTCCCTTGGCCCATCCGGAAATACCCACTCCCCACTCGAACCACTTTTTGGCGAATGAGAAAATTTCCACATAGGGCAGCCTTTCAGCGAACGGAGTCAGGCGCATTTTCCTGTGCATTCGCGTGGTATCGGGCAATTCTACCGGATTTATCAACAAAGCCGCGTTATATGATTCATAAGCAATCTCAGGGGCGTCCTCAAATCTTTTTGCTGAGGGCGGTATTTCGGTATCCTCAGGATAGAAATAATAATCGACTATGCCGCTTAACAGGGCCGTTTTACTTGTATCTACCCATTTTTTTAAAAAAGAAAAATCATGGTCGCGGTTAAAGCTGTACCCCAGGAAACGAATTGCTGTTTCGCTCCAAATAGCAAGGTCGAGCTGCTTGACTTCATTCTTTAATGAATCCTGGAGTTCCATGTGCAAGAGTACCTGCTGATAGGGGTCGAGCTGCCATTTCTCCCATGGATCTATATTCGGCTGTATAAGCCCGATATTAAGTGATTCCCCTTTATTGAGCAAATCATCATGATCGAACTGTGCAATGCGCACAAAGCCGTAAATATATGGGATTAATAAAAATGCTATCAGAGCTATCGAGAATTTTATTTGCATGTTTTTCAGTTCACTTTTCAGTCCGGCACGGTTCAGGCGCCTGTATTCAAGTATGAATCTGCTAATTCCGGTATTAGCTATAACTATTAAAAGGCTTGCTCCCCAAACTCCCGTGATATCAATGAACTGTATCCAGTGGGTATTATGTATCTGGGTATTGCCCAGAGTCAGCCATGGATAAGAAAGGTCGCCCAGGCCGTGAGTCCATTCAAAAACTATCCAGAATACCGGAAAAAAGCTCAGGGCCGTGTATCCCCGGAGCTTACTCTTCATATAAAAATATGGGATAAAAGGCAGCATAAAGAAAAAAGGATGAACTATCCAGGTTGCTATACCTGAAGCAAAAAGATAAGGATCTGACTGCTCCTGCCAGCTTGAAATCCACCAGTTAGTACCGCCGTGATATATAAAAAAAGCCAGATAAAGCAGCGTGAATTTATGGTTTGTCTCAGGTTCGGTTTCAAAAATGATAAGCAGCGGCACCAAGCCGATAAAAGCAAATAAAGGCAGCGGCACCGGCGGAAATGACAGCGCCAGCAGAGCGCCTGATACTACAGCAAACAGATATTTATCGCGTAATTTCAAAAAAGATCTGAAAGTAGTTGTTAATAATTCAAAGTTATTAAAAAATTTCATTAAATGCGCATCTACATCAAATATTTATTTTCTATATTAGTTATAATGCTTATTTGAAAAAATGACACTTACTATGGGGAACACTGACAGCAGCGACAAATACGGGCTTAGAGATACTTACGGCTTGAAGCCGCACCTTAACCTTATAACAACAATCGCCATAGTCACCGGTGCGATGATAGGTTCCGGAATTTTCAAAAAGCCTGCCGTAATGGCATCACAGTTGGGCGATCCGGCGCTTCTGCTAGGTATATGGGTCCTGGCTGGCGGAATCACACTAATTGGCGCACTCACCAACGCGGAAATCGCCGGAATGATCACTAAAACAGGCGGCCAGTATGTTTATTTTCAAAAAATGTACGGCAACCTGGTGGCTTATCTTTACGGCTGGGCTATATTCGCTGTTATTCAAACCGGCTCCATAGCTTCAATAACCTATGTTTTCGCAGAGTATTCGGAATATTTCTATGTGCTGCCCCGCTTCCCCGAGCATATCGAAAAGGGTGTGGAGCTGTATATTCCGTACATTGGTTCGATTTTCCCGCTTAATAATTTTGGCGTAAAATCACTTACTATGTTCATAATTATTTTTCTGACCACAGTGAATTATTACGGAGTGAAGTTCGGCGGCAGGGTATCACTGACCTTTACTTCTCTAAAAATTATGGCCATACTGCTTCTTATAGGATTCGGCTTTGCTTACAGCGGAGGCTCAGCGGCGCATTTCTCACGGGAATATACTGCGTCGCTCGCCGTAGAAACCGGGATTTTTTCGGCAGTGATAGCGGCAATGGCAGGAGCCTTCTGGTCATTCGACGGCTGGAATAATATAACATACCTTGCCGGCGAAGTCAAAAGGCCGCAGATAAATATTCCCGGCGCCCTTATAATAGGGACAGGGATAGTAATCGGTGTATACCTGCTGTTCAATGTGGCAATTATCTATATAATGCCGATCGAGGAGGCCGCGGGTTCGTACCTGGTTGCCGCCGACGCTGCTAATGCCGCCATGGGACCTATAGGAGCTGCTTTCGTCGCGGCACTGGTGATGATATCCACATTCGGAACCTCTAACGGAACTATCATGGCAAGCGCGAGGGTTTATTTTGCCATGTCGCGCGATAAAATGTTTTTCAATTCCATCGGTTATCTGCATCCGCGATTCCGTACACCTTCAAACGCCCTTGTACTGCAGGCAGTTTGGGCATGTTTTCTTGTAATGAGCGGTACATTCGATATTCTGACGGACATGCTTATTTTCGTCAGCTGGATATTTTATGCAATAGGAGCCTATGGTGTGTTCGTCCTTAGAAAAAAGATGCCCGATGCCCCGAGGCCATATAAAGTAACAGGCTATCCGTGGCTGCCGGCAATATTTATTATTTTCGCGTTTGGATATGTTATTTTTACTTTATATAATGACATAAATAATTATATGCATGGGAGGGCACAGATAATAGATTCATTGTTCGGACTACTTTTATTATTCGCGGGAGTGCCACTATACCTTTGGTTTAAGTCGAAAGGCAGGATCAAAGAATAGGAGCATCCGATTTTTTAAAATTAAGCAGGAGTTGATATGGGAGCATTAGTTCTTTCGATACACCCCGAAACCCCTGAACTGAGAAAGATCAGTACGGTTGCAGAAAAGCTTAGGGATGGAGCAGTAATTTTATACCCTACCGATACGGGATACAGCCTCGGCTGTGCTTTATCAAACAAAGAAGCAATTAGCAGAATTCGAAGTATACGAAGAATGCCCGATTCACAATCACTGACATTTATGACTGATTCTCTGACAAATATAGCCGAGTTTGCAAAGGTTAGTAATCACGCCTATAAAACTATTAAAAGACTTATTCCCGGGCCATATACTTTTATTCTCCCGGCTTCCAAAAATGTGCCTAAGTTCGCACAAAACCCCAAAAGAAAAACTGCGGGCATAAGAGTGCCTGAGCATGATCTTTCGCAGCTTTTACTTAAGGAACTTGGCAGCCCGATAATCTCTATCTCGGCAAAAACTGAGGATGGTGAAATAATTGAGAACCATGATGAGCTGGTGAAATATTTCCTTCAAAAAGTCGATGTGGCCGTTAATCAGGAAGGACACGATTTTACGGGCGAATCTACGGTTATAGACATGACTGAGGAAGTCTTTTCAATATTAAGAGAAGGCGCCGGGCTGGAAAAAGCAAGAAAATTCATTGAATACGAAACGGAATAGTTCGAGAATAATAATTAACTTTGCCCGGAGGCCTTATTCTCTCCGGGCTTTTTTTTTTAGAAAAAATATCTATGAGCAGGAAAAAGAACAAAAAAAGTAAAATAAAAAGAGTAGCGGTGCAGACTCTTGGCTGCAGCAAGAATGTGGTCGATTCCGAAAGGCTCATATACCTGCTGGATAAGAACGGTTTCCTTTACACTGAAGATTATTCAAAAGCAGATGCATGGGTGATCAACACGTGCGGTTTTATTAATGACGCCAAGCAGGAAAGCATAGAGCAGATACTTTCGGCAGCTGATTTAAAAGAGCGCGGCCTGTTAAAAAAGCTCATCGTCGCAGGCTGCCTTTCCGAGCGCTACGGCAAGCAGCTAAGGGATCAGGTGCTTGAGGTAGATCACTTTTTTGGTGTAAATTCCCAGCACGACATAATTAAAATACTTAAAGGCGATTATGAAGTATTGGATGAAGGCGGCAGGATACTGCTAACGCCCCGCCATTATGCTTACCTGAAAATATCCGAAGGCTGCAACCACCGCTGCGCCTTCTGCGCGATACCGCTCATAAGGGGGACTTATATATCAAAGTCGGAGGAGGAACTGA
Source organism: uncultured Hyphomicrobiales bacterium (assembly GCA_964544155.1). Classification (GTDB taxonomy): domain Bacteria; phylum Bacteroidota; class Ignavibacteria; order Kapaibacteriales; family UBA2268; genus CAZJAH01. The sequence continues at coordinate 51,689 of CAZJAH010000008.1, read as the reverse complement.
TCGCCGAAGCTGAAACGCTCGTCCAAAATGGAGTTAAAGAGCTGGTGATGATTGCGCAGGATACCACCTATTACGGAAAGGACCTTTACGGAAGGCCGACTATTGCAAGCCTGGCGGATAAGCTCTCCGGCATTGATGGCCTGGAATGGCTGCGCCTGATGTACACCTTCCCGGTAGGATTCCCCGTTGATATACTCGAAGTGATGGCAGAAAAAGAGAACTTCTGCAAATATATAGATATCCCTCTTCAGCATATTTCCGATCCGGTGCTGAAAGCTATGGGCAGGGGGAGTTCCGAACAATCACTGAAGAACCTCATTGACCTTATCAGGGAAAATGTCCCGGGGGTAACACTAAGAACCACCTTCATTACCGGATTCCCGAATGAAACCGAAGAGGATTTCATTAAGCTGCACGAATTCATAAAAGAATACAAATTCGACCGCCTCGGAGTTTTCAAATATTCACCCGAGGATGAAACTTCCGCCTTTGAGCTGGGTGACCCCATCCCCGATGAAGTAAAATCCGAAAGGCTGGATATACTAATGCGCGAGCAAATGGAAATATCCACTCAAAAGAATAAAGAGCTGGAAGGTAAAACGCTTAAAGTACTAATCGACGGCGAAACAGCGAACGGCTACACAGGCCGCACGGAACGCGACGCCCCCGAAGTAGATAACGCCGTGATAATACGCTCAAACCGGGAGCTTAAGCCCGGCACATTCGCGGATGTCAGGATAGTATCCTCCGAAGCCTACGACCTTTATGGAGAGTAGAGCCCTTGCTCGAAGGGCCTTCAAAGAGGCCATGCAGGGACCTCCGAAAATATACCGGCAGCCCCGGAGTTTAAAGGGCCGGGGCTGCCTCAATTTAAATTACCTTTTAACTACTTAAGCACGGACACTTTTTCTGAGAAAGTGCCTTCAGGCGTCTTTATTATCAGTCTGTAAATGCCGTTACTCAGCCCGGCGGCATCAATTTTTATGCCTTCAGATGTTGTTTCTTTGTAATAAAGCAGCCTGCCGCTCAGATCATATAACAAAACGCTGACAGGCCCGGCATATGGCCGGTTAAAATCTACGTTTATCATGTTTGAAGCCGGATTTGGATAAACGTTTAGCCCGGAAATCTGAAGCGCCGTCCCCACTGAATTGGGATCAAAAGCATCCCCTATTATATGAGCCATTATATCCCCAATGCTCGATTTAAATGTTAAATAAGCTGAATGATACCCTTTTTTGGCAGGAAAATAGCTAAAACTGATATTTAATGAATCACCAGGTTTCAGATAAACAGGATACTCCGGTTCGGATATAATTGAGAAAAAACTAAAATAATATCCAGAGAAATAGGCCTCGTCTATCCTGATCGGGTATTTTCCAACATTTTTTAAAATAGATGTAACAAGAGTATCCTTAACCGAATTCACGGCGATCTCACCTAATTCGATCTGCTTAACATCTATCTCCGGGATATAAATTGACCAGTTTGATTCATTAATATCCTGCTGGTTTTTTACAATTTCGGAAAAATCCAATACTGATAAATAGTAAGCTCCGCAGGTTAGTGTTTCACCGTCACCATGGAATTGTGCCAAAGAAGGATCAACACTCAGCCAATAAGATGATAGCATCTCTCCGGTTTCCACATCCCATAATTTTAAATAGCTATCTGAATCGTCTTGTTCATCGAATGATAACAATATGTTAGTGCCGGGTTTCCAGCAGATATCAGTGATTTTCATGTTTTCATTTATAAAAAGCTTTTTAAGTACTTCGCCTGTTACAGGATCCCAAACCCTAATATAATTATCATGATAGACCAGAGTTGCTATCATATCGCCTGCAGGATTCCAGTGCATTTTGTTGATATTCCAATCACACTCGAATGTATAAAGTTCCTTCCCCGAGCCGGCCTCCCATACCTTAGCAGTAGTACTTGAAACCTTGGCGGCGATCATATCACTTTTTGAATTCCAGAAAAGATCAACTATATGCGTGTGATTATCCCGGAAGGGACAAGCGAATGAACTTATCACCTTGCCGGTGGCCGCGTCCCAAACGCGGGCGGTATCATTTATGCCCATGATTGCAATTTTACTGTCGTCACCGGACCAGTATGACCTAAAATAGCCTCCTAAGCCGCCGTCATGGAACTTTGTTACAGGCTGCCAATCCGGAACGCTGTAAATATATATCGAATCATTTCTTGAGAAGAGGAATTTATCCATACTGTTATTTACACTTACTAATTTGCCGGGATTATAATAGAATTTACTCACAATGCTGTCAACTGAAAGATCCCAGTATTCAATATAACTGCTGTCATGAGTTACCATGCGCGAGAAATCAGCGTTTATTCCAAGGAAACTCTGACCAAGCCTAAGATTAAAGCCTTTTTCCTGAATAAAACTATCCGTATCCATGATTTTTAAAAAATCACTATCAAAATAAGCAATCCTGCTTTTGTCAGCGCTTAATTTATTGTTTCCATCCTTTGATAAAAGAGTAAAATTATTTTCCGGATTGTTAATATCCCAATTTTCTATAGTTCTTGACCAAGAAGATGTAACAAGCATAGAACCCCCGGGATGCCAGCTCATCCTAAGATCTAAAGGATTTACGAATTTGGATTTTACAACCATTTTATTATCAACATCCCAGATATTGAGGAGACCATGGAATGAACTTGCCGCAAGTTTAGAGCCGTCCGGGCTCCAGGCCACCCATAATATAAAATCATCATTTTCTCTTATCAAGGGATCCTTGAGTTCTGCTTTTGTGCCCGCTTTTAAATCCCAAACTAATACTGTTCCGCCGGTATCCGCGGCAGCTATCTTTGAATCGTCAGGGCTTAATGATAAATTCCTTATAGTAAAGCTATTTTCTAAATAATCGAAGTATTCGCCTTTTGCATCTTTTTTTACTATTTGTGTTCCGTCGGCAGCATTCCAAAAACGGATTTTACCTTTATAACCTCCGGTATATATTTCAGTTCCGTCAGAATTCCATTGTAAACTGGTCACTTCAAGGGAATGCGCTTTAATAGAATATAGCTTATTTCCCAAATTAATATCCCAAACCGATAATCCTCCCCACTCGCTGCCGGCAGCAATTAAATTACCACCTGGATTCCAGCTTATGCATTTAGAATCATTATATTTAAATTGTTGTATAATATTTTTTGAGGCTACATCAATAACGCACAAAAACCCTTGATCTGTTATGGATGCAATTTTATCTCCCTGGGGATTCCATTCGAAGCCGCCGTTCAAATCCAGGTCAACATCAATTACAGTTTTCTCCATTGTCGCGGGATCAAGTATAAAGAGATCGCCTTCCCCCGTAAAAGCCAATTTAGTTCCGTCGGGGCTGTATTGCGGTACATCGAAACTGATCTTCCAGGATTGGCCGGCCATGATGGATTCTACATCAATCCTCTTAGTAATTTTAAAGAGCATACTGTCATTAGCCATTCTTGGGACTTTCCATAAGTACTGAAGTCCGGTTGCTTCATTTGTCAGGTTTTGCCACTTTTTACCATCATCAGAACTGTAATCGATAGCAATGGTATCCGCGGGAGAAACACCTTCCCAGCTAATCAGTGTATCCGTACCATAGATAAGTGTATCACCCTCGAGCGGAAAAGTAAGTTTTAAATCATTAAATTGTGCTTTCAGGCTAATGCCCGTGATAGAGATCAGGAAAAGAACAAGTAATTTTTTCATGGCTTTCCAAATAATTAATAAACGAGAAACGTGAAAATAATATAAGAAAAAACAAGATAATATTTATTAAAAATGTTAAAACTTGTTGAATTATTGTAATTTTCATTTAATTAGCATCAATCCCATTGATTGAAAAAAGCAGAAAACCCTGAAACACACAAGATTATCATTTGCTTTTTCGGCAATGAATTCTGCGCGGATAGCCCCCAGGCATAAGGCTGCAATTGAGCCGGTCGTGTTTCATGGAAGCAGCATAAAAGGAGAATATATTGCCCATCCTGCAATTTTATAGAAGGGCGGCAAAAAAATTAATACTATTAAATGATTTAGCTCTGCCTATTTGAAAAAATATCATTATATTAATGCTTATTCTTTGTGCATAATTTTTATCAAGCGGAGGTTAAATGGCAGCTAGCAAAATTACTCGCGACGGAAACACACTGAACATCCCCGATGAACCCATTCTTCCATTTATTGAAGGCGACGGCATTGGCCCGGATATATGGGCGGCCAGCAAAAGGGTTATCGATGCCGCGGTTGAAAAAGCATATCAGGGTAAGAAAAAAATTCACTGGAAGGAAGTATTAGCCGGTGAAAAAGCTTTTAAGAAAACCGGGGAATGGCTCCCCCAGGAAACTCTCGACGTTATCAAAGAGCACTATGTTGCGATCAAAGGGCCGCTTACAACTCCTGTAGGTGGAGGAATCAGGTCGCTGAATGTCGCGCTCAGGCAGCTTCTCGATCTATATGTTTGCCTAAGGCCGGTTCGTTGGTTCCAGGGCGTACCGTCACCGGTTAAAAAACCCGCCGATTGCAATATGGTTATCTTCAGGGAAAACTCCGAAGATATCTACGCGGGCGTAGAATGGATGGCAGGCACAGATGAGAATAAAAAAGTGCTTAATTTTCTTCTTAATGAAATGAAGGTTAAAAAGATACGCTTTCCGGAAACAACCTCAATCGGTATTAAGCCGATATCGGAGGAAGGTACCAAGAGGCTTGTAAGAGCTTCGATAGAGTACGCTTTCAGCCACAACCTGCCTTCGGTTACACTTGTACATAAAGGCAATATCATGAAATTCACCGAAGGCGCCTTTAAGAACTGGGGCTATGACGTTGCCGAAGAAGAATACGCCGACAGAGTATTCACCTGGAGACAGTATGACAAAATCAAAGAAGAGAAAGGCGGGGATGCCGCGAATAAGGCTCAGGATGAAGCTCTTAGTGCCGGCAAACTGCTGATCAAGGATTTCATTGCTGATGCCTTCCTGCAGCAGATACTGCTCAGGCCGGCTGAATATTCTGTTATAGCAACAATGAACCTCAACGGCGATTATATCTCCGACGCCTTAGCGGCAATCGTTGGCGGTATTGGTATTGCTCCCGGAGCAAATATCAATTACGAAAGCGGCCATGCTATATTCGAAGCTACTCATGGCACTGCTCCCAAGTATGCCAATTTGGATAAAGTGAATCCGGGCTCGGTTGTGTTATCAGGTGTGCTCATGCTTGAACATCTCGGTTGGCATGAAGCGGGCAACCTTATAGTAAAAGGTATTGAGAAAACAATTGCCCAGGGCAAAGTCACCTATGATTTCCACAGGCTTATGGAAAATGCCACATTGCTGAAAACTTCGGAATTCGGAACTGCTATAATTGAAAATATGTAGTTAAAATAAAATACTTTGTAAAAAGGCTGCCTTCGGGCGGCCTTTTTTATACACCTACTTCTTTAAGAAGCTCAGGAAGTCCTCCGAATACCTCATCCAGCTTATCAGGCAATCTTCCCGGAATTCCGATGATTTTTCGATTTGATTTTCCATGGCTTTGATAAATATTTAATTAAATACACGTTTGTTCAGCCGCAGATCCATGTTAGCATCTGCCTGAGGCAATTTAACGATGAACTCGGCGGCTTCGTTAATGAACCCACGTACCGGGTTTCCTTCTCTTATGGAGGCCCATGCAAGCCAGTCAACATAGCTTTCGCAATGGTAATAAAGCGCTTTTGGAAATTCCACTATGGTGCGCCCCGCGAAGCCGTATTTACCGCCGACCTTCGCTGATATCAGGATAGTATCCTCCGAAGCCTACGACTTATATAGAGAGCCGGTAGGCGCAGCAGGCCTGTAATTGCCGCATTACCCTTATCGCTTGATCTGGTGCAGCCTCTTCCTGGCAAGAGCTTAGGATTATGATGAAAGCGAATAACTAATGCGAGCAGAATAATAGCCCTATTTACATTTGTGTTCTATTCAGAAAATCTGCCCAACGCTGCCAGAAAATGGTGAAGCAATAAAAACAGACTGCATAATTATCTACAATTGGAATAACCTGGATTTCATTGTTTTTGATAATCAGCTGATTTTCAAATCATTTTACTAAACCCTTTAAAGCTAATATGCTAAGGTTATGCTGTGGCCAATTATAGCCATGAATTTCTCAAATGAATATAAATAAACAGAAAAAAGCTAACCGTTAAAATCAGCTTTGAGTCAGAAAAATACATAGTTAATATTCTTCAAAGCCTTATCTGCAGCGGGATAAAGGCAATTTAGCCATGCCATTAGAATATCATTTGTGCCAATCTGGCTTAGTTTTTATGAATAATTATATCATTAAAAAGTTTCCGGCAAAGTATGCCTTTTCGGGCTTAAGCAAAATGCTGTCGAGAAAGCAACCCGGAATCTGGCATATTAGTTGTAAAATTAATTCCGCGGCTTAAATGCCATAAGGCACAAATGCCGTAAAGGGAAATAATGCTTAGAAATTTTATCATTAAGGCAAAGGATCCCAATATGTATAACTGTTCACACGGAGGTGAATAATGCCATTCGCCATAGGAGGAAACGCGAGGATAAGGACGAATATATCTGCCCTTAACGCGTACAACTCCCTGGAAACTTCAAACAGGGATGTGTCGCTAAGGCAGCTTCGCTTATCTACAGGCAAACGCATAAACAACGCCTCGGATGATGTAGCCGGCTACATTACATCGCGAGCGTTGAAGGCAAGGAACGGGGCTTTGGAGGCGGCTGTTAAGGCTGTCGGCGACGCCCAGAACGTATCTTATATTTCTATGGATTCTCTTGAGAATATCAGCGACCTGCTTATTCTTATTAAGGAATCCGCTTCAAATGCCGCTTCCGGCGCTACCGGAACGGATGAAAAAGTTGCTCTCGCCAAAGCTGCATTCCGCATGGCCCAGCAGATACAGACAGTGGTCGACTCGACTGTATTTGGAGGCCGTCAGCTACTCGATGGTGCTTTTTCAGCTGATTTCGTTATTGGCAGTAATGCCACCAACAACCTGCTTACTCTTTCGGTTGATTTGACTTCAAATAATGAAGACTTCAATGTAGAAAGAGGTGAATTCAATGTCAGTTCATTATTAGAATCAAACTTTGCCGGTGTTACCGGGCTTGATTTAAGGCTGTTTGATGATGTTACTTCAGATAATCTCGGAATATTCGAGCAGGATGCCATTAAGTGGACACTGACAAGTATTGAAAAAGCCCTCAATAACGTAAATAAGGTAGCTTCATATCTTGGCGGTATAGTCAATAGGCTTACTTCACAGGAGGACTTACTTAAAGGCCAGATAACCAACTACAAGGCGGCTATTTCGAGAATAGAAGACGCCGACGTTGCCAAAGAGCAGCTTGAACTGATAAAATCTCAGTTCCTGCAACAGGCATCACTTGTATCACTAACTCAGGCAAACGCGAACCCCCAGGCGTTCCTGCAGTTGATACAAAGCTAAATATCAGGTTTATTATTTAAAAATAATTCGGAGAAGATAGATATGCCTTTTGCGATTGGAGGTGGAGCAAGAATACGCACAAATATCCCATCAATGAACGCTTATAATTCAATGGATCAGGCGAGCAGGGATATTTCGCTCAGGCAGCTGCGGCTGTCAACAGGAAAGAGGATTAACAGCGCCGCTGATGATGTGGCAGGATATATAACATCGAGGGCGCTGCAGGCACGAAACGGTGCTTTGGAGGCAGCCGTTAAGACTGTCGGCGACGCCCAGAACGTGGCCAATATACTCATGGATTCACTGGATAACTTAAACGGCCTGGTAACCAAGATCAAGGACGCAACGGCTCAGGCTTCATCAGGAGCTTTAGGAACGGATGAAAAAGTAGCCCTGGCGAAAGCATCATACAGGATGGCTCAGCAGATTCAAACAGTTGTCGATTCGACTGTATTCGGCGGAGCGCAGCTGCTGGACGGAACTTTTACAGCCAATTTTATTATTGGTTATAATGCAACAAATAATCTGCTTTCACTCAATATCGATATGACTGATACCAATCTGGATTATGATATTGAATCAGATAATTTTAACGTTAATGCTTTAGGTACGGGTATGTTCGCGGGCGTTACAGGGCTGAACCTTCAGGACCTGAATTCCGTAACTGCAGACGATCTGGGCATATTCAGCGATGACAGGATCGGAACAACTCTGACCAGCCTTTCAAGCGCGCTGAATAACGCCAATAAAGTTGCCGCTTACCTCGGAGGTATTTCGAACAGGCTTACCTCGCAGGAAGAGCTGCTTCAGAATCAGATTGTTAATTACAAAGCTGCTATATCCAGGCTTGAAGACGCTGACGTTGCCAAGGAGCAGCTCGGACTGATCAAATCTCAGTTCCTACAGCAGGCCTCGTTAGTTTCGCTGGCACAGGCTAACCAGAACCCGCAGTCGTTCCTGCAGCTGTTACAGGGTTAGTAAAAAAGCCCGCGGAAATAAAAACCGGAATCTAAAAGCGGCCGCCTGATACATTGCAGGCAGCCGGCGGGGATGGTGTAAATTATTTGACGTTCAGCTAGCACAGCTTAGTAAGCTGCTATCAATGAGCTTCGAACCAGTTTTTGCCTGTGCCGGTATCGGCGATTACCGGCACTTTACCCAATGGCAGGGCAGATTCCATATTGCTTATTACGAGCTTTTTGAGATCGTCAAGCTCTTCCGGCAGAACATCAAAGACCAGCTCGTCATGCACTTGTAGTATCATATCAGACCGGAATTTTCTGTTCTTCATTTCCCTGTGAATATTAATCATGGCAATTTTCATCATATCTGATGCCGTGCCCTGTATAGGCATATTAATAGCACCGCGTTCAGCCGCGTTACGAAGGTTCCTGTTCTTATGGTTTATATCCGGGAAATACCTCCTTCTGCCCATTATTGTTTCGGCATAGCCTTTTTTGCGGCATTCTTCAATCGTTAGGTCAATATACTTCCTGATACCCGGATATTTGGCAAAGTAATTATCGATTATTTCCTGAGATTCTTTTCTGCCAAGGCCGAGCCTTTGAGACAGGCCGAAGCTTCCAAGGCCGTACATAATGCCAAAGTTCACAGTTTTGGCTATCCGCCTCATATCCTGAGTAACATCCTCAAGAGGTTTATCATAAAGTACGGAGGCCGTAGCAGAGTGGATATCATGCCCTTCAATGAAACTGTTTATAAGGTGGCTGTCTCCGCAAATGTAGGCCATAATCCTCAGCTCTATCTGGGAGTAATCAGCGCTGAACATCACTCTTCCTTCAGAAGGAATGAACGCCCGCCGTATCTCCTTGCCGGCGTCTGACCGGATAGGGATATTCTGCAAGTTAGGATCTGTTGAAGATAGCCTGCCTGTACTCGCGACGGTTTGGTTATATGTAGTATGTATCCTGCCGGTTACGGGATTAATAAGTTTCGGCAGGGCGTCCACGTAAGTGGATTTTAGCTTAACGAGCTGCCGGTATTCCAGTATATAATTAGCTATGGGAAAAGTTTCCGCCAGAGATGTAAGTACCTGTACGTCTGTGCTGAAGCCGGTCTTGGTCTTTTTAACAGAGGGTATCATCATTTTTTCGAATAAAATGTGCCCAAGCTGCTTTGGTGAATCGATATTGAATTCGCAGGCGGCTTCTTTATAGATAAGTTCAGTCATTTCCTGAGCTTTAAGAGCCAGCCTTTGTGAAATATCAGCCAGCGCGGAGGTATCTATCTCTACTCCTCGGCTTTCCATTTCGTTCAAGACTTCTATCATTGGAAATTCTACTTCGTAAGCCAGCTTGTCCAGCTTTTCTTCCCTTAGCGCTTTATCCAGTACATTCCTGAGTTTCAGAGCGACATCAGCATCTTCGCAGGCATAATCTGAAATTACCGCGGGGTCAATATCTTCCATGGATTTCTGCATGGATTTTTTTTCGCCGATCAGGCTGCTGATAGGAATTGGCTTATAGTTCATCCATTTTTGGGCGAGAGCGTCCATACTGTGTTTCTCATCAGGATTGATCACATAGGACGCTATCATCGAATCGAATATAACCGGGCTGACCTTTACACCGAATCTTCTCAGAATATAAACATCATATTTAATGTTCTGGCCGCATTTTCCTATATTTTTATTTTCAAGAATGGGTTTTAATTTATCAAGTACCATTCCGGCGGGAAGTGATAGTTCCCATTTTTTCGGATTGAGCTGCACATCGAAGAGCCCGTCGCCATCTAATTTTGATAATACTTCGTCATTATACACAGGTACATAGTAAGCGTAGCCTTCTTCCGCGCTGAAGGATATCCCTGTAAGTGCGCACCTGTCTCTATCCAGGGATGATGTTTCAATATCCAGCGCGAAGAAATCATATCCTGAAAGCTTATCGATCATCAATTCGAGTTCCTGCTCTGACTTAATCAGCCTGTAGCTTTTTTCAATATCGTCAATGGTATTGATCTTTGCCGCCGACGCTGAGCGCGCGATTAAATCATCATCAATATCCAGCTGAAATTTAATTTGTTCGCCTGCTTTCCCTCTCCATTTCTCTCTCATCTGCTTAAAACCCAGTTTAGCGAAAAGTTCATCCAGCTTTTCATAGCTGGGCTCCTGCCAGACGCAATCTTCGTAGTCAATATCCAACTCGATATCGGTGATAATAGTAACCAGTTTCTTGGATAAGAAGGCGCTGTCTCTGTTATTCTCAAGCTTTGTTTTTACTGCTTTTTTTGTTACTTTATCCAGATTGTCATATAATGCTTCTAATGAACCGTATTCCTGAATGAGTGGTATGGCTGTTTTCTCGCCTATACCCTTTACTCCCGGCACATTATCGCTGGCGTCGCCTATGAGAGCAAGCACATCTATTACCTGGGGGGGCTTTACGCCGAATTTTTCTTTCACGCCTTCATAACCGATAATTTCAAATTCGCCTTTTGTCCGGGGCTTATATATTTTCACATGGTCATTAACGAGCTGGTAAAAATCCTTGTCGGATGTCAGGCAATAAACTTCCCAGCCCTTTTGTGAAGCTCTGTTGGATAAAGTCCCGATAAGATCATCAGCTTCATATCCGGGCTTTTCTAACCTTGGGATGTTAAGGTGATCGAGCATTTCCTTAATCAGCGCGAGCTGCGGCCCCAGGTCTTCGGGAAATTCATCCCTGTTAGCTTTGTATGCTTCATACATTTCATGCCTGAAGGTTGGCTCATGCCTGTCGAAAACCACTGCAATCCTGTCGGGATTTTCTTTTTCGAGCATATTTGTGAGAATGTTTATAAACCCGAAAACGGCACCGCTGGGCATTCCTTCCGGGCTGGTCAGGTTCGATCTGAACATGGCATGATAAGCCCTGAATACAAGCGACATGCCGTCGATCAAATAGAGTTTTTTCATAAATTATCTTTTAATTCTTATTTCGTTAATAATCTTTTCTGCTTCTGCGAAAATTTCAAGGGGCACCGAATGGCCGAAATCAAGTTCAGTAATGCTGTAATTATTGTAATATCCTTCTCTGAGCCATTCTTTTGTTTTAGCCGGTTTGATGATTTCGTCGTATTTACCCAGAATAAAATACTTCATGGTATCGGTGCAGGATTCAACTACCGGCACATTCACGCTGCGGCTGTGCAGCGCGGGATTAAAGAGTATCGCGGGTATTCGGTTATTATCAGCCAGGTAAAATCCCATGTAACCGCCGAATGAACTTCCAACAATGAGCCGGGCTTTTTCTTTTTTTATGAGTGAATCAATATCTTCGAATAGTGAAATATCGCCTTCAAAAGCTCTGTAATCGAGTGTGGGTGCAATGAGTGAATTGCCGCCACGCAGGAGTATTTCGTTTTTATCCTCGCGGGGAGCGCCGTCCAGGCCATGAAGATAAAGAATTTTCATTAATTGATCCGTTTTTTATTCAAGAATTCGCTGTTTTTTGTAATGAACTTTTAAAAACACTGTTTATATGATAATATTGTATTCAGCAGCTTTTGTAATTTTTTAAATAATAGGAAAAAAACATAAATTATAATAAAATTAGCTGCGTTTAATATCTTAATGATATTTATATAAAAATAATATGAAAAGCTTAATAATAATTTTGACCCTCATAATCGCGGGATGTGAATCGCAGGGGCCTTCACCGGGGCGCTGTCTTAACGGTTACGGCGAGAGAGGCGAAAAGATCATAGATGTAAGCGGATTTGAAAAGCTGAGGGTAGAAATACCCTCAAACCTTATTATTTCAGAAGGCGATCATTCGATTCGAGTGGAAACCGAAAAGAATCTGTTTGAATTTATTGGTACAGAGCTGGAAGGGGATTCGCTCTTCATTGGCTCAAATACCGCAAAACCGCTTTGTCCTGATGATATGAAGATATTCATCAGCGCACCCAACCTGAGGTACGTCCGGATGGCAGCTTCAGGGAATATCCAATCCGAAGGCGATATTAATTATGATATTACAGAATTCATTATTGACGGGCCGGGGAATATAATTATGAGCGGCAGCGCGGATTCTAGTTACGCGGTAATAAATGGTTTTGGAAATATAAATCTAAGGGATTACTCCACGGTAAGTACCTTCGCGCTCGTTAGCGGATACGGAAATATTTTCGCAAACGCGTCAGATATTCTAAGGGCGTATATATATGGAAACGGAAATATTATGTACAGCGGCGGCCCGGATTCAACAGATTTTGAAATCAGAGGTTATGGAAATATATCGGAACTTGATTAAATGGGAAAATTAAGGCTGGGGTTTTTGGCTTCGCATGGCGGCAGCAATATGCAGGCGATAATTGACAATTGCAAATCAAACAGGCTGGATGCTGTTCCGGCTGTAGTTATATCGAATAATTCGCATTCAATGGCGCTCGAAAGGGCAAGACAGGAAGGGATACCCTGGTATCATATCAGCAGGGTAAGCTATCCGGATGAAAAATCGCACGATGAGGCTATTATCGAAGCATTAAAAGAACACGAAAGCGATTTGGTTATTCTCGCAGGATATATGAGAAAACTGGGCAATACTGCTCTTGAAGCATTCAAAAATAAGGTACTGAACATTCATCCCGCGATGCTCCCAAAATTCGGCGGTAAGGGAATGTATGGCATTAAAGTACATGAAGCAGTGCTCGCCGCCGGAGAAAAGGAAACCGGGGTAACAGTACACCTTGTAAATAATGAATATGATAAAGGCCGGATACTCGCGCAAGAGAAAGTAGCTGTCCTGCCCGGAGATACCCCGCAAATGCTCGCTGAAAGGGTACTTAAAACCGAACATGAAATATATTCGCAAGTGCTGCAAAGCATAGCCGAAGGCAGGATTAAACTTTAGCCGGGGGCAGGGGATGGCTGTAAACCACTGTTGGTAGCAGAAAAATCATTCTGAGCGGAATGAAGAATCTAAAGAATGTTTGTGGAAAGGACTGCTATTTGCGTTCGCTCCCGATCGTCCGGTATTGGTTCTGCGAGGCACTTTAGCCCAAAACGCGGCAGAGATAATAGGAATGACATTTCTGCATGAATTGTCATATTATATATCATTTGCTGTTATTAAATCCCGGTTCAATATTATTGTATCTTCAGTGCCCAACCTGGCTGCATCACAGATCAAGAGTAGTTGATTAATTTACCTATGCTACCTTGTAAAGATAAACGCGGGAGCAGCGCTGCCTTCAATTTTTACTAAGTAGGTTCCGCGGGCAAGCCCGCCGACATATACTGAAGTACTGCCGGGAACGAGACGGGTTTTTTGTGCAAGCCCTCCATGAAGGCTGAAAATATAAAGGAAGCAGCTTTTCTTTACAGGCGGTATTTCCAGGAAATCACCGGCATGTGTGATCAGGCCGGTGTTAACATTCTCTTCCACGGAAGTTGCTTTATCTGGAGTAAATATAACCCCGTATGAGTTAATTGCCTTTAATTCCGCTTCAGGATTGAAGCTGGCCGGATCAGCAAGCTTAACAACATAATTAAAAGGTTCTTCGCTGTCAATATATCCTTTATTTCCTATCCTGCCGATCGAGAAATATAGCCTGCCGTTTTCAATTTTTTGAAACACATATCCCGCGTCGGAATTTTTTTCAATACCCGCAATTTCATTACCTAGATCATCAAATATCGGAATTGAACCGGCTATGGCGTTATATTTCTCATGTGTGCTTATTTTACAGGGTATTCGCGCGTATTCCGGGTCGAATTTTTTATTTAAATACTCGCAATCTGATTGGATCTCAGCATTTCCTTTTACTTCTTTAGCGGCTGCGTGTGTACTGTCGTGGTTAAGATTAACAATCAGAATGTCAGTTACTGTAATTTCACCGTTGCCGTCGCAATCAGCATAGCTGACCATAGCGCTATCCCATGCCAGTACCGGCTGAGGCGCCCATATAGCACTTGGATTATGCCTGCGAAAGCTCCTCATGGATTTTGTCTTCGGACCAATGCCCAGATAAAGGCCTATTGTTGATATATCCCTTGTATCCACGACACCGTCATTATTGGCATCACCCGGCCATGCATCTATAAAGCTGTGTATGTTGTAGCTTATGGACTCTGTATCCAGCTCAATTATTTCGCCCGTAGTATCACTAAATACTGTCGCCTGGGGATTCAGAAATTCGAATGTCAGCTCAGATAAATGCGGCGCTGACTGCGTTACCGCGAATTCCAAATGAATTACCGCCGGTTCGTCAAAGACAGTATCGCCGGGTGTAGTCCCGGATAGCGCTCCGATTTCTATCATCGCACTGCCCGTAGAAGGGTCTGTTTTATGAATGATTGATACAGCTCCGCCGGTTTTAGTGAAATATGTTTCTGAATAGCCGGAAAATTTAACATAATCGGTCTGGTCATGCACTAAACGGAAACTCACCGAATTACAATTTTCGACAGCTTCGGCAATAACATCCACCCCAAAGAGGTATGTAGCTGTAACAAAGCCTGAACGGGCCATATCGACATCAGTCCTGTCGAATCTTAATGTCTGCCCGGAAAGCCGCGTTACCGCCAGTATAAGAGCCATTACAAATATGAAATAATAGCGCATAACCGCCTAATTAAGTATTTATAAATAAATATCCACTTAGTTACAAGCAAGCGCCGTGCCAAAGCGGCACACATTTATATCCGGAAATCAAATAAAATGCCATGTATTATAATAATCGGATTGAAGGGAAGATGTTTGAGAATTAAAGTGGAAATAATTCCTGATTGCTTTCTTTCATTTTTCTCTTTTTTTGTATATCCTGATGCCAAGATAAATCGCCGATCCTGTGAGTAATAAGAATAGAATGACAAGGCCGGTCAGATAACCATAGCCGTAACCGGTCAGCCTGTTGATATCAAATACCACTATTTTCAGAATATTGAAAAACAAAACAAGCGCCGCTAGCGCGAAAATTATTAAAAAGAACTTTTTCATAAATCACCTGTAATAAAAAATATACAGGGGGGACTTCTTTTAAGCCCCCCGGAATATTAATTATCTTTTTACTGTAGTAGTAGTTGGTGTATAAATACCAAAAGTAATTCCGGCAATTAGCCCATTAACAAAGCTGTGCCTTGTAACAACAGTATAATCCTCAGCTCCTCCGGCCATTTCTTCAGAATCGGAAACCCCGACAGGCGCCAAACCGTATATTACATAATGATTCCATTTGGTAACTTCTACATTACCCTGAGCGCCTTTACCTACAACCGTGGTATAGGTATAGCATGAAGTGAGTACACCAGTGCAAAGAACCACCACAAAAAGCATTTTGAGAAATTTAGACATCAAATCACCTCAACAATGAATAGGACAAGATTGATTAAGTAATTATTCAAACGTGCTTGTATATAACAGGCATATTTGGCTGCTAAAATACAAATTTATTTTAAAATAAATTAATTTTTCCAAAAAACTAATTACTTTATGAAATTATTTTTACGTTAGACCCTTGCCTAATCAACCGTATAATAATATATAAAAAGGGCGCTACTTAGAATCACACAATATAGGAAGGCTCAAATTTGTTCTATTCCGGCGTTAAGCATTTCAGTCCTTTCAGCAAGCTTTAGATTTTCAATAATCTGCATAAGGTTTCCTTCCATGACGTCTTTAAGGGGATAATTTTTTGCATCTCCTTCGAGCCTGTGGTCAGTTACCCTGTTCTGCGGGTAGTTGTATGTACGGATCTTTTCTGAGCGGTCGCCCGTTTTCACCATAGATTTCCTGGATGATGAAATTTGCTCCTGCTGCTTTTTAAGTTCCAATTCATATAGCCTGGAGCGCAAAACTTTCAAGGCTTTTTCGCGGTTTTTGAGTTGTGAGCGTTCATCCTGGCACGATACCACTAAACCGGTAGGATTGTGTACGAGCCGTACCGCGGTTTCAACCTTGTTGACGTTCTGGCCGCCCTTGCCGCCCGCGCGAAAAATATCTATGCGGAGGTCTTCTTCATTGATTTGTATATCAATATCTTCTGCTTCGGGTAGTACGGCTACTGTAGCTGCCGAAGTGTGAACCCTGCCGCTGGCTTCTGTTTCGGGTACCCGCTGCACTCTGTGTACTCCGCTTTCAAACTTCATAGTACCGAAAACTTCATCACCGGCAATGGAAAAGATAATTTCCTTAAATCCTCCCCGTTCGCTTTCATTAAAATCTATGATCTCTATCTTATACCTGTTATTTTCGGCAAATCTTTCATACATTTTTAAAAGGTCGCCCACAAAGATACCTGCCTCATCGCCGCCGGTACCCGCTCGCATCTCCATGATACAGTTCTTAAGATCATTGGGATCTTTCGGTACAAGCAGCAAACGCAGTTTTTCTTTCATCTGTTCCTGCCTTTTAACAAGCTCATCGTTTTCCTCATATGCAAGGTCTTTAAGCTCATGATCGGTTTCCTTCGAATCGATCAATTCCTTGTTTTGCGCCAGATGGTCACATATCTCCAGATATTCCCTGCCGGCATCTGCAATAGGAGTAAGCTGCTTGAATTCCCTGGATACCTCTGTAGAGCGCTTTAAGTCGCTCATTATCTCAGGATTGTTCATCTTTTCTTTTATTTCATTATATCGTTCAAGAATGCTCTTAACTTTGTCTTCCATAATTGAATCTGTCTTTATTTTAAACTAAATTTATTATCCTGTAATATTCACGTTATTATAGTGAAAAAACTTACAAAGATAATTAATTAGTATTTTTTTCTTTAAAAATAATTTAAATTAGTAACTTTTATACGGTGAAATCCATTAGTTCTAAAAGAGATAATTAATTCGGATTAAAAAAGAAGTATGAAATCGAATATAAAATTCCATATCATGTTATGGACGGTTATAGCGCCTTTATTAGTATTAGGCACTGGATGCATTGAAGAAAGCGACAGCCTGGTAAACCCGCCGCCACAGGCGGAATCGGTACTTGTAAGGTTTATGAATCTTGCTGAAGACAGCAAGCCAAGAAAGCTTGACTTTGAAGCTAAGGCACAGACAGAGCTATCATCATTCGGGCAAATTACTCCGGTAATTAATCCTCCCGCGGATTCGGCATTTATGTCGGTAGTAACTTCAGACGGCGAAGGGCAGCTTCGTACGCAGCAGAGGCACAGGTTCGCGCGCAACCTGACTTATACATATTTTGCCATGCCCGCTGCCGGGCTCAAAGACGGCGGGAATGCCGATTCACTTATAAGAATATCTACATCTTCGACTATTCCCGATAACAGCACAAGTGCTTATATCAGGCTTCTGAATGCTAATCCTGATACAACCATTAGATATACGCTTAGGCTCGGATGCCCCAATGGAGAAGTCCTGGTGGGTAATCTGGAATACTTAAATAATTCCCTGCTTACTCCGGTTAGAACAGGTGACCTGCCGGTCAGCTTAATACGTGAAACCGACGATGGCCCTGAGCCGATCGGCCTTTACAAGCTTGAGCAGCTCGACAGGCGCGGCCAATACACCATAATCATTATTAATGAGCCTCAGGCAGATGAAAAGGTTATGTTATTGGATGAAAAAATACACTCGGAAGCAGCGGTTTATGAGCCGCCGATAATAGAGGAAAGAACTACCGAGATAAGGACAATTAATTTTTCAACAGAAACTGTTACTTTGAAAAAGAATCCTGATGAAACAGTGGTTCAAGCACTCGGCCCTGGCATGATACAGAACTATACAGAAGTTAGCGCCTGCGGAACCGATGCCCTCGACACCCTTTCTACATTACTTATGACCGGGAAAGCCGGCGCGTTAGATTTTTCTCTGGAAGTATTGGAAAAGTATAACACTCTTATATTCGATACTGAAGAGCAAAAAGCCGGCGGAATAGTGGTTGTTAATCCACTGCGATTGTATAAACCGTCAGATTCGACCTGCGTCATCAGAGTTGTACACGGAGCTTACGGGGCCGGTTCACGGAGGATTTCACTGGGCGCAAGAAATAACGATACCGCCCGGAACAATTATACCTCAGGAATAGTTATTACAAGTGAAATTTCGCCGGGAGAAGTTTCCGCCCCTGCGATCATTAAATCGGGATACGCGCCGCTTACCCTTTTCGCCAATACACAGCCGCAGAGACTGGTTAATGTTGCGACAGGAGTACTTGAACCCAACAAAAATTATCTGCTTGTTATTAATTATGATCAGCAGGGCAATGAAAGGCTTACCTTGATCGAGGACGACCCCGGCATTACTTCTCATCAACCACTGGAAACAGGTGTAATAGCACAAATTGTCCAGGTTGTTAGCAATAAGGATTTTGAAGAACTCACAATAAAAAATTCAGGCGATGTACTGATAGAAAACGCGAAAGTGCATTTTTCCGGAACTATTGCTACCATTCTTCCCGAAGGAACTAACACAATTTCAACCGAAGACAAAGAACTGCAATTTGAAGCTGTAAGCGGAGAAAGGATGCTTGTTGTTATTACCGGTGAAAAAGGCGAGACGGATATTTTCACGAATTCCCACAAGCCTTTCGATTTGCAAAATTCTTATTATATAAGGCGGTTTTTGAACGCATCAACAGAAAGCGGGCCGATCGCTATCAAATTAGCCGATAGTGAAGATATTCTGGTAAATAATGTAGAATATAAGGAATTCACCATACCGGAAAAGATACATAGAGAATATAAACACAGCTTTGTATTCATTGAAGCAGGCAGAGAAGAATCTCTTATTCGCATTGACGATATACTGCTGCCGCTCGGAAAGGGCTATACGCTAATATTTGCAGGAACTAAAAGATATGGCTATGCTGTAATTTTCCTGCAGGAATTTTAACTGTAAGATTAAAAAATTAAGAACATATTTAGATATCATAAATTATGAATTAATATAAACACTGGGGGTTATATGGCCTTATTTAATAAACTTATTTTTTTGATTGTGATTATTGCGTTTGTAAATATTAATGGATTTGCCGATTATGCTGAAAGATATTATACACCGGACCGGCATATGGATATATCGCCAAATCTGGTTAAAAAAGTAGACCAAAAGTATTATGAGCAAAATAGAATACATATCAAACTAAAGGGAAAAAAGCATATCGTTAACAAGAAAGCCCTTTCGGAGTCAATATTGAACAGCTACCTGAGCAAATTGAATGTCGTTTCGATTAAAGCTCCCTATGAAAGATATGAAAGCAACATACTTTTAAGCAGCTCTACTGCATCATCACTTTCAAGAATATATGAAGTTGTTTATGACTCACCGGTAGATCCTTATGACGCGTGTATTGAACTGGAAACAAATCCGGAAGTAGAATACGCCGATCCAATATTCATACGATATACGAATGAATATATACCAAACGATCCGAGATTAAAGGATCAATGGCACATAAATGCTTTAAATTTACCCGAAGCCTGGGAAATAACCAAGGGCAGCAAGGATGTGATCATTGCCATAACGGATTCCGGGGTTGAATGGGATCATGAAGACCTCGCCGATAATATATGGGTAAACGAAGACGAGATCCCCGGAGACGGAATTGATAATGATAACAACGGCAAAGTGGACGATATCAGAGGCTGGGACTTTGTAGGAAATTACACCGGCGGGTCCTTTAGAGAAGATAACGATCCCAAGCCGACAAGTACACATGTATCCCACGGTACACATGTTGCCGGCTGCGCGGCGGCCATAACTGATAATGGCAAAGGCATTGCATCGCCCGCATTTAATTGTACGATAATGCCCCTTAAGCTGTCCTCCGATAATCCGCAGTATGGCGGTATATACAGGGGATATGACGCAATCCTGTATGCCGCGGAAAACGGCGCGGATATAATTAATTGCAGCTGGGGCGGTTCAGGAGGCAGCCGGGCCGAACAGGATATTATCAACGCGGCATTCGAAATGGGAGCCGTCGTAATAGCCGCTGCCGGTAATGACGGTGTATCTCTTGAAGATTCACCTCACTATCCTTCATCGTACGCTAATTTAGCGACAATTGGCGGCACGAGAAGTAATAGAAGAAATTCATTTAATTACGGCTATTCTGTTACGGCTTATTCTCCCGGCGTGGGTATAAACTCAACCTATCCGGATAACAGCTACAAATCAGAGTCCGGCACTTCAATGGCTTCCCCCGTCGCGGCAGGCATAGCCGCTTTGATAAAATCAATTCATCCCGACTGGACTCCCAGGCAGATCATACAGCAGCTAAGATCTTGCACAAATGAACTCGCAGGAGTGAGCGACGAACAGAAACCGCAATTCTATGGTATTGCCGACGCGCTTAAAGCCGTTACGCTGAATAACCCAATAAACGGAGCGAATGCCGTACCTGGTGTTTATGCTTATGAAACTGCTTTCAACGGTGAGCATTTTAATACCATCGGTGAGGTCAAAAAATTTACTGCAAAAATAAAGAACTATCTGTCTGACGCTAAAAACCTTGTTGTAACGGCAACTCCCGTTCAGGATTATCTGACAATAGATGTATCTGATTTCATTATAGGCGATTTACTTAATGATGATGAAGCTTCCATAGAACTAAACGCCACATTAGGCAGCAACACTCCATGGTACGACGGTTATGCCGATATTCTGCTCAAATATGAAGCCGACGGCTATCTTGACTACCAGCTCGTAAGGCTGTCGATAAATTTAAAAACTGATAATAAATTCGGCACGAATTATTCCTTCAGAGATTCTCCGTCCATTAGTTGGAGTACCGCTTCCGCATTCGATATGAACGGCCTTTTGATAGGCGGTTTCCTTAGATTTTCATCCACAAACAGAGGTGTATATATCAGGACTACAGGAGGCGGTGCCAATGTACAGGCTTTAGCCGAGGATCCCATTTATTCGAGCCACGCTTTTAACTCATCGAGGCAATATTTTGGTACGGAAACCCGCCGGGAACAGGCAAAAATCTTCTACACTTATAATGGCGGCAGTACCTGGAATAATGTGGAAGTTGGAAATATTACCGGTTTTATTAATGACATCTATTTCTTCGATGAAAATAACGGCATTTTTCTTGGTGACCCCCAGAATGGTAAATGGGGGGTGGGTAAAACTCAGAACGGCGGGCAGGGATGGTCGGCGCTTGAAAATCTTCCAGAACCACTACAGGATGAAGCCGGGTATGTAAATGCCTGCTATTTCTCCGATGATAAAATCTGGTTCGGCACCAATAAAGGAAGAATTATTTTTTCCTCGAACAGAGGAAATACATGGCAGGTAAAAACCATTTCTGAAAATAAGCATATAAGAGATATTGCTTTCTATGATCTTCAAAACGGTATGGCGATAATATCCGAAGGCATTGAAACGGACGGCTCCGAACCTAAGTATATAGCCAGAACAACAAACGGAGGCAACAGCTGGGAAGTTGACAGTGAAAATATAAACGGCAAAATGTACCCCGTGTATCTGTACGGGCCCGATAACTCGAGATCTTTAATTATGCTTGACGAGCGTGGCCATGTATGGATAACAACAGACTTAGGCAGAACCTGGAGCTTTGAACTTACCAGGGATATTCCCGGCAATTATACTATCGGGGCGGATGACGGCAATGATAACACTTCCAGATTATGGCAGATCGGCAAATATCTGACCTACATTGAGTTTTACAGCGTACCTTACAACGTTAATAATGAGATCAGCCTTCTTACCGCCGAAGAAGTTGACCTGGATACCCTCGAGATAAACAAGTTTAAATTCGATATAGTAAGATTAAAAAATAACGGTAATATTGATATTAATGTCACGGATGTTAAGCTTGTAGTTCCTTCATTTGTGGAAGAAGATGAGTTTACCATAACGTCACCGTTTCAGAACCCGATACAACCCGGGCTGCAATCAAGCCTGACCCTGAAATACTCGCCAAAAAAGGAAGGCCCGAAAGAAGCCATTCTGGAAATTACGACTGACGGCGATCCACAGAAAATTGACATACACTATTCAGCCTATGCTAAAGAGCCTCTTTCCGTGGTTAGCGCTGCAGGCCCTGGAAACGGCTTTGAAATTAGCCCGAACCCCTCGGATAGCAAATGCGCACTTAAGCTGGAGCTAAGCAATCCGGGAAGATATGAATTAAACCTTTATGATTCTAAAGGCTCAGTTGCAGTTAAACAAACCCACATGTTTAATAAAGGACTGAACAAAAGAGATCTTGATATATCAGCTCTGGCTGCGGGAACTTACCACATTGTTATAAGCAATGGCGAAAATTACTTCACCGGCAAAGTGATCAAAAGATAGCAATACTTTTGATAGATGATATGTATTAAGGGCTGCTGTTTAGCAGCCCTTTTTTTATTTGCATTACCAAATAAATTTGTGAGTTATCCACAATTTTAATATTATTGCATAACTTATTATTTTATTCGGATTATTGATGTGACAACTATCAATAAAAATAGAACATTAACCCAACTCCACGAAGATTACCATCTAAACGCGAGAGCAATAACTGTTTGCGAAACTGCGGGATTATCAGATTTAAATTCTCTGCTGAATTATTATTTAGAAAAAAATAATTTTTTGGAATTGAGGTATTGCGGTGTTAAAACCAACAATATCTTATCACACTTATGCGATGACAACTTACATCCAAATGGTTCAGAAAATTTTGTCAGCCATTCTATAAAAAACCGTTATTATGAAATACTAAAAATAAGCAATGAATCAATTCAGTTCATAAATAACATAATGAATATTGTTGTAAAAAACCTTTCAGTAAATAGTTCTTCTGCTTTGCAGTATCTGATAAAAGGAAAAATTGATTTTTATAATTTATATAATGCCTATGCTTTATTAAAAAATCAAATTGATAGAATGGTTACCAGAAGAATTATAAGAGAAGAACTGAGAAAATTTTATTTGTTCTATAAAAATTTATTAAATATATTAAATACATATAAAAAAGATCATGAAATAAAAAAGCATTTGTATATTTCATATCTGGAATATCAATTCCATATTGACAAAAAAGGATTGGATTCATTTTATGATTACGATTATAAAAGCGGCTTACCTTATTTTGGAACTGTTTTTTATTTGATTAAAAATAATGTATTATTCACTGAATTGCAGAGCTATATCCTTTTTTACTGCATTAATGCTTTTAAATATGACAATAAGGATTTACATATTATTGCAGATGAATTCGGTAAAACCTACGAAAGGATCAGGCAGATAAGGCATTCATTATTTAATAAGCATTATAAGAATTTTCTGTTTCTGCGATTAATCGAAAATAAATTTTGGAACCTCTACGATATCGATTTTTCATCTGAATTTATTCATATAGATAATAAACTGCTAACAAAAATTAATGATAATGAAAATACTTTTTTCAATAATTGTGGCATAGCAAAATTTCTTCATATTCTTATTAAAAATGATTATGATATAATTGGCAAGGAGATTAATACTTTATATAATATTAACAGGAAAACGGCGCATAATTGGAAAAACTTATACTTAGTTAGTAAACGCATAACAAACCGGTTTGACTTTGAATTATTTATTGAAAAGATTTACTCAATTTACAATCAGCCCGTCAGTAATAGCTATACACTGCCAGTGGACTTGATCATTGAAAAGTCATTTAAAAATGTTCTGTTTGCCAATAATTCTACAAAACAAGTACACACTATAGCCTTTAATATTCTGAAAAATGAATTTGACACTACGATTATTTCAGATCATAAAATTAATATTGTAGAAAATAAAAAAATGCATCTGTATCAATATGCGTTGGAAGCTTTAGAATTAATCGGCAGGCCGGCCCATATTTTAGAGATAATCGATAAAGTTAAGGAGATTCATCCCGGTATTCAGATAGCGGCTCTATCTTTAAAAAATTCTATGAAAAGAGATAAAGGCTTCATACCTATAAGCCGTAAAAGTATATTCGGATTATTAAAATGGAAAAATAGAGACGATATGAAACTGGGCAGCATAAGAGAATTAGCTGAAGAATTGATTATAAAAGCTAAAAAGCCGGTACATATCGATGACATTGTTGATTATGTAACAAAAAGCTTTGATACAAATAAAAAATATATCACTTCTAATTTAAGAGCAGATAAGAGAAGATTTGATTGCTTAAACTACGAGTATTTTGGATTAAAAAAGCATAACTACGGCAAGAAATTGCTCAGTACCAATAAAATTAAGTTGAGTTGGGATGAAAAATTTTCCATCTTACAAAATTTCGTTATTAAAAATAACAGACTGCCCGGTCGCTCATATGCTAATGAAGATGAAATAAAAATTTTCAGATTTTTAGCTGTCCAGCGTTCCGCTATTAATAAGGGCAAATTAGATGAAAAAAGAAAAAAAATGATAATTGATTTAATTTGTTCTGTGGATTATTAATATTATTCTTGCTGAAATCAAGCCATTTGAGCATACTGAATTTTAATTTTCCTTGATGTTCCGATTTAATCTGATAAAAGAAATATCCGAAAAAATATTAATATTAAGAGACATCAATTTAAAAGCCGCCCCGGATATACCGAAGACGGCTTTTCTTATAACGGGTCAGTTTGCTGATCGCCCTTTAAGCAGCAAGGATATCATTAAGATCTTCTTCCGCTGTTTTAATGGGCTTAATATCATAATTCTTAACGAGAATATCTATCACTTCCGGCTCGAGGAATTTTGGCAGAGTCGGGCCTAATCTGATACCTTTTATGCCGAGGTGCAGCAGAGTCAGAAGTATAGCTACCGCTTTCTGCTCATACCATGAAAGCACGAGTGACAGAGGAAGGCTGTTAACGTCTGTATCAAAAGCGTCCGCTAATGCCTGAGCTATCTTTATGGCAGAGTATGCGTCGTTGCACTGTCCGACATCGAGCAGCCTCGGAATGCCGTCAATATCGCCAAATTCAAGTTTGTTAAATCTGAATTTACCACAGGCGAGTGTAAGGATAACTGTATCTTTGGGAGCGCTCTCGGCAAATTCCGTATAATAGTTTCTGCCGCTTCGGGCACCGTCGCATCCGCCGACAAGGAAGAAATGCCTGATCTTGCCTGCTTTGACAGCATCGACAACTTTATCGGCAACATTCATAACCGCGTTATGGCCAAATCCTGTGAATGAATATTTAGCTTCGGTGTCTTCTTCAAATCCTGCCATTTCCTGTGCTTTTTCAATCACCGGTGAAAAATCCCTGTCGTTAAGGTGGTGCACATCGGGCCACTGAACAAGGCCGCATGTGTATATCCTGTCCTTATAACCCGCCCTGGGCTTCTGGATGCAGTTCGTAGTCATGAGAATAGACCCGGGGAAGGCGTCAAATTCCTTATGCTGATCCTGCCAGGCGCCGCCATAATTGCCGGCGAGGTGTTTATATTTCCTGAGTTCCGGGTAACCGTGCGCCGGGAGCATTTCGCCGTGCGTATAAATATTTATTCCCTTACCCTCTGTTTGCTTGAGTAGCTCTTCCAGGTCTTTCATGTCGTGGCCTGATACCAGTATGGCTTTGCCTTTCACCGGAGTCATTCTGACTTTAGCCGGTTCGGGATGGCCGTAAGTTGAAGTATGCGCCGAATCGAGAAGTTCCATTACTCTGAGGTTCAGCTCGCCTGTTTTAAGCGCCATTCCCAGAAGCTCTTCAGCAGTGTGATTTTCTGTGAGAAAGTTGAGAATTTCGTGGATACGCGCGTACACGTCATCATCGGAAACATCCAGGATTAGAGCATGATCGGCATAAGCCGCGAGGCCTTTTAATCCGTACAAGATTGTTTCTTTAAGGCTTGTGATGACCTTGCCCTCGTCTTTCATTCTTTCTTCGATTGATATATTTTCCCAATAGTTCAAAAGTGCTTTGTCATCCTCAATAAATTCAAACTCAGCAGGGCCCCCGGGGCTTGCGGGTTCTTTACCGGCTTTTTTAGCGGCGTCTTCATGTAATCTTTTGGCTAGCTCTTTTAATTCCGCGCCTTTTTTTACCATTAATTTTACTGACTGCTCATCGAAGTTAACGTTAGTTACAGTAGTAAAGAGCGCTTCCACGGCAAATATATCTATTTCATTATCGATTACTCCGAGCTGCCTCATCCTGTGAGCATACTGGCCTATGCCTTTGGTTACATGTACCAGAAGGTCCTGATATGCCGCAGTGGTTTCGTCCTTACCGCATACACCTACCGATGAGTGGCAATTGCCTTTTTGTGACTGTTCGCATTGAAAACAAAACATTATTTTTTTCTCCTGATTTTCCTGTTTACAAAATTTATGATTTTATCATGGTTAAAAGCATTTTGAACTTTTTGACGGCCTTGAGAGCGTGAGGTATATCCGCCGGCATAAGCAGGCTCATACCTTTGCTTAATTCATGCTCTACGCCGCCTATTGTAATAAGCGCCTCGCCGTCGAGTATCTGAACAAAGGCGTCAAAAGGCGCTGTATGCTCGCTCAGCCCCTGGCCTTGGTCAAACGCGAATATGGTGAGCGTTCCGTTTTTTTTATTAAGCAGGGTTCTGCTGGCTACCGTACCATCCTGGTATCCGGTCAGGTTTTCCAGCATTTGCGGTTTTTTAATTGCTTCATAGTTATCAGACATGTGCTTTCTCGCTTTTATTAATCAAAATTTCTTTTCTTTTTAATTCACCTTTAATAGTTAAGACATGTTCCTCAACAATTATTGCATCATTATCCGATTCGATGGCCGCATCACAGGCGAATTTTGTCAGCCCGCCGCAGCATGGAACTTCCATCCTCAGAATAATGACTTTCGGGGTCTGCCCCATGCTGTAGATATCCTTAAGCTTATCTTTGTAGGGAGCGGTGTAATCAAGTTTCGGGCAGGCTACCACAACGCTTCTGCCTTTCATATAATCTTTGTGAATGTTAGGATTGGCCAGCGGTGCGCAGGTTGAAACGATAACCAGCTCTGATCCCCTGAAATACGGTGCATTCGGATTTACAAGATGCAGCTGTACCGGCCACTGATTTAATTCCGACCGTAACCCGGCATTTTCACTGCCGTTATTATCAGTTATTTCTGAAGCAGGCCTTTCTATTTGGAACATTTTGCTACCCGGGCATCCGCCGCCTTGATGTCCCAAACCGTTAGGCTTTTTCTCTTCAAGCTCAGGAACCGGAATATTTTTTTCGTTAAGATAATCAATGGCATCATTAAAGAATTCCATGGCATTGTGTTCTTTAAGGTGCTTAAGGTGAGCCTTAAGTACGCTTCCAGGCTGCTTGACCATGCTATCGAGCACTTTTCTTTCATCATATGGCCCGGCTTCTCTTTCCTCTATTGTAATGGCATTCTGCGGGCAATGGCCAATGCAGGCGCCCAGCCCATCGCAGAAGAGGTCGCTTATGAGCCTTGCCTTGCCTTCGATTATCTGCAAAGCGCCTTCCTTACATTCGGGGACGCAAAGTCCGCATCCGTCGCAAAGCTCTTCGTTTATATTGATAATCTTTCTTTTCATGTTTTATGACCCGTAATATTTATTTAAAACTTATCTAATTCTTTTCTTCTTTTTATAATCGGACTACAATGTCCGTTTCAATAATAAGACTAACGAGTCTGATTTCCAAATATTTTTTACAAATTTTTTAAATATTTTTTCATAGTTTTGCTTAATACTTTCAATGCTATATGATTATGGTATTTATTAATGACAGCGATTTTTTCAAAGAAATGTGAACTGGCCTTACAGGCGGTACTTTTTTTATCGGCGCAGGAACCAAGCAAGAGATTTAACGCTCAGGAAATAGCTGACCATCTTACGGTTCCGAAAGAATTTTTATCAAAAATACTTCAATCTTTAACCTCCGAAGGAATTATCGGATCGAAAAAAGGCAAATTCGGAGGATTTTACCTGGCAAAACCGGCTTCGGAGATCAGGCTCATCGATATCGTGATGATAATCGACGGACTTGAGATGTTCCATAAATGTGTACTTGGCTTCCGAGGTTGCAGCGTTGAAGAGCCATGCCCCGTTCACGGCAAATGGGGGAAGCTTCGCGATGAAACTTACCGTATGCTTAGCGAAGAAACCCTCGAAGACCTGCGCGACCAGACAATGCACAAAATAAACACTCTCAAATAAGCATAACTCTCAAATAAGCATAAAGGATTATTAAACCGGAAAACAACACTTTTTATACAAATCGGATAAAAAGACCTTATTGTCCTTAAATAAATTTGGAAAATTATTATTTTTTTCTTAATATTATGAAAAATTTTTCATATGAATATTCAAGGATAATTTTGTTTATGTTCATAAAGAAACTAATTCCTCCGGAAAACTGGAGGCTGCCGGTAACAATCATCCTTGGAGTATTAGCAGGTATTGGTGTTACAGCCTTTCATATATCCAATGCCTCTTCATATTTGTCGGACGATCCGGAGGCTTGCGTTAACTGCCATGTGATGATACCGCACTTTGCCACATGGGAGCACAGCAGCCACAGAGAAGTGGCAGTATGTAACGACTGCCATGTGCCTCAGGATAATTTCGTGAGGAAGTATTTGTTTAAAGCTCAGGACGGTATGAGGCATGCCACCGTCTTTACTTTAAGGAATGAACCACCGGCAATCAGGATACTGGACGCCGGCAAGAATGTTGTCCAGGAAAATTGTATTCGCTGCCATATTAATCAGCTTCACCCTGTATCGCTTTCTGATGAAGACTGGGGCAAAGAAAAAGCAGGCAAGCGTACTTACTGCTGGCACTGCCATGAGCAGGTTCCCCACGGAAGTGTAACCTCGGAAACATCAACTCCGTTTGCGAGGATTCCTCAACAGAATCCCACAATACCCGAGTGGATGATGAAAATGCTGAATAATAATGAAAACAATAACAAATAATAAAGGAGGAGATCATGGCTGATAGTAAGAGAAAACCCTGGGTTAACTGGGTTATATTTGTTGCAACTGTGGTTGTGGTATTCTTAGCAGGTATATTTACCGCTTCAATAATTGAAAGAAGAGCCGAGAAAGTAACTAAGCTCGAAATGGTTGAAGATATTCCTAAATGGGAACCGCGCAATGAAGTATGGGGAAGAAACTTTCCGAGGCAGTATAACAGCTACCTTCACACACTCGATACTTCATTCATGAGTAAATATGCCGGTTCCGCTCATATTGACTATCTGGAAAGATATCCGGAAGTAGTTGTTCTTTGGGCAGGATACGGTTTTTCTAAGGATTATGCACAGGGCCGGGGGCATGCTTACGCTATAAAAGACATTAGGCACATACTAAGGACAGGAGGAACTGAGGTCAGCCCCATGCCTGCCACCTGCTGGTCGTGTAAAAGTACAGATGTACCCAGACTAATGGATAAGATCGGCCGCGAGAAATTCTATGCGGGCACATGGAAGGAATTTGGCGACGAGATCATAAATCCAATTGGCTGCCAGGATTGCCATGATCCCGAAACAATGAATTTAAGGATAACCAGGCCCGCGCTTATTGAAGCGCTTGAAAGGCGAGGTAAAAATATTGAAGACGCTACACATCAGGAAATGCGCTCATATGTTTGCGCTCAGTGCCATGTGGAGTATTACTTCAAAAAAGAACCCGAGAATTACCTTACCTTCCCCTGGGATAAAGGCTTCAGCGCCGATTCAATGCTGGCCTATTATGATGAAATCGAATTTACTGACTGGACTCATAAGCTAAGCAAGGCAAAAATGCTAAAAGCTCAGCATCCCGACTTTGAAACATGGATGACAGGCGTGCACGCCGATAGAGGTGTATCATGCGCTGACTGCCACATGCCTTATAAAGTAGAAGGCGGTGTGAAATTCACAGACCACCACCTGCAGAGCCCCTTAAATAATGTTGCTAATTCCTGCCAGACCTGCCACCGCGAAAGCGAAGAAGATCTTATAAAAGACGTTTACGAGAGGCAGGATAAAGTTATGCAAATTAGGCGGGAAACAGAAAAATCCCTTGCCAGAGCGCATATTGAAGCTAAAGCGGCTTGGGACGCCGGAGCTACCGATCAGGAAATGGAAGAAGCCCTGAAGCTCATAAGGGAATCACAATTCCTGTGGGACTGGGTGGCGGCCACTAACGGATTCGGATTCCATTCACCTGTGGAAGCTCTCAGAGTACTCGGATTGTCTATTCAGAAATCTGAAAGGGCCCGCGCTTCAATTAATGTTGTTCTTGTTAAGCACAATGTACAGATACCTGTGAATATACCTGATATTTCAACCAAAGCAAAAGCCCAGGAGTACATAGGGCTCGATATGGAATATTTGAGAAAAGATAAAGAAATATTCCTTGAAACCGTCGTTAAAGAATGGGATGAAGCTGCCCGCGAAAGGCAGGGTACACTTTACGAGTATAAACTGGATGATTATTCTAAACCAGAGTAATGGATTGAAAGCGGAATCGCGCCAAAATCGGAATAATAAAAAATCAGATTACAATGAGCAGCAGGGCGGCAAATTGCTATGCAATGAGCTGCCCGAGCTAAATCTCCCGAAGCAGGAGCTTATAATTAGGGAAATTGAAGGAAGGCTGTTCATTTTCGATAAGATCAGAAAGAAATATAAACGCCTGGCCCCCGAAGAGTGGGTCAGGCAAAATTTTTTGTCATACCTTGTAAATTCACTTCAGTATCCTGAAGGACTTATAAGAGTGGAAATGGAGATCAAGCTGAATGAGCTTTCAAAGCGATGCGACGCCGTCGTGTACGGCCAATCGGGCATGCCGCTTATGATACTGGAATTCAAGGCTCAGGGTATAGCGCTTAAGCAAAATGTGTTCGACCAGGCCGGAATGTACAACCTCAAGCTCAAAGTACCCTACTTGGTGATCAGCAACGGACTCTGCCATTATGCCTGCCGCGTGGATTTTGAAAAAGGCAAGATTAAATTTCTGAAAAGCATACCCACTTTTGCGGAGATAACAGCGGGCTAGCATCACTGCCATCATCAATTTAAGAATATATAAAAAATAATCCCCCGATCCTCACGAAACCGGGGGTGAATTTCATATAACACGCCAACATGCAATTACAAATATTTCAAATTCGATTGCCGGGCCGGCGAACTTTCATTTCTCAATTATGAATTTTTCGGAGTAAACGGGTTGATTAAGAGCAAAGAGGCCTACAAAATATACTCCCGGGGATAGGTCTCTTTCAGGCTGCCAGCTGAGTTCATATTCTTCGCCTTTAATCAATTCCATCCTAAATCTTTTTATGGTATTTCCCGATATATCATTTATCAGAATAGATGTTTCCTGAGTAAAGGGGCTTGTGAATTTGATCGACAGCGGTTTATCAGCTTTATACGGCGCCGGATATACTTCGATCAAGTTCTCTTTTATACCATTATCCATATCATTCACTGACAAGGGCTCGTCAATGTATTTGCATAGGTGGTAATATGTTCTGCTGTATGCTGCTGTTTCAGATATTAAATGAAATGACCCTATTTTTCCAATCCAGAATCTGCTATCACGGTTAACAGTATCATGTGTCGCCCAACCATCATGGGTTCTCAGTGTAATAGTCGGCCCAAACTTTTCAAAGTCTTCGCCTTCTTCCCTGTCTATTAAAGAAAGATATCCAAAATCATCATTCAACATTTCTACTTGTCCCAATCCGCCTGATTTAATCTCAAATAGTTCTTTCCATTCATCTGAAGCCGAAATGTATTTATAGAGATGTCCATGATATGCTACCGAATCTTCATTTATTTGATGTTTTGAATAGCCTGTAACATATATGTCATTTTTTTCATTGAATTTAACTAAATTCACCTTAAAAGGCAGATCGATTTCAATATGAGACGTAAAGCCTTTATCCTTGATATACTTATAATAGATTCTTCTAAAATCCTCTTTTTCTTCATCATAGATTGTACAATCCAGATAACCGGTCGTATCATTTGCAAACAAAAAGGCTACCGGATAGAGCTCTTCGTGAGGGCTGTAAAGGGTATCAACAGTCTTCCATGCGTTGAAAGTTACCAGTACCTCATCCTTATATCTATTATTAGCATTACTACCCGGTCGATATGAACCGCAACTATCTCCATAAACCTGCATTGAAACTTGTCCATAAGTCGAATCTATTCCATACGGAGGCGCTATAGGCTGAACCTTCCATGTTTTTCCCCGGTCTTCGCTTCTAAGCACATAATTGCGGTGAAACATATACCCTGTTATCACGCCTGTGTTGGAAGCTATGATTTGAGTAACAGAATGTAATTCATCGCCGGTTAATCCTTCTAGAATTATTTCATCAGACCCGTCTTCAAATCTGAGTATTTCTTCCCAGCTTTCTCCTCCATCAGTACTTTTTTTTATAATTTCAGCCATATAGACTATAGTAATATTATCGAATAATGTTTCACTTTCTTGCAGGATCAAAGTGTTTTCATCAAACGCATGAAATGAGGCTATTCCATGATGCGGTTTTTCATATATCACTTTCCAGTAGCCTTTACTGTAGCTGATGTTGGCTGACAGGGCAAGCAAAATCAGCGCTGTAAATATTCTTTTAAATAATTGCATGGTATGCTCCAGGAAATCGTGTACAGATAGATAATTGGCCATGCATTATCCGTTTAAGACGCGCAGCAGCTGGATAAGGATGCAACCCGGATTCGATCGCGGAGTCTGCTATAATGGGATATTGCATTTTCAGGCTTAATATTATTTTTATTTTATACAATATAATCATTAATTAAAAATAAAAAAACAAAAAGCCGTTTTTTTTATAATAAATTATAAAGGTTTTAATTCTAAATTTATGGAAAATTCAATCGTCGATTTTATTAGTAGGATTTAAGATACAGCAGGAGGAAAGTATGGCTAAAAAAGTACTGGTACCGATAGCAAACGGCACGGAAGAAATGGAAGCGGTTATTTTAATAGATATGTTCAGAAGAGCAGGCCTGGACGTTACCATTGCAGGAGAAGACCACGATATGGTATGTTCAAGAGGAGTTATCCTCAAACCGGAAAAACTGATAAAGGATATAAGCTCCGACATGTATTTTGACGCGGTTGTGCTGCCCGGCGGAGCCGAAGGCACCCGGAACCTGGGAGCGAATTCCCATCTGATAAGCATAATGGAAAATACAAAGAACCAGGACGGCATTATTGGAGCCATCTGCGCCGCACCGAAAATACTCAGCGACAGCGGTTTTCTGGAGAAAGGCTCAAAAGCTACCTCTCATCCTTCCGTGAAAAACGAGCTCGGAGAATGTGAATATACCGAAAACAGGGTGGAACGCCACGGGAATGTGTTCACAAGCAGAGGAACGGGTACTGCATTCGAATTCGCTTCGGCTATCATCTCCGAATTGGTATCTAAAGAAAAATCGGAAGAGATATTAGAAGCAATTATTTATAAATAATATTAAAATAGTATTTAATATGGATAAAAAAAGGGCTAAATTTGAAATTAACGGCCTTGTACAGGGTGTGGGATTCAGGTATTTTGTATTAAAAAATGCCGAAGCTCTCGGATTGAACGGATACGCGAAGAACAAATACGACGGCAGTGTGGAAGTAGTCGCCGAAGGCGGCGAAGCCGCTATCGACAACCTGCACGGCAGGCTCAGGCAGGGCCCGGGCAGGGCTAACGTGGAAAAATGCTTAAGAGAGGATGAAAATTACACAGGTGAATTTCAGGGATTCAACATCAGATAATGCCTTTGCCGGTTGGGGAAAGGTATTGCAGGCCTTTTTGCCGGCAATCTTTTTGTTGATCCTTGCGCGCCCGGCTTTCGGAGATGAAATTATCTTACCCGACCCCGCTTCGGTTAAGCCGCACATTAGCCTTGTTCTCAGCGGGGGCGGCTCCAGAGGGTTTTCGCAGGTAGGCGTACTCAGAGAGCTGGAGCAAGCCGGAATTATTCCATCGAGCATAGTCGGCACCAGCATAGGCGCGATAGTCGGCGGCCTGTACAGCGCGGGTTATACAGCCGCGGAGCTTGATTCCGTAATCAGGGCTGTTGACTGGGAAAGTTATTTCTCACTAAGAGATAACAGCAAAAGGCAAGACCTTTTTATTGATCAAAAAATAATCGAAGACCGAAGCCTCATAAGGCTTGAATTCAAAGATTTTATATTTGTGTTACCTGAGGCAATATCCGAAGGAGCTGATTTCTATTTTATATTACATCAGCTTTTCTGGAACGCCCCATATAAATCCACCGGTAGTTTCGATGACTTGAAAATACCTTTCCGGGCAGTAGCCTCGGATTTGATACGTGGAGAATCCGTCGCCCTTTCGGATGGGAATTTGATAACAGCGGTAAGAGCCAGCGCCACTGTCCCATTGAGGTATACTCCTGTTCGCATGGATAGTATGATACTTGTCGATGGCGGCGTACTGTCGAATGTACCGGTAAAGCATACCCTGGAATTTAGCCCGGATATAATCATAGCTGTGAACACAACATCCCCACTTTTAAGCAGCGCGGAGTTGAATACACCCTGGAATATTGCCGACCAGGTAGTTTCGATGTCTATGAAACAGTTCGAAAAGCAGCATTCCGGTATGGCGGACTATATAATCAAGCCGGATCTGAAAGGTCGAAAAAACGATGATTTTGCCGCCATAGATACTTTAATCGAAATCGGAAGGGAAGCCGCGGCACTGCTTATTGATACTCTGAAGTACAGAGATGAAAAATTTACCGATTCCGTGATGAGCTCAAGGCTGGATAGAGCATCCCAAATGCTGGCTGATACCGGGCCTGCCGGGATAGCAGGATTCTATTCTATTGATTCATCGAAAATTGCCCGAGCGGTATTTAATCATCAAAATCTAAAGCCCCTTTTGAAGGATATTATTTATTCAGGAAAATATTCAAAGATAAGGGTTATCAGTAGCGATGGCCGAATTGATCTAAAAGCGCACCCTTATCAAAAGATCCGCCAAATTAGAATTAATTCTGACAGATTTACTGACATTAGAGATAGTATAGAGAATATCATTGAGCTGGAAATTCTTCCAAAGAAACTATACCCGGGCCTGGAACTGGAAATTGAAGCAAAAGTTCTCAGAGAATATCAAAAAAGAGCCTTCAGCTTTGCGTCAATAAATAATTTTAAGATATCGGATGAAACTATAGAGCTGGAGTTAGATCCGGGGATAATTAGTTTTATTGAGATCACCGGCAATGAAGCTACAAAAGAATTTTTAATACTGAGGGAAATCGATTACAGTATAGGCGACCCCATCAATCCTATAAAAATTTCAGAAGGTTGGGAAAACCTACTGAATACCGGGCTATTCAGGCATGTTGAGATAAAGGTCGAAGAATCACCCGGGAAAGGTACCGGCCTGAAAGTCAATGTAGTCGAAAGCGGCACGCAGGCAGTAATCGTCGGCGCCAGAATAGATAATTCCCGGCACACGCAGGTGGGGATAGATTTAGTACAGGAGAACCTGTTCAATTTCGGTTTAAGGGCTACGGCAAGATTCGCCGGTGGTTCCAGAAACCAATGGGCTGGAATTATATTAGAAAATCCTAAAATCATGAATACTGAACTTGGTTTTACGGCAAGCGGATACTACGGTTGGAAAAGCATTTATCAATACGATGAAAAAGCGGGGCTGCCCCGTGATGAATTCGAGAAATTCGTATCCGATGAATGGGCTTTCCAGCGGTATGGCGCTATGCTTTCACTTAATACAAGAGTTGAAAAAAAAGGTGTCCTATCGGGGGGTATTCGTTATGAAATGCAGAGAAGTTACGACAGGGATTCTTCAATTAGAGAAGATTTTTACCATATTTCAACAATCAAATTAGGAGCCCTATTCGATACTGAAAACCGGATCGATTTCCCGACTGAAGGAGAAATAATTGATATTTCCCTGGAAACAAGCATTCTGCCTCTGACTGAAATTGTGGGGTTTTCTAAAGCCAGGTTCAGCTACAAGAGCAACATATCATTTTCAAATATAACGATAACACCCGGGCTATTTTTCGGTATGGCAGATAAAACTCTCCCCTATCCTGAGTTTTTCAGCCTGGGCGGCCAGGAGAATTTTTTCGGTTATCGCGAAAACGCAAATATGGGCCGGCAGGTATTCCGGACATTTCTGAATTACAGATATAAGGCCCCGTTCAGGATATTTTTCGATACTTATTTTTACCTGCGATATGATCTGGGCGGCATTTGGACAGTACCCGAGCAGATCAAGATAAGCAAACTCAGGCACGGCATCGGCGCGAGCATAGCCATAGATACGCCTCTGGGCCCCGGGAAATTCTCATTAGGGCGATCCTTTTATTTTGTTAAGGATCCTGATGGGGCTGTATGGGGGCCATTCAAGGCATACTTCAGCATCGGCATGAATTTATGAGCGCAAAGATAATCACCATATTCGGCAGCGGTAATTGCAGGGAGGATTCCACTGAATATCAAAAAGCCTTTGATTTGGGGCAAGCGCTGGCCGAGGAGGGCTACTGCCTAGCTAACGGCGGATACGGCGGCACTATGGAGGCTGCTTTTAAAGGCTCTTCACTGTTTAATATAAGAAGAATAGCCGTTACCGCGGAAGAATACGGAAAAAACCCAAATAAATGGCACACGGAAGAGATAAAAACAAAAAGTTACATAGACCGTTTAATAAAGCTGATTGAACTGGGCGATGCATACATAGCGCTGGCGGGAAGCTCAGGCACATTACTTGAAATCGCGGCGCTTTGGGCGCTGCTCGATAGAGGCCTGGCAGATAAAAAGCCCTTGCTGCTTTTCTCCGGCAAATGGCACGAGCTTTTGGCTTTAATGAGAAAATACTCTCAGGAGAATGATAACATTATTGCCTGTAATAGCGTCATGGAAATAAGGGATAATTTGAAATTATTAAAGGATAAATAATTGGGCCAGCTTTTCGATAGATTAAAGCGGTACGCGAAGGTACATATCAGCCCTGAGGAAAATAAAAGAACTTCATTCAGGATGGGCAGTGAAGATGATGAGCTTAGAAAGATCATAAATGAGCTCAATAGGGATGCCTATGAACAAGAAGATGCTTCTTCAAAGAGCAAAGATAGCGGAAATAAGAGCCAAAGCCACGTTATGGATGAAACGAGGGCGCTAACGGTATTGGGATTGGCGAAAGGAGCATCGAAAGAAGAAATCAAAGCTGCTTATAAAAAGAAGATGACAGAGTATCATCCTGATAAAGTCGAACATCTGGGCGAAGAGATCAGAAATCTGGCCGCGCAGAAAACCAAAGAAATAATCGCTGCATATAATTATTTAAACAGATAACATGAAAAAACTTATAAAAGAAATATCAGTTATTGTAGCGTTTGCGGTTGTACTCGCTTTTGCTTACAATTTCTTTGTTCATAAAATGCCACTAACCGGCAAAAAGGAGGTAGCGGCAATACCGGACAGCCTGCTGTTCGATGAAGGCACCGATACTGCGTCTCCTGTAAGTGATGCCGGAGAAGACACGGTTGCGCAATGGGAAGAGTTAGCAAAACAGGATACAACAACTGAAGACATAAGCAAAGTGGATACCTCAAAGCCGAATGAAAAAAGCACTGAAGAAGCAGATATTGATCCGGAACCGGAGCAAAAACCTGCCGGGCAGTTAGCCGACCCTCAAGAGCAGACAGTGACCTTTGAGCAGATGCTAAAGATAACCGGCAACCCTAACTTTGTTATTATTGACGCTCGCCATCCGGACCAGTACGCGAAAGATAAAATCGGCGACGCGATAAATATATTCCCTTATGACGATGAGCATGAAATAATGCCGAAGATATTTGAGCTGCCTGATAATAAAACCATTGTGATATATTGCGACGGCGGCACTTGCGATTCCAGCCATAAGCTGGCCGACCTGATCATGCAGGCAAGAGGTTTTGATAAGGTGTTCATTTACAGCGGCGGCTGGGAAGAATGGATCAAGAAAAAAGAATCCTGATTTAGGCCTATGGACCAGAATATATCCGATAATGACTTTTTTGAGCTGCTGAAAATACGCTATGGCATAGTCGGCAGGTCGCATAAAATGAGAGAGTTGATAAAAACTCTTTTGCAGGCCGCGCCTACCGACCTGACAGTACTTATAACCGGGGAAACCGGTACGGGCAAAGAGGTATTTGCCAATGCCATACACGGGATGAGCAAAAGGCGGAAAAACCCCTTCGTAAGCGTAAATTGCGGCGCTATCCCCGAAAACCTGCTCGAATCCGAGCTTTTCGGACATGAGAAGGGCGCTTTCACCGGGGCCGATTCACTGCGGGAAGGATTTTTTGAAGCAGCTAACACAGGCACAATTTTCCTCGATGAAATAGGCGAAATGCCCGTTAATACCCAGGTAAAACTGCTTAGAGTGCTGGAATCAGGTGAATATTCCAGGCTCGGTTCATCACAGGTACGTAAGGTGGATGTAAGAGTAATTGCCGCCACGAACAGGAAGCTGGAGCAGCATGTAATGGAAGGAGAATTCAGGCAGGACCTTTATTACAGGCTTAAGTCCGTTCACCTGGAACTCCCCGCCCTGCGCGAGCACCCCGATGATATACCTCTGCTGGCTGATTTTTTCGCGGAAAGGACATCACAGAAGTTGGCCATTGATTTTAAGGGTATCTCGGAAGACGCCCAGAATATACTCAAGAGCCTACACTGGAAGGGCAATGTACGCGAACTGAGAAATATGATCGAAACCGTGATCACGCTTGAAAAAGCGGATTACATCACTCCTGAGTTAATTAGCAAGTACATACCGCGCGCTTTGCCCGCCTACGTAGCAAAGGATATGGACAGAGAAAAATCCCTTATCTTCCGTGACCGGGGCGATGGCGATGAAAGCCAGCTCGAACCAGGGCTTATATTCCGCACACTGCTGGAAATAAAGAATGACATCGGAGACGTAAAGCGCTCGATAGCACACCTGTACAGCCAGATGGACGATATCCGCGAATCGACCGAAAGAATACGCATCCAAACCACTGAGGAAATAAGGCATAATGAAGATAGCATATACAACCATAATCTTGACCTTGCCGAAATGGAAAAGAAATTGATCGAAGCAGCATTAAAAAAATATAACGGCAACCGCCGCCACGCCGCCCACGAGCTCGGCATCAGCGAAAGAACCCTCTACCGCAAAATCGCCGACTACGAACTAAATGAAGGGGGGTAGGCTACCCCTACCCTTTGATTACGGGGGCGAAGGGCATACGGGAGTCGAAGAATAGCATGGCTTCGCCGGAATGTACTTTGATGCTGATCTCGCTGCCAATGGACTTATTCCGGGCGCCTTCACGCTGGCCGAAGCGCAGGCATTCATTCTTAAGTTCCCAGCGGAGATTTTCAGTGCTGAGCAGTATTTCCGGCTGTGGAATTATCGATATTATCTCCCCGGGGGATGAACTAAGCTTCACGCCTTTGTTTATCAATATGCCGAAGCGGGTTTTATCATAAATGCAGAGTTCCATCCTTTTGGCATATCTTTTAAAAACGCTCCAGTTATTCAGGCTGTGCTCAAGCTCGCCGCCATGCATACCCAGTATAAGAGCCTTGCGGTAGCCCTTTGTTTCAGCGAATAATAGAGTTTTTTCAAAATCATTCATTTCCTGGTCGGGCAGGTGGATGATCTTATCATCATCATATTCTCTAAAACTATCATAAGCAAAAAACGAATCAAGGTCGCCCACGACGTAATCCGCTTTGAGCCCTTCGGCTAAAAGACGTATCCCGGCGCCGTCAGCGGCAAGAATTGGAATACCTTCCAGATAGCGGAAAAAATTCCTTGCCGGCAGGTCGGCATTCAGGCAAATGGCACAGTCGAATGTGCCCGTAAATTCTATATGGTTTATATCAGTCATTTCAGTTTATATCAATTATGTCAGCTTGTATCAATTATTTCAAAAAGAATAACAAAACTAATAAAAAGTATGAATAAGGAATGTATTTTCATTAGGATTATTTAAATTTGAAGAAAATCATGCTATTATATTTAATTATTTAAACGAAAAAAAATGTACGAAGATATAAAGAGCAGCCTGAAGGGCCTGCTTGAACCCGAAACTAACTTTATCACAAATTCTTCGAACTTCGCGGCGCTCTTATTCGAAAAGATGGACAGGATAAACTGGGTTGGTTTTTACATGATTGCCGGCGAGAGCCTCCTGTTGGGGCCTTTCTGCGGTAAACCGGCCTGCATAAGGATTGATATGGGCAAAGGTGTATGCGGCAGCGCGGCGAATAAGAGAAAGACACTGGTTGTTGATGATGTGCATGAATTTCCCGGGCATATTGCCTGTGATGAAGCTTCCGAATCCGAAATCGTTATCCCTTTGATAAAAAACGATAAGCTCTACGGGGTGCTGGATATAGACAGTCCCGTTAAGTCCAGGTTTTCATTCAATGATATGAAGAACCTCGATGAGCTCGCGAAAATGCTTGTCAATTCATCCGATATGGAGGCTGTTCATGAATTTTATAATAAAATGCCTGCTGATATCAGCTCTGATATATGAAACAGCGGCTGCTCAGATAGTCATTAATGAACTCATGCCCGCCCCCCAAAACGGGCCGGAATGGGTTGAGCTTTATAACAATTCAGCTAATTCGATCAGTATCTCTAAGGCCGAATTTCGCGACGCTAAAAGCACAACCTCTCTGCCGGCGCTTGAGATAGATGCCGGTGGCTACCTGATATTGACTAAGGACCCGGAGGAGTTCACTTCGGCATGGCCCGAAGTGCCTGAAGGAATTATCCTCGAAGCCTCCCTGCCCGCACTTAATAATACCACAGATGAAGCAGTGCTTTATATTAATGCTGAATTAGCGGATTCACTCTATTATGATATGAAAAATGGTAAAAAGGGCTCATCTTTCGAAAGGATTGACCCCGCCAGGCCGGCTTATGAAGATGGCAATCTTTTGACCAGCATTGACGCCGCGGGCGCTACACCCGGCGCGATAAACAGCAGGACGGAACCCGAATATGACATAGCCGCCGATAGCATTTATATAAAAGCAAAAATAATATACTTCCGCTTTGTGAATACGGATAAAATGATAGAAGGCGGAGCAGAAGCGCAGGTTTTCACGGATATTGACGGAAACGGGGAATTTTCAGAAAATGAGTTGATTTACGAAAATGCCATTGATTTCGAAGAAGGTGTAGCGGAATTTTCTCTGCATATTGATGAATTTTCAGGCCTTCCGGAGTATCGCCTCTACCCTGTTCTTTGCACGGCCTCGCACGAAAATGACATTAAGTCCGGGAATAATTCCCTGCTGGATACTTTCTACCTGCCGCGAGGATACAGCGCGTTCATCAATGAAATTATGTACGACCCGGCAGATCCCTGCCCGGAATATATCGAGATTATCAATTATTCCGCAAAGCCGGTCAGTTTTGCCGGGTGGTCCGTGCATGACGAAGCTGCCCTTGATGAAGAAGGCATTGTTATCGATCAGGCAAATCAGATTCCCCCCGGAGCATATTTTCTGATAGCTATGGATGAAAGCATCTACGAAGCTTTTCCTGAGCTGATGGATTCAG
The DNA here is from genome assembly GCA_964544155.1 of uncultured Hyphomicrobiales bacterium. Taxonomy (GTDB): domain Bacteria; phylum Bacteroidota; class Ignavibacteria; order Kapaibacteriales; family UBA2268; genus CAZJAH01. The sequence continues at coordinate 9,734 of CAZJAH010000008.1, read as the reverse complement.
CCAATGTATTTATCCCGGATAAAAGTATAAGCCTGAATAATTCAGGCGATATAATCATTATCCGCGATCCTTACGGCAATACTATCGATTCTCTGGAATATGAAAATTCATGGCATGATGATAACTTACCGGATACAAAGGGCCTGAGCCTGGAAAAAGTACTCGCGGGAAGTGTATCAGGCGAAAGCTACTGGTCAACATCTATTGCTGAAAAGGGCGGCACGCCGGCAGGGATTAATAGTATTTCGATTGAGCGCCCTTCGTCGGGTAAGCTGGTAATCGAACCCAACCCTTTTTCACCTTATAGCAGCGGCAAGGAGCAGTTCTGTGTGATACGCTGGGAAATGCCTTTCGCGAGGGCGAATATCACAGCGTATGTATTCAATCTGGGGGGCGCGAGAGTTCGCGAGCTGGTGAATTTCGAGCTCTTCTCATCTACCGCGGAGATAGTATGGGACGGCAGGAACGATGAGGGCTATCCCCTGCAGCCGGGCGGCTATGTGCTTTATATGGAAGCAATCGATAGCGCAAGCGATAAGATTGAAGTGATCAAAGAGGTCATTGCTATCGGAAAATAAAATATAACAATCAGATAGAATTAAATTAATTAAAAAACTATACATTATTGTAAAATTTTCACTTTATTGTTGCATTTTATCTATGAATTAATAATTATTGCATTGACATATTAGTTACTTAAATGAAGTAGAAAGTGCTTTATTATCTGATATTCAGCTAACTGAAATAGAAAGATCCTCGGGTTTGATGGTAGTTTCGATTTCGAAATATAGTAGTGAACTTCACTACAATCAAGGTCAAGCGGATTTTCTGTGGAAAAAACATGCCAAAAGAGATGCCGAAGGAGTTTAATCAAAATCTGATGGCAAGAATATCCAAATGATTCATTCAAATAATCCTAAAATCGCACAATTTTTGTTAATTTGGATTTTTTATTCTCAAATTGAATTTAAAACTTATGCTTATCCGCAAGTTTATTATATTATTTATCTTTACGGCGTTTTTACCGGCATACGGGCAGTATGATTACTACATAGGGAATATCTATATAGATAACCGCCCGGTTTTCGAAAAAGGCACGGATGACTGGTTCTTCGCGGCGCCGCTTCTTAACGCCCTGCACGTTACCACAAAACCCTTTGTCATATCGGATGAACTGCTCTTTAAAGAAGGCGAGCTTCTGGACGAAAGGCTTCTCTCGGAAACAGAGCGCAATCTCCGCGCTACCGGGCTGTTTACAGATGCCGGAATAGAGCTGGATTCGATCGACCATACAACTTATGACGTTTACGTGGTCACCGAAGATAAGTGGTCTCTATATCCCTACCCGCTTTTCGGCACTGGCGGCGGCTATACGAGGTACGGCGGCAGGCTCAACGAAAAGAACTTTTTGGGCCTGGGCGCGGATATATTTGTAGAGGCCCTGCACCGCTCCGAAAATGACATTGGCTGGCAGGGGCAATTTTACTACAACCACAGGCGGATATTCCGCTCGGAGTTCACGTTTTTTACAAATATTATCGCTAATAAATTTAAAACACTTGATACATTCAGGCTGGAAAAGCCCTATCGCACTTTATCGACTAATACGGCTTACGGCGCGGAAGTAATCAATAATTTCGGAAGTGATTTCCTCTACCGCGGGGACAGCCTCCGCCTTTTGGGTTTCCACGAGAAAAGGGCAAAAGGCTGGTTTTCAAATGCCTGGTGGCGCAAGGACAGAGTTTTTATTACAGGGTTAGTAGAATGGCAGGATGTGGAACGCCCATCGGAAGAATTTAGCCGCGCTTATGATAATACAGGCAGCGTGCTCGCGGGGTTCGGTTCAATAGCAAGGGAATTCTATACAGTAGATAAAGTGAATTCTTACCTGACTGAAGATCTCGTCATCGGCGGCTGGGGGCAGGCCGTTATCGGCAGGGGGATTCCCATTGGCTCAGGCGGTGAAAGCCTTTTTTATGTAGGCGGGCGGGGCGAGCAGTCATATTATACCGACGAACTTTATCTATTCGGACAGCTTACCGGAGCAAGCGCTTTCAGCCGGAACAGGGCCAAAAACACTTACTTTGAAATTCTGGGGCACGGCTTTTACCGCCTGAGTGAATCCTTGGTGCTGGGTGCCAGGGTGAGGCATCAGAATGTCTGGAACTGGGACGGACTCCGCCAGCTCATACTGGATACCGACTATGGCATTAGAGGATACAGGCTGAACGAATATGTGGGCGATAACAGGCTTATCAGCAACTTGGAACTTAGGTTCTTCCCCGACCTGGAATTCTGGATAATTAATGTATCAGGCTCTGTATTTGTCGATGCAGGTGCAGTCTGGAACCAGGATACCGACCTTATCGCAGCTCCTTTAAAAAAATCCGCGGGTATAGGCTTGCAGCTGCACAATATGAAATCCTCCGGCCCGGGGAGTGTATTCAGGATTGACCTTGCTTATAATTTTGAAGAGAATAAATTCGGAGAGGTAATTTTATCCTCAGACTGGCTATTCTCATTCTTCAAAAACCATGTGTTCGAACTGCCGCAGATCTTCGGCCTGGAGTTTGACTCGGAGTAATATACCGATAATTTTAATCGTATATTAACCGAAAATTTGTTAAGTTGCAACCTTATGATTTTTATAATGCTTAGATTAAAGCTTATTCACTAAAGGGCGAATGTTTTTGTTATGAAGACTGTTATTGAACCATTCAAGATCAAATCAGTAGAGCATATACCGATAACAACAAAAGAAGAAAGAGAAAAGTACCTGAATGACGCTTACCTTAATACCTTTTATCTCAGGTCGGAGCATATTACTATAGATATGCTCACAGATAGCGGCACTACCGCAATGAGTTCGAGGCAATGGGCAGAATTAATGGATGGTGACGAATCCTACGCGGGTTCGAAAAGTTATTATAAATTTGAAAAAATCCTTCAGGATATTACCGGATTTAAACATATTATTCCGACTCATCAGGGGCGTGCAGCAGAGAGGATTTTATTTCAGGTAATGGACACAAAAGGAAAGACCGTTCCTAACAATACTCATTTCGATACTACTAGGGGGAATCTGGAGTATTCGGAAGCGGACGCTGTCGATTTGCCCACAGAAATAGGTACAAAACCGGAATTGGAAGCTCCTTTTAAAGGAAATATCGATCTTGATAAATTAAAAAAATTAATCGAGGATAGAGGCGCGGAAAATATTCCGGTGTGCATGCTGACTGTTACGAACAACAGCGGCGGCGGCCAGCCGGTATCCATGCAAAATATAAGGGAAACTCGCGAACTTCTCAATAAATACAATATACCGCTTTATCTCGATTGCTGCCGTTTTGCGGAAAACGCGTTTTTCATTAAGCAGAGAGAAGAAGGCTACGCTGAAAAATCAATTAAAGAAATCGTTAAGGAGATGTTTTCCTATGCGGATGGCTGCACCATGAGCGCCAAAAAAGACGGCCTTTCGAATACAGGCGGATTTATCGGCACAAATGATGACACTCTGGCTGAAAAAGCACGTACAGTGCTAATTATTACAGAAGGCTTTATTACTTACGGCGGGCTTGCAAGGCGCGACCTCGAAGCCCTGGCAGAAGGATTCAAGGAAGTGCTGGATGAAAACTATCTCGCCTACCGCACCGGACAGGTAAAATATCTGGGCGATATGCTTATTGATGCCGGTGTACCTATCTTAAGGCCGACAGGCGGCCACGGCGTTTATCTGGATGCGAAGGCCTTCGCGCCGCATATTGAAGCCAGGTACTTCCCGGGGCAGTCAATTGTTTGTGAAATTTACAAGATATCCGGCGTGAGAACTGTGGAAATCGGCTCGGTTATGTTCGGCAAGGAAACAGAGGACGGGCAGTTCATGGCGCCGCCAATGGACCTTGTCAGGTTCGCAATACCCCGAAGAGTTTATACAAAGAGCCACATAGAATACACGGCCGAAGCTATTATAGAAGTATTTAAAAAACGCGAATCCCTTAGAGGCATGAAGATAACCTGGCAGGCTCCTTTCCTGCGGCACTTTACTGCCCGCTTCGACTACGTTTAGTTATATAATTATTTTCGGTGAAATCCGCCGGTAGCGAAGAGTTAAAAAAGCTGTTCCCTAATGGAACAGCTTTTTTGTTTATGGTCTAGGTCAGGCGGATAAGTTGCTGGCAGATAAGGCCTTTGCCGTCCCGGGCATTAAGCCATTTCATCAATAAGTTTTCTGCCCATTGAGATAGCTCCGTCGAGGGCGGTGCCTTTGGGTTCCACAAGTTTCAGATCTTCATTGGATTCAATCTTTTCTTTTAGCATTCCGGCGAGCAGAGTATCCGCGTCAATGATCCCGCCCATTAGGGCTACTTTTACCGGCTGCTTATCGAATTTGTCCTTTAGAGCGAGAGGCAGTTCCAGAAGGTGATCCGCGGACCTTTGGATAATATCAAGGCAAATCTGGTCACCTTCTACCGCGCATTTCATTACCGAAGGTGTAAGCATGTGGTACTGGAATGCCCTTTCGGCATAAGCTTTCACAATAGTTCTTGGATATCTTATATCTATAGTGGGTATAAGCCCGTCGAGTATTTCGGTCATTTTTGTAGGTTTGCCTCTGCCGTCCAGTGCTCTGACTGCCGCAGTAAGGCCTTCGCGTCCTATCCAGGCACCGCTTCCTTCGTCATCAAGTTCTATGCCCCAGCCGCCGCAGCGGACAAGTTTATTATTTTTAATCTTCCCAAGGGCTATAGATCCGGTACCGACAATAGTGATTATTCCCTGGCCTCCGCCAAAGGCGCCTTCAACTGCCAGTTCAGCATCGCTTGTGACTATTAGGTCGCTAAGGGTAATGTCCTGGCCTCTCGCAAGTGTTTTGATAAGAGTCTGCGAGCGCTTTTTCTCTTCATCAAGCCAGACACCGGCCAGCCCGATTATCACTGCGTCGAGTTCTGATGTTTCGATTTCTGCTTTCCTGCATAGCTCTATAATTACGTTGAGTGTGCGTTCGCATGATTCACCGACGCCAACTGCGCCTATTCTTGTTGTACCTGATTTTGCTTCCGCTATTATTTTCCCGTTTCTATTGAGGACTCCTCTGGTATGAGTTCCGCCGCCATCAATTCCGATTATGGTAAATTCATTCTGCTTTGCCATTAATAGGATTCCGTGCTAATATGTCTCAAAAATATAATTTTATCATTCGCCTGTTAATCTTCAAATATTATGCCAAGGGATTGAATATTAAAATTAATTTTAGTAAATAAAAAGCCCTGATGATCAGGGCTAATTTCTTTTTTTTAACCTTTTTAAGAGATCAAGGATTTAACTTTTAATCAACTGGCTCGCGGTGGCACCCAGCCTTCACGCTTCCATCTGACTAATTCTATAAGTACTTTGCCGATATATACGTTCATTTCAGCTTTTATCGGAACGCTTGCATTATCGTCACTAAACCAGCCTTCAAACTTACCAGTAAGTCCGTAAACACCTTCCCATTCTGCTTTACCGTCAAAGTAAACCGCGCTGACGGGATAATTGACAGCATCTATATCTACGCTTTCCTCTTTGCCGTGGAAATTTATCTTTGTAGAAACAACGCTGTGTTCTATTATAGTCGGTATAGTCACTGATTTTTTCAAATGAGTGAACTGTCTCGCGAGAAAAAATAGCGAGCAGCCGTCATTCACTTTTTTTTCGGTTTTGATATCTTTTTCGAAGCTTGGTTCTTTATTTATCCAGCGCTTCAGCTCAATTTCATTCTTATCATAATGGAATAGCATCTGAGTGTATTGCCACTTGTCATCATCGAGCTTCATATTTCCGGTGAATTTGTGGGAGTATGAAAGTGATTTATCCATCCAGCTTTCGAACGTAGCATTCAGATCAACAAATGGAATACCTCTGTATGATTCCATAAAGGCTTTAGCGTGGTAAACTATATTCCCTTCAAGATCTTCCGCCGCAATGCTGACAACCCTGATTTTTCCGAGCTTAATTCCAAGAAATGATACTTCATATTCAAGTTCTTCACCCGGTTGAAAGACCTGCGCGGCGCTTTGTTCAGGCAGGAAAAACGTATAAGAAAAAATAAATGCTAAAAATAGAATGACCTTTTTCATGAAAAATCCCTAATTACAAAATTTTCTTATCATATTACGTTAGAAACTCGCTTTTGTTAGGAAAAAAGCCGCCCCAAAATATTGAAGCGGCCAAATTCTTCCGGAAAAAAGTGAATTATTTGATCTTTGCTATCCTTTCGGCTTCATCGAAGAGAGTCAATGCTTTATTGGCCATTTTATCATTTTGATATCGAACAATAAGGGATTTATTTCTGTCCCAGATTATTCGTGCGAAGCTTGCTTTCAGAGAGTTATTGATAAAATCGATGTCGATTTTATAATCTTCCTCATCCCATTCTATATCCTTATCTTTCAAGAATTTCTTAAATTCATTATTGATACTTTCTGTGTGTTCAAATTCACTCAGGAATTTTTCGAAGTCATTTTCGTATTCGGATTTTAACTTATCGCCTTTGCTATCCATATAATCGGAGGCGAAATAAAAGAAAAGATTGTTATTCCTGAGCTTTCTGGCCATTGGAGCGAGCGTATCATACTTTATAATATAGTCAGGTGTAATGCCACCGCCGCCGAGAACTGTTCTTCCGCCTCTGGTTTTAAATGTAGGGATGGAGTCCATATCTATCTTACTGCCGGCTTTTTCGAGCGCATGCTGCAGATTGGCTCCTTCTTCCAGCTCCAGCCTGCCGGCCAGTTTGCGATAATCGTCTTTGTCTTTGTAAGGCCTTTGGATTGACCTGCCGGAAGGTGTATAATATTTTGAAATTGTCAGCCTGAATGCCGAACCGTCGCTAAGCGGGTACTGCCTCTGTACAAGGCCCTTTCCGTAAGAAGTTTCACCTATAACCAGGCCGCGGTCGAGGTCCTGGACAGCGCCGCTGACGATCTCACTTGCTGACGCCGAGCCGCCATCTATCATAACTATCAGAGGCAGATTTTCAAACTGGCCTCCGGGTGATGCTTTATGTGCTTCGTCAAATTCCGGCCTGCGGCCTTTTGTGTAAACAATGGTATCGCCCGCGGAAATAAATTCGTCTGCCATAAGTACTGCCTGGCTGAGATAGCCTCCCGGATTTCCTCTAAGGTCGAGTATGAGTTTTTCCATGCCCTGCTCTTTAAGAGCAGTAATCGCCTGGCTCAGCTCTCTGTAAGTGGTGGCCGCGAATCGGTTAATCCTGACCAGGCCTATTTCAGATCCGTCGATAAGAAAGGATGCTTCAAGGCTGTTTAAAGGTATCTTATCGCGAGTGATATCATATTTCAGTAGTTCATCTTCACCGCGTCTTTTTATCTCAACAGTAACAACTGTTCCTTTCGGGCCTTTAAGTTTTGGCGGTACTTCTGAGCGTGCAATTCCTATTGCGTCTTCGCCGTCAATAGTTAGGATTTTATCGCCGCTCATTATACCGAGCTGCTCACTCGGGCCACCGGGGATAGGTGATACTACTGTAATGGTATCTTCAATTATATCGAATTCAATGCCTATGCCCTCAAAGCTGCCCTGGAAATCTTCTTTTACCCGCTTCATATCCTCGGCGGAAATGTACACGGAGTGGACATCCAGTTCTTCGAGCATCCCCTTAATGGCAGCCTCCGTTAGCCTATGGGTATCTACATCTTCCACATAGTTTACTGTGGTTGTACTGAGTACATTTTTGAATTTATTCAACTCCCTGTAAATATTATCTTCCGATATCAGCGGATGAAACAAAAATCCTAATACAATGCCTATCGGTATGGCCGCAGCGGCCCCTAAAAAAACTTTCCGCATAATTTATCCCAGTTAAAATCTCTTGATTGTTTGACAGTAAAATTATAAAAATCAAATTTGTGATATCTGTTAATTCGACGTAATAGCTTTATGCTAAAGTGTATTTTCTACATAAATTGCCAAAAAGCCTATTTTATTACTGAAAATTTTCCGCCTGCGGAAAAAATTCCTGAACTAATTCTGTAATAGTATACTCCATTGGAAATGTTATCTAAATCTAACTTAAGTGTGTTTTCGCCTTGAGGCAGTGGCCCGTAAAATTCTTTTGCGACTACACTTCCGTTGGTATCGAATATCTGAAGGTTTAACGGCTGACGGATTTGATTGTTTATCAGGATATTCAGTTCATCACCGGCGGGATTGGGATAAACCGCGCCCGCACCTGCGGAGGAATTATCATCAGAACTGAAACCAATGGTGATGCCGCATTTGTTTTCCGACTTAATGGCTAAAGGTTTGCCTTCGCCTTCAACTTCCAGATTTTTCTCAAGACAATTATATATAAGTTTCAGCTTGTCATTCAGGGTTTCTCCAATGCTCATTGGCCTGAAGCATACGGCTACCCGCGCTGAATCGCCCGGATTAACCGTTAACGGGAATTGACTTAGCGGCACCGAGAAATATATATTCTCCTCCATCAGCAATTTATCCAGCTCAAGAGGATAATTGCCGTAGTTTTCAATCAAAACTGTATCGCACCGCATTGCGCCAAACCTTGAATCTATATACTTAGGGCCTCCGCCCGCAGAAAGTATATTCAGAGTAAAACCCGGGATGACTGCAGATACGGTATCAGATTTATCTGCTAAATCATAAAAAGCAATTTTATAAGTAGCGTCTAATAAAGGGTCGGTAACCTCTATTTTTAATCTGATCAATCCAATATCCTGATATTCAGGAAGGATCACACAATTTTCCTGTTCAATTATTTCATAATCGCCAAAACCGAAATCACTTTTCAAGGAGTCAGTAGCAACAACAATGAATTCTCTGTTACAGTCATCACCGCTAACGGAGGCTGCAGGCGGATTGGGGTCATCAAGGGCATTCAATTTAAATACCGCGATATCTCTCGACGAGCATTTGTTTTTTAGTCTTAGCGTATCACTAACAATCATTTCTATTTCAGGATCAAGACAAATAGTAATGTCCAACTCATCGCCCGGAGTTAACACAACTGTCCCCGTAGGATTCATCTGAACATTGAGATCCGGCAGATCGAATAACTCATTGATATCAAATTCCTGCTGAAAGCTGCCATAATTCTCAAGAGTAACATTAAAGCAATGATCTCTTATAAATGGTATTTCGCTCAAGTATTCCGGAATTTGCTGTAATTCAGGGTCGCCCTTCAAGGACACCGTAAATCCCGGAATGGTAATGGTATCGGAAGTCCTGATATTCTGATAGTCAAAGGCCCGTAGAATGAATCTTGTGTCTTTATACGGATCGGCGACTGCGCCGCTATAAGCCACGGTTTTAATCGAATCGCCAAATTGCCCGATATTAAGGTTAGCCACATTTTCCTGCGCGTGTATTTCAACCCTCTCAATGCCGCTGTCATATTCAGTAGTATCGTTAATTACTCCCGAAAAACTAAAGCAGTCCTTTTGCGACATTATTTCAGGCGGCATGTGGTCTAAAATCTTAAAGCTCATTCCTCCGATGTACCCATAGGAATTAGCATATCCGTATCCGTAAGCGTACAGCGCCATCGGCTTCGCGGCTTCAATCTCATGTACTCCGACAGAAACGGGTATATTCGCGTAAGCGTAATCACTAGTAGGAATATCATTAAAAACAGCGTTAGCAGGCAAGCCATCCAGAATTAAAGTATTTGTTGCCGATTTTGGCAGAATAACAGAAAGAAATTGTTCTTCGTAAAC
>CAZJAH010000007.1:0-87405 GCA_964544155.1 uncultured Hyphomicrobiales bacterium | reverse complement strand
CCTTATTATACTTTAGTGCCATTAAACTAAAATAAGAATTTTCTTATTATAGTTTGCGTTTTTCTCGATAATCAGTTAAAAATATTTCTTCATATTGCTACAATGGATTATATAATACTCAGTTTGGAAGATACGCCATGATTAAAACAGAGCGGATGATATTAAGGCCGGTGGAGCCGGGAGATGCAGCGCAGCTTTTCGCCTGCCGTTCCGATAGGGAGGCAAATAAATACCAGGGATGGATACCGGATTCACTCGCGGAGGTAGAGGAATTTATCGCGCGCAACCCGGCGGAGTTCGATATGCCGGGTACCTGGTTCCAGCTCGCGCTTACCGCAAAGGATAGCGGGGATTTGATTGGCGATGCCGGCATACACTTTATTGACGCGCGGCAGTGCGAAATAGGCATTACTCTGGCTGCCGGCTACAAGGGAAAGGGATTCGCGCTCGAGGCCGCGCACGCCATTATCGGCTTCCTTTTTGCTGATCTCGGTAAGCACAGGATAATCGCCTCGCTCGACCCGCGCAATACTGCCTCCTTAAAGCTTGTAGAGCGGCTCGGCTTCCGCCAGGAAGCGCACTTCCGCGAAAGCCTTTTCTTTAAAGGCGAATGGGTTGACGACGCCGTATATGCAATTCTTAAGCGTGAGTGGCCGGGGTAGCTTTTTTGCGTAATTATTAGTCAGAAAGATGTTATTTTAGTTACAAATCAATTTGGCATATACTATGGGAATTTTATGAATAATTCAGCAGTTCTCCGAGAAAAACTCAAACAATATGCAGTAAAGTATTGCATCAAAAATCAAATAACTAATATTACCCAACGCGAATCTGCTATAATTTTTAATGATATAGCGGATAACTTTCACCCGGATTCTTATGACTCTATAATTAAAAATCCGGCATACAAAAACAGACTGGATAAAATACATACTCATTTTTGTAATGATACGAAAGAACTACAATCATCAAATTCATCTGACGCGCTGCTCATGAACATTTTCTGTCATCCCAAAGTTAAAAATAGCTGGAAGGGCATTAAAGATTTATTTAACCTTAGTACATTTGGTACAATCGAATTTGGATTTAACCCCAAGATCGAAGTAAATACGGGACATCATACTGAAATAGATATGAAAATCTCAGATGAAAACCAATGCATAATTTGTGAAGCTAAATTAACCGAATCCGATTTTACTAATAAGGATCTTGCCAGCTTCAAAGCACAATACCCGAGTGCAGATGGTATTTTAAATTTAGAGAAATTAGAAACAGATGATGGAACTAAAATCGATAATTACCAGCTAATTAGAAATATAATTGCAGCAGATAAATATAACTGCCGGTTTATCTTAATTTTACATTCGGAAAGAACTGACCTTATCAGAAAATTGTATATAGTGAAAGATGCTGTAACAAAAAGTCCTTTAAGAGATAATATCTCCTTTATTACATGGCAGGAAATAGCTAATGTCCTAGGAAAGGATATCCAGGATTTTCTTAAGCTTAAATACGGAATATAAAACAGCCCAAGTTAAACTTATAAAGATATAGACAATTGTCTGTATCTCTATCGGTTATTGCTTAAGTGCTTTATATGATGATAATCACGGGTTTTTCCGATATATTTGAATTGATATGTTGAATAATCCGAAAATTTTCGAAGCCTAGAGGGGTTTAATACCCGGAAGGTAGAGGCAATACAGATATCCGTTGGGGATAATAAAAATACCCCCGCCTTAAAGAAATAAATTGACATTATAATGATGAAGTCCAGCTAAAATTTGTTTTAAGCAACTCTAAATCAACCTTCCTGCAGGGCGGGATCAATGCGTACCGACACTGTTTTGGAGACGCCGTCTTCCTGCATGGTCACCCCGTAAAGATTATCTGCAGCTTCCATAGTTTTTTTGTTATGCGTAACTATCAGGAATTGGGTTTTTTCGCTGAATTCCTTGATAAGCGTAACGAATTTGCCTACATTTGCATCATCGAGAGGGGCGTCTACTTCATCGAGGATACAGAAGGGGCTTGGCTTTACCAGGTAAATGGCAAAGAGCAGGGCAATGGCTGTAAGAGTTTTCTCGCCGCCGGATAGCTGCTCAATATTCGAAGGCTTTTTGTTAGGCGGTTTTGCCGTAATCTCAATATCAGCTTCCAGGGGATTGCCTTCTTCCATTTTTAGGTCTGCCTCTCCGTCGGCGCTGAATAATTTTTGGAATAGGTCGCGAAAATTCTTCCTGATCAGCTCGAATGTATCCATGAACTTACGTTCGGCTGTTTCGTTGATCTCTTCGATCGTCTGCAGGAGCGTTTTTTCTGATTCCTGGAGGTCATTTACCTGGCTTTCGTAAAAAGTAAGCCTTTCGCTCTGGCTTTCGTATTCATCCAGAGCAGTGAAGTTCACGGGGCCGAGTGCAGAAAGCTTTGTCTTAAGCTCAATGATTTCGGCTTTAATTAATTCGATGTTGAAATCTTCCTCAAAGTCCATTAGCAGATTTGCGATATCGGTTTCGTAGCTGTCTATTATTCTGGAAGTGATGTTATTCAGTGAGGCGTTAATATCCGCGTCTTTAAGCTCAATTTTATGTATCGACTCTTTCACGCCGTCATACTGCTTATGCTTTTCATTTAGCTGCGACTGTATTCCGTCAATATCAGTTCTCAGAGCGCTGCGTTTTTCCCTGAGTACTGCCGCTGCGGATTTGGCTTTATCGAGGTTCGCTTCAAGCTCATTTATTTGCTGTTCGATTTCTTTAATCTTAAGCTTAAGTTCGTGCTCAGTGGAATCGCCTGAAATAAGCATGTTCTTTTTGCTTTCGCGGTCGCTTTCCAGGCGGCTCAGCTGGTTTTCAAGGCCGCTGACCTGGTTTTGATTATTCTGCAGGGCGCTGCGCAGGTCAACTGTATTAATCTCTAATTCGCGGAATTCTTCTCTTACTTCGTTGAGGGATTCTTCGGCAGAATTAAGTTCGGAAAGCCGGCTGTTATATTCTTCTTTTTTCAGCAGTAGCTGCTTTTCGAGCTCAGCAATATCTTCATCATTTGAGCCGGCTTCTTCTTCGGCTTCTGTTATCTCGCGGTCATAATTAGCGATATTCCTGTCTGCCAGCTCAATATTATTATCGATGGACTGCTTATTCAGCTCCAGCCGGTCGAGCTTTCGGGAAGCATCGTTCATTTTTTCTTCAGCCCGGCGAAGGGCGTTCTTCAGGGCATTCAGATCTATCAGGGCGATATCTTCCTTAAGGCTTCCTGATTGCTCATTTAGAGCATTAATATCGGTTTCGATTTCTGCTATTTCTTTCTTTAAATTGTCAATTCTTTCTTTTTTGCCGATGATAGCGCCTTCCGTACCGGATTTCGATCCGCCTTTGATAACGCCTTCTCTTCCGAAAAGTTCACCTTCGAGCGTCACGGCTGACGAGGCTTTGCCGGAAGCTATGGCTTCCCGGGCCGATTCAATATCTCCGGCCACAACCATATCTCCCCACAGGCTGTCAAGAAAACTCCTGATGTCATCATCCACTCTGACCAGGTTTATGATCCTGCCTTCGGTACCTTCAGGAGTATCATCGTTAGTGATTTGAAGCGGTTTTATCATATCCCTGCAGAGAAAGGCAGCTTTTCCTTTGCTGTTTTTCTTGAGAAGGTCGAAAGCTCTGAAAGCCTCATCTTTAGAATTAACAACAAGATAGTGCACCGCTTCACCGAGGGCGGCCTCAACTGCCACACGGTATTTTTCATCAGTACCGGTAAGTTCGCCGAGCTGCAATTCGCCGCTATCCTTTGCCAATTCATTGTTTTTGGGCTTTTTCCATTCAGTATTTTTTGATAAATAAGCATTTGCGCCGGTGGTATCGCTAAGCCTTTCCAGGTACTGCAATGAAGCATTGCGGCTGCCGAGGAGGCTTTTCTTATCGTTAAGGCTGTTTGTTAAGTCGTTAAGTTCATTCTGCAGTGACTGCTTTTTTTCACCGGCCATGTTAAGCTCGCTTTCGGCTTCGTCTCTTTCCGCGGAGCTTAGCTCGGCATGATTCTTCAGGTGTATTATGTCTTCCTCTAATTGCTGCATCTGCCGCTCAAATTCGCTTTTTTGCCCTGCGGCTTCATTTTTCTTGGATATAAGGGATTCTATCCTGCGCTGATTCCTGCTTTTTATATCATTTAAGGAATTTATCCTGTTATTCAGAGTGATAATCTCTTCGTTCAGCCTTGAGCTTTCTTCCCTAAAAGTCCCGGCATCAAATTCCCTTGCCCGAAGCTCTTCTTTTTTTACCTCAAGAGCTTTTGTAAGGGATTCCAGTTTGGATTTATTTTCGTCTGCGTTTATCTTTAATTTTTCTAAGTTTTCGTTTATTTCGGCTTCTCTTTCGGCGGTCTGCTTCAGCTCTTTTTCAAGCCTTCCTTTATTGTCGTGTAATCCCGAAAGTTTCTCATTAGTCACAGCCAGATCCTTAACCGCCATTGAAAGATTATTCTCGAATTTGGCCTCATTGGCTCGGGCGTCGTGATATTCAGTGTCAAGCTCAGAAAGGATTTCTTTTAGCCGGGCGATCTCTTTTTCGCTTTGTCCGATTTCGATTTCAAGCCTGTTCTTTTGCTTATCTATTTCAAGTATTTCGGATTTAAGCTCATCGTGGCGTAATTTTTTCAGGTCATAATCAAACTTTGCAGCTTTAATATCCTTTTCGCGGAGTTCATTCTGAAAGTTATGGTAGCGCTTAGTTTTTGCGGCCTGCCTGGAAAGCGAATTGACGTTTGTTTTCACCTCCTGGACGATATCGAGTACACGGTCGAGGTCGGCCTGTACGTTAAGCAGCTTGCGGGAGGTTTCCTTTCGTCTGAGCTTATACTTTTTAATTCCAGCGGCTTCTTCAAGCATGTGCCTGCGGTCATCTACCCTGCCGCTGAGTATGGCTTCGACCATTTTAAGTTCGATCACCGAATATGAATCAGGCCCTAGCCCGGTATCCATGAAAAGATCGAGAATATCCTTCAGACGGCACTGGGTATTATTAAGCAGGTAGTGGCTTTGGCCGTCTCTGAACAGCCTTCTCGCGACAGTTACCTCGGAATACTCTATCGGAAGAGCCTGGCGGTTGTTCTGAATAGTAATGGATACCTCGGCCATACCGAGTGGTTTTCTTGTCTTAGTGCCGTTGAAAATGACGTTCTCCATGTGCTCAGACCTAAGAACAGAAGTTTTCTGTTCGCCAAGCACCCATCGTATGGCGTCGACAATATTCGATTTACCGCAGCCGTTCGGCCCGACGACGGCCGAAATGCCGTCGGAGAATTTAAGATTAGTCTTTTGCGCGAATGACTTAAAGCCAACTATATCTAATTTTGAAAGATACATTATTGTATAATCTTATTATTTGCTAAATATTATACCTGCGCCTTCTGATATTGAATATCATGGCCAGGATTGAAACTACAGTTGTGTACAATGAAGTCGCTATCCCATAACGAAGGAAAAACGACCAGAAATCAAGATCTGATAATTTAATATACATAAAAAAATACACAAGGTTATGTGCCGCAGATGCAAGGAACACAATACCGAGCAGCCTGAAATTGCTTATGATAAAATCTGATTTGCCTTCCTTGTAAAAAAAACCCGATACAAAAGCGGCAATGGTTTTTGACAGTGCGTTTGTACCTATCAGGTCGAACGAAATAATATCCAAAAGCAAACCTATTCCGAATCCAAAGAAAAGGCCGTTGAACTGGCCTTCGCGGATCGCAATCCAAACAACAAGTATAACAAGCAGGTCCGGGGTAATGCCGCCGATTTCGATGAGGTCGAGAAGCGCAACCTGCAACACAGAAAGTATAAGGGCCGCGGTGGCATAGCTAATGAATCGTATGTTTTTAACACGTTTTTCCCTTTTGTCGATGTTAATTCTCATTCCCTGCCTACTGATTCGGTTTCAATGTTTTAAGTTTTTCTTCCATTTGCCGTATGATAGCATTCCTTTCCGGATCGGGCAACTGATCAATAACAAAAACCTGTTCCATGGTAGAAAAATTAACAAAGGGTTTAATTTTTATCCTGAGAAATAATGAGCCGTG
Source organism: uncultured Hyphomicrobiales bacterium (assembly GCA_964544155.1). Taxonomy (GTDB): domain Bacteria; phylum Bacteroidota; class Ignavibacteria; order Kapaibacteriales; family UBA2268; genus CAZJAH01. The sequence goes on along the minus strand of CAZJAH010000007.1, from coordinate 81,327 downwards.
GTCTTCGCTTATTTCAGTAATTTCTCCGATAGGTACATTTTTTGGATATTTATTGCTGTAATTAGATGTAATAACGACATCGCCGGCCTCAACGTCAAATGAAGTCGGAATATTTTTTAAGTAAAAATCATCAGCACCTTCCCATTCCACAATGCCTTTGATGAGATTCCTCTGTATTTTGGCAGAAATTTTTACGTTACGGTTCCGGATAAGCTCTACTAAAGAATAATTATCGCTTACGGCGGTCACAATTCCCACCAGTCCCGCATCAGTACGCACAGCCATGCTTTCCTTAATGCCTGATTTGGCGCCCTTATCCAGAGTGACATAATTGCGCATCTGCACAGTTGTCTTGCCGGAAATTTCAGCGCTGATAACGGGAATATCGGTTTTTTTGCGGAAGCCTATCATACTTCGCAGCTTAGAGTTTTCTACAAGTGAAGTACGCATCCTGGCCAACTCTGCCGACTGCCTTAAGTTTAGGCTTCTTATTGCTCGGTTCTCGCTTTTTAAAGCGCCGGGATTAGGTATCCACGAAAAAGCATCCTGCATTGTACCAAGCGATGCGATAACTATAGCGCGGAAGCCGCCAATTTTGGTTGTATCGCCAATGGATATCAAAGACAGGCTTATAACGATCAGCGCCGCGAAGGCAATGTATTCTTTGAATTTCGATATAAAATTAAAGGCTTTCTGCATCAGGGAATATCTCGCTCCAAGAATCCGGGCGCGAAGTTCGCGTAATTAAAGATTCCTAAATTCAAAATTAGTACCTTGTGCTTTTAATAAGCACAGATGAATATTCCTGTAGGTTTTCAAGCACTTTGCCGGTCCCCCTTACCACTGCCGTAAGCGGATCTTCCGCCAAGTGAACCGGCAGGCTGGTTTCGCGTTTGATCCTTTCGTCAAGCCCTTTTAGCAGGGCGCCGCCGCCGGATATCATTATTCCGCGGTCGAATATATCCGCGGCAAGCTCAGGCGGGGTTTTTTCAAGTAAATTCAGTACAGCCGCCACTATCTCGGAAACTGATTCGGAAAGCGCTTCTCTTATGTCGGCTGAACTGACCTGTATCATTTTTGGTATTCCGGAAACAAGATCTCGGCCTTTAACTTCAATTTCGATCTCTTCCTCAAGTGGGAACGCAGACCCTACCGAGCATTTGATTTTTTCGGCTGTGCGGTCGCCAATAAGTATGTTATGCTGCCTTCGGAAGTACTGGCCAATAGCATTGGTAAGTTCATCGCCGGCAATCCTTATTGATTCGTCGCTAACTATTCCTGAAAGCGCTATTACGGCAATCTCTGTGGTACCGCCGCCTATATCGACAATCAAATTACCTACAGGCTCATGCACATTCAGCCCTATACCTATCGCTCCTGCCATTGGTTCGGCTATAAGGTGCACTTCCCTCGCGCCTGCATGCTCACAGGCATCCCTTACGGCTCGTTTCTCAACTTCGGTGATACCCGAGGGTACGCATACAACCACTCTTCTGGCTGGCTGCCATGACATACTGACCTTCCTGATGAAGGCACGGAGCATACCTTCGGTAATTTCAAAATCGGCGATCGCGCCGTCTCTTAGCGGGCGGATTATTTTAATATCCCTGTGAGTTTTCCCTACCATAGCCTGGGCGTCGTGGCCGATAGCAATTATATGCTTACTCGATTGATCGAATGCCACTATTGAAGGTTCGTTCAGCACTATCCCTTTGCCCTTCATCCAAATAAGGGTGTTTGCAGTCCCTAAGTCAATAGCGACATCATTTGTAAATATTTTAAATAAAGGCATATATCTATTATTCCGGATACAAAAGGTTTCTATCAAAAAAAAGCTAATTCCTTATCTTACAAAAATAAAAGAATTAGCCTATAATTTTAATAAAAATTTGATTTGTCTAATTTATATTCTTCTTAAGGAGTGCGTTTTTTAAAAATGACATAAAGGAAAGATCGGCGTCCCCTGCTTCAGGAGCTGTTTTTAAGGTTTTTTGGTTATAAGAAGGATTATCGTCACTGAAATATTTTATCATTTCATCCGGGCCGATATTATCGTCATCCAATTCAGTAATCGGGTTAACCCCTTTGTCCGATACACCGATAAGCAGGGTTTTGCTTCCTGCTTTGATCATATAAAGTGATACCTTGGGTTGAAGGTTCAGCTTAGAAATTACCTTCATATCCGGGGCATCGGGGCTGCCGGCTTTTGCGACAAAGTACTTTTTGATCAAAAAAAGTACACCGCCCATCACTGCAACACCCAGCGCCAGTGTGAAAAATGCTTTTATTAAAGTATAATCCATTTCTGATCCTCTTATTTTTTAAGTCCTCTGAGCCTGTCTGTCGGATCGACCAGCGTTGTTATCCTGATACCAAAGTGCTTGTCTATAACAACAACCTCGCCTTCGGCAACTTTTTTACCGTTGATAAGAACATCTACCGGTTCGCTGACCAGCTTATCAAATTCAATCACCGAGCCTCTACCGAGCCTGAGTATATTCCTGATAAGCATGTTAGTCCTGCCAAGCTCAATAGAAACCGGGAGCTGCAGATCGTACAGAAGCTCAAGTTTTGGGTCGAGTGGAGAATACATTTTTTCTTCGCCGCCGTATTCCATTTCCGGGAATTCAGGAGATTCCACGCCTTGCCTTTCAGAGCCGGCAATCTGCTCCTGCGATTCTTCTTCTATTCCACCACCCTGGATCAGAGCATCGATTTCTTCCTGTGTCATAGTCATGACTTTTTATCCTCTTCTTTATAACTAATATCTTCTTCAACGAGGTCTTCTTCCTTCAGGGGCCTTACTATTCTAACGGCTTTTTTTCCGTCAACGCTTCCCGGCCTTCCGGCAAGCTTTCTTTTGCCTGCTATTTTTAACTCAATTTCTTCATTGATCTTTTTATTAAGCTTAATGACGTCGCCTTCTTTCAATTCCATAACTTCACCGACCGAAATGGCTGTCTTGCCGAGTTCTGCCACAACAGGCAGATAGGTAGTCTCAATGTGATGATTGAGTATCTGCATGTTTTCTTTCATTCTCTTGGAGCTTTGCCTGACTGCCGCAGAGGATGTAACCTGCTGTTTGTTAAGCCTCGCGAGAATTTCCTCCAAAGCAAATGTCGGAAAGCAAAGGTTCATCAGGAAAGTATGCACCCCGACGTTTACATCAAAGGATATAACCACAACGATTTCTGATGAAGGGGCTATCTGAACGAAATCAGCTTCAAGCTCCAGCCTTGAATACTTGAACTTAAGGTCGGCTATTGCCCTCCAGGCATTTCTTAAGTCTGAGAGAGCGTGCTCGACTATGCCTCTGACCACGGCCTGTTCGATTGGCGTAATTGTTCTGGCTTTTGTCTGCATTTCCGCTGAACCGCCCAGGAGTCTTTCTACTGTTGTAAGTGCAAGCTGCGGGCTAATTTCCATAATACCGCTGCCATCTGTGCCTTCTATTTCGAATACATACAGACAGCTCGGATTCGATACAGATAATATGAACTCGGAATAAAAAAGCTGATCGACTGAGGTAACATTGATAGATACCACAGTCTGCAGTTTGGAAACCAGATAGTACCCGAACACCTCAGCGAAAGTTTCGTGAATGGTCTGAAGCGTCCTTACCTGGTTTTTAGAAATCCGGTTCGGGCGGCGGAAGTCATAGTTGGAAATGTCGCCTTTGGCGATACTTCCTCCAAGGACGTCATCGACGTCTACCCTGCCGCTAGTCATTTCGGAAAGCAGGTTATCTATTTCGTTTTGTGATAATACGTCTGCCATAGGCTGCTACTGGATTATAAACTCACTGATTATTATGTCTCTTAATAATATGTGGTGCTTCTTATATATGGGCTGCAGCTCTTTTTTCATTATATCGTCGAGCTCGAGCCTTTGTTCCTGTAATTCCGATACTGTCATGGAACCGAGGATATTATTGATTATGCCTCTGGTTTTGGTCTTAAGCTTCTGCCCCGTTAAGCTGCCCTCATCAAATTCACCCATAGCGCGAATCTCCAAAGCAACGTCGACTATTATAAATTGTGTGGAAGCGCTCGGGTTAGTCGTTATCCTGCCGGTAGACAGGATAAGAACTCCTTCTTCATCACCAAATACATCTTCCTCTTCGAGCTCTTTCCAAATTTTTTCTAGTTCTTCTTCTTTTTTCTTTCGTGCTTTGTCAAGGTTTTCTTCATGATTATCTTCAACCTGTTCCTGCTTTTCTTCTCCATTTTTACCTTCGGCGGCCTGATCGTCTCCGGCCGGAGGCAGGATGAATTTAAGCACAACAATGACCAGTACAACATTAATGACCATAGCGCCAATCACTATACCGATAATTACAGGCATAGATAAACCGGAACTCTTCTTCTTTTTTTGCGGTTTAACAGGTTCCTGTTTTTCCTGTGGTTTTTCTTCTTCAGCCATATTTCCAGTCAATTAGTTAGAACATACAATTTAGTAATCGGCTGAATTTAAAAAAAATTAAATAAAGCACACACAAATTATGTTTCTTTCAGCCGAATACGGAAAAACCGTGCCAACAAAAAGCTTAACACTTAAGAACTAAAGCCGGCAACGGTTTTTTAAATATTTCAATATTTATTTATTATTATTAATGTGAAAATTATACGCCAGTTTCCAAATACTGGATATTTTTCACCATCATTTTCCCGGACGGCCTCTGCCAACGCAATAGTATTCGAATTTTTCTTCTTTCATGTCTTCGGGCTCATAAAGATTCCTGCCGTCGAAGATAATGGGATTGTTCATCAACTCTTTAAGCTGGGCGAAATCAGGATTGCGGAATACTGTCCATTCTGTCGATATAATAAGTGCATCCGCACCGTTGGCGCAATCGTACATATTTTTCGCGTATTTGATCTTGTCGTTAAAGTATTTTCGGGTATTTGGCATAGCTTCAGGATCGTAAGCCTTAATTATTGCTCCGTCTGCCAGCAGCATCTCAATCAGAGCAAAGGCCGGGGCATCTCTGGTATCGTCGGTATTCGGTTTAAAGGATAATCCCCAGAGAGATATGTGAACGCCTTTTAGGTTATAATTAAACCTCAGCTTTACATTTTCATAAAATCTTTTAATTTGAGTGTCATTTACATTCTTCGCGGCTTCTATTATCCTAAGGTTAAGTCCTTCTTCATGAGCCGAGTAAATCAGCGCTTTCACGTCTTTGGGGAAGCATGAGCCGCCATAACCGATCCCGGCAAAAAGGAAACGTTTGCCTATTCTGGTATCGGAACCAATACCATATCTGATCTTTTCGATATCTGCGCCTACTTTATCGCAATAGGCAGAAAGATCATTCATAAATGATATTTTGGTTGCGAGGAATGAGTTAGCCGCGTATTTGGTTAATTCAGAGCTCTTTTCATCCATAATTATTATTGGATTGCCGCTACGGACAAATGGATGATATAAGTCTTTCATTATATCGGCTGCGTATTCGCTGCTTGTTCCGATTACTACTCTTTCCGGCTTTAGGGCATCTTCGACGGCAAAACCTTCTCTTAAAAATTCAGGGTTGCTTACAACATCGATTTTATTGCCGGGAAGGTTTTTATTGAATATTTCTTTTACTTTGGCAGAAGTACCTACGGGCACAGTGCTTTTATTAACTATGATCTTATTATCGTTGATGCCGTTCTCTTTATAAATAGCCGCTATATTGCCTGCAACATGCAGTACATGGTTTAGGTCCGCCGAGCCGTCTTCATTCGGGGGTGTGGGCAGGCAGAGAAAAACTATATCTGATTTTAATACTGCTTCTTCCAGGTTAGTGGTAAAGTAAAGCCTTTCTTCTTTAATATTTCTTTCAAGGAGCCTGTCGAGGCCGGGCTCAAATATCGGGCAAACGCCATGCTTGAGCTTCTCGATTTTCTCTTCATCAATATCAACACAATATACGGTATTACCTGTTGCCGCGAAACTTGTACCTGAAACCAGGCCAACATACCCGGTTCCTATCACAGAAATCTCATGAGCCATTTAGAAATTCCTAATTTTAAAAATAACATAAAAACAAAATTAGTAATTTTTGAGTGAATAGGTAAATCTCATTTGTTTATAAATTAGTGAGATAGAGTATTATGAAGAATAGAATGATCAGGAAAAGCGCTACTTTTAAGAGGCGTTTTACGATAGCATAAGCAATAATGGCCAAAAGCACCGCAAGTACAACCTTTATTAAAAAAGGCAGCTCCGCGATAAATGATAAAACTTCCTGCATGGGATCACCTCAGCCTGAATGTCATAGGAATAATGCCTACCATGGTCTCGCCGTTTTCAAGCCTGTTAAAGCGCCATTGCTTTAGGGCTTCCATTGCGGCTTTTTCAAGGCGCGGGTCGGCTTTCTGCAAGGGTACCATTTGCGCTACAGTACCGTCGGCAAGCACAGTAAATCTGATTTTTATCTTAGCTGACCTGCTAACTCCGTCAGGAAATTTCGGTACCTTTTTATAAAGAACTGTACGGTTTCCGCCGCCGCCCCATTCAATTTCTCCAAGGCCCATGCCTTTGCCCGGGCCGCTGCCTTCATCACCCAGGCCTCTGCCTGAAGCGCTGCCATCGGGTGTGCCGGTATTACGCTTATCCCTGCCGGTAATATTGCGGTCATGTTTTTCATTGGAAGATAGTTCTTGTTTGGGTATCATATTATCTGCCAGTTCATCGGAGCTGACAGGCTCCCTGCTAACTTTGGTAGCGCCGGCAACTTCAGCGTCTGCCAGATCAGATGAAGGCGTTTTGCCTTTATGCGCGCGCCCTTCTTTGGCAAGGTTGCCTTTACTTATGCCCGTACCGTCGCCATCACCGAAATTTAGAAGCTGTACAGGTATGGTGTTTATCTTGATATTCCTCGGAGCAGATTTTTCAATTTTGAAAAAAGGAGAAACAGATATAAACAGCATGGTAAACACCAGGGCTATTCCAAAGCCTTTGGCGGTATTATTATCCCAAGGGATCTTGATATTCAAATTATTTGACTGCTCGTATCTTGTTGAAGTAATCATCAGATTCTCCTATTATATTATTTTACTCTGTCCACCCAGGTTTGGGCAAATCCGAGCTTTCTTGCTTCTTTTAATGCTTCTTCTCTTGTTTCGAACTTCCCGAACCGTACCCTGTACCATACTTCATCTCTAATGATCTGTGAGGAGATGTAGCCGCTCAGGTTCTTTGCCTTCAGCTTGCCGAGCCATTCCTCAGCGTCTTCCTGCGAAGGGCTTGCATAAACCTGTACGGTATAGATACGGTCTTTATCTGTTTCCGCCGGCGAAGAAGCTTGCTGCTGTTTTTCCGGGGCGGAGCGTCTTTTTTGTTTTACCTGTTGTCTTTGTTCAGTTCTTCGTTCAGTTAATTCTTTTTCACTATCTTGGACGTTTACTTTGGCTGTTTGTTTCGTTTCCTCAGCTTCAGACTGTCCGGTATCATCAGCAGCCTGAGCGGTTTCTGTTTCACCGGCCAGCAGTTCTTCATCAGGATCAGTTTCATTTGTTGCTGCTTCTTCCCTTTGTTCCGGAATATCTTCCTGGCCCGGGTTAACAGACTCTTTCTCCGCGGGCGGTGTCGGCTCCTGCTCTGCAATTTGTTCGGAGTCACCTTCTACAGCCATAAAATTATTATAGGCGTAATATCCGCCGATACCCAACAATGCCAAGAGTACTATTCCTGCAGCTACCAGGGCAATCGGAACCCAAAGAGGCTTTTTCTTCTCTTCGGTTTCCTTTTTTTCTTTTTTGCGTGATTCTGAGTTTTCAACGGAATAAGCCGGGCCTTTCGGTGTACCGGCAAGAACGAATCCGCTTTTGCTGCCAGCTTTCTTTTTCTCTTCTTCGGGCAAATACGCCTGCTTGCCGTAATTAGAAGGCTTATCGGCCTCTATATCCGAAAGATCGTACATGCGGGCGTCTTCCATATCATCGACGGGAGTGAAATCTTCCCGGGGCAGATCGCTTTTTTCCTCCGATTCTTCTTCAGTCTTTATAGAAACCCTTTTCTTGCCCCTGTTGATCTCATCCTGAAGTAAATTCTTAAGGTCATCGTCGAGCTCTATTGTCTCTTCATCACCCTTTTCAATATTTTCCGCGACTTCTTCGGCTTCGGTCCTTTCCGCTTTCTCTGCCCCGGTGCTCACGGCATCTTGTTCTGTTTCGGCTTCCTGTTGAGTTTTGGCTGCCACTTCCTCTTCGCTATCGCTAATGCCGGTATCAGTATCTGCTGTCTCCGATTCGGCGGGAATTACTTCAGCATCAGTTTCATCATTTATTTCAGTTTCAGGCGGAGTCGCGCTTTCTTGTTCTTCAAGTGCGTTTTGTTCAGATTCCTGCTTTTCTTTTTCAATTGCCGCAGTACCGCCGGCCAAGTATTCTTCGTCTTCATCAAGGCCTTCTTTTTCTACTGTCCCGGTATCATCTTTTTCTGCTTTTTCCTTTACTGATCCGCCAAATTCCTGCCCGGATAATTCAGAGAATTCTCTTTCCTGTATTACTTCGGCATCTTCGGCTTCATTGGCTACATTGGCATCTTCGGCCTCATCGGCAACTTCGTCCTCCGGTGCTTCTTGCTGAACATCTTCCTCTTGATTCGATGATTCTTCAGCCGCGGCTGTTACTTCTTCCGGTGCGGGTTTTGGTGTTATACCCGCGGCTGCATAAACCTCATTGGGAAGAGTTTCTTCTTCCAGGTCTTCAAATTCGCGTACTTTGCCCGGGTATTCGCCTTTTGTTTCAAGCAGAAAAGTGTCGTCATCCTGCTCTCCGGGCTGAAAACCGCTGTGCGATTCCTCGAATTTGAGTTTATTTTTTTCCAGTGCCGCCATAATTTTTAAAAGTGCCAGAGCATACCCAGCGCCGCGAAAATTCCTCTTTCTTTATAATTGTGCCAAATCTCTATATCTGAATTTAATAAATTATCCAGATATAAATAAGCCGATAAATTCTTATCTATCTTGTAATGGGCGCGGGCGCTCAGATTTATATAACTCTGTATTTTTTCATTATTTACCGAGCTCGCGTTGCGCTCCGCAATATAAGATATACCAAAATTTGTGCCAAAATCATTCCACCAGTTCACGGAGTAATTAGCTGAAAATTTATATGGCTCCAGATAGGGTATATCTGTATCCGCTTTATCGAGCTTGCCAGTATTCGCGGTGAAATTAAATACAAGGAATCCGTTTGCTGCGGGAGTCCAAAAAGCTTCCGCGACTATAGATGCCACATTTGCTTTATCATACCCGAGGATAATGCTGCTGTCAATCCCGCTAAAGTAAGGATACCTGTTCGTGAGCCTGTAATCAAGCCCTGCGGATAATCCAAAATCCTCTTTGGGGTGGTAAAAGAGTCTGTTCTTGATATTGACAATATCATAGGGAAAATCAATCATTGAATTGATATCCATATATGGATTTCTTTCGAGCATTTCCGCGAATGTTATATTATCCAGGCCGCTACGTGCGGTACTCCTGAAAGAAAAGAACCTGTTTACCCTGTATTCCAGCTTCCCGCTGATTAGAAAGCCGCCCCTGTCGGTACCGGCCGAACTGTTGGCGAACTGAAAGCCGCCGTTCCCTTCAAGGGTAATATTATCTGAATTCCAGGCTATGAAGCCGTCTAGCTGTATAAAATTTACGGCATCGCTTTTTACCGAATGAAAATCCAAAGAAAGATCGGCGCCTACATAGAAATTCTTAAGATATTTTTTCAATCCGAGATATCCGTTTATGTTATTATCAAAGGCATTTCTTTCCTGCTGGCTTAACTGGGAGGTAGAAACTCCTCCGCCGGTTTGAAATATCACATCATTATGGCTGCCGTCAACATCAAGCCCGAAATCCAGGTTAAAAAGCCGCCTGTTGGGCATATTCTCAAGCGCGTAAAGATTATAAGTCGAATTGTTAATGTCCAGTTTTGTTCTGGTTCTGCTTCCGCCGAATATCCAGAATTTATCCGGAGCGATGTAATCGGAAGTAAGGTCTACCCCAAAGTCGGTATACTCCGAACCCTCAACATGGCCGCTGCTTCCTTCAATATTCCCTTTCGCGTAAAGTTCATAGCCTTCCATATTCAGGCCGTATCCTCCGCTAAGAACCGGTGTAGTATATCGGCCTAATTCCGCGCTGAAAAACCCCTGCGAATAACCCGTTTTAATTGTTGTTTCGGGCAATTTTTTTGGCGGCAGCAAAGCTACCTGCTGTTTATCGAGGGAATTAAGCGAATCAAGCTCTTTATCGCTCAAAGGCCTTGGATTATCAGGCATTTGTTTAATGCCAGATTTCACGTTAAGCCTTTCCACGCCTTCAATGACAAAATTGGGCAATTCCAGCGGCTGTGGTGTTTCCTGTTGCTCATTCTGCTTCGAACCGCCTTGCTGCGCTATCAGCGGGAGTGCAGCAAACCAGGCTATAAGCACTATTGTTAATATTCTTTTCATAACTCTCTATCTTGCTTCAATTCTTTTCAATCTTGTTTTTGCCGTTTTGCCGAAATCGTCTTCGGGCCTAAGTTCAAGCAGCACGGAATAGGTCTCCGCGGCTTTGTCATATTCATCGAGCCTTTCATGTGCTTCGCCGAGGTTCAGCAGTGATAGCGAGTACCAGTCTTCTATCCCGGCGAATTTATTCTTTACTTCGTAAAATGCTTCCTTAGCTTCTTCGAATTTTTCCAGTTTCATAAGCAGTTCGCCTACGCGGTATTGTACTTCCGCTGCCAGAAGAGGATCGTCGGCATCCGCAATCTTACGGAATTCAACAATAGCAGAATCATTAAGGGATTTAGATCTAAGGTACATAGCGTAGCGGTACCTGCTTTGCTGTCCGTACTGGATATCGGGGTATTTGCTGGCGATTTCGTCGTATATTTTCATAGCGGAAGCAGTATCACCTGTGGTGAATTTTAATATTGCCCTCTCAAAACCTGCCTGCGCGGCGGTTCTGTGCTCCGGAAATTTATTCTGAACAATTTGGAATAAAGAATCAGCCTTTTGGATTTCTGTCGTTTTTTTGTACAGCAGTCCCCGTTCAAGATAGCTCATGGGAGCGTATTCACTTTGGGGGTATTCTTCTTCAATTCCTTTGAAAGCCTGCAGGGCTTTTTCGTTTTCATTGATATTGGCATAGCTTTTTGCCATCCAATACATGACTTCTGGATTTTTCGGGCTGCCTGGATGGTTTTCCAGGAATTTCTGATATTCCGTTACTGCATCTTTGTAGTTTCTTCCTGTAAAGAACATCTCGGCTTTTTTGTATCTGAATTCCTCCGCGAAGGGTGATTCCGGATTTGTGGTAATAAACGAATCCGCCACTGCATAAGCCATTTCATCCTGTCCTAAGGCCATATAAGCGTACTGGACGCTTTTAACAGCCTCGGGCGCGAGATCGCTGCTAGGGAAATTCTGTATGACAACCCTGTAAGCCTGAATGGCCTGCTCGTACATTTCCATATTATAGTAGGCATCGCCTATGGCATAATGCGCGCGAGGCACCAGGCCGGACTGTGAGTAAGCCTGCATTAAAAATTCAAAATCATGAATGGCCTCGTTATACCTGCCCTGCTGGAACCTGATCCAGCCTATCAGATACAGAGCATTCGGGGAATAAGGCGATTCGCTGTACCGCCTGACAAAATCGAGCAGGGAAGTTATTGCCTGCTCATACCTGCCGCTGCGGTATAGCGCGTGTGAAAGCTGGTAAGCGGCATACTGGCCTTCTTCAGTTTTAGGCGCCATCTGCGCCGCCCGCCGGTATGATTCCGCAGCAGCGGAATAATTCTTATTAAGATAATAGCCGTCACCCTGCCTGGCAAGTACTTCTACTGAAAATTTGGATTTCGGAAATTCAGCTATCAATTTATCGAATACCTGCGATGAACGTGAAAAGTTCTTCAACCTGAAATACGACCAGCCCAGGCCGTAGAGCGATTCCTCCCTTCGGGGGGAGTTGGGAAAGTTATCAACTACTTTGCCATAAGAATCGATGGCGTTATTCAGAAGGTCTGACCTGTAGTAAGCTTCGCCTAGCCAAAAGAAGGCTTCATCTTTCTGCTTGTTACTAAGGTCGAGCCCTGTATATGAAAGCAGTGACTGAATAGCTTCGGCGCTCCGGTGGTTCTGCACCAGGGTTATACCCCGCTTAAGCCTTGCCTCCGCAATATACAGGCTTTTCCGGGGCATGAAGATCTCATTTCCTTTCATGGCTACCTGTTCGGCTTTGCGGTATTCTTCGGCGGCTTTATCCCATAATTTTCTTTCCATGTAAGTTGCTCCGAGAAGAAGGTGTGTTCTAACAGATACTTTCGCGTCCGTGGCTTCTCGTTCAGCTCTTTCCAGGGTTCTGGCAGCCTGGTCGTATATCCCGTCCTCGTAGTAAATCTGTCCCAGTTCGAGCAGCACCAGCCCGAGGAAGGGGTATGCCGGCCTCAGCGATAATGCCGAAAGTTCTTTCTGTGCCTGTTCGCGGCTGCCGGAGCGCTTAAGCGCCAAAGTTCTGTACAGCTGGGCGATAGCCTTCATGCCGAGGTTTTCATCATCGTTTGTTTCGGCAATCACAAGGTCGTAGTATTTTATGGCTTCTTCTGGCCTGTCCAGGTTAAGAGAAGCCCAGCCTGCTGCCAGCCTGGCATAATTTTTAAATTTCGATTCGTAAAATGTTTCCAGAAACGAATCGAAGATAGTCAGCGCCCGGGCATAATTGCCGCCGATATTAAGTGCTTCGCCACGCAGGTAGAGAATTTCTTCACGGGCGTTGGCGGCGTTGTCCTGCTCAGGATAGCGCTTGTTTTCATCATTTTTCGCTGATATCTTATTCAAAATATTCTGGATATTTTCGAGCGCAAGCATAGCCGATCCGTGCTGCCTTAATATCAGCCTGTTATTAGCTTCTCTGATGCCGGAAGATACAACAAGATTAGAGTACGGGTATTCCTTTCTGAGCCTTTCATAGAAATCCGCGGCCTGTGCGTAATTACGGAGAAATTCATGTATCTGCCCGCTTAAATAAACTGCATCATCGGCTAAAGGCATTTCGGGGAATTCACTGTAGCACTGCTCCAGTGCCGGCAGGGCTTCAGTATATTCGCCTGTTTTTGTCATACATACTGCTTTCCAGAAAAGGGAATTATGCATAATTATGTTATAATCATCCGTTTCTCTGGCGATTTTTTCGGCTTTAGCCGTTTTTTCGGAATAGGCGAAATATGTTTCTGCCTGCTCGAAATTTTTCTGCTCGAAAGCAATATACCCGCGCTGTACCGCTGCGTGAGGTACTAATGGCGAATTGGGCCTTGTTTCGATAAATGTTGAAAGCCTCGAATTAGCAACCTTAAAATTTTCCGAAAGCAGGTCTATATGCGCCTGCATAAGCACAGACTTATCATTCGCCGGGGAAAGGGGATACTCCTTAACGGCTTCAATTAGTTGAATTTCCGCCAGCCTGATAAGGCCTATATCGATATAATCGCTGCCCTGCTGTATGCTTTTTGATCCGTACTCATAATGGAGCGGAATAAGCTGAGCGCCCCCGGAAATGGGCGCCAAAAGCAATACAGCCGCAAATAAAAAAAGTTTTACACGCATTGGCATTTTCTGTCAGATTTTGTTTATTTATATAAAGCAGCACAAACCCACAAGTTCATGACTTGGAGAATCGGAAAAATGTTTCACGATAAGTTTACATTATGCTGCTGTTTAATTTAATAAAAAATAAGGGGAAATGCTATTAATAATTAACATTTAATAATATACACGTAAAATTATCGTTTACGGGTATATTTAGTAATATATAGCAGGCTGGTTATGATTGAATTCGGCAGAATAGTTGTTCTCGTTAAAGATTACGAAAATGCTTTGAGGTTTTATCAGAATGCCCTCGGTTGCTCAGTTATTTATGACGGAAAGACTGATGACGGCAAAAGGCTTCTTCATCTGGGGTTTGGCTTAACGGATAAAGCCGGCTTGTGGCTAATGAAAGCAGAAAATGATGAACAGGAAAAACTTATCGGTAATCAGGCCGGTAACCAGCCCTTTCTTGTGCTTTATACCGATGAATTAGACATATATAAAAAAAAATTTGCTGAAAACAGAGTAAAAATCTTAAAGGAACCTAATAGCGGCGAGGACTATAAATTCATGCATTTTGAAGACCTCTACGGCAATGAAATTGTCCTGGTTGAAATGGAAAAGTGAGGTTTATTATAAATTTCAGAGGGGCATTACTCTCGAGCAATATTAGCGGATTCCTTTCGTATTCTCTGTAAAATTTAGTTTGACTTAAAAAAATATTATGTTTAGAATAACATTATTCCTCGTCTTATTTACGGCTTTCAGCGTTAACGCCTGCAGCTACGACAGTACAGATGCTGTAACGAAGGAAGAGATAGCGCAGGTAAAAGAAGAGCTTGTAATTATTGATGTACGCACGAATATGGAATTCAAAATGGGGCATATAGATGGCGCGCTTCTAATTCCGTATAACCAAATAGGCAGTAAGATTAAAAATGAAGTACCGGATAAATCTATACCCATTGCCTTATACTGCCGAACGGGAAGGAGATCGGGCATTGCTAAAAGAACGCTGTTGGATATGGGGTACGCTAATGTAATGGACTTAGGAGCGATGGGCCAAGCAAAGCAAAAACTCGATAAATAAAATACGGCAAAAAATCTCAGTCATTTTTAACCTCTGATTGTTTAACATTTTTTATTTCCTCATTAGTAACTTTTTCTCTGTAAATTAGTCTGAATTAATAAAAGAGAATTCTTTTTTCAAAAAAGGAGCAACTTATGAGGAAGGCTTTATTATTTCTGGTCATTTCGTTATTGGCTGTTCAATTGCCTGCCGGAAATGAATTGACTCTCAGTGGCACCGTAAAAAGCCAATCAGGCAGGCCTTTGGCCGGAGTTGAAGTTATTTCATACTATAAACAATCCCATTACAGCGCGGTCAGCGACAGAAACGGGCATTACATGATCTCTCTGCCTTCTCCCGGTAATGTGACAATCACGTACAAGTATTATGTAGAAACAGATACAACAGAAAAGGAATTGCCGATCAAGGATAATTTCACGAAAGACATAACAGTCCCCGACTCTGTTATTTACAAAACTACAGTTGCGGGTAAAATCAAAAGGAATTATGGTAAAGTAAATACGCTGATTCCCAAACCTCGAAGATTCGATTTGCCTCCCGGAGTAGAAGTGGAAGAAATGAGTAAATCACCAAGGCCAATGGTAAGCGCTTTTGCTACAGAATCTGAAATAAGCCCTGTAGATGGATCCGCCGGAACCAAAATCACAACCGATTATATTGAAGTGGTAGAAGAGCGGCTGGAAGAAAAAACAGTTCTAGGATCGGCTTCCGGATTTGAGCGGCAGGCAGGGCAGCTCACATCCGGCGAAGTAAATGATTTCCGTAAGTGGGGCCTTTGGAACGACCTCAGCGGTGATGAGTTCAGCCAGTTCAGTTCAAAATGGAAAATTACGCCAAGGCACAGATACACCGTACAGTTATTAACCAGGGACAGCCGCCCTAAGCCCGACGCGGAAGTACATCTGCTTAATTCTCAGAGGGATACTCTGTGGTCCGCTCGCACCGATAACACAGGCAAAGCAGAGCTTTGGCAGGGCATATTCAATGAAAATGAAGAATCCGGCCTTAGCATTGTTTATGATAACAAAGGCAATACCATTTACGCAGACGCGGAAAAATTTGAGGATAGGATAAATATCATCCGTTCAGACAGCTACTGCGAGATGCCCGGCAGCATGGATATACTTTTTGCCGTAGACGCGACGGGATCCATGGGCGATGAAATCGACTACCTGAAAGCCGAGCTTAAAGACATTATCACCCGCGCCGCTGAAAAGAGCGATCTGGATATACGCCTTGGGAGCCTTTTCTACAGGGATATAGGCGACGATATTTTACTTGAAAAAAGCGAATTATCCGAAGTTATAGATAAAACCCGTGATTTCATCAATAAACAATATGCCCGGGGCGGCGGCGATATGCCCGAAGCTGTGGATATAGCCTTAAGAAGTGCGGTTAATGAATTCGAGTGGAGCAAAAAAGCAATCGCGAGAATTATGTTCCTAATACTGGATGCGGAACTTCATACTAAACCCGAAAACCTGGCAAGGCTGAGGGAAACAACTGCTCTGGCTTCCAAAATGGGCATAAGGATAGTACCGCTGGCATGCTCGGGAATTGAGAAAAACGCTGAGTATCTGCTGCGATCTTTAGCGCTTGCAACCAACGGCACATATGTATTCCTTACCGATGACAGCGGTATCGGCGAAAGCCATATAAAGCCATCAACAGACAAATACGATGTTGAATTCATGAATGACCTTTTTGTAAGAATAATAGAACAATTCTCGACAGTACCCGGCTGTGAAAATGAAATCGACGCCGAAGGCATAGCCGGCAAGATCCTGAATAAAGATGAAAATCCATTTACGGATGAAAGTTTGCTCAAATGCTGGCCTAATCCATGCAAGGGTGAGCTTAACGTGGAATTTATGGATGGAATTGAAGAACTCTTCCTCACTGATATTGGAGGAAAAATTCTCAGCAGGATAAGCTATCGCTCAGGCGGCAGGGAACTTATAAATCTGAGGGATTATCCGTCAGGAATTTACTTCCTTAAATACCGCTCAAAAGATAAATGGGGCACAGAGAAAATCGTGCTTTTAAGGTAGCAGAACCGCAGGGCAATATAATAACATATAGGATTAACCGTAAAAACAGCTAGTAGTTTTAATTAAATTTGAGGTCGACCATAGTGAAATTGTTAGCGCTTATTATTGTTGCATTATTGACTTTAATGATCATCTCATGCGCAGAGGAATGGCCTGACGGCGGCAAGCCGCCTGAATTAAAACAATCACGCGAAGAAGTTTTCAGTGAAATTAAGCAAAGTAAATATTTTGATGATGTTTCCCTCGGTAGCGGATATTCCACAGGCCGAGATTTTTCGGGCAATTTTCTCTCAATAACCCTGAAAGCCGACAGCATTCCATCTTCTAAAAGGGCATTGATGAACCATGCCAGAAAAGCAGCACGAATACTGACGAGAAATGTGTCCAACATTGAAAAATACGAGTTTATCGAAGTCAGTATTGTTGAATCCGGCCTTGATGATTTATTCTATACAGGCAGCACCCATGACTTCCGTTTCAGGGTAAAAGAGTTTCTTAAGAAAGGTATAGGGTAAAATGAAAAGAATTTTTGCTATTTACTGCCGCGTTTTTAATTATTTTAGTTCAAAATGCCGGCGCGGTTGATACTGAAAGCCTCGATACATTATTAAACAGTCATAATTGCAGGAAACAATGCCATAATGACAATGACAAAATGTCACAAATAAAAAGCCGCCTTTGATTTAAAGGCGGCTAATATATAATTAAAAGCTGTAAACTTTTAGTTTTCATTTACTGATCTGTAAAGCTCTTTCAGTTTCTTGCGTAAATGAAGTACAGCGTAACGCTTGCGAGCCAGCAGTGTGTTTATGTTAACACCGGTTTCTTCGGACATTTCTCGAAATGAAATTCCTTCAAATTCATTCTTAACGAAAACTTCCCTTTGTTCATTGGGCAGTTCTTTAAGTCCGTCCTGTACCGATTGCCAGATGGTTTTTCTGAGAAGATCACTTTCGGGGCTGCTTGACGCGTCACCGAGGAAATTCTCGAAAGTATCCACACCGTCTTCAGCCTGGCCCGGTGTCTGCATATCCGAAAAAGTTTCAGCTCTTTTCTTCCTGTATGAATCAATGATCCTGTTCCTTACAGCTGTAAAAACCCAGGATGCTATATTTTCGATAGGTTTCTGAACGTTTGCTGAAGCTGCAAGAACATTAGTAAAAACATCCTGCAAAATATCTTCAGCTTCTTCCTGGCTTCTGACTCTCTGCCTTATGAAGCCGAGAAACTTTTTTCTGTCGGTCCTGAAAAGATTCTCAATCTGCAAAGCTAAATCCATAATATCCCTCCTTTGAGAAGTTTCATAATTGTGGCCATTTCCAATTTTTTTCTCTTTTTTTTCAACTGCTTTATCGTTAATTCCCGTTTTCATTTCGTTCACCATATCTCGTAAATCGTTTATTTTTAATTAATTCGTAGAAAGCGGTCATATACCTCCTGCTTAAGCCACAATTAAAAACTATTCAATTTTCTTTAGTTCCGATTAGTCATGTAGACTTAATTTAACTAAAAAAGTTACAATTTTGTAATGCTTTTGTCAAATTGTCATAAAATAATCTGGCTTTAACTAAGTAAAATAATCATGCCATAAATTAACTTATCTCATTAAAGCTTTTTCAATCACTAACTCGTCGGCAATATTAGGCAAAGTCACTTTCAAGCGCGGCTCTGCTTCCATCGCTCTTTTAATGCTGAATATAGCTCCTTCATTTCTGGCCCAGCTTCTTCTGCTGATACCGTTATTCACGTCCCAGTGGAGCATGCTTTTAAGCCTTCTCTCAGCATCTTCGCTTCCGTCCAGTACCATTCCGAATCCGCCATTGATGACTTCACCCCAGCCGACGCCGCCGCCATTATGAATGGATACCCAGGTAGCGCCGCGGAAACTGTCGCCAATAACATTCTGAATGGCCATATCGGCTGTAAACATCGAGCCGTCGTATATATTGGCCGTTTCCCTGTAAGGGGAATCTGTACCGGATACGTCGTGGTGATCCCTTCCGAGGACCACAGGTGCTTTTAATTCACCGTTTTTGATAGCATCATTAAAAGCTTTTGCTATCTTGATCCGGCCTTCTGCATCTGCGTATAATATCCTGGCCTGTGACCCAACTACCATTTTATTATCGGCTGCCTGCTCTATCCAGCGCAGATTATCTTCAAGCTGCTGTTTTATTTCCACCGGAGCTTCCCCGAGCATTTCCCTAATAACCTTAGCAGCAATAGAGTCAGTCTTTGCGAGGTCTTCAGGATCAGATGAAGTACACACCCATCTGAACGGCCCGAAACCAAAATCAAAGCACATAGGGCCCATAATGTCTTCTACATATGAAGGATACCGGAATTTGGAAGATCCTTCTTTGAATACGTCTGCTCCGGCCCTTCCGGCTTCGAGCAGGAAAGCGTTCCCATAATCCCAGAAATACATCCCTTTTTCCGCAAGCCCGTTAATGGCTTTTACTTGTCTCCTGAGAGACTGCTTCACTATATCGCGGAATTTTTCAGGCTCTTCGGCCATCATCCTGTTTGATTCTTCGAATGTCAGGCCTGCCGGATAGTATCCACCCGACCATGGATTATGCAGTGATGTCTGGTCAGAGCCAAGTTCTACTATTGTATTCTCCTCGAGCAGTTTTTCCCAGAGATCGACAATATTACCCTGGTAAGCAATGGAAACTGCTTCTTTCTGAAGCTTTGCCGATTTAATTCTTACGATCAATTTGTCAAGGTCCGTGTAAACTTCGTCTACCCAGCCCTGTACATGCCTTTTCTGTACGGCCGCGGGGTTAATCTCAGCGATTACTCCCACCGCGCCGGCGATAACGGCAGCTTTCGACTGCGCGCCTGACATCCCGCCGAGCCCGGAAGTAACGAATAGCCTGCCTGCAAGGCTGCCGCCGCCGTGCAGCCTGCCAGCGTTCAATATCGTAATGGTAGTGCCGTGCACTATGCCCTGCGGGCCTATGTACATGAATGAGCCGGCTGTCATCTGTCCGTACTGTGACACTCCCAACGCGTTGAACTTTTCCCAGTGGTCCTGGGCCGAGTAATTGGGTATTACCATACCGTTTGTAACAACTACCCTCGGGGCGTCCTTATGTGACGGGAATAATCCCAGCGGATGCCCTGAGTATAGGACAAGCGTCTGCTCGTTTGTCATTTCCGAGAGGTACTTCATTGTGAGCCTGTACTGTGCCCAGTTCTGAAATACAGCGCCATTGCCGCCATAAGTAATAAGCTCATTCGGGTGCTGAGCGACAGCGTAGTCCAGATTATTGCTCAGCATGAGCATTATGGCGGCAGCCTGCTTCGAATTATGAGGGAAATCGTCGATCCTGCGGGCGCTGATCTTATAATCAGGCATTAACCTGTACATATAGATTCTGCCGTAATCTTTTAATTCCCTCGCGAATTCGGGAGCGAGCTCTTCATGATGTTTTTTGTCAAAGTACCGTAATGCGTTCTTAAGCGCTAATCTTTTTTCTTCTTCATTTAATATATCTTTTCTTTTGGGTGCGTGGCTAACGTTTTCATCTCTTTTTTTTGCAGGAGGAAGCTCATCGGGTATTCCTCTTTTAATATCCTCCCTGAACATTTCAAGATCATTTTCTGCAATTGCTTTTTCCATCAACCGTACTTCTCCTCTAATTCCTTCAGCTCTTCATCGCTTAGTTTGTGTTTGTTAAATATGTCCCTTAAAACTTCCCAGGGATAAATTCCCGTGTCATGTCCGTCACCCCAAACCGCCGAAATGGCATAATTCCCAACCTTTTTCAGCTCTATAAGCTCGTTCATCCCTTCTTTAAATGATTTGAATGCCGGCAGAACGACCTTATCGCCGATTTGCTCTCCCGTACATGTAGCGCAGGGACACTCGGCTCTCAGCTTTTCAAGTTTAATAACTGCCCTGAACCCGTCGGGCCATTCGGCTTCAATTAAATAAGGTTTCGTTCTTTTAATGTTTTTAGGTTTCATTTCAATTCTTTTTTTCATGCACAAAGCAGTAATAATTTCAAAATTACGGCTTTTTTACGAAACGCAATATATAATATAATTTAAATCCGACCAAATAAATCTTATTTAAAAGAACGATTTTATTGATTTAAGGTTACAATAATCTGATGAAATATCGTTTTAGGCTCACTAATTAATTATCTTTCATTGTTCTTTATATAAAATAGAAATATTTTCCAAATTTCCAAATAAATATTACATTTTTTTCATTAACCTGGATTTAACAAAGAGGCGTAAATGAAAAACAATTAATTATTTATTGTTCTGAAGTAATGTGATAACTTTATCGGGGTCATCGGTAGCAATGGCTTTTACGTTATTTTTTAGGGCAATTTCAAGGGTTTTTTTATCATAAACTCCGTAAACCCCAACGAATATATTTCTATGCAGTGCTTCAGCGGCTAATTCTTCATTTAATTCGAAAATCGAACAAATAAAAACTTCGCAGCCGGTATTCTTATGAATATCTGAAAGCGTCCTGGCGCTGCCTGGAGGAAAAATAGAGGCGGTTTTAATATCCGGGTTGATCTGCTTTAGGCACTTAATTATATCTTCACTAAATGAACCGAACAGGGTATTATCAAGGTATTGGTTTTTTTCTACTTCCTCCACAATGAGGCTTATATATGAGATGTCTGCCGAGGGCAGGTCTTTTATTTCTATGTTCAGATATGCCTTGTCTCTGATGGTATTTATGACTTCATCAAGTAGCGGGATATTTATTCCGTCAAAATTCTGCCCGTCCCATTGTCCTTTATTATATCTCGATAGCTCTTGATAACTCATATCAGCGATTTTGCCTTTTCCACTGAATACTCTGCCTAATTCGGGATCATGGTGAGCTACTATTTTATTATCGGCTGTGAACTGAATATCCACTTCAATCATATCCACGCCCGATTCAAGTGCTTTCTTAACGGAAGGCAGGGTATTTTCCGGAGCTTTTGCCGGAGATCCTCTATGCCCTACAACTAAAATATTATTATTATTGACCAGTTCCGCGAGAGGCTTCATTATCTTATTATAAATTATTATGAATATAAATTAACATTACACGAAATTGCAATATATAAAAAATATTGCGCACAGGGATGTTATTTATTTTTTTCGAAATATTAATTTTTTTTTAGAATTATTTTTCTTAAAATACAGCTTATTATTAAAGGAAGCGCTATTATCAATTTAACATAAATATTGACATGATTTATAATTTCAGCAATAGGAGGCTTATATGCCAAATCTAACAAATATATCCGAAATAATGGTCAGAGACCTTTTTACGGTAGATATTAATTCTACCGTTAAAAAAGCTCACAACATTATGCGTGATGAAAACATAAGGCACGTGCCGGTACTCGAAGGCACAAAGCTTGTGGGTATGATCACAGAAAGAAAGCTGATAGAATACTCAATCAGGCAGTTGTACGAATTCAACTCGAATATGGATGAGATCGCCGACAACAGGATACTGGATTACCAGGATATGCTCGTTACGGGGTTTCAGTATTTGTATCCAGAGGACAGTGTCATGAAGGCAATTGAAAAGATCGCCAAGTACAAAACCGACTACCTGCCTGTTGTGGATTGGGATATGAACCTGTTGGGAGTTGTTACTCCTACTGATCTGCTTTTATATTTAAGGAAAGAAGTACTCGATGTCGGATTAGAGAAATCCGCCTGAAATTTATTTGAATAATTTTTAAAGCTTTTTTGCTATTAAGCGGGAAGGGATTATATTTGCCTAAAACTATTTTCTATTTGAAGGCATATAATGTACTCGCATCTCTACTCGGCATCAGTACACGGAATTGACGCGTTTTTGGTAGATATAGAAACTCATCTGGATAATCAGGTACCGGCATTCTCCATTGTCGGGCTGCCCGATTCCGCAGTTAAAGAATCACGTGAAAGAGTCACGGCAGCTATTAAGAACTCTCAATTTGTCTTCCCAAGCAAGAAGATCACCGTTAACCTGGCTCCGGCGGATGTACGCAAGGAAGGCTCCGGCTTTGACCTGCCGCTCGCTATAGGAATACTGACTTCTCTCGGTATTCTGGAACAGGATAAAGCGGATAAAACCCTTATACTCGGCGAGCTATCGCTTGAAGGCACTCTCAGGCCCGTACACGGGATACTATCTATTTCCATGACAGCCAAAAAGAATGGCTTTGAGAGGATCATACTCCCTAAAGAAAATGCCGAAGAAGCCGCCCTGGTAAAAGGTATCGATGTTATTCCGGTAGTTAGCCTAAGGGATACTGTATCCTATCTGAACAATGATATTGATATCGAGCCATTAAAAATTGATGTGGAGAATCTCTTCAGGGAGCAGGAAAATTTTTTTAACCTTGATCTTTCTGATGTAAAAGGCCAGGAAAACGTAAAGAGGTCTCTTGAGGTTGCAGCAGCAGGCGGACACAATCTGCTCATGATCGGCCCTCCCGGATCGGGCAAAACAATGCTCGCCAAAAGGATACCGACAGTGCTGCCGCCTATGTCACTTGATGAATCACTGGAAACAACGAAAATTCATTCAGTTTCAGGAATACTTCCAGCCGGCAGGGCGATAGTAGGGGTCAGGCCGTTCAGATCGCCCCACCACACAATCTCCGATGCCGCGCTTGTGGGAGGCGGTATGAATAAGATAAGGCCGGGCGAAATATCCCTTGCACATCATGGTGTGCTCTTTTTGGATGAGCTGCCTGAATTCGCGCGCAACGTGCTTGAAGTGCTCCGCCAGCCCCTTGAGGACAAAGTGATCACCATATCCAGGACGAAGCTCACAGTCGAGTATCCGGCGAATTTCATGCTGGTGTGCAGTATGAATCCCTGTCCATGCGGAAATTTCGGCGACCCGAACAAAGAATGTACTTGCTCTCCGCCGCAAATACAGAGATATTCAGGTAAGATTTCCGGCCCGCTGCTTGATAGAATCGACATTCACGTAGAAGTTCCGGCTGTCAATTATAAAGAGCTTTCTGACAGCAGGGTCGGAGAAAAATCCGAAAAAGTCAGAGAAAGAGTTATCCGCGCAAGGCAGTTGCAGCAGCGGCGATTCGACGGACTTTACGGCATATATAAAAATGCCGATATGTCATCATCAATGATTCGTAAATACTGCGCGCTGGACAGCAGTTCCGCCGAGCTGCTGAAAACGGCCATGACAAGGCTGGGATTATCCGCCAGGGCTTACGACAGGATACTCAAGGTATCGCGTACAATTGCCGACCTTCAGGGTATCGAAATGATAAAACCCGAACACATTAGCGAAGCCATACAGTACCGCAGCCTCGACAGGGAATACTGGCGAGCTTAGAATGTAGCGCTCACGCGCGCAGCTCCCTGGAAAGCCTCGGGAAAGTGAATACGGCTTCACCTTCATCATTAAGGCTTACGTCGCCTTGCATTTCTATTACCAGATCATCCAGTATCGCGCGGGATTTGTCATGCAGCTCATCCGGGATACCTGACCTTTTGAAAATTGTTTCCAAAGACATCGGCTCATCAGGATAGAGCGTAATAGTGCCGACAAGTTTTTTGCGGATAACGTTTTTCTCCCTTTTCTTCTGGTTAGCCTTGACCACAGGTATTCTTAATAGCGGGATAACGAAGAACAAAATGGAAAATACAAGCGGAAACCAGCCCAAAGCAAATGCCAGTACATTGAAATCCATATTAACCGAGAAAAAGCTTAACAGAAATCCAGCCATGATGAGATTAAAGACATTCATTAACGCGATAATGGCGTTCCTGCCGCCGGAATTGCCTGTAATTTCATAAGGCGGCTCTACTTCATCCACGTAGAATTCAATATTTCCGCCTTCGAGTTCGCGGGTCCGCCCCTGAAGCATTTCAGGGAATTCTGCTACAACTGTGCCGTTTTCGTCAATTTCCAGTTCGCCTTTGTACTTAAGGGCGTATTCGGCAAGCCGCGATTCAGCTTCCGGATAGTCAACACCGGTCAGCGCTATGATATTTCCCGCCGTGATCCTGCCTTTATTTGCCCTGATGAATGCAGCGGCTTCTTTGGCGTCATTCATGGGGTCTATCTCAGGCCTGTCAGGCCCGAGCACAAAATGAAAGATTGACTGTATGAAATTCTTGCCTTTGTTTTTCTCAGGCTTATACCGGCGGTACCGCTCGCCGTAAGGCCCGGTGGAATACTCCGTGGGAGCAAGGATAGCCCCCCACATGAACGCCTCCATTATTGCGCGGAATATCCCGCCGACAATATTGAATCCGCCACCGCTGTCGCGGTCGTCAGAACGGGATAGAAGGGCCAGCAGGATTAAAGCAAAAACAATCGTGTACATTATCAGCACTACTCCTATGGCGGCTTTGTAAACTACCTTAAATAACTGCCAGGCCTTATCGGCAACCTTTAAGGCAATTTCTTTGAATGACTTTTTCGAGCGCCTGACAAGCGGGTATTTGAAATCGAATACCAGCGCACCCGTTTCCTCATCGGCGTGAACGCGGCAGCGGTATCTTTCGAGCAGTACCGTAAGCCCCTCTTTAACTTCATCTAGTGAATATCCCGTAGCCGCCGCGGCATCAGATGGAGCTATCTTTCCGCCGGTTTTATCTAATAAGGCGGTCAGGTCGGATGCTGTTTTTTCAATATTGGTATTTTGTGCCATAATTCAATCCTGCTGATAAATAATATCAAAAGGATTAAACGCAGCTCTCAATCGCTAATTGTTAGAAAATACCGGTAAAAATACTTTCACAATTGTATGTTTAACAGTAAACTGAATTAAATGAATTCTAACAAGCTTATGCAGTGGACGCTTTGATTGATACTGAAGTCAGCTTATCAAAATTATTCCCCGGCCTTCAAATTTTATTTTAACATGCAACATAAAAAAGTATATTTGCGGAAGAAATAAGAAAATGTTTGTGGCCATACTTGATAACAATAAAATGTATGTAAACAAAACAGAAATGGCAGATAAGATGTTGAAAAAAGTGAGAACGACCAAAAACTAACTTTTAATTATAGTGAGAAATAATTATGGCAGGTAAAACCAATCAAAACAGCGAAATAATTATTTTCAAAACCGCAGATGATAAAGTGTCGGTGAATGTAGTGATGGAAAATGAAACTGTTTGGCTTACTCAAGAGCAGATAGCTATACTTTTTGAAAGAGATCAATCTGTAATTTCATGATAATGCTTACAAAGAAGACTAATTAAATGAAAAAAGCATTCTGCATAAAATGCATATTGCAAATTCAGATAAACCTGTTGCTTTTTATAATCTAGATGTCATGAAAAATAAAAAACAATTCATAATTCACATCTCATAATTCAAAAGAGTGCCAGTCAATAGCCTTAGTCGGGCTTCGGTGGATTCCAGGCGGGTTTCGGCAGCGTTAAGGCGCGACCGCGAGCGGTTCAGGTTCAGCCTGGCTTCCCTCAGCTCCAGAGAACTGGCCTGGCCGAGTTCCAGCCTGTCTTCCGTGCGCCTGTAATTTTCTTCTGCTGAATTAAGTGCGCTTCTTTCAAATTCGGCCTGCTTTTGAAGGTTTTGATATTGGCGGTACAGGTTCATGAAATTCATATCTATCTGAGCTTTCACCCTCTGCACATTAATATCGGCTATTCGGATTTGAATATCAGCGTTCACATCCTGAGTTATGGTCTGCAGCCCGTTGAAGAGGTTTATTCGGGCATTCAGGCCAAAGGAATAACCCGCCTGCTCATTAAATGTCATAAATCCGCCCGTACTTTCCTGCCGGGAGAAGTTATATTGCGCGGTACCTGTAATTACGGGCGCGTATCTGGCGGTAATCAGATCGGCCTCAATTTGTGAAATTTCCTTGTTCTGAGCCGCCTGCAAAATCGTGAGGTTATTATCCTGGATTTTTTTTCTTAATTCCCCGATATTTCCTTCATCAAATTCAATATCAGCCATATCCACGGCAAAGCTTTGGTCAATTTTTCTGCCCATGATGAAATTGATGGCGTCAATCATATTATTATAAGCAAGCTCAGTTTGCAGGTATGCTGAGCTGTCGTTGTTAAGATTGACCTGTGTATTAAGCAACTGCAGAGATGTAGCGCCACCATAATCAGCGGCGGTTTCCAGGCGTGAAAGCCTTTCGCGCGATGCTTCAATGCTCGCGGATAGGATATCGAGGTCGCGCTGAAGCCTGACGGCTTCATAATAGTTCTGAATTAATGATTCCAGCATTTGCTCAACAGAAAGCTTTAGTTCTGTCTGGCTCATTTCTTCCTGTATGCCTAGCTTATCGAGCTTATGGAACATTGCAAAACCGTCGAACAAAGTCCAGTTAAGCTGCACTGATGTGGAATAATCCCTGTTAATCGTGCCCTCCTGATCAATTAGCTGGGGCTGGGGCCCGGCCTGAATCTCCATATTGATGTCATTTTCGCTGTATTGCGCCGACCCGCTGGCATCAATTGTTGGAAGCATTCCCGCATTGCCGATAAAATTCATGTTTTCTGAAATTTCGAGGTTCTTTTCGGCTACCCTGATGGAATAGTTATTTTCGAGAGCTTCCAATATGGCATCCTTAAGCACGAGAGTATCCTGAGCAAATGCCTTTGAATACAATAAACAAATGATCATTATTAATAAAGCTCTTTTCATTATTTCGCGGCCTCCCCGCCGAAATATCTTTCAATTTCTGTCTTTTCTTTTACAGCCGGCTCGACTTCTTCGGGTTCAGGTTTACTGCCTGTTAAAAGCCATTTGGCCCAAATTCTGAGTTTATTTGCCAAAAGTATCAATACAGGTAAAAATACTAATATCAGCATTGTGCTGAATAACAGCCCGTAAGCAAGAGAGATTGCCATAGGTATAAGGAACTGTGCCTGGAAGCTGGTTTCAGCTATAAGCGGCGCAAGCCCCAGTACAGTAGTTAGAGTAGTCAGGAATATCGGCCTGAACCTGTTCAGCCCTGTTTCGTAAACAGCATCCATAATCTTAGCGCCGCGGCGCATTTTATCATTAAATGTATTGACGAAAACGATAGAATCATTCACTATCACGCCGAATAATGCCAGCAGACCGTAAACCGACATCAAATTCACCGGCATACCGTGCACGAAATGCCCCCATACTGCCCCAATTAGCCCTAAAGGTATAAGCGAGAAAACAAGCAGGGCCTGGAAAAATGACCTGAAGCTGAGCGTTAATAATAAGAACATCACAACAAACGCTATAGGCATGGTCATTTGCGCGGAGCGGGCAAATTTCTTTATCTCTCTTTGCTGCCCCGATTCTACTGTGCTGACTGTAGGGTATTTATCCAAAATGGGATTTAGAATGTTTTCTTCTATTTCATCTAAAATGGGGGGCACCTCGGCATTCTGATCAACAAGGTCTGCATCGACTGTTATCTCTCTCATGCCGTTAATGTGGTTGATAACTATCGAACCTCTTTCAATTTCATAATCAATAAGCTGAGCGAGCGGATACTCGCCGCCCTGCGCTGTCATTATCCTGAAGTTTTCAAATTCTTTTAAAGAAGCCCTGTCTGTATCCGGAAGCCTCACCCATACTTTAATCTCATCTTCGCTTCGCTGCAGTCTTTGTATTTCTTCACCGAAGAAGCCCTGCCTTACCTGCATGGCTACAGTGCCGGCATTGAGCCCAAGTAAGTATGCCCTTTCATTCAGCTTCATATTAACTTCTCTCAGGCCTTCGGGGTCGTTATCGCTTATATCGCGGAGCTCGCTCATATTTCCCAGGCCTTGCTGAAGCTGTGTTTTGGCGGCTTCAAGATCATCTATTTCAGGGCTTATAAGCGATATAGATATGGGCTTGCCGAACCCGCTGGCTCCTCCCCAGACAATTTCCTCTGCTTCATAAACTTCGCCCACTTTTTCTCTTAAACGGTTTACAATTTTAAAGCTCTGCATATCGCGCTGCTCTCCGCTAAGGAGGTATAGCTGCAAGGACCCGTTATGCGATCGTGCTTCGGTTACCGCGCCGAAAAGCCCGATCGGGCCGCGGGCTATGTTGATAACAGTTTTTTGTATTACGTCCTTGTTATCGGCCCTTTCCTCCTTAAGCTCTTCATTCAGTTCGATCGCGGCTTTTTCTATTTTTTCGAGTACAGCTCTGGTTTCATGAGCTCTTGTGCCGGGCGTCATGGTCAGGTTAACTTCTATGACGTTATCATCCAGGAAAGGGAAAAATGTCGCGCCGATAATCCCGCCCTGAAATGCCCCGAATGTGATCAATGTTATAGCTATTGCAATTGCAACCGCAATTGATTTGTGGCTGAGGAAATAACGCAGTATTTTATTAAAAATATTATCCCGTGGCCATGAAAGCATTTTATCGAGTTTTTTCCTGAAATTGCTTTTTTCTTTGCCCGCTCTGATCGCTTTTGAATGTGCCAAATGAGAAGGCAATATCAAAGCGGCTTCCAATAGCGAGAAAAGCAGAGTGAAAATCACCACAAATGCCATATCCTGCATGTTCGCTCCCTGCCTGCCGTCAAAGAAGAAAAACGGCATAAAAGCCGTTATGGTAGTGGCAAGCGCGAATACAACTGATTTCAGTATTTCGAGAGTTCCGCCAAGAGCAGCGTTGAAGGGCTTTTCGCCGGATTCATACCTCTGGTATATAGATTCGGCTATGACTATGCCGTCATCCACCAGTATACCGACTACCACAATACATCCGAAAAGCGTTATGGCATTGATTGTTATTCCATTTATATAAGCCAGCAGAAACATACCCAAAAAAGAAAACGGCAGCCCAAGAGCTACCCAGAATCCCAGGCGGATATTTATGAATAAAGCCAGTGACATAAGCACAAGCAGCGCACCTATTGAACCGTTGGAAATTAGCATGTTCAGGCGTTCGCTGAGGTTCACTGTAGTATCGTTCAGCACTTTTGCCTGTACTGTTTCATGCTTGCTGTTAAATTCATCTATATAGGATTCTACTTTATCGGCAATATTTATGATATTCTGGCCAATTAGCTTATCAACATTTACCACAACGCTCTTTTGCCCGTTAAGATAAGTGCGCTGAGGGCTTTCATCCCAGGTGTTTTTAACTTCCGCGACATCTTCCAGGCGGACAATCATTCCCGAAGGATCGGTCTTGACGACTATATTACGAATATTTTCGGCAAAGTATTCTTTGCTTTTCAGGCGTATAAGAAGTTTTTCATCATCCGTTCTTATTGAACCTGCAGTGACATCCATGTTGTTCATTCTGACGGCGCGGGAAATATCATCAAATGTCAGATTATAAGCCCTAATATTCATAGCTTTGAGGCTTATTTCAATCTCTTCGGGGGGAAATCCTGCTAAAGATATCTGTGATATACCATCTATTCTGCGCAAGTCGAATTCTACCTGCCGGGCAATTCTTTTTAGAGTCCGCAATGATTCTTCACCGGTGATGGCAAAGCTTATAGCCAGCTCAGATGTCGGCGCTCTGGAAACCACAGGAGGCTCCATTTCCACAGGAAAAGAGTTAATCCGGTCTACAGCGTTCTGCACATCCCTGATAGCTTCGTCAATATCATGGCTGCGGTCGACTTCCACTGTTACCGAGCCTGTATTCTCTTTTGATTTTGAAGTATAACGCTGAATCCCCTGAATGCCTTCGAGGTTTTCTTCAATTTTATTGATAACGCCCTGCTCAATTTCCTCAGGTGAAGCCCCGGGATACATGACATTAACATTTATCAGATTGTTTTCTACTTCAGGAAAAAATGATGACCTAAGATTGAACACAGCAAGCAGGCCGAATATCAAAACGGCTATCTTTATGACATTCGCCCAGGCAGGATACTTTATGAAAAAAGCTATAAGGTTTTTCATTGATCTCCTATCTGCTTGACTTCAGTACCTTCCGCGACATTAAGCATCTGCTCGGTAATTACTATTGCCCCTGGCTCAAGCCCTTTGATATAGGTGTATTTCTCGGAAAACCTCACCGGGTCGGTTTTTTTTCTTACAAGCTCATTATTATCACCTATAATATTAACATAATTGCCCTCGAGCAGCGCTTCTCTGGGCAATTTGAATGCATGCACCACTTTCTCTCCTGTTATCTCGGCTTTCATATACATACCGTCCATAAGCCCTGGCCCTGATGCGGCAAGATAAACTGGTATGGTCTGTGTGTTCATATCCACATGATTGCTCTTACGCGCGACTCTTGCCTGCCAGCTTTTACCGCTTTGCTGGTTAGTTATCGTTGCGGCGTCTCCAATGCTGACAAATTCCGCGTCCTCCGGGCCGAGAGCAAGCTCCAGCTCGTATGAATCGGTTCCTGCTAATGAACCAAGCCTTTGCTGAGGCGCTACCATCATGCCTTTTTCTACCATGCTTGCTGTTACAGTCGCGTTGAATGGCGCCTCAATGCTGTGCTTTTCAAGAGCAATCTGGGCGTTTTCAGTATTATAGTACATTTTATATATGTTACGCGAAGCCAGGAAGTATTTTTCTTTTTTTGATGATGGTTCGGGAATTTCCGGCAATTTGGAATCGATTTCAAAATTATTCAGGAACGTTTCCCATTTATCGAATCCTTCAGGGTAATCGGCTTTTAAATCAGGCATAATGGAAGTAACAATATTCAGCAGGTCGCTTTTTAAGGTCTTTAACCGGTTTTTTGCTTCTTCGTCATCAATTTTAATAATCAGATCGCCCTCAGAATAGTAGCGTCCGGTTTTAAAACCGGTACTGGCCACCCTGCCGGTCACTTCAGTAAACACATCCGTCTTACTTGCTGATAAAAGCCTGCCGTAAGCCGTGATCAATGCTTCATGGTCAGAATAATGAACCGTATCGGTATTAACGTATTTTATCTGGCTGATAACCCTGTCGGCAGGTTTTTCTTTTTTCATGCTTTTAAATAGCTGCTGAACCCCGAAGCCCGCGGCTATAATGCCGATCACCAGGGCCGCATAAACAATTTTTTTCCGCATAATATTAATTTCTGATGGATTTAGATACTTAGAAATAAATGATGGTAAATAACTGAAATTATTTTATTCATAGCTGCCCGAAGTGGTAAAAGAGCTCTGCTTCATTCTGATCTTTAAATTATCGCTCGTTCCGATTTGATTTCCGCATGAGCAAAAGATCTTATCTCCTGATCTTTTGGAATAATCCTCTTCGATCCTCTTATGCCATACTCTGAGAACACGGCCCGGGCCAACTTTACGGTATTTGAATAATTTGGATTTGCATTTGGCGCATTTGATAACATACATGGGCATTTAGCCGGCTTTATCGAAAATACTCTGTTGTTCGGTATTACTCCTGTACGCTTCTATAAGGAAATTATTAGCGGAACTTACTTGAGTTGATTTATTTCCCGTGTCAATATCATTAATGGTTTCGCTCATTTTTTCAGATCTTTCTTCAGCGAGTTCGGCTCTGGCCTTCATTTCGGTTTGTGTGGCCTTCATCGCGACGGATCTATCCTGAGGAGAGGGATCCGCCGGCGCTAATGCCGCACTTCTGACCTGCTGCATTTTTCTGATGGTCGCTTCGGGATCACCGGGTACCGGCGACATATCGATCTTCACTTCACCGCCGGTTATGTAGCGCCGTCCGTCCGGGCCTATGCTGTAGTCATAGCTGGCACCTCCTCTGACCAGCCCTCCGCCCGCGGCAATATGTGCCATTTCATGCGCTCGTACTTCATTTTCTCTTTTCTTAAGTTCTTTTACCTGCTGTTTTTCTTTGTCTGAAAGCTCATTGGCGGAAGTATCATTGCTGCTTTTTTCGGTTTTGGACGCTTCTTTCCCTTTGGCATCATTCTCAGCCAGTTTTGTAGAGGGCGTATAATTTCCCGAAAAGCCAAATATGCTGCTTACTGCTTCCATGATAAAATTTTCCAATATACAATTTTATCGGCATATATGAATACATCTTTAATGAAATTTTAATAAAAAGAGTGTAAAACTCATAAAAACCACACAAATGTTACATAAATATTCTTTTAGAAGAATATATATGCAAAATAGAACTGAATTCAATAAATTTATTACAATAGTAAATGATTGAATTTATTGCCGGATTTTCATATAGTTTGAATTAATACCGGAGGTATAATTGAAAAAAATCAAAAAAATACTTGAAAAGAGAAAAGTCCTCGGAAGGCTGATTAATCAGGATGGGAACGCCGGTGTGGAAGAATCCCCCTACCGCCCGGAATTTGATAAAAAGAAAGCGCCATGCTCCGTGGGATGCCCCAGCGGTACTAAAATCAGAGAAGTATTAAAGACTATAGCTGATACAGAAAAAGAAGGACGCAGTTTTGATGAGTCATTCAGAAAAGCATGGAAAATCATTATGGAAACAAACCCTTTCCCGGCGGTATGCGGAAGGGTTTGCCCACATCCTTGCGAAGAATCGTGCAACCGCCAATTTAAAGACAGCCCTGTTGCCATAAACAATATTGAAAGATTTCTGGGGGATTTTGCCATCGGCCAGGCGCTTGAAGTACCTAATATCAGCGAAGACAAGCACCCTGAAAAAATCGCTGTCATCGGGGCCGGCCCGGCGGGGCTTTCCGCGGCATATCAGCTCGCGAGAAGAGGATACGACATTGACGTTTTCGAGAGCTTTCCCAGGCCAGGAGGAATGCTGCGCTATGGCATACCCGACTACAGGCTGCCTCAGGATGTGCTCGATAAGGAAATCGAAAGAATCAAACGATTAGGTGTTAAGATCAGCTGTAATACCACTATCGGCAGGGATATAAGTTATGATGATCTTGAAAACAAATACGATGCCGTATTTGTCGGTATAGGTGCCCATAAAGGAAGAACCCTCGGCCTGGATAACGAAAACGCGGAGAATATATTCACAGGCACGGAATTTCTAAATAAAGTTAATTCCAAAATGCCGCCGGGTATAGGCGGTAAGGTGCTCGTTGTTGGCGGCGGCGATACTGCCATTGACGCGGCACGAGTATCTAAAAGGCTTGGCGCAGACGTGGAATTGATCTACAGGCGCACACGTAAAGAAATGCCCGCGATTGAATCAGAAATAATTGAAGCCGAAGAAGAAGGCATTAAGATGAGCTTTCTCCTGCAGCCGGTAGAAATAATTGCCGAAGGCGGAAAGCCTTCTAAGCTGAAATGCAGCGTAATGAGCTTAGGCGACCCTGATGATTCAGGCAGAAGAAGGCCTGTCCCCGTGGAAGGCGAATTCAAAGAGTTTAATTTCGATACCCTTATATCAGCCATAAGCCAGTCTCCGGATAAAACCGGATTAGAAAAAGCATTGGGCAACAAGAATGAAAAAGTATTCGCTGGAGGTGACGTACTTGACCTCGGGCTGGTAACCATAGCTATTTTCCAGGGTAGAAAAGCCGCTGAAACCATACACAACAAATTCAGGGGAATTGAAGCTGATGATGATATTGACCGGCAGGTAGCCGATAAAACCCGTATTTTATACGATTATTATTCTGAAAAAGCCCGGCATGAAGCTTATAACCTCCCGCCTGATGAAAGGATCCAATCACTCGAAAAGGAGGTTAAGTGCTGCCTGAAAGAGGATGAAGCTTTTGATGAAGCCTTAAGGTGTATGAGCTGCGGTTCCTGCTTTGACTGCGGCACATGCTGGGATGTTTGCGGCGAAAGCATTACCCCGGCAAAGAATGAAAGCCATGAAGGATTCAATGTAAGGATCAATCTCTGCAAAGGCTGCGGTCACTGCGCTGATGCATGCCCATGCGGGTTTATTGAAATGATGGATCCCGATTCCGGAGTAAGTATAAAATCGGCTGTTTTTTCAAATAAGTAATAACTAATCATAAAATTATAAACATTAAGTAAAAGATTATAGGAGTTCACATGTTTCCGGTAGAATGGATTACCATAGGCGGCGAAACCATAATGATAGACGCTCTGGTCTATATTCTTTGGTCAATTTGGACGGGATGGATTTTTTCTACAGTTGGCGCTTTCGGAGGCATAATGGCCGGATTCGGCCATATAACAGTACTCGGACTCGGTTCTAAAGCAGCAGCAATGAAAGGAATAATGGCCCAGGATGCTACTGGCGAACAAATAGACGGAGGTAAGCTGCTTTCCGATAATATTAGGCTTTCAAACAGTATGCTTACCCTTGTGAACAGCGTAATGAGCACATTAATGTGGCTCTTGCAAAAAAGGCTTGTATGGGCGGCCGGGCTCAGCCTTGGTGTCGGCGCCTTTCTGGGCGCGCAGATAGCTGTATTCACTACAGGCGGCAAACTTGATATAAGCGAGCTGATGGGAATATTTGGAATAGTCACCTTTCTGGTTTCAGGATTTATGTTCTACAGTGCTTCACCTGCCGGCATGAAAAAGAAAACCGCAGGAAAGGCAGCAGCTGCGAAATTCCAGGAAAGAGTAAGGGAGCTGAGGGCCGAAGGCAGGATCAAAGAGATAGAAGGTATCAAAGACGTTAAGCTTGGGGCTACAGCCCTGGAATTCGATTTCTTCGGTGAGCATTTTAAGATTGCATATCTTCCACAGGTTTTCGTGGGCGCTGTAGTCGGTTTCATTGCCACAGTTGTTGGTGTGGGAGGCGGATTTCTTTATGTGCCGATCTTATCTAATGCCTTCGGGCTGCCGTTTTACATAGTGCCGGGCGCTTCGGCTCTGGCCGTGCTTGTAAATATGATATCAGCCATCATCGGTTGGATTATAACCGGAGTTAAATTCTCACCTGTGATATTTATCGGTATGGCAGGTATCCTGATTGGCGCATACATCGGACCCAAAACACAGAAGTTTCTACCGATGAGATTGCTTTACATTATTTTCGGAGTATTATCAGCTTATGTTGGCCTGAGGTACTTCCTTAGAGGATTTTTCGATATTAAGTTGTTTGGGATGTAAAATGTTAATCGATTCATTGATTTTTTTATTAACATCAATCGCTGCCATATACCTTGCAGACAGGGCTAATTCAGCATTAGGCCCTAAACTCCTTAAAAGCAATTATGAGGAGATAAGATCCAATACATTGCGGATGGAAGAACTAAAAAGCCTGATTATGCTGGCAATGGTGCATAAAGACAAAGAAGCCCGCCGGGGCCTTCAGGATGAGTTCAATGAACTGCACGGCAAAGTGTTTTTTTCGAGGATAGCGGCAAATTCCCTGGCGCTAGTCCTGATGATGCCGGCAGTGTATCTGTTATATGATTTTTTCAAAGATAAAGAGCTCTTTCTTCCGCCTGTTAATTTATTTTTTATACTAATTTTTGCTTATTATTTAACAAAAGCCGGGATTTCCGGGTTGCTTAATTACCATAGATACAGAAAAATAGCACAAGCTAATTTACACAGGAGTTAAATCATGGAAAAATATACATACGAAGAGATGCATGATATCCTGGTCGACGGATTTCATCTCATGCATTTTCCGGTCGCTGTTAAGTTCTTCTTTAAGGATGAAGAGCTTGAGGAATTCAAACAAAACACCGAATACTATACTTCGCAAAGAAACCTTACTTTCTGCCAGTACGAAATAGGCCCCAGGATGACAGGCCAGACCCTGCTTGTCAGGAAAGAGCATTTCGGCTGCACTAATGCAATGTACTGCTTTGGATGGAAAGGCTTTGATGAAGCTGAAGTTAAAAGCCACTTAAAGTACTGCCGCAGTTATGATCAGGCAGAAAAATTCGTAAAGTCAAAACCACGCCTTCCCGAAGGAACGCTCAAAGCTATTGCAGTATCGCCGCTTGCTGATACTTACTTTGCGCCCGATACTGTGCATTTTTATTGCGACAACCTGCAGGCATACCACCTTGCGGTTGATTACATGGCGGCAATGGATATACACCCGCTGAAAACTAATATCACTATAAATTCTTCCGCTTGCAGCGGTAACGTGTATTGTTACCTCGAAAAAACTGCAAATATGTGCACCGCGTGCTCGGGAAGCTATAATGCCGGAAAAACAGAGAAGGGAGAGCTTAACTTCTTTGTGCCGGGTATTCATCTGGAAGCACTTATTAACAGAATGGCCGAAAGGATCAAAAAGCATGGCACCGCTTCGATTACCAGGCCGGGCGACAACTTCCCTGGAGCTGCCATCTGCAAAAACTGCAATCTTATAGTTTATAAAAAAGGCGAAAGCGCCTGATCACCGGATCATGAATCATTTAAAAAAGCAGGGAAGATCAGTACTTCCCTGCTTTTTATGTAAATAGGAATTAACCCCTTATCGCGATTTTCTTTATATACTTTAGTACCGGCCCATCAAACACACATACGAAATAAACTCCTGCGGCCGGCCCGTGTACTTCTATGGCAACTGCTTCACCCTTAAATTGCATCAGAAGGTTTAATAACTGATGTGGTTAAGATGTAATATCCGCTACCGTCAGCAGCCGCGGCCATTTTAACAGGCCAGCGGTCGAGCAGCTCATTTTTACTGAAATGCTTTGTGCTTATTGTATCGCCGCTCTCGTCCATATGCACAAGGATTATCCTGTGCCCGTCGTCGTAAGTATTACCACTGGCAAGGATCACATATCCCGAAACCGGGTGATGCGCAACGCTGTGATAACCGCCGTAAGTAAAACCCATTCCATGCTGAGCGATGAAAGGGCCTTCAGCATTAAGCTGATAAAAGCTAAAGAGCAAAAGGCCAAAAAGAATTCCGTAAAAACCTTTCATGTTCCTACTCTCATTAATTAGCAAATAAAATATTTATATTAAGCTAACAGCCTGATATTGCTCTTTTTAAGCCATAATTATTATAGCTTAATTATTAATAAATGCCAAGATATTTTTTCAAAAAGTGCATTTTTGAATTGGATAGTCGAATTTCTTCTGAGGCACAAAAAAACCTCTGAGGTTCTCAGAGGTTTATCATCGAGTCAGAAGTCTTTCAGATTATATGTTTATCCCGAAATTCGTTGTACTTTTTGTGTAGTTTCTTAAACTCGTTTTCAAGGTCGTTAATAGCCATCTTGTCATCGAAAGTCAGGTCGTCAAAGTTCTTCAGTTTTTTAAGCATTCGCGAGATTTCCGTGATGCGGAAAACTACGCTTTCAGCTTCTGTCATCGCCGCGGGGTCGTGATGTCGTGCAGTGTACAGCATATTCGCCTCCATTATTTTGTGGTGTGAAAAAACCCAAACTCACATATTCATTGTGAGGGTACATTTCCTGACGAAATGAAATAATGATTTCGTGTAAAAAAATTCACGCATTTGTTAATTAATATTCACCCATTTGTTTGAATAGCGCATAGGATGGGAAATATAACTACCGAAGAATATGATTTTTCATCCAATTCTTTTATTTTCAAGTATTTTGTTAAGTGTTTTTCTGTAAGAACGGCCAACGGGAATATCGAATTCAGCGGATTTTATTCCCCTCGTGCCTGCTGAATCAATATGAGATATATTCACGATAAATGATTTAATCTAATGATTTCCCCAGATCATGCATTGGATAGCGGAGGGAAGAGCTTCCCGGTTCAGCCGGGAAGTTTTTTATTAAAAAAAGCGGCATTTGAGCCGCTTTTTTAAAATTATTTGATTTCTTTATGGATCGTGTGCCTGCGCAGGAAAGGATTATATTTTTTTAGTTCCATCCTTTCCGGAGTATTCTGTTTATTCTTCTTGGTTGAATAGCGCGAAGCCGGCTTTCCCTCTTTCTTAGCTTCTGTGCATTCAAGCGTTACGATTATTCTCTGCTCTTTCTTTGCCATTGTATAACTCCGAACTTTAATTTCATAAGAACTACAAATATATTTCTTTTATCCTATTTATCCAAAATATTTTTTATCCGTTGCTGTTTTTTTTAAAATTGTTAAAACATTTAATGATTTCTATTAAAATCGAAATCCCATGAATAATTAATCGGCTATCAGTTATTAATTTTATCATGGCTTACACGTGTAATACAAATTATTACATAATAGTATTCACTGAAAAGAAGGATATATGTTTGATCCTTATGTAGTATTGATTGGCGGAAGCATTCTTGTAGCACTGTCTTATATTTTTGACATAACTTCCAGGAAGTTTAAGATACCGTCTGTGCTTTTTCTTATCGGCACGGGAATTGGTTTAAAAGAGCTTGCCAATTTTTATAATATTGATGTTACCGCTGAGTTTTTTGATGTACTGGAACTGCTGGGTATCATCGGCTTGATCATGATTGTGCTTGAAGCCGCTGTCGATTTGAAGATCACCCGCGAACGATTACCTACAATAAGGCAAAGCATACTTATGGCGCTGTTAATTCTGGTGATATCTTCAATTGCCATAGCGCTGGCAATTATGCTTATACTCAGCGAACCCTTTTTTAATTCACTTGTTTATGCCATACCCTTATCCGTAGTTAGCAGCGCGGTGCTGATACCAAGCATTCATACACTTACTCAAAAGAAAAAAGAGTTTATGATCTATGAAGGGACTTTTTCCGACATTATCGGTATTATGTTCTTTAATTTTGTTGTGCTTCAGGAAGGTAGCATATTCTCGATTTCAGGATTAGGCAATATTCTGCTTACAATTCTGCTTTCTATAATTATTTCATATTTGATGGTATTTTTTTTCAGCAGGATGAAGCACAGCATTAAACTGTTCCTTATGCTTGCTATCCTTGCGCTTCTTTATTCCATCGGGAAAAAATTCCATCTTTCTTCCCTGCTGATGATTTTTATTTTCGGGCTCGTACTGAATAATGCCCGACTTTTCTTCAGGTCGAAGTTAAAAGATTATCTCGATTTTAAAGTTGTTGATCTAATTACAAAGGATTTCAAGATAGTTACATCCGAAACAGCCTTTTTAGTAAGGACATTCTTTTTCGTTGCTTTCGGCTTATCCATCAATCTGCAGGTATTTTTTGAACCTACTGTAATCCTCGTTGGTTCGGTAATTGTAATTATTCTCTACCTGGTAAGGTTTATTAATTTCAAATTGTTCTTAAAGACAAATGTGCTTCCTGAAATATTCCTGGCGCCTCGCGGATTG
This sequence comes from uncultured Hyphomicrobiales bacterium, assembly GCA_964544155.1. Classification (GTDB taxonomy): domain Bacteria; phylum Bacteroidota; class Ignavibacteria; order Kapaibacteriales; family UBA2268; genus CAZJAH01. The sequence goes on along the minus strand of CAZJAH010000007.1, from coordinate 41,670 downwards.
ATAACCATATTGCTGTTTTTCTCCATACCGCCGATTTATCAGATCCAGGATTTCAGTTCCGGGATTCTTTTCTTTGTGATCATCTCAACCGGATTGATAATGATGATAGCCCTTATGGTGACACCAGAGATCAAGGCAGATACCGTTACTATCATAGACGTAGATATGGGATCGGCGCCCTTTACTAATAGCGAACATGTAGAACCTACCGGCCCTTACTGCGATATCGAAGGTTTTAATAAGGACGAAAGCGTACCGGTTCCGCAGGAACGGAGTTCAGAGCCTGCCAGACTGCAAGATACTGACAGAATAAAATTCGGCAAAAAGAAATAATTTCTATATTAATAAAAATTAAAAGCCCGGGAAATACCCGGGCCTTCCTTTTAAAATTTTCTTGCCAGTTTAGCCTATCGGCTTTCCTGAGCTTCTACTATCGGCTTTCCTGAGCTTCTATATATACCTGTGAGTGTGATGGATCCAGGAACATCAGGTTCCTGAAGAGCATAGGGTCTTTGTCGTAACCTTCGAACAGCTGTGCAAGTTCATTATGTTTGGCATCAAAGAACGCCTGCAGCAAAGCGCTTGGGCCTGACATCTTCTTATCTTTAAATACGGCCATATCATTAATAATATCCGCTAAATTCTGCAAGGCCTGATCCTTATTTTCAGACATGTAGTCCAGCCCGTCCACATAATATTCAAAAGTAAGTGTTCGGAACGGTTCAAACCTTGGATCTGTAAGTTCTGAAACCAGATTGTATCTGGTAAATTCGCCCGGATTGGAAAATGTTTCATATCCCTGAGCGTTCTGTCCGGCGCCAAGGCGGACTATGGCCTTAGCCTGTTCATATATGTTGGTGCCGTCCAGCACGCCGTAGGTATCGAGGTCATATCCGATTATCAAAAGCAGGTAAAAATCTATCAGGCTAATAAAGGGGTCGAACCGAAGGGGATTATAAGTATGTATCGCGCCGCGAGCGTATTCAAAGCTCCATTTGTCATCGATAAGCCTCAGAGTGATCGATTGGCCTTCCTGTCCGTAAAGATAACGCTTTGAGGCAATAAAAAGCCGCGCGTCGTAGCGGTTATTGAATCCTCCGCTGAGGTATATTGATATTTCCACAGGTATAGGCGGCCCTTCCCATTCAAGATCTGTAAAGGTCTGGGAATTTATATACTTTTCCAGGTCGGATTCCAGCGACATCACATTTGTTCTGTTTTCCTGTGAAATCTGTTCCATATTAACGGTAACGTTAGCTTCTACTTCATTAGCTTCTGCTATTAAAAATGAAGTTAGAAATACTGCCAGTAAAATCGTAATATTTTTTCTCATAATATTATTTTAAATTATGTCAAAATAATTATATTTATATAAAAATGATTCAGCAATATTAATTTATGCTATTTTTTTAACAAGTCCAAGGCGTCTTTCTTTATGAAAACGCTAATCAGTATAATTATATTACTTATGGTGGTAAACCGGGCGCTTTCGGAACCCGGCAGGGAGCCTTTCATCAGCGGCGCTGTTAATTCAACATTTCCTGAGCCATTTTATTTCAGCCTAAGCCCTTGCATGGCAAATTTAAATAATGAAGCTGACAGTTCAAATTCAGGGGCTATAAATTTTTTCGCCCTCGCGGAAACATCTCCATCAAAATTCGGTATCAGTGAACTTAACAGCGCCTATATGGCCGCGGGTTTCTTTTATTCGGATAATATTATTTTCCGCGCGGGATTTGGCGGTATTGTAAATGATATTTTCAGCGAATACACAGCCAAAGCGGCAGGTACTTATTTATTTGATAATTTCGCTCTGGGCTTCGAGGCAGAGTATTCTAATCTCATGGTAACAGATTTCAACAGTTTTGGTTATTTGAGCCTGAATATTGGCGGTTTAATTTCTATCGATAAAAGCATGAATGCAGGATTCAGGCTGAAAAACATTAACGCAGGCAGCTATCCCGGCAGTTCAGCTCCGGTTTACAGGGAATTATCCGCCGGAATGTCATTCGAACCGGGCGATAAACTCTCTGCCGATATAAATGCCATTATTCTGCTGGACAGGACTTTCGGCCTTTCTGCTGCACTGGCTTACAATTATTTGGAACTTTTGCAAGCCAGAATAGCTTATCTGACTAACCCTGACACCATGGAATTTTCTGTGTGGTATTCAGCTACTGAGAATATTTCGATCGCTTACACACTTAATTATCATACTGTATTAGGATTCAGCAACAGAATAGGATCTGCCTGGAAGATGTGAAAACTTGTTTAATAATATTGGCCGCCGGTTTTCTGTCAATTCCTCTTTACTCTCTGGATAAGAAAGCTGAGGATATATTTGAACTGATTGCCCGGGATGCCGATAATACCGAGATTCTGGAAATTCTGGAATACTACACAGAAAATCCTGTTAATCTGCATGAGTCCAATCAAAAAGAGCTTATTTTGATACCTTTAATTAATGAACGAGAATCGCTGATAGTATTAGATCTGGCAGACAGCCTTGATTCAAAACCGTCTAAGGATCTGCTGATCAGCTCAGGATATACAGAACTTCAGGCAGAAGTGTTATTGCTATGCACAATGTATAAAAAAGCGCCTCGGCCTGAATTGAATTTCCGATCCAGGATCAGGGCGGATACACGGCTTAATAAAGCGCGGGGTTTCACCGAGAAGAAATATGCCGGCGGCCCGGAATCCTTTTACCAGAGGTATTTGGCAGAATACGGCGGTTTTTCGGCAATGCTGCTTGCCGATAAGGACGCCGGTGAAATCAGTATGACAGACAGATACAGCGGATATGCTTCATACTCATCGAGTGTTTTTAAAATTATTGCAGGTGACTTCAGCGCTGAATGCGGTATGGGCTCTGTACTCTGGAACGCTTTCGGAATGCGTAAGGGAGTGGAAACAGCTTATCCGGCAGTACAAAGAGGCAAAGGTATTAGGCCGTACAGATCATCGGCCGATTTTTATTATTTCAGGGGGGCGGCGGCTCAGATCAATAATGAACTCTTTGGCGGCAGCCTGATGTTAAACGCTTTCTATTCTAACACTAATAAGTCAGGAACTATTGACTACAAGCGTAATGAAATTAGCTCCCTCTATACTTCGGGTTATTTCCGAACGGAAAGCGAGTTAGAGAAAAAAAGTGCCTTAAGTGAAAAAACAGCGCTTTTAAATGCTGAATATTCCCGGGGCAGTTTCAGTACCGGTATTACTCTCTTTAATATTAATTACCCCATGAAAGTGAATAGCAGCTCATCATCTATGATAAAAGGCTGCAGTTCTTTTTTTAAATCGATTTATTCATTTCATAACTCAAAATCTTCAATTCTTGCTAATGAACTAAGTCTTGACGGCCGGGGCCATCATGCCTTCATTTCAGGTGCGGCATTTTTCGGCAGTGAAACAAGAATTGGAGTCAGTTTCAGGCATATAAGTGCCGGGTTCAGGTCTCCATATGGTTATCATTTCGGGGAATTTTCGAGCATATCTAATGAAGCAGGTATATATTTCGGGATTGGCAGGCGGTTTGGCAGAAGGGCTTCAATTGCCTTTTACGCGGATTTTTACCGCTCCCTGGAAAGAACTTACCTGTATCCCGGAATATTAAAAGGAAGTGAATTCTTTATTGAAGCGGATTACGAGATTTCAATTCGGAATGAAATAACTTTCAGAATTAAACATGAAAAAAAAGGCGCCGTAAAAACTATAAATGATATTAAGTATATTTATCCGGAAACAAAAACTTACTCAAGGATTGAATTCCGTCACAAACCGCTCAATAGGCTTGAGTTAAGATATCGATTAGAGGCTGTAAACACTGATTTCGATAGTAAGATCAAAAGTGAAACCGGCGCCGCAGGATTTGCTGAAATTAATTTGTTACCCCTGGATTGGCTTAAAATCGGCGCCCGAACGGCTCTGTTCGATACCGAAAGCTTCGAAAGCGCGGTATGGCAGTTCGAATATACAGCGCCAGGATTGATCTCCTCTAAAGCGCTTTACGGCAGCGGTTCGAGATTTTTTTTATACTTTAGGGCGGAAATTTTTGGATTCGCGCGACTTAATGCCAGATATTCTGTAACAGAAAAATACAACACCCGATCCATTGGCAGCGGTTATGACGAAATACCGGGCACGGTTGACCGCAGATTTCTGATTCAGCTCGATTTAACCTTATAGCCGCGTCTTAATTCAACATTTAATTTATTTCCAATGATTTATTTCATAATTTTGACTTAGTTGTTAGACATAAAACGTAGTTCTATATTTATATGGTAATTAAATTAAAGCTGAGAAATAATCCTATTATAGTTGTAGGAATTGTAACCCTAGTTTTTATTCCGGCGGCATGGAATGAAAGGCTTTTCGAAGTCAGCCTTCGGTCTATACTCGAAATTTCATTTATTATATTCCTTTTGCTTTATATTTCGCGTTATATTCTCAGAAGGATATTGTCCCATCCGCGATTTGAAATAACCGATTCAATGTTGATTTATAGCGATATTATGAACCGCGGAACAATGAAACTTAATGATGTAAAAGTACTGCATCCGAGCTCATTCGGACTAAAATTCACACTTATCTCAGACGGAAACAACAAAATATACATACCGGAATTTGAACATCATTTGATAGATCTTATAGAGCTTGAAGCAGAGATCAATAAAGCCCGAAGAGGGATTTCCTGATATTTATTTCAAATATTTACCCTGAATAGAAAAGCAGTTCCTGGCGGAACTGCTCCTGAGTGCGCTGCTCTAAAATTGCTGAAGAGTTGAGTATGGGATCACTGCATTATATATTATTCACTTTAGAGCCTTATTTAATTGCTTTCTATAATTATAATAACAGATAAAACCTAAAATAGTTTCACTTCTAACAAAAATTATTACATTAAAAAAAAAGCAGTTCTAAAAGAACTGCTTCTCGTGCGCCAAAACTATCTGGGGAATAAGGGTTGGCTCACTGCACGCTTTTTATATTTACAGGAATGCTATAGTTTACATCCTGCTTTTTGCCTGTTTCTTACTAAGGATAGACACATAAAAGCTTAAAAAGTTTCAAAAAATCATAAAAAATGAAAAATAACCGCTTTTTTTACTAAATAACCTTGTTTAACTTCTGAAAAGCCTATCAAACTGTTTACTGCTTTGCAATTTTGAATTTCTTAAAATGTTTGTTATAATGTTTTGTAATATGATAAATGCTTGATTCTGATTCTGTTGAATCTGCCACACAGATTAAAAAAAATATTGGTGTTGCTACTTTCACAACTGCCTTAATTTCTAAGATATTTGGACTTTTATTTAAAAAAACATATTTAGCTTTTGGATTATTTATATAAATTCTTAATTTGAGCTGAGATTTTTGGCATAATATTTTCTTAACATAATTTTCATCATTTATATACATGATCAAGATAGACGACATTCTTATAGATGAGGATATCCTCAAAGCCAATTTCTCCTGTGACCTGGTGAAATGTAAAGGCGCCTGCTGTACATTCCCCGGTAAGTACGGAGCCCCATTAAATGATAATGAAGTTGAAAAAATAAAAGACAGCTTTAGTGAAGCGCTGGATTACTTATCCCCGGCCTCGGTGCAGTACATTGAAAAAACCGGCTTTATCGAAGGCAAGCCCGGGCATTACACTACCATGTGCATCGACGCAAGAGACTGCGTATTTGTATTTTACGAAGAAGGCATTGCCAAATGCGCTCTGGAAAAGGCGTTTTTCGACGGTAAAACGAAATTTCGCAAGCCGGTTTCATGCCACCTTTTCCCGGTCAGGGAAGGCAATTTCGGAGGCAAATACCTTTATTACGAAAGGATAAAGGAATGCAGCCCGGCAATATCGAAAGGAGAAAAAGAGAACACCAAAATGCCCGAATTTGTTAAGGATGCTCTGATAAGAGCTTACGGACGTGATTGGTTCGATAAACTAAAAATAATAATTGAACAAATGAGCGTTGTAGAATAATGAGAACAGGAGAAAGGCATGAAATTATCACTTGACTTAAAAACAACGCTGACACAAACATTAACGCCGCAGCAAATTCAATACTTAAAGCTGCTTCAGCTGCCCCTGATCCAGCTTGAACAGCACGTCAGGCAGGAACTGGAGCAGAACCCCATGCTCGAGGAATTTGGTGAAATTGAAATTGAAGTGCCCGATGATTCCCCAAAAGAAGCCTATACCTCCGAGACTGTGGACAGCAGTGAGTATGATGAAACTTCAGCAGAATACGTTAAATCTCAGATAGATGATAAATCCGAGCCTTTTGAATTTTACAATATGCTCTGGCAGGATGATTCATCATATATGCCGCCGAGCAAGGCCCTGCAGGGCGACGATGAAGAAAACAGCGAGTATTTCCAGGTAAAGGATGTGCAGTCATTTACCGAGGAACTTATAGAGCAGCTCAGAATGTATCCCCTGACCGAAGAGGAATTTTTGCTGGGAACCTACATAATAGGAAATATTGACCCTGACGGCTATCTCAGGCGCGATCTAAGCGATATTGTAGACGAAACGAATTCCAGCATAGCGGAGCTGAATTTTGAAGTTCAAAAGGAAATTTATACCCGCAGGCAGGAAGTCACCCGCAAAGATGGTGATAATCCGGCCCGGCAGTTCGCGCTATCCGAAAGAAGCCGAGAAATGCTCAGCCAGCTTCTTGATAATCATCCTGAACTCACCAACGGCAATTCACTAAAAACAAAATTAACCGGTGCGGCGGATAATAAAAACGCTCCCATTATTCTAAAGCATATTAGTATTGAACAGAGCGAGCATTTGCTGGCTATCATCAGATCACTCGATCCGCCGGGGATAGGTTCCAGAGATATTCGTGAATGCCTTACGGCACAGCTCAAAGCAATTAATAAGCCCAATGCCGCTCAAAAGCTCGCTCTTGAGATCATGGAACATACATATGACGCCTTTACTAAAAAGCATTATCATGTAATTATAAAGCAGCTTGAAGTAAATGATGAGTACCTTCGCGAAGCCATTGATGAAATAAAAAGGCTTAATCCCAAACCCGGAGACGGCAATACCGATTCTGATTTTAATACCGTCATCCCCGATTTTATTGTCGAAAAAGACATTGAAAACGACGAGATCATTATAAGCGTTAATGATTCCAGGCTGCCCTCTATTAAGCTGAGCACAGCCTACGAAAAAATGAAAAAAGAAACAAATTACCGGAAATTCAATAAAGATACCAAAACCTGGATCCGCAATAAATACGAGGATGCCAAATTCCTTATCCAGGCAATCAGGCAGCGCAAAAGCACAATGCTAAAGGTCATGACAGCCATTTCGGCATTGCAGCGCGATTTCTTTGATATGGGGCCCCAGGGGCTAAGGCCGCTCATCTATAAAGATGTATCCGAGCAGACCGGACTCGATATTTCAACTGTGTGCCGAATTGTTAACGGCAAATACGTACAGACAGAATTCGGCACCTACGAACTTAAGTTCTTTTTCAGCGAAGCTTTGCCGACTGATAACGGCGAAGAGGTGTCGACCACAGTGGTTAAGCAGATCATCAAAGGCCTGATAGCCGAGGAATCAAAAAGCAAGCCCCTCAGCGATGAAAGGCTCAGTAAATTGCTGAAAGAAAAGGGTTATAACGTAGCCCGCAGGACGGTTGCCAAATACAGAGAACAACTCAAAATACCTGTCGCACGATTAAGAAAAGAGCTATAATTGACTTTTACAGAAAAACTTAGCAGGACAGAAAGCCGGTTGAGGCCGGCGGTTTCGAAATTGCCGCCGTCTGTAACTGCCGCGGTTTACTCCTATGGCAGGAAGTTCTTCCTGAACAGGCTTATTAATGATAAACCCGGAATAAATTTTACAGCACCTCAGGAATTTAACCTAAAGCTATGGGAGCTTAACTTCGGCAACTGCCTGTTTAACGCCGCGGGGATGTTCAAATCCGGCAAAGGCTACGAAATTGTTTACGCACAGGGCGCAGGCGCGTTTCTGGCGGGAACAACTACCGCCATGCCCAGAGAAGGCAATATTAAAAAGCACATCCTGCACCCCTTTATGCCTTTGCCCCGCTCGGGCGCTGCCCTGAACTGGATGGGGCTTCCGAACGCAGGCCATGCTGAAACCGCGCGCCTGCTCAGCAAAGTGGGGCATAAAAAGCTCTGCCCTATAGGAGCGAGCATAAGCGCAGACCCGATAGATAATTTTGACGCGAAAATGATAGGCGTGATCGAAGGCCTTGAACTGTACAACAAAGCAGCCGTCTGCTTTATCGAACTTAATGAGAGCTGCCCCAATGTACCTCATGGGAGTTCGGCAAAGAACAGCAGCGGCCTGGATGAAAATCTTGTCAAAAGGCTCTCGTATATCTCAGAAAAATTCCTTAAAAAAAGACAAAACAATTACCCTGTGACAGTCAAATTCTCAAATGATACAAATCCGGAGCAAATCCCGGCTTTGATCGATCTATTAACCGATTTGGAATTTGACGGTATCAATCTGGGCAATACCTCGGTAAAATATGAAATTCACAAAAATGATATTGACAGCAAAGAATTAAAGCCGTACAGATATTTTATTGATAATTTCGGTGGCGGGATTTCAGGCGCTCCGCTAAAGGATATATCTTTAGAGCTTGCCGCGGTTGCGGCCCATTATCTGAGTACTATATCAGCCGGGAGGGAATTTCATGTCATCCGCACCGGCGGAATTGATTCCCCTGAAGATTTACAAATATCCCGCAAGGCGGGTATTTCACTGAACCAATGGTTTACCGGCTATTTCGAGAATTTCGCACGTCACGGCCATCGTCTTTATGAAGTAATTTTGTCTTAGTCTAAATAACAAAACTCCCGAAAGTTAAGGCTTCAGGGAGTTTTCTATGACTGTAATAATAAGTTTTATTCTTCCTTTTAAGTTTTATTCTTCATTTTTTATTTCTTTTTCCGGGCGCATTTGCGGGAAGAAAAGCACATCTCTGATGGATTTTTCGCCCGTAAGCAGCATCACCAGCCTGTCAATGCCTATACCGAGGCCTGCCGCCGGCGGCATACCTATCTCGATCGCGTTCAGAAAGTCTTCATCAAGTATCATAGCTTCTTCGTCGCCTTCAGCCCTTGTACGTGACTGTTCTTCGAAGCGTTCGCGCTGATCCCGGGGATCATTGAGCTCACTGAAAGCGTTGGATATTTCCATACCCGCCATGTACAGCTCAAACCTTTCCACAAGCTGATCGTCATCCCTGTGCTTTTTGGCAAGAGGCGACATAGGCAGCGGATAGTCGATCACAAAAGTAGGTTGTATCAGGTTCGGCTCAACTTTTTCGCTGAAAATTTCATCCAGAATCTTAACCAGGCTGGCATTATCTTCCAGCTCAACACCCATATTGTCAGCAGCTTTTTTGAGATCATCACGGCTAAGGCCTTTTAAGTCCATTCCAGTATACTGCTTATAAAGGTCATACATTCTTTCGCGCTTAAAGGGCTTTTTCAGGCTGATCTTATGTCCGGCGTATTCCAGTTCGTCAGAGCCGTTAACTTCCAGGGCTATGTGGTTTATAAGGTCTTCGGTCATTTCCATCATCCAGTAGTAATCCTTATAAGCCACATATATCTCCATGGCAGTAAATTCCGGGTTGTGGTTCCTGTCCATACCTTCGTTGCGGAAATTTTTGCTTATCTCATACACACCTTCGAAGCCTCCGACGAGGAGCCTTTTCAGATAAAGCTCATCGGCAATCCTGAGGTACAGGTCCATATCCAGAGTATTATGATGAGTAACAAACGGCCTGGCAGCAGCGCCGCCGTATATTGGCTGAAGAATGGGCGTTTCCACTTCCATCCATCCTCGGGCGTCGAAATAATTGCGCATAAGGCGGATGATCTTCGACCTTTTGAAAAAAATCTCCTTAATATCAGGATTAACCGCAAGATCTATATATCTTTTTCTGTAGCGCAGTTCTTTATCTGCGAAAGCATCATGGATTATCTTATTGCCTGCTTCATCGACTTCCTCTTTCGGGGTCGGCAAAGGCTTAAGCGATTTGCACAGGAGCTGCACATCTTTCGCGTGCACAGATATTTCCCCCATTTTTGTGCGAAATACATATCCCCGAATGCCTATAATATCGCCAATATCCAGATTTTTTTTGAACTGGTCATAAAAATCGGGCAACTCATCCTTCTTTAGGTAGATCTGAATCCTGCCTTCCTGGTCCTGCAAGTGGCAAAAGCTGGCCTTACCCATTTTGCGAATGCTCATTATCCTGCCGGCTATGCCAATATCTGATAATTTATCGGGATTATCATCCTCGAAATTATCGAGCAGCTGTCTGGATGAATGGGTTTTGTCAAATTCATAAGGATAGGGGTTAATACCAGATCCTTCGATTAATTCAAGCTCTTCGAGCCTTCTTAATTCCTGGTCACTTTTGGTACGCTTTGCCATGATTTATTCAGATTAAATTAAAAATATTCGGATTATTCTCAAAAAAACAAAAAACAAGTTAACAATTATTAAAACAATTAAAAAAACTCGAAAAAAATTTCTTATTATTGTAACTTGTATAAAAATGATAACTTGTATAAATAGTGTACTAAATTTAATTGATCATCGTTTATAAAAATTACCTGATAAAGCAATAAATCTTTGGATTATAAACTAACAAAAAGGAATTAATTGAAATCTATTTACTTTGCACATTTTGCGCCCGGTTCGAAAGGCGCCCCCAGAGCGCCGAACCGCCGCATCAGGATCAATGAAGAAATCCGCGTTCCTGAAGTACGTGTAGTCGATGAAGACGGCACTATGCTTGGAATTCTTGCTACAAAAAAAGCTCTTCAAATGGCTGAAGACCGCGAGCTGGATCTTATTGAAATTGCTCCGCAGGCTAAACCTCCCGTCTGCAAAATCATAGACTACGGTAAGTACGCATACGAGCAACAGAAACGTGAAAAATTACAGCGTAAGAACCAGCAGCAGCAGCAAATGAAAGAAATCCGGTTCAAATCAAGAACCCAGGAACATGACTTTAACTTTAAAACAAAGCACGCGCGCCAGTTCCTCGAAGACGGCAACAAAGTCAAGGCATCTGTTATGTTCAGAGGAAGAGAAATTGTTCACCGCGATATTGGACGCGAGCTTATAGATAAATTTGTCGAAGAGCTGAATGACATTGCTAAGGTTGATTCGCCAATCAAAATGGAAGGCCGAAACCTGACTGTAGTTATGGCTCCGGATAATACCAAAAAGAAGAAAAATTAATATTTGATTTAGTTGTTGTTTTTAAGTAACTTGCAGGTTCCTGAAAAGATTCCGGCAATGATTTTTATTATTTGTCATAAATTTATAATGGGATAATTGATATGCCTAAAATGAAAACAAATGCTTCCGCCAAAAAAAGGTTCAAAAGAACCGGAAGCGGCAAGATCAAAAGAGAAAAAGCCTATAAAAGCCATATTCTTACGAAAATGACTCGTAAAAGAAAAAGGAACCTGAGACAGTCAACTATTATCAATAAAGTTGACGAGAAAAAGATCAACCAGCTTCTGGCAGGCATTTAAGGCAAGATTGAAAATTTACCCGCCCACACAGGCGGGTTTTTTATTTCTGATTAATATACTCTGGCCGTAAACTGAAATTCTTCTTTAATAATATTTCCTCAAATTGATTAATGCCATACGCGCCTTAATACAATATTTCCCAACTTATAACATCTAAATATTAACTTATTTTAATATTTTTTCGCATATCCGATAAAAAGGAGCATTTGTGGATTTAAACAATTCATTCAGTCTTATTTTAGAAAAAATTGAAACGTGGTTAGCTTTAGCAATAGCATCACTACCGAATTTTGTTGTGGCCGTTTTAGTTATTCTGCTTTTCCTGATAATAGGAAAGGCCATTAAAAAAGCTTTCCTTAAAGTATTCAGCAAATATAATATTCCTGTGGCGGTAAAAGGCCTGCTCGGTACTCTGATCTTCATGGCAGTTCTTATAGCCGGATTTATAATTGCTCTCGGCATTCTTAATCTCGACAAAACTGTAACGTCGCTTCTCGCAGGCCTTGGCATTATCGGCCTGGCACTTGGTTTCGCGTTCCAGGATATAGCGCAAAATTTTGTGTCCGGTATCCTCATAACCACAAAGCAGCCTTTTATAGTGGGGGATATCATCGAAAGCGGCGGCCATACCGGAGTTGTATATGAGATAAACCTGCGAAATACAATCCTGCAGACATTCCAGGGCCAGCGAATACTAATCCCGAACAGGATGGTTTATTCGGAGCCGCTGACAAATTACAGCGCTACAGGCGAAAGCAGGATCGATTTAGCGCTGGGTGTTTCATACGGGGATGACCTCGACAAGGTTGAAAAGATCACCAAAGAAACCGTAGAAAAATTAGATAATATTATTCATGAAAAAGGCGTGGCGCTTTTTTATGACAGCTTTGGCGACAGCTCAATCAATTTCACCGTGAGGTTCTGGGTATCATATACTCACGATAAAAATGATTTCGTTGCAGCCAGGCATCAGGCAATCAAAATGATCAAGAAAGCTTATGATGAAAACGATATCGCCATTCCTTTCCCGATACGTACACTTGACTTCGGGATAAAAGGGGGTGAAAAGCTGGATTCTATGATTAGTAAAAGAAACGGCGGCTAAAAATGTCTGACTGGTTATCGCAAAATACTGATCAGTTCAATGTATTGCTGCAAGTTTTAATAGCAATGATACTCAGTTCTCTTGTTGGAATAAACAGGGAAATGGCACAAAAGCCGGCAGGCCTTAGAACTCAGGCGCTTGTCGGCGGAGCCTCGGCTTTGATAACGGGCATTGGAGATCTGTTGCTTGAAACCTTTGCTTTTGAAAATTTTGGCGGTGTAATCCGTTCTGACCCTTTCAGGCTTATAAATGCCGTTATAACAGGCGTCAGCTTTATCGGTGCGGGAACAATTATTATACGAAGAAAAATGAATGACGTAGAAGGACTGACCACGGCCTCTTCTCTGCTATTTTCTGCTGTGGTTGGAATAGCAGTAGGATCAAGGCAGTATGTTCTTGCTATTGGAGCAACAATTTTATCAATATTGGTTTTGATATTTTTAAAAAGTTTTAGTGATAAATTATCCGGTAAATCTAATGATGAGGAGTAAAAATAAATGTTTGAAATAAGTTTTTGGGACATAATCATAACCGGTATATCTGCGGGCTTTATAGGTATGCTTGCAATGGGACTTATTATGTTTCTTTTAACTAAGCCCAACCTGCCTGATTCGGATATATTCAAAGTATTGGGGCAGATATTTGTGAAGCAGGCGGATAATTCGCGTATAACGGGTATTTTTGTACATATAATTTCAGGAATAATATTCGGAATAGTTTACACCTATATAGCTGCCACATTCGGCACTGAAATCGGCTATATCGGGCTAAGTATGATTCTGGGTGTATTCCATGGCGCGGTTATCACATTTTTGCTTGTGGTAGTGGTATCTGAGCATCATCCCTTAAGGCGGCACAGAAAGACCGGTTATATGGTACCAATGGCAACTTTTGTGGCGCACATTGTTTACGGCTTCATTGTCGGCCTTGTGCTAAACTCTTCCCTTCAATCAATTTGATATTTATTCGGGTAAGTAGGTAATTAATTCATAAATTGCCTGCTTAATTTGTGTGTAAATTTTGAAAATTTTTGGTTATAGAATAAATGTCTGATTCCAGGATGTCAAATCCTCTTTTTCCTTTTGCCCGACGGCAGAAAAAAAAGAGCAAAGGCCCGTTCATACATATTCTGCTATTCGCGATAACTTTCGTTACCTGCGTTATAGCAGGTACCCAATGGGCTTTTAAAGATCCTTTTGAAGTATCCAACTGGCATCACGGACTTACTTATGCCATACTGATACTCACATTCCTGAGTGCACATGAGTTCGGGCATTATTTCGCCTCGAAGTTCCACGGAGTCGATGCTACCCTGCCCTATTATATACCTTTCCCGCTGCCGATATTCATTAATTTCGGCACTTTCGGAGCCGTAATCAAAACCAAAAGCCCTATACCTGACCGTAAAGCATTATTCGATATAGGCATAGCAGGGCCTTTAGCGGGATTTGCCGTATGTGTGGTTTTCCTGATTTACGGCTTTTCTACCCTTCCGGGAAAGGAATACATATTGCAACTTCATCCTGAATACATTACACAATTCGGAGGCGAAATCCCCGAAAAAGGCCTCTATTTCGGCGATACTTTATTCTATTGGATAATGGCGGCAATCTTCAAAAATCCTGAGGGCTTTATCCCCCCGATGAATGAGGTATACCACTATCCATTCCTGAATGTGGGATGGTTCGGGCTGTTTGTTACCGCGCTGAATCTTCTGCCTATGGGCCAGCTTGACGGCGGCCATATCATGTACGCGATGTTCGGCAGATGGCACACAGTTATATCCCGCGCGGTTTGGTGGTTTCTGCTGCTTATCGGGCTTGGATCTGTTATGGGTCTGCTTCATGAATTTTTTATTCCGAATTATGACAACACTCTTTTGAGCTCGATACGGAGCATCCTCTATCCTCCGCTCGATTGGATAGCCGATAAATATCCTGGCGTTTACCGCGGATGGTTCGGATGGCTCTTCTGGGCGTTTATTGCTAAGGTATTCATTAAACTTCAGCATCCTTATGTGCCCGAAGGCGATGAGCTTGGAACTGGACGGAAGATACTGGGCTGGATAGCAATCGCGATTCTTTTTATGAGCTTTTCATTTAACGGGATTTATTTTATCGAACCTTTTATGTGATCTTTTGATTATTATAATTAAAAATGCCGCGCTAAAAAACGCGGCAAAATTCGAAAAAACCAGGGGAGTATTATATATTTGGGCAGAGTTTCTCATTTGATAATAATCCGTTGTACAGCCGGTGCGGCACTGCCGGCCCGGACAGAGATCAGATACATGCCCGAGGGTAATTTACCCAGATCCAGTTTTCTGCTGACAAATCCTTCCGGAGCTGTAAATTTATCCAGTGGTTTTATTTCGCTGCCGTTTACATCATGCAGGACAACCTCTACAAAGCTATTGTTTTTCAGCATGAACTCTATCGAAACCACTTCTGTAGCCGGATTAGGATAAATCGCCAGTTCATTCACGTTTTCGCCGCATGAGCGCCAAATATCCAGGTAAGTATCTTCTCCTACTATGGGTGCTGCTTCGCAAACAGACTCGGCGTTCTTAAGGGCTTCGAGCTCGGGTTCCAGCTTTCTGCGAATCTCATCAGGCAGCTTTGTAAGAAACTCTTCATCCGGTTCGAACCATAATATAAATGAGAAATCCTTATGCTTTTTGCTGTAAACCGGCACTTCTACAGGAACGAATTTGTTGATCTTTACATATTCATCCAGTTTTTCATGCAGCCTGCTGTATTTATCCAATTCTTCAGATAACTGATCGATCTTCAGATTTTCAAGCTCAGGAATTTCCGGCTTATTGCCCAAAGAATCAGTTACTATTTTTTCAATCAGTTCCAGAACTTTTTCAACAGCAACCTTACCTTGATCGGAAAAGCCGATCAAACTATCGGGCTTTTCCCTTTTTATAGAGACAGATAGTTGCTTTTTAATGCTGCTATCGGGTATTTTTAACTTAATTCTGTCAATTTCATTGTTGATGTTCCATTTTAAAGTAGAATCCTTTATCTTATTAGTTATTTCTTCTATGGAACCTCTTATTGAATCCAGTATCATAACTTTTAGCTGTGTCGAACTCATCTTACGTGATTGCTGATCAGCACCGCCGTCCTTATAGTAATTTCTCAGTTCTACACGGCTGTCAGATTTGGTATAGTAGTTTTTGACCTCATCTGAATCAAACTTGATCAGCCTTTTTGTTCCAATATTATCGGTAACGACTCTGAGAGAATTGCTGACAAGTTCGGCATCAGAATTATTAATTTCTTTCAAATAAAGGGTTTCATTGTCTGCCAAAAAATCAGTTTCTAGAATTGCTTTGTTTATCCTGTCATGAATCCTAAGTTTACCTTCGCTTTCTTTTACTTCTATCCCGAGCTCTCTAAGCTGGCCCGGAGTAAGTTTAATGGATTTTATGCCCTTAATATTATTAGGCGGCGTATAAACGGAGTATTCGTTCTTATCAACTGTCTTCGCATTAAAAGAAAAGTTTTCGATATTTGTTTTTTTCTCTGATTTTGAAGGTGGCACTTCCATATAAAGATTGCTTTCTTTGTACTTTGGCGAATTAACTGCCTGACTGCTGTCATAGCTCGCTTCATGCTGACTCCCCCGGAAGGGGTTAAACGCTAAGTATCCTACTGCCGCAACAATGGCCGCGGCGCTCGATATCCACATCATTTTATTTGCTCCTCGGAATAATGAAAAATTATTTGACTTCGGGACATGGTACCCACCGGCTTCGATAAATTCGCGCGCGTCGTCTCTCGAAATCAGGGGGTCCTGCCTTCTTGCTTTTTCAAAAAGTTTGTCCAGGTTTTGATTATCTTTCTTCATATTGTTCCCTGTAACTTTTTATAAGGCCAGCATTATCCGAGGCGCCTTCGGTATACTGTTCGTTATATCCGTTATTTGAAAAAAAAACTTTTTCCTTAAGCATATCCTGCAGCTTTTCTCTGCCGCGCCGGAGCCTTGATTTAACTCCGGAAATCGTGCCTCCCTGAATTTTCTTGATTTCTTCAATCGAAAACCCCGATAGTTCGAAAAGCACAATTACTTCTTTTTGTTTATCAGGAAGCTGATCGATTAAATTATACAGAATTTGAATATCAGCTTCTTCTTCAGGCCCGTTTCCGTTAGAGGGCAAATTGGCGGCAGTTTCTTCATCGTATTTGCCAAAAATTCCGCCCCTTTTTTTCTGCCTGATAAATAACCGCCGGGCTATGGAAAACAGGTATGATTTAAATGCGCTTCTGTCTTTGAGCTTATCAAAGCTCTCGTAGGCAAGCAGAATGCTTTCCTGAGCAAGGTCGCGGGCGGTTTCCCTATCCCGCGCCATTGCTCTGGCGAACCTGCCAAGCCCTTCCCTTACCGGTTCAAGAAGCTCCAGAAATATTTCCTGTTTTTCCTTTTCGCTCATTTATCGCTTCAATAATTTTCTTTCTATTTGGTAAGAGACATAAAATGGAAAAAAGTTTCACGGGATTTGATTTATTTTGAGAAAAAGAAAAGGGCTCTGTCATAAGACAGAACCCCGGATTCTAAGAGGACAATATTTTTATCTTATCGCTTAAGCTGATTAGTTTCGGCCAGAAGCTGGTCGCTTAAAGTTATAGTACGGGAAGCCGCTTCAAAGGCCCTTTGCGTGGAGATCATATCCACGAACTGTGTAGTCATATCGACATTCGACATTTCGAGTGACTGCCCCGCGATCTTAGTGGAAGGGAATATCTCACCGGCGGTGCCAATATTAGCAAGTCCGCTATTTGGCGAAGCCGAATAAAAATTGCTGCCTTCGCGCACAAGGCCGTCATTATTGGTGAATTTCGCGATGACCGTCTGCCCGAGCAGTTCGGACTGCCCGTTTGTGAAGGCACCCCAAAGCTTACCCTGAGGATCGACCGATATATCGATCAGTTCTCCCGACTGATAGCCGTCCTGGTTGGAAGCTGTGGCTGTATTAAGCCCGGAGAAATTCGTCAGGCTGCCGCTTACTAGATTATCAGGGTCGCCGAGCTGGATGCTTATATCTTTAGGAGTTCCTTCGTCGAATATCTGGTTGCCTACGGCAGTATTCAAATCCGCGGCCGTAACCGTTACATCGAGCGGAGTATTGAGCGTACCGTCATTATTGAACTGCACTACATCCGAAGAAAGCGCAACCTGATTGCCGTCTATTTCGGCTGCCAGGTCGAATTCATTCTGGTTCGCGTTCCTGGTGAATACAAAGGTCAGCGAATGCATACCTCCATTGGCGTCATAGACATTAATTGAAGTTCTTCTTTCATTCCCCTGCGGCATACCCGAATTAAGATTGCCCTTCATGGTGATGCTTTCTGTCTGGCGCGGAGCTGATATTGTATCGGATGATATTCTGAGGTCAGAAACCTGCCCGCTGAGTATATTAAGCCCGTCCTGATTTTTCTGAATCGCGCCTGAAGCGTCTGTTTCTACATTGTATCCCTGCAGGTAAGCGCCCGAACTGCTATCGACGAGATAGCCGTCGCGGTCTCGGGAAACCGCTCCCGCCCTTGAATACATTTCCTGCCCGTTAGAATTATACACAAAAAATCCGTCTCCCTGGATAGCCATATCCAGAGGCCTGTCGGTGGTTTCTATCACTCCCTGGCTCATATTCTGCTGGATGGCTCCCAACTTAACGCCGAGTCCGAACTGCATTGGGTTTTTACCGCCGGCAACTGCCGCTCCTGATTCGGCGGGTGCTTTACCGTGAGTATAAATCTGATTGAACTGCTCGGCAAAATTTGCCCTGTTGGATTTATAAGCCACGGTGTTTGTATTGGCTAAGTTGTTTGAGATCACATCAAACTTAAGCTGATGCGCTCTTAATGAACTGGCGCCCGTAGATAATGATCTTGTGAGGCCCATTTGTACCCTCCATGTAATATTTGTTATTTACTTCCTGTTATTTCTCTGGTTCGAAGCCTTCGGTCGTTCGGGCTTCGCGGGCCTCCCGCCTTTCGGCCGGGTCCGGCCCATGTTGCTTAAGCGAATACCGCCGAATCAATATCGGTGATAACATTATCCTCTAGCTGCTCGTTATTGAACATTGTTATCACTGTCCTGTTCGGTACACTCACTATAAATGACCTGTCATTCATAAGAACAAGCGTTTCGTTGGCTCCTTTAAGCTCAGCTTTCGAAACAGCGTTTTCCAGCCTAATCATATCGGCGTCGCTTATATTTATCTCTCTGCTGGCCATCCTGGCTTGTGCGTGGCCGGAAAATTTAAGCTTTCCGAGCTCTGCCTGAAAGATATCTTTAAACGAAGCGCCCCGGGTTTCGGCCGGTACCGGCTTTTTTTGCAGTTCGTGCTGTCCGCCTGCCGGTACAAAGGGAACGTTAATACCATTGATCTCAGCCATCATTTACCTTTTATATAATTGGCAAAAACCATTGGTTAATTATCCGTAGAAATATCAGTTACATTGTTCAATGATATTTCCATACCGTTGATAACTAGCAGTGTGCCTTCGCTTTTGAACCTTACCGCTTCTATCTTGCCCTGAGCGAAAGTATCCGCGGAAAACCCGCCGCTTCCATCGCTTAAGTCAACACGGAATTTGTAAGTTCCGGGCGCAGCTTCGCTGCCGTCATCTTTTTTGCCGTTCCAGTTTACGGTGTGATCGCCTTTGGTTAAATCGGCGCCTTCGAGCTGTATGGTTCTCACTGTATTGCCCGATTCATCCAGGATCTTCACGGTTCCGGCTGCTACCTGATAGGGTGTGTTATATCCCAGGATGACATTATCATCTCCAGAATAGATCACCTTATCCGAAATAGCTTTGGCGCTTTTGCCCAGCATGCCGGGAAGAGCGCTGTTGGCTATGGTCTGTGTAAGTATGCTGTTGCTTGTCGATTGCTCTTCAAGCAGGCCGCGGATGTCTGTAAGCTGCTCGAGCTGGGAGAATTGTGCCAGCTGAGAAGCAAACTCCTGATTATCATAAGGCTTTAAAGGGTTTTGCGCCTTGAGCTGGTAAGTCAGCAGCTTCAGGAACTCGTCCTTTCCTGTAATCGATGCCTGCTGGGCTTTCGGGCTAGACGCTCCGTATGCGTTTGGCGAAGCGTTGGTTACCTCGTTAGTCATTGGGCAACCCTCCTTTTAGTTGAATAATTTTTTGATAAAACTTCCATGTACTGACTCATTTTCAACATTTTCTTCAGTATTTTTAAATGACCTGACAAATTCTTCCA
This sequence comes from uncultured Hyphomicrobiales bacterium, assembly GCA_964544155.1. Classification (GTDB taxonomy): domain Bacteria; phylum Bacteroidota; class Ignavibacteria; order Kapaibacteriales; family UBA2268; genus CAZJAH01. The sequence goes on along the minus strand of CAZJAH010000007.1, from coordinate 21,755 downwards.
TGAATTTTCGGTCGTTGTCCTTCTCTTTTTTGTCCTGCCAGGCGTTGTGTTCCTGCGCCTGGTGCTCATTATTGAACTTAATGTCAATATTATCAATTTTAATCCCGTTCTGCCTGAATTTATCCGCTAAGGCGCTCAGCCTCGATTCCAGTGCTGACGCGGCTTCCGGCTTTTCAGTCCGAAATTTGACTGATATCGTTCCGTTCTCCATTCTTAAATCGACAAATACCGTACCAAGGGATTCAGGCTTGAGCACGAGTCTCGCGGATACCGTGCTCCCGTTAGTGAGTTTAGCGGCCATTTTACCGGTTAATTCGGGAAGTTCATTGATGCTTACTCCGGCAAAAGTCATATTTCCTTTGGCTTCATTCGATATAGATGTTTTCCCGCTCATTCCTCCTTTAAGAAAGTCAAATCCGCCGGCATTATCCCCGGTATCTGCTTTTGCCTTAAGCGTAGTCATGCCTTTTATTAATCTGTTAAGGAAACCTTCTCTTTTTCCAGATAGGCCCTCATTACCGAGGCTTTCTTCAATGGCCGCTCTGAGTACATCATGCGGGAGCTTTTCGCCGGAAATGGATTCAAGGCTTTTTTCTAGTTTGATGAATAATTTCGGATTATCGAATTTATTGAATTCTTTGATCATTTCTTCATCGAGTGCTACGGGAGTTTGCACACCCGCTGTTTTAAGAAGGAAGTTAAGGGATGCCCCTGCGCTTGTTTTTCCTTCGGGCTGAAGCATAGAAGTCATTTCTACTGAGCTGTTGATTTTCTTTTGTCCGGTCAATTCATGAAGAAATTTAAGTATTGCTTCTTTATCAGCTTTGTTGAGAATGCTGTTTCCGGCTTGCTTATTTTCTTCCGCGTGGCGAATATTATTATCCTTTGCAGTCGCGGCAGCTGCTTCAGCATTATCCGCGGCGGTGTTTTTCCGGGATTCTTCAGTTCTTTTGTTATGGCTTTCCAGCTCATCTTTAAATGAGGCTTTCGAACTGCTATCCTTATTGGCCTTTTGGGCGGAGCGGGCATTAATCACCGCCGGCCCGGCGTAGTTATTGACTGATCCGGTCATTTCGCGCTTCCTGCGTTTATTTTTGTATTTTTTTGGGGCGTCCTGCCTATTCTGTATTCGCACCCAGCAAGAGTATTGCCGCGGCGCTTTCTGCTCTCATAGCTTCAAGAACCTTGCCAGCTTTTTTTCTCTGCATCATTTTGAGTATCCGGGCGGCATCCCTTTCGTCGATTTGCTCCAGTATCCTGGCTACTTCCGCTGGTTCGGCGTTGTCGTACATTTTCGCGAATGTAGTGAAGTTCATTGTTTCGAGGGAATCCATTTTGGCAGCCATTAGCTTTTCCTGGTCTTCAACCAGCCCCTGGGCAAGCTTTAATTTATTTTCAGCTTTTTGAAGTCTGGCATTTATTGTGTTGATGGAATCCTTCAAATAAGCAATTTGTTTAATATTAGTATCCACTGTTGATTTTATTCTACCAACTGAGTCGAGCCTTGATTTGCTGATGTCTTTTTCATTTTTCAGCGAATCCTGAAGAGCGGCTATATTTTTTAGCAGTTCCTGTTTTTCTGAGGAGAGCTCACGCATTCTGCCGGTATTGTCCCTGAATTCCTTCAGTTTGCTTTCACTTATTTTTACCATTGCCGGCGGCTCGGGCAAGGGCTCGGGTGTGACAACCGGTCGGACAGTATCCTTTGGTGTATCATCTTTATAGCCGAGCAGCGACGGTTCAACAGTATATATACCCAATATAGCGGCCAAAAAAATAAATGTCAGCGAAAACACCGCTATCAGGGCAAATATCAGTATTTGCTTAAGGTTCATTTTTGTTTAATAAAAAAGTTAATATCAACTTCTATTGATATTATCGGCAGCTTTGTGTCTTTTTAGAGCAATTTCATCCATCAAATGTGAATCAATTTTCTTGATCTTTTCATTATGGTTATAAAATTGCTTTTCTTTGAGCTTAGAAAGGACTTTTTCATCTTTAAGCGCGGTATTAAGCTCGGCGCGTCTTAAAGATTCGATTTCTACAAGCTTTTCTTTTTCTTTTTCCAGCTTGCGTATCTCATCCATGATGGACTGTCTGTGCAGTATCTGTGCCTGAAGGTCGGATACCTTCGTTGTATTGAGTTTATTTTTCAGCAGGTTATTGTGATAGCTTTTTCTTTCCTTTATGATAACATCGGTTTCGTAAAGAACGGAAACCACTTTACTGAGAGAATCCTTCGCTCTTCTGACTTCGTGTGATTTGATCTTTAAAACAGGCTCAAGCCTGAAATGGAATTTTTTTGCCATTTAGAAATTCGCCTCCCCCGCAAATGACATTTTAGTTACAGCTAAATATAATCAATACAGAAACTAATTAAAAATTAATTATTATTAAGAATTAGTAGTTTGAGTCAGTGTCATAAGTTTACTAATGGTTTCATCCATATTATCGGCTTCATCAATCCCTTGCTTCAGATAAGCATTAATATCTCTGTTTAAAGCAATCGCACGGTCGATTCTGGGATTTGTGCCGTGTTTATATGCGCCCACGCTGATTAGGTCTTCTGCCTCATGATATGTGGCGAGCATTTCCTGTACGTCCATTGATGCTTTGGAGTGGTCGGCTGTGATTAAGTCGTTTTTTACCCTGCTAATGCTTTCCAGTACGTCTATAGCCGGATAATGGCCCATCGATGCCAGCCTTCTCGAAAGTACCACGTGCCCGTCAAGAATTCCTCGCGCGGCATCGGCCACGGGTTCATTAAGGTCGTCGCCTTCCACAAGTACTGTGTAGAGCCCGGTGATAGAGCCTTTATCGGAATTACCTGCGCGCTCCATAGTTTTTTGCAGGAGACTGAAAACCGAGGGAGTATAACCCTTAGTTGTGGGCGGTTCGCCTATGGTCAGGCCTACCTCGCGCTGTGCCATTGCCAGCCTGGTAGCTGAATCCATCATTAGCATAACGTCAAGCCCGCGGTCACGGAAGTATTCCGAGATTGTTGTAGCCGTTAAAGCAGCTTTTACTCTGACGAGTGAAGGCGAATCGCTTGTAGCGACAACAACTATTGAACGCTTCAGGCCCTGTTCGCCAAGGTCTTTCTCGATAAACTCCTTAACTTCACGTCCTCGCTCTCCGATTAAGGCGATTACATTTATATCGGCGGAGGTATTTCTCGCTATCATACCGAGCAAAGTGGATTTACCTACACCCGAACCGGCGAAAATACCCAGCCTCTGGCCTTTGCCGAGAGTGAGCATGCCGTCTATAGCACGGATACCTGTTGAAACAGGTTCCCTGATCCTCTGCCTCTGTAAAGGATTGGGCGGCTGCGCATAGATAGATCTGTATGAATTGGTATTTATTTCACCCATTCCGTCTATAGGATTGCCAAGGCCGTCTACTACCCTGCTTAAAAGGGCGTCGCCGACTTTAATGCTTAAAGCTCTGCCTGTGGATGTTATCTCCATACCGGGAGAAATTTTCTCAATTTCACCCAGCACCATGGATAATATTCTGTTATTTTCCTTAAAGCCTACTATTTCGGATCGGGAAATTTCATTTCCAGCTTTATCTCTCAGTACGCATACTTCGCCAATCGGGGCTTTCGGCCCTTCGCTTTCGAGTACCAGGCCGACAACGCGGGTGATCTTACCGCTCATCTGAAGGGTGTTCATCTGGTTGATGGCGTCTGCGAATTTTGACTTAATAAGCTGTGATGAAAGCATACTAACTCTTTTCCCGGTTTCTTTCTTCTTTTGCCATTTCTTCAGTAATTGATGGTGACTGGGCCAGTTCAGAGAGCATTTCGCGCATTTTTTCAAGCCTTGTGGATATTTTCGAATCGATCGATCCGGCTGATGTTTCAAGAACGCAGCCGCCCCTTTCTATAGATTCATCCGGGGCTATGATTGTTTTTCTGATCTGCGACCGGTCTGCTACCAGTTTGCTTTTTACGTTTTCAAGAATTTCAGCTTCATCCGGATTGACTCTGATTTTAAATATCTGGTCGTCATCGAGCGCTGCAATGGCATTTTTTACCTGGCTAATCACTATATGATTGTCTTCGGCAATTTCTTTTTTGATGATATTTTCCGCAACCATGATTGCAAGAGGCACAAGTGCTTCTTCGAATTTTTTTAGCTCTTTGGAATATTCTTTCCTGAAATTATCGGATAGCTCATCTATTCTTCTGATCCATTTTTGCTGGTTTTCTATCTCGTGTTTGAAAGATACCTCGGCGGCGAGCTGGCCGTCCTCAAATCCCTGATCATAAGAATTCTGTACCTCCTGCCGCAGCTCTTCTATAAGGGCTTTATCCATAGCAATATCGGCAATATCTATTTCCAGGGGCTGATTGGAATCGGAAAATGAAAAAATTTCTGAAAATATTTGTTTATCCGCTATTTCCGGAATTTCTGCTTCGGGCTCTTCCGGTTCGGGAATTTCTTCCTCAATATCTGCTTCAGGGGGTTCTGCCGGTTCTTCTTCAGGAATTACTTCAGGCTCGGGCATATTCTGAACTTCTTCCATTTCCTCAGGCAGTGTGTATCCTTCTTTTGCCTTTGCCAACAGATGCCGCCTGATGGCCTCATCGGAATGTACCACCTTGACGTTCTTTCTGAGCCGCGGTATTTTTACTACGATTTTGGTCAATTTATCTCAATTATATTATAATTCGAAAAAAAATATGGCTAATTAAACGAATACGTCTTCATTACCTCTGCCGCCGATAGCTATCTCATCCTGGTCTTCGAGCTGCTTGATAATATCAACAATGCGCATCTGGGCTGATTCTACTTCTTTAAGTTTAACTGGGCCCATAAATTCAAGCTCTTCCTTGACAACAGCCGCGGCACGTTCGGACATATTCTTGAATATCTTGTTTTTGATCTTCTCGTCGGATACCTTCATTGCCAGTGCTAAATCGCGTTTATCCACTTCGCGCAGTATCCTCTGAATACCTTTATCATCTATAACAACGATATCCTCGAAGAGGAACATGAGCCTCTTAATTTCTGTTGACATATTGTAGTCTTTTTCTTCTATGCTTTCGAGCATGGATTTAGCTGTGGCGTTATTGCTTTTGTTAAGAATATTGGCCACAAGCTGAGCGCCGCCGGCCTGAGCGAGATTCTGCGACAGTGTTGCTTCAGCAATCTGATCTACAACATGTTCGATTTCTGACACAAGCTGTGGGGATACTTTGCCTAATGTCGCGATTCTTAATATGGTTTCCGACCTCAGTTCTTCTTTGAATTCATTCAGTACGTCTGCCGACTGATCCGGAGGCAGGTGAGAAAGGATAAGAGCAATAGTCTGCGGATGCTCTTTGCCGAGGAAACTGGCCAGCTGCTGCGGATCTGATTTCTTCAGAATGTTGAAGCCGCGCACTGTGGTCAGTACCCTGATTTTTTCGATTATTTCTCTTGCCTGCTCAAGGCCGTAGCTTTTTTCTAGCAATACCTGGGCATACTCTAACCCGCCTTCGACCATATAGCTCTGCGCGGTCATTAGCTGGTAGAATTCGTCGATAACGTCTTCAACCACCGCCGGAGGAATATCCCTCAGGTTGGTGATTTCAACAGCTATTTGCTCGACTTCTTTCATGTCGAGTTCCTTAAAGACTTTTGCCGCGACATCGACATCCATCGACATCAAAAGCACGGCTGCTTTCTGCTTGCCTGTAAGTTCTCTTACGGATGCTGATTGAGCTTTCATAATATTTCTATGTCAAATATTCAGGTTATTTCTTAATTTCTTTAATCTATAAGAAGATCGCTAAATCTAAAAATTATAAAATTTATTTAAAAATAATATTTTTTTAATCTTTATCGTATCATACTTATGCTTTTAATCTTTATCGTATCAGATTTATGCTTTTAATCTTTATCGTATCATACTTATGCTTTTATCGTATCAGATTTATGCAGTTGAATTTTCGATTAATATTTTAAACTTCCTGATTCCAGGTCCTGAGCGATCAACAGCCTTACCAGCCTTACGGCTTCATCCGTCTGTTCGTCCAAATAGCTTTCAACTTTGTTTTTTATCTCAAGCTTCATCATGGCGTCTTCAGTCAATTCAGGCGCTTCAGATTCATCAATATTTGCTTTGGCACGGTCGGCCAGGTCTTCTTTGTCATAGCGCCTTTTTTCAATACCGGCCTCTTCTTCCATTTCTTCTTCAGTTTTATCGCCTTCAAGCAGGAGCTGCTCCGGCAGTTCTGCAGGCAGAAGCAGGAGTTCGTCTTCGTCGAAAGTAAAGTCTTCGAGTTCTTCCTCCTCTTCCTCTTCTTCCTCCTCTTCCTCCTCTTCGGGAACGGCTTCTTCATCCAAAGGTACTTTTTCAGGCAGCGACATAGCTATCCTGAACCTTTCCTTAACCGGCTTTGATTGCAGCAATCTGTAAATAATGAATATTGTCACCAGCATTGCCGCGAGCAGAAGTAAAAGCTTGTGATTTTCCGGGTTCTGCCACCAGGGGATCACTTCATACTGCTTGAGGTCTTCCTCAAGATATGAAGTATCGAATGGAACATTAAGCACAGATATCTGGTCATTCCTGCCGGGGTCATATCCAACGGCGTTCTTAACTATTTCTGTCAGCTTATCCATCTCCTCATCTGAACGGGGTGTGTACTGGATTGATTTGCCGGTTTCGCCATCCACAATATCAACTTTCCCGTTGACCATAGCGGAAACGGAAAGTTTCTTTACCCCGCCTACGCTCTTGATAATATGTTCTTCTTTTTTAGATACTTCGTAATTCGAAATTATATTCGATTCATCCTTGGACATATTCACCGCCGGATAACTTAGAGAATCCGAGCTGGCGGAGGTTTCGTTAATTCTCTGCTCGCTGCGCAGAACCTGCCTGTCGGGGTCGAAATCGGTAGTGGTCTGCTCCATCCTGGTAAAATCCAGTTCCGCGTTGACTTTTACGTTTGAATTACCAAAGCCCAGTACTTCGCTGAGCATGGACTGCACTTTGTGCTCAAGGTATTGCTCAACCTGCCTCTGCTGGTCGTGCTGCGCGGCGGTAAGCCCGGCCACAGAATTCTCATCCAGGGGTGATTCGGAAATCATCTTTCCACGCTGGTCAACTACTGTGACCTGGTCAACGGCCATGCCTTCGATACTGCTTGCTACCAGATTCTGAATGCCTCCCACGTCTATCCTGTCGAGGCTGCGTCCCGATTCCAGGTGAATCTGCACGGATGCCGTAGGTGGTTTTTGGTCTTTTTTAAAGAGCGCTTTTTCCGGGATTACAATATGTACACGAACTTTCTTTACTTCTTCCATAGCAGAAATTGTACGGGAAAGTTCACCCTCGAGAGCGCGCCTGTAATTGAGTTTTTGTACAAATTCAGACATGCCGAGGTTTGTTTTATCGAAGAGTTCATAGCCGACCACACTCGACTGCGGCAGGCCTTCACCGGCCAGGTCAAGCCTTGTCTGATAAAGCTGGTCTTTGGCTATGAGTATTTTTGTACCGTTGTCTTCCAGTTTATAATCAAGGCCTTTTTCTTTAAGAGATTGAGTGATCTGTGAAGCATCCGAAGGATCGAGCGAACTGTAAAGCACGGCGTAATCGATTTCCTTGCCTGCCGATGAGAATATCAGCACAAGAAGAGCGATAACGACTATGCCCACTACCCCGGTTATCACGATTTTTTGTAATCTGCTAAGCCGGTTGACAAAGCCTTTGGTCTGTTCTACTAGAGCGTTATCAGCCATAATTAATTAATCGATTCCTGTAATTAAACCTGTATTCTGCTTACTTCGCGGTATAGATCCATGGTCTTGTTCCTGAGCTCGAGCAAAAGCTCAAAGCTGGTCTTTGCTTTTTGAGCCGAGATCATTACGTCGTGTAAGTCTACAGGTTCGCCTTTAATAAAACTTGCTGTCATATCGGAAGATTCTTTCTGGAGGCTGTTGACGTCTCCTACCAGTTCGTTCAGTGTGTCTGTAAATTTCACCCCTTGCGAGGGCCTGATGCCGAGTTCGCGTGTCTGCTGCTGTACCAGCGGTGAATAAAGCTTTGAAGCTTCCATTTCATTAATAACCATGCCCGTGACTCCGTTCATTTATTCAAAAATCTTCCCTGATTATATTCTGCTGTCAACCAGCATTCCTTTATTTATATCGGCATCCTGTGTTCTTCCGTTCCGGTTGAAGAGCGTGTGCCTTTCTATCTGTGTAGAATTCTCGGGAAACAACTTTATAAAGAAATCCCTTTCTTTTTTGGAAAGCATTTCCTCTGAATTATGGGCTTCAATATTAACCATTGAAGCATGATTTTCCGCAGCGGCGTTCTTTGAACGTATCTTCCCGGCCTGCTTCAGGACGGAATCCGCCGGATCGTTTACATATGGCCTTGTATATGCGTCAAAAGGTGAAACTTTCATAATAAAAACATATAATTATGAAACTTAAAATAATTATGAAACTTAAATTTCCAGTGAATTTCTTGCTATGTTCTTGGCAGATTCAATAACTCCCGTATTTGCTTCGAAAGAGCGCTGAGCGCTTATCATCTCTACCATTTCAGTTACAATATTGATGTTCGGCATTCTTACATATCCGTTCTCATCAGCATGCGGATGCCCCGGGTCGTGCACCAGGCGCGGCGGAGTATTATCCCGGGAAGTCGCGAATTTCAGCACTCCGTAATCCGGCGGATAAGTACCCCTGTGCGCGTTGTATGAATGTTCACCGGTTGTCCGCGCGAGAGCAATCTGGTTATCCAGTTCAGCTTCAAAGGGGGTGCCGGGTATTGCTCTGACAACAACGACTTCCCTTTGGTAAGGCTTACCGAATTCGTCAACGGTAGTATTGGCATTAGCGATATTCTTGGCCACCGAGCTCAACCTCTGCCGCTGAACGCTCATTCCCTGGCCGCTTATCGAAAAAGATGCAAATAAGTTTTCTGCCATTTTATTCTACTCCAATTTTCGTCATTTTTAAGGCAAATCCAAATAAGTAATAATACTTAGGCTTATTCCCTGGTGCCGAATATTGATGAGCTCATCCGCTTGAACGTGGAATTTACCCTTAAGGATGCAAAACGGAACCTTATCTGGTTTTTTGCCATTTCCGACATTTCTTTATCAATATTAACATGAGTTTCGCCCGAGAAATATATTTCCGGCCGTGGTACCGGGGCATCGCCGACTTCACCTTCGACGGAAGATATATCCGGCCTTCCCAGGGGTATATGATGGGCCTCTGAGCGGCTGCCTTTGAGCACTTCTTCCTGCTTATGGAAATATTCCTCGAAACGGACATTCTCCGGCCTGTAATGCGGGGAATTGACGTTCGCTATGTTCTTGGAAGTTGTGCGTTGCCTCAAAGAATAAGCATCAAGGGCGCGGTTCATTAAAGGCAAACTTTTTTTAAATAAATGGTACCTGAATATCATGAGCCCTTTTGTTATTTGTTTATTAATTCACCAATCTTATAACAAATAAAATGCCAAAGATTGAGCCGGACTGAAATTGCGGAATGGCGGCTAAAAGCGGCGTTCCCTTAATTTACTATTAATAATTCCTTTGGCTAATAATGAAATATGGCGGAAAATCGCCATAGAAGGGTGTTTAAAATTATCATTAATTTCTATTCATAATTAATTTTTAAATTTGTTACTCTTTTGCTTTCAGGAGTTCCTTAAGCGGAACGATATGTCTGAGCATTATCAAAAAACAAATCGCGGCGAAAGCCATCCTGTATTCGTCTAAACGGTAGAAATCTAAGATGATTAAGTTATATATAAAAAAATCGGGAGCGTAAAACAGAAGTATCGGTGAAATAACCGTGGCAGTGATGTTTCCGACGTGAACATGCTTTTTTATTACAAAGAATCCGACAAGCCACATTGCTATCCATAATACAGGTGCTGCAGGGCTGAGTATAAGCATGCCGCCCATAGCTGTAGCCAGGCCGCGGCCGCCCCTGAATTTAAGGTAAATGCTGAAATTATGCCCCAGAACTGCTGCAGGTACTGCCGCTAATGCAATGCTCATATCATAACTAAGCGCTTTCGCAATTAAAACTGCAGCTATTCCTTTTGCAGCGTCTGCCAGTAGAACTAAAATACCGATGTGCTTTTTTTTCGTTACTTCGTATGAATTCATGGCTCCGATATTCCTGGAGCCTTCCATGCTAAGATCTTTTTTACTGAAGTATCTGACAATTATAAGCGCCGAAGGAATTGAACCCACAAGATAGGGCAGAACCAAAGCTAGTATTTTTAATAATAAATTATAAATTGACGGATCCATATCAATTCCTGTCGAATTTCAAAAGTTTGGCCTGAATGAAAGAAAGTATCAGCAGCAGTATAAATACTATATAAGCAAGCGCAGAGGCATAGCCCATCATGTCTGTTTTTTCGAAGGCGTTAACATACACCATATACACCAGAGTCATAGTTGAATTAAGAGGCCCGCCCTTGGTCATAACGAATATTTCGATAAACACCTGAAATGATTTGATGGTATTGATTATCACCACGAACAGCAGCGTGGGCTTAAGCAGAGGCAGGGTTATCCTTCTGAACTGCTGCCAGGCGTTAGCGCCTGACAGCTTTGCGGATTCATAAAGGTCTTCCGGGATGGTCTGCATACCCGAGAGAAATAGTATCATGTAATAACCTGTTGCCATCCATACATCCATGGCCATTACCGATAATAGTGCCGTATCGGGATTAAGCAGCCACCCTGATTCGGGATATGGAAGGTTGAGCATAGACATAATGGCATTTATGTAGCCGTCTCGCGCGTATAAATTGCTGAAGATCAGCGCTACTACAATTAATGATGTTACCGACGGTATAAAGAAAGTTGACCTGAAGAAGTCCTTGCGCTTTATCAGCCTGCTGTTTATCAGCACGGCGAAGAAAATGGCCAGCGCTGTAGTCAGGGGAACCGTACCCATAGTGAAGAAAAAAGTATTCCCCAGTGCTTTCCAGAAAAGCTTGTCGGCGAATATCATTTCATAATTCCTGAAGCCGATGAACTCCCCGGTATCTGTCAATGTACTGTATTTTGTAAAGCTCAGGAAAGCGGCATAAGCAAGAGGATAGAGCCAGAATACCGCGAAAGTGATTATCCACGGCATCATTAGCGTGTATGTCCTTATTTTATCCGCCCGACTATACATTTATCAGTTCTTTTAGTTTTCTGTAAAGAAGTTCCAGCGGCAGGCCGACTATATTATAGTAGCATCCCTCAATGCGGCTGACGAATACCGCGCCGAAATCATCCTGAATGCCGTAAGCCCCGGCCTTATCCATTGGCGATCCGGATTTGATGTATGCCCAAACCTCGTCGTCCTTTAGTTCGCGGAAAGTGACTTCAGTTCTTTGGTAATCACTGATCTCCGAACTGCCGGCTGTGTTCACCAGAGTGATACCTGTGTAGACCTCATGAGTAATTCCGCTCAGCTTTTTCAGCATGTCAAAGGCTTGCTGCTCATCAGCAGGCTTATTGATTATTTCAGCGCCCAGTACAACAATTGTATCGGCCGCGATGATTATGGCATCTTTCCGAATTTTGCCTGCTATATCTTCGGCTTTTCCGGCAGAAAGCAGAGTGACATATTCAGCCGGAGGTATTTGTGTATCAATGTTCTCATCAAAATCCGAAGGCATGACTTCAAAATTAAAGCCTAAGTTTCTCATAAGAAGCTGCCTCCTCGGTGACTTCGATGCCAGTATCAGAGGAGTATTTATATTCAGCAGTTCTGTAATGCTTTTCATCTTTTGCTGTCTATTATTTTTACAAAGCATTACAAATATAAAAAAATAAAATGCGTCTTTTTTTGCTCAGTAATATAAAAACTGCGCAGTGACATATAAATAAAAAATGTGAACATGAATTTAAAAAAAATACATATAGCTTTGCTTATCCTTTTGTTACCGATTGCCGCTAATTCCCAGAAGCTGCTTATACCGATGGATCTCGCCCAGACGGACCATCTTAAGGCCTACGGCCTAACTTACTGGGTACTGACACAAAATATGGAAGCGGACTGGCTGCTTAATTACAGGGGTGGATCATTCATGATGAACTATACCGATGATATAGCGGCTGAATGCCGCATTAGGGGAATTTTCTTTGAAAAAGTATCCGATGCGGGCGCGGCTCAGATTATAGAGGAAGTAAGCGCAGATGAAGTCAATACGGAGGTAGTTAAACTGGAACAGCCGCCAAAAATTGCCGTTTACGCGGCTCCCGGCGCCCAGCCCTGGGATGACGCCGTAAGGCTGGCACTGGAATATGCCGAAGTAGAGCATGAAATAATATGGGACGAAGAAGTTATTAACGGCGAACTTAAGAAATACGACTGGCTGCACCTTCACCATGAAGATTTCACAGGGCAGTATGGCAAATTCTGGGCGGGTTATCAGAATAAGCCCTGGTATATTCAACAGGTTGCTTTAAATGAGAACATGGCCAAAAAGCTGGGCTTCGCCAAAGTATCAAAGCTTAAGGCAGCAGTGGCGCTGGAGATAAAGAACTATATAACCGAAGGCGGTTTCCTCTTTGCTATGTGCAGCGGCACAGATAGTTTTGATATTGCTCTCGCGGCCACTGAAACAGATATTTGTGAATCAATGTTCGACGGCGACCCTGCCGATCCGAGAGCTCAGGAAAAGCTGGACTTCTCTAATACTCTCGCTTTTAAGGACTTCAAACTGGTAATGAACCCCTACCAGTATGAATTCTCGGATATCGATACCGGCCCTACTACTATTAATAATCCCGAAATAGATTACTTCACTTTATTTGATTTTTCCGCTAAATACGACCCCGTCCCGACCATGCTCACCCAATGCCATGTTAATATGGTAAAAGGCTTTTTGGGTCAGACTACGGCATTCAGGAAAGATCTTATAAAGAATTCCGTGACTATCCTTGCCGAAAGGGAAGGCTCCGATGAAGTGAGATACATTCACGGCAATCACGGCAGAGGCACATTCACATGGTACGGCGGGCACGACCCCGAGGATTACCGACATGCAGTGGGAGACCCTCCCACCGATTTAAATTTGCATAAAAATTCACCCGGATACAGGCTTATATTAAACAATATTCTATTTCCCGCGGCGGAAAAGAAAAAACAAAAGACATAAAAAATCCGAATTAAGTTTGAAAGGTGGCTTGTAAACGGTATATTTGTTCACTATTCGGATTGTTTTTTTTAAATTTGAATGAATGAAAAATACGTACTTTAAAGAGCTCTTAATATTAATCGCGGTAATACTTTTTACCGGAATGGACAAAACGCACGCGCAAAGCGCTATTGAAATTGCCGATACCTCCCTGCAGGGAGGTGTTGTTCATGATTTACCGGTTTACGGCACTCTGCCCGCCGGCGCTCAAAATGTAGAACTGGAATTTCGCTTCAACGCTCTATTGCTTGATTTTAAATCGGCTTTCGGCAATGAATCCACGATCTTAACTGATCCATTTGCCATACAGGATATAAGCGGCATGCAAAACTCTGTTTTAAGAATAACAGCTCCTTCAACTAAACAGTCCGCAAACGGCATACTCTGCTATTTAAAGCTAGAAACACTGGCCGGGCCGGATTCCACTGCTTCTTTATCACCTGTTTCCATTACTATAAATGGCGAGATTCAGGAAGATCCCGCGCTTGATCCCGGTACGATCTTCATCGGCCAGCCTGTTTTCCAGGAATTTCCCGAAAACCTGGGTAATATTTATCCAAATCCCTTTTACGTAGATCTTAATATTGGATTTACCATAAATGAACCCTCAAAAGTAAATTTTAAGATGTTCAATCTTGCAGGTGTCAAAATATTTGAGCTTAACGGCAATGATGAGAATTTTGAATACCATATTTTCGACAGAAACGGCAGCGAAATAGATAAACCGGAAAGTCATACTTTTGAAAAAGGCTCTTACAGGCTTTATATGATCAGAAAACCGAGGGATGTCGCTGCCGGAACTTATTTTTTAGTTATGGAAACAAGTTTCGGGACTTACAAAAAGAATGTCATTCATATTAAATAGTAACAAATACCTGCTTTTCTTATTGCTGTCCCTGTTGCATATTCCGGGATATGCTTTAGCGTTTGAAAACCAATCAAATAGCTGCAGCGAAGAGAAAGATAATATTGAGAAGTATTTTGTACACATTCATATTGCCGGTATGCCATTCGGACATGTTATGTTATCTTACGGCAGCTATGAATTAAGCTGTGAGGAACCGTTTGGTTTATCACTATACGGATTTGGAATCGACGCTTATGATGCTTACGGCTCCATGGGCGGTTGGCCGGCCGCAGGCGCGAAAAATGATGTGCCCTTGAATTTGTCAGATGAATTAAAAATGAAGAAGAAGTTATAAATGTCAATTATACTAAGTAAGAAATATTGCGCGCTTGTATTGGCTATGATACTGATTATTTCTGTATCGGAAAAAAGCTATAGCCAGGAATCTGATACTACTTCAGCCCGGCTTACTTTAAATAATCCCGAGGGAACTGAATTCTGGCTCTGCTTTATGAAAAATTACCGCGAGCAGAGAAAGAACAACTCCGGAAACATTGATCTGGAACTTTTTCTCACGGGAAATGAAGATACGGAAGTAGTCATTGAAATTAAAAGTATCGGCTACCGTAGGTCCATCATGCTCAATGCCGGCACTGTACAAAATATAGTTTTGGATTCAAAGGCCGAAATACGCAGCTCTGAGATAGTCGAGCAGAAGCACGCCGTTCATATTAAATCAGAAAAACCAATCAGCGTTTACGGACTGAACAGCCGTTTCCAAACTACCGACACATACATGGCTATCCCCAAAAGAGTGCTCGGAACAGAATACAGAGTGGTCGGCTACAGCGTTTCATCAACAGAACTTATGTCGCAGCTCGCTGTAGTGGGCACTGAAGATAATACCGAAGTAGAAATAACCCCCACGGTGCTGACCCAATCAGGTAAGAAACCGGGCCAGCCTTATACGATACATCTGAATAAAGGCGACGTCTATCAGCTTCAGGCAGCTTATGATCCCAGGGAACAGCGTTTATCTGATCTGACCGGCACATTCGTTAAATCGAATAAAAAGATATCTGTTTTCAGCGGACATCAATGCGCTTATGTTCCTATTAATGTGCAGGCTTGCAACCACCTTGTTGAGCAGATACCTCCCATCAGCTCATGGGGAAAGCATTATTATATCGGCCCGCTAAGAGACCGCTCGGCTTATAACTACAGAGTGCTAGCCCATAAAAATGACACCAGGGTATTTGTTGATAATCGCCTAAGCATTATATTAAAAGAAGGGCAATTTGCCGAGGGGATATCTGATACCACACTGCAGATCACAACAGATAAGCCCGTTCTGGTAACTCAGTATTCGCAAGGATTTAGCAATGGCGATTCCATTGGCGATCCTATGATGCTGCTGATTAGCCCGACTCAGCAGTTCCTGAAAAAATACCGTTTTGCCACACCCATAAAAGGGGACTGGAAGCACTACATAAATGTTGTAGTACCTACAGAATATATAGAAACAATGAGGCTGAACGGCAGCCCTGTGAATACTTCAACCTTCACTGAAATTGGCTTAAGCCGCTATTCAATAGGGTACATTCAGATCCCTTACGGCACACACGTTATAACCTGCGCCAGGCCCTTTGGCCTTTATTCTTACGGGTTCGGATTTGGTGATGACGCCTACGACGCCTATGGCACTATGGGCGGGCAGTCCTTTAAAGAATATGTACCGCTGCCGGATACAATACCTCCCGTCGCTGAGCTCGAATCCAGAAACGGGTCAAAAACAGTAATTGTCCGCGATGACGGCATTAACGATACCGGGCTGAGGGATGTTAATATTATTTTAAACGAGAATTTCAAAGTCCGCTATGATACTTTATATACAGGCGCTCCTCAGCACAGGATCATTGCCGAACCCTTAAATCTACAGGAATACGGCCGCCTGGTAGTTACCGCAACCGATATTGAGATGAATACATCGGAATATACACTGTGCTATACGTACAATGAAGACAAAACAGCCTATGATTATTTCCTGAATGAAGGCACTGAAATTGACTGCAGTCCCGATCCGGGGTATTTTGTGGGCGCTTACGGAATGATCACCTTCATGAATCATTTCGCGGATTTCTCTTCATCGGGAAATGTCAGCGCTCCCGGAGTATTCGAGGAAGCATCGGGTACCGGCGGCTATGGCGGATTCATTTTCGGTCGGGAAATACACTCGGGTATAATAGTATCTGCCAGACTCAGCTTTGAAAACAGGCCCGGTTTGATCAGTGCGCCTGATTCGATTACAAAAAGGATCAGGGATACTGCCACTAATGAGCTTATTCCCTTCCAGGAGGCTACAGATCTTTCACTCAACGGCCTTTTCGCAGGGCTCGGCTTTGCCGCAGAAATAGAATTCAACGAAAATATTTATGGTTTACTGGGTTTACAATTCAGCATGCCTTTATCCAAATCAATAGATTATAAGAGGCGGATAATTATGCCTGATGAATATGTTTACGAAAACGGAGAAAGAGAAATAACCAGGCCGGAGCATCCTTCCGAAATGGAATCGCTGAACTTCCTTTCGTTAAGCGGATTTGCAGGCGCGGGCTTTAAGCTCCCGATAACAAATAGTATTTCAGTTTATTCTGAACTAATGTACAATGCCGGTTTTACAAGCATTATCAGCCCGGGCAGCTGGTCTGTTTCAAGCTTTTCTATTATGATTGGCGGAAGGTACAGCTTTCATATTCAATGATCATTTTAAAAAAAATACTCGCGGTTTTCTTAAAAGACCTGAAGAGTGAATTCCGCACAAGATACTCAGCTACCGCTGTTTTGCTTTTTGTACTGACTACTGTCACAATGATAATTTTCAGCCTGGCTGCTGAAAAAATCACCCCCGGAGTAAGCGCCGGAATACTATGGATTGTGCTTTTCTTTGGTTCGATGACAGGCCTGTCCAAAACATTCATAAGCGAAGAGGAAAGAGGCACAGCACTTCTGCTCAAGCTAAATGCCGAATCCTATGCCGTATATTTCGGGAAGCTTATTTTTAACATTATTTTAAGCCTTTCAATAAACATCATGGCTGTTTTATTATTTTTGCTGCTTGTGAGGGGATTTGGGGTCAGCGATTTAGGAGGTTTCTCTCTGGTAATACTATTGGGAAGCATAGGCCTTGCAGCCGCCACCACCATCATTTCATCACTCATTGCCAAAGCCGGCAGTAAAAACGCACTTTTTCCGGTTCTTTCCTTTCCGATCCTGCTTCCATTAATACTGCTCGGAATTGACGCCACAAAGTATACTATAACAGGCATTCCTTCCGGCAATTTAAGCGATGATTACCGCCTGATGTTCGCCTATAGCGGCATACTCATCACGGTTTCGTATTTTCTGTTCGATATAGTCTGGCGGGATTAATCTTGCTTAGCCACATCCTCATCTTCAAATTTAAGCGGCAGTTCGAACGCGAAAGATGAGCCCTTACCCAGGGCGCTTTTTACCCATACCCGGCCTTGATGAGCTTCAACAAGCTTCTTAACTATCCACAGGCCCAAACCGGTGGAGGATTCATTACCCGTTGGCTGTGCGCTGAGCCGCGCGCCGCGCTGAAACGCCTGTTTGATATCATCTTCCGATAATCCCAGTCCGTTATCACTAATTTCAACAACTACACGCTTTTCTTTTTGATAGGTAGATACTTTAACCGTGCCCCCCTTCTGAGTAAATTTAATGGCATTTGATAAAAGGTTGTCGGTAATTTCGTCGATTTTCTGCATGTCAGCCTCGATTAACGGGAGGTTTTCATCAACATCAAGAAGCATCTTGATATCCTTGTTATCAGCATGAATTGAATTTCGCCTGAAAACATCTCTAACAACCGTACTTACCTGGAATTCATTAATATCCAGGTGCATGCTGGATCCTTCCAGTGCGAGGATTCTTGAAACTTCATGCGAAAGGCTGACAATCCTGACGGTTGTTGTTGCAATATCATTAATAATATCATTTTGTTCAGAAGATGTTAGGTCGTAGGAACGGAGCAGTTCAACCAGGCTTTTAATAAGAGATACCGGATTTTTTATATCATGGATTATCACCGCAAAAAGTTCATCCTTCTGCTTTTGCAGTTCCTGAAGCTCTTCATTTATCGATGATAACTTTGTAACGTTATCCTGCAGTATATTATTCTGCTTCCGGAGCTCCTGTCCGCGGGCCTGCATGGCGTCGATCTGACCGCGCAGCGCTGCTATTTCTGCACGGAGATTGCTGTTTTCGATTTTTAACTTATCCATCTGCTGAGCTTCGATCTTATTATTCTTGCCCATTTCTTCCTCAGATATATTGGTTTCAGGTTTTGTTTGTTTTGGCTTAAATATCATGATAAGTCCAAAAACTAAAGCTATACCTATCAAAAGTCCTGCCAAACCTGAAAGGAGGTCGAATTCTGTTCCCGCTTCGATATTGCCCAATATTTCATTCTTAACGGCAAGTGAGTCCTGAAGCCTGTTCATGCTGTCAATTGTGCTTCTATATTCATTATCCACTAAGAAATTGATGTCTGCGGTTCCCGCGTTCCAGGTACCCGCGCGGTCAAAAGCCCCAATTGAAAAGCTGTAGTCATTTTCGTATAAACTGCGGTATGTTGAGTTTGGCGATCCATGCACTTTTACGGAAGAATCTTTAGGAGTGCTCAGCACCGTACGAAAAAAAAACTCATTCCTGCTTACATTACCCGGAGCCGAGAGGCTGTAAAAAAAAGAGATAGTATCTGTGGATGAAAGCACTATCCGGCCGCTGCCGGGTGAGGCTTTAATGCCGTTCACCAAAACAGAATCGATCACTACCCGCCTGTCTCCGTCCTGTGAATAAACCGTCGTAAAGCAAAAAAATATCAGCAATAACGGAAATATCTTTTTGATCATTTTTCTATCCTTATTCGATTTCAAAGGCTTTTTTCCTTTTTAACTTAGCCTGATGCCTTGTTTTATAATTATTATTTTCGATTAATTTTTTTAGTAATTTTTTAACTTCAAAAAAAGTATGAAAAGGATAGTGCGGTATTCTGTGCTCATTGCAGTATGCCGCGAGATTTTTCTTAGCGAAAATTATATCGCAATGCTCCGCCGCACAATAATCCGAGTAGCCGTCACCAATGAATACCAGTACAGAATCCGGCTCAGCTTTTGTCAGTACAGTATTACGCTTGCACGAAGCGCAAAAACACTCACAGGATTCACTCGCGCCGGGGAATACCGGAAGCACGTTACTGCCGCTAAAAACCATCTCATTGCAGTAAACAGGCAGATGCCCCAAGCCTTCCCGCTCAAGAATAGGCCTTATGTAAGAACCAAACCCGTCGCTGACTATTCGCATGTTGAGGCCAGATTCTTCACACCATTCTGCGAACGGCCTGAAGTATGCGTCCACTTCCTGCTCAAGGGCGAATGATCTTACCTTTTCCGGCTCGAAACTGCCGAGCGAGCGGCAGAGAATATGCCAGTACTCCGAAATATCTATTTCCCTTTCAATAAGTTTGCGGTTCCAGGGCTGAAATTCCCCGAAAACCTTAAAGAGTTTATCGCCTATATCTTCTTTCGTAATTGTTCCGTCGAAATCGCAAAATACTTCTATTTTTTTTCCTTTTGTCATTTAATTATATAAATTATACCTTTAATTATCCGGAATTATTTTTTGTTTCCTCTCTACCGGGAGACAATTCAAAAAATTTATTAATTTTGTTTCTTTTCACGAAAAACACCGGGTTTTGATTTGAAAGAGCTCAGCAAAAGAATTATCGTCGCCGTGATCGGCATTCCAATAGCGCTATTATTAATGTACTGTGGCGGAATAGCATTTTTCATCGCGATAGTGATCGTTTCCGCCGGTGCCCTCTATGAATTTTACAAAATTAGCGAAAAAAAAGGCATTTCCCTGCAGATATATCCCGGCATAGCCCTGGGTATCATCTACCAGGCCGGCTCATGGCTTCTGTGGCAGCGTCAGTTATACCCCGAGCTCTTCGTTTTCACCTTTTTCTTTTTGCTGATTTCAGTTCTTGCCATATTAATTATATCATTCCATAAAACCGAAGGCTCTATCTTTAGTATATCGGTCAGTTTAGCGGGAATTTTATATCTCCCCGTGCTTTTAACATCATTAATTTTTATTCGGGGCTGGCATTTACTGCCGCTAGAAACCGGCATTGATAAATTAAGCAGCGGCGCCATTGTTTTCGCGCTATTTGTAAGCGTATGGGTATGCGATTCAGCAGCCTATTTCGGAGGTAAAGCGCTGGGCCGGCATAAGCTATTCGAAAGGATCAGCCCCAAGAAAACCTGGGAAGGCGCGGCATTCGGATTCCTGGGCGCTCTCATATCATTTCCGCTGATTACGCATTTCGCTTTCGGCACATTGGGCCTTATCGAAGCCGCCGGCGCCGGAGCCATTATCGGAATAATAGGCCAGGTGGGCGATCTCGCGGAATCCCAGTTCAAAAGAGATGCCGGAGTAAAGGACAGCTCTCACATTTTTCCCGGCCATGGCGGATTCCTGGACAGGTTCGACAGCATACTCTTTGCTTCACCGGCACTGCTTATATATCTGGCTGCGATATATTTCTTATAGTATATTAAAACCCGAAACTTGTGGCATAAAAGTTGCGTATCTACATATGTAAGTTAATTCATGATTACTACTTTTTCGGGGGAATGAAAATGGATACAGTATTGCTCAAAGCCGGATTTATATTAATAGCATCAGTGGGCTTTTTATTGATTAATGTTTCATCGAAGCTGCTCAGCCACAGGCAGCAGCAAATGGCAAAGATAAAAAGCCGCCCTGCCAAAAAGTAATTAGCACATAAGGATAATAAATGCGCGGAATTACTCTATACGGCATAGCCTTACTATCGGCAGTGATATTACTCTCAGGCTGCCAGTCATCCCTGCGCTTTACAAGTGATCTATTCCCCGGAAAAGTAAAAGCCGCCATAAAACCGGCCCCGGGAAACGCGATCACAGGCAGCCGCAAAGATAATACCATACAGCAGGAAAGAAATATACCAGAAACCGGCTATGCACGAGATATTATAGACGAAGCGGAAAAATGGATTGGCACGCCCTATGTGTACGGCGGTAACAGCCGCTCAGGCATAGACTGCTCCGGGTTTGTACAGCAGATTTACGCGGCAAAAGGAATCTATCTGCCGCGGACAGCCTCCCAGCAATATTTCTTCACCGACAGGATCTCCATGGATGAGTTAATCCCGGGCGACCTGGTGTTTTTCAAAAATTCCTCAAAAATATCGCATGTGGGCATTTATGCCGGCGGGGGCCTGATGATACATGCCAGCTCATCCCTTGGGGTAGCGCGGCAGACTCTGGATGATAGTTGGTTCAGGCAGCACCTCGCGGGGGCGGGCAGGGTAAGCAGCCTCTCACTCAACTGCATCCCGGGGTTTATTTATTATTGAGATGTAAAAATATCATCACAGTTCTAAAATTATTTTAATTTTTTTTCGCGGAGATTTATTCTCTATATACCGCTATAGTTCTATCTGTCACGGTGATACTATAGTATATAGTAAATGATAAGCGGGGGTGAAAATAGTGCTTGCTTTTTATTTCTAAATAAAGTATGTTAAATGCAATGATAAACGGCATTTTATGATAAGCGCACCGATAGGATAGGAGAAGCTGATAAAGAAGCCATGAAAAAAGGA
>CAZJAH010000006.1:0-94199 GCA_964544155.1 uncultured Hyphomicrobiales bacterium | reverse complement strand
ATCCCTAATCAAAAATAAAGAGGCAACAACATGGCAAAAAAATCAGGCAAATTGTTTGATGTACCGCTCGGATCGGTATATGTCCGCAATACAGGCTATAAAAAAATCATTATTGAAATTAATAAAAAACCATTCTACACAGGCATTGAAAACACAAAGGAAGGCCGGCAGGAAGCTTATGAGCTATATTACACACTCTACAATAAATATCTGATAGAAAGCGGCAAGCCTCCTGTAAAACAACTAAACAGAGATGAAACAATAGACATGTTCCTGCAATACAAAAATAAGCAGGGCCGCGCTAAATCGACCTTGGCTAATTACCGGAGCGTACTATTTAAGCTGATCCCGGAAAACGCGCCCATCACTCCGGAATATCTAAAAGAATGTGCTGACAAGGTAAACAACGGGGAAGTTAGCGGAACTGCCAGAACGATCAACTTTTATGCAGCCGCCATAAACAACTTCATGTCATATCTTATCGATAACAATATGATGCCTGATGTAAAAATAAAAGTGATTCATCGGCGCGTGCCGCATAAAAAACCGCAGGCTCTAAGCGAGCAGGAGTTCCTGTCATTAATAGAGAAAGCAAACACAATAGGGGATCATGAGTATATCCTGTTTCTTTTGTTCCTTAATTTTTCTGGCTTTCGAGTACAGGAAGCATACCGTTTAACCTGGGAACAAATTGATCTGGCAAATAACCTGATTACTATTAAAAATAAAATCTATACGGACGATGATGAATTGTTCCCAATCACAAAGCAATTAAGGATTATTATTCGCTGCCTTCAAAGCATGAATGGGAATAGGGAGAAGCTCTTCCATTACAACAATTATACTACCCTTGACTACAAGTGGCGAAAATATCACGGGCCTGTTGATAAAAAATACCATGCCATACGGAAAAAATTCGTTTCCAGCTTGATGAAGTCAGTATCTGAGGGCAATATATCAATTAATGACGTAAAACGTCTGGCACGTCATAAAGATATAAATTTAACGCTCAATATTTACGATGATTATGACATAAAAAAGTTGGGCGAGAAATTGGAAAATACTATATTGTGAATGAAAACAAGGACAATACGCAGCATATTTAAAAGTTACAGTAAGAAATTAGACGTACAGTAAATTTACAGCAATTATCATAATAATACGATGGCAAAAGCACTAAAACAACACAAATGCACACAATCCCCCGGGCATATAAAAAATGCCAAAACACAGGCACAGACAAGCTGAACGGCAAATTAAGCGACAAATAAAATAAAACAACGAGTTTATACCTTTTAATATTCGTAAATTTGCAGTATTGAAAAATCAATGGTGATCTATGAATGAAATATTAAATGTGAATAGTATAGTAAAAAAATTCGGGAAAAGCGTTGCTGTTGACGGCGTCAGCTTTAAAGCTTATTCCGGAAGGATTTTCGGCCTGCTGGGTCCGAACGGAGCGGGCAAGACCACGACCATCCGTATGATAACTAATATACTAATGCCTGATGAGGGCAGCATTACTCTATATGGTGAACGCGTAAGCAGTAAATTACAAAACCGCATAGGTTATCTACCAGAAGAGAGGGGCCTTTACAAAAAAAGCAAAGTTATAGAGCAGCTTGTTTACTTCGCCAGGCTGAAAGGTATGGATGGCAAAGACGCGCTTATTTCTTCAAGGCGATGGCTGGATAAGCTCGGTGCACTCAACTGGCAGCACAAAAAGATACAGGAGCTATCTAAAGGTATGCAGCAGAAAGTGCAGTTTATAAGTACTGTCACGCATGATCCTGACTTTCTTATCTTCGACGAGCCTTTTTCCGGATTCGATCCTGTTAACCGAGACACTCTTAAAGATGTCATTCTTGAACTAAAAGACGCTGGAAAGACCATTATTCTATCAACACATGTGATGGAGCAGGTCGAGCAGTTATGCGACGATATATGCCTTATCAATAATGGCCGGGTAGTCCTCGAAGGCAAAGTTTCAGAAATAAAAAGCGGTTTTGGCAGGGATACGGCAGTAATTGAATTTGATGGAGACGATTCATTTATTAATGAAATGAACGGCATCAAGCTGATAAACAAATCAAAAGGCAGAGTGGAATTCAAACTCCCCAAGGATATGAATAATCCTTCGGAATTATTGAAAATTGCCGCTGATAAAGTCAAAATTTACAAATTCGATATACAAGCTCCCAGCCTTCATGAAATATTTGTAGAAACTGTATCGCGAAAGGAGGAATAATGGCACAGTCAAAAATATATACGATAATTTCACATGAATATATAAAAAGGATCAAATCAAAAGGATTTATTCTCGGTACTTTGCTGGGGCCTTTTGCCCTGCTGCTTATTATAGCTGTTCCTGCAGCTATTACCATACTTTCAATGGAGGATACAGGCAAGCAGATAGCCGTTGTAGATAAAACAGAATCAATATCTGATGAAATAATTAAAACTGATCCCGCGAAGTACTTTAAGTCATCCGAATCGCAGAGCGTGCTGAAAGAAAAGGTTCTTAAGAACGAGCTTGACGGCTACCTGTATTTGCCGGAAGATTTCCTAGAAAGGGGTAAAGGGAGCGTTTACACAAAAAGCGGCGGGGGTATAGGCTTCATGAACGCGCTCAGGTCTGACTTAAGCCGCATTGTAAGGCATAAGCGTCTGATAGAATCCGGCGCGTCCGAAGATGTTATCAAAATGGTTGAAAGCGGAATTAATATAGAAACACAGAAGATCACTGAAGAAGGCTTAAAGAAGGATTATTCCGAATTATACGCCGGATTGGGCTATTTCCTCGGATTCCTTATTTACGGACTTATGTTTATTTACGGCACTATGGTAATGCGGGGCGTTACAGAGGAAAAAGCAAACAGAATTGTGGAAATCATTGCCTCATCGGCTAAGCCATTTGAGATTATGATGGGTAAAGTCCTCGGTATCGGATTTGTCGGGCTTACTCAGGTAATTTTCTGGGTAGTGCTGTCTTCCATAATACTTACGGCTGCCGCTGCCATAATGGGGCCGGAAATCGCTCAATCGCAAATGGCCTCCGGAGGAATGGCTTCTGCTGAGGCGCAGGCTTTTTCGGCTGGCGGTTTCGAAATGCCCGAAATATCTCCCTGGATAGGAGTAGGATTCATCTTTTATTTCCTGGCGGGATATTTCATTTATTCATGTCTGTTCGCCGCAGTAGGCTCGGCTGTTGACCAGGAGCAGGATGCCCAACAGCTTACTCTGCCCATCACATTGCCGATAATTATCCCCATACTCGTAATATTCAATGTAATGAGCAATCCCGATGGTACTCTGGCGGTAGTGATGTCGCTGATACCTTTTTTCAGCCCGATTTTGATGATAGTAAGAATTGCAGCTACCGATGTGCCCGCCTGGCAGGTGATACTTTCAATTGTTCTCATGCTGGGTACTTTCCTGGGAAGCCTCTGGCTGGCAGCAAAGATATACAGGGTCGGAATACTCATGTACGGCAAAAAGCCTTCATTTAAAGATCTCGCGAAATGGATCAGAATGGACAGTTGAGTTTGATATAAAGAATTTCTTACAACCGCGGCTCCTAAACTGCCGCGGTTTTTATTTCCGTTAATTTATCCGCGCTTTACAATCAGCCGAAACTGCTTTTTTTGCCGAATTTCTTTCCGGGTGAGCGCGCCGCAAAGCGGGCAGCCTTTTTGTCGCGGGCATTTATTTTTCTCTTCATTTCTTTTTCCCTTTCTATTAAAAAACGGTTGAAAAAGAAACCTAAAAGAAAACCGATTACTATATATAAAACAGGATACCACATTCAAATTTTTTTTATTATAATACATCTTCAATACACTGTATATGATGTAAAATAAGAACTATTATTTAAATTTGAGCTATGAAACTGATCTATTTAGGAACAATTGTTAAAACCCGTGGCTATGAAGGTACTATGATATTGGCGGATACCGCGGGTGGTGTAAGCTCAATACCTGAGGATACCGAAGTAATGGTCGGGTTTTCCAGGAATTTCTCTTCACCTTATAGAATATTATCCTGGAAGGAAACCGGCAGAGGCTACGCGGCACGGCTCAAAGGCATTGACAGCAAGGAAAAAGCTGAAGAATTTAAAGAAAAAGGAATTTTCATAGATGAGGAAATTCTAAAAGATCTGCCTGCTGAAATAAAAATACCCGGCCAGCTTTCAGGTTATAAGGTATACATGGGCAGCGAAAAAAAGTATATCGGCGAGATAGACGAAGTCTGGGAAATGCCGGCTAACGACGTATGGATGATAAAATCAGAGGAGGGAGTAATTCCATATCCCGCACTGCAAGATAATATAATTGATGAAGACCCCGAAAACAGAATATTCTATGTAGAAGATATTCCCGGAATTGAAGAATTGAGGCAGTAAACAATATGAATAAGATCCGAATTGATATAGTAACAGCTATCCCTGAATTATTGAAGTCATTCATAGAAAACAGCATCGTAAATATTGCTCGTGAAAAAGGCCTTGCTGAGATAATTACCCACAACCTGCATGATTATGCCGATAATAAATATAGGCATATTGATGACTACCCCTTTGGCGGAGGAGCCGGGATGATAATCCAATGCGATCCCGTTTTTAAATGTATCGAAGGGCTTCAGCGATACAGGGAATACCGGGCGGTAATCTACATGACCGCTGACGGCACTCCACTTAAGCAGGAAATGTGCAATGAGTTTTCACTAATGGATAATATCATTATTCTGGCCGGGCATTATAAAGGTGTGGACCAGAGAATCAGGGACAGCCTGATCACGCATGAAATTTCTATAGGAGATTATGTCCTGAGCGGGGGAGAGCTTCCCGCGGCAATTATGATGGATTCAATTATAAGGCTAATACCGGGCGTGCTTGGTGACGCGGGATCAGCCCTTGAGGATTCATTCCAGGACGGACTGTTGGAACCGCCTCAATACACGCGTCCCGCGGAATACAAAGGTATGAAAGTCCCTGATATACTACTGAGCGGTGACCATAAAAGGATCAATGAATGGCGACGGGAAATATCATTCGAAAAAACGAAACAAATCAGGCCAGACCTCTTAAAAGACTAAGCTAAATATGAACGAATTGATTCCACAAAGCTGTAAGGAACGGTGATCTTACCAAAAAGTTCTTCTTCATGATCCTTAAGCCCGTGATAATCAGAACCTCCTGTTTCCAGAATTAAATACTGCGAGGCTATACTGGAATAGTGCCTTTGCTTTTTTTCATCATGTGAAGGGTGGATAACTTCGATTCCATCCAGCCCTGCATTAATAAACCGGAAAAGCGCTTCCTGCGCTACGTATTTGCCGGGATGCGCCAGTACAGCAATTCCGCCGATCTGATTAATTAGTTTTATTCCGTTCTCAACCGGGAATACCCACTTAGGCTCATAAGCAGGGCCGCGGTCATTCAGATAAATGTCAAAACCCTCCCTGAAATTTGCCACAAAGCCCATATCCACAAGAGCTGAGGCTATATGAGGCCTGGCAACAGGCGCTTTGCCGGCTTTTTCAAGAATATGTTCAAACGGAAATACCAGGCCCAGTTCTTTCAGCCTGTTATGCATTTTTTCTGCTCTTTTGTATCGTGCGTTCCTCAGAAATTCCAAATGCTTTTTGAATAGTTTGTTATCAAGATCTATTTCGTAGCCCAGAAGGTGGTATTCCTTGCCGTTTTCGTAGCAGCTAAGCTCAATGCCCGGGACAAATTCAAGGTCATAATCAGAAATAATACCGGCGCCTTCAATACAGCCATCGATCGTGTCATGGTCAGTTATGGATAGAGCGTCTATCCCCCTTTCGACGGCTTTGTCAAAAAGCTCGGCGGGAGTTAATGTTCCGTCGGAATAGATCGTGTGAGTATGAAGATCGGCCTTTAGACCCATGATTTATTTATAGTATATCTGTTCACTATTCGAAAATTACGTCCGAATAGACGCATCAAATTTAGTTTAAGTGAATAAGGCTATGAATAAAATAATTTAATTTCTTCAATAAGTCTGTCAGCCGGTATAAGTTTCCTTTCGCCGCCGCGGCGGAATTTGATCTCCAGGTTTCCGTTTTTTAAATTTTTGCTTCCAACTATGATCTGCACAGGAATACCTATAAGGTCGGCATCATTGAATTTTATACCCGGGCTTTCGTCACGGTCGTCAATTAGGGCGTCAAACCCGGCTTTATTCAGTTTATCGTATATATCCTCAGCCGTGATTTTCACATCATCGAATTTTTTCATATTCAATCCAATGATATGAGCATGGAAAGGAGAAATCGGAGCCTTCCAGATTATTCCGCTATCGTCATGATTTTGCTCGATAAAGCAAGCCAGTATCCTTTCAACCCCTATGCCGTAGCTGCCCATAATGATGGGCTTTTCTCGGCCGTCAGCGTCGAGGAATTTAGCGCCCATTGAATCCGAATACTTAGTGCCCAGCTTAAAAATATGGCCAAGTTCAATCGCTTTAACAATTCTTAGCGGCTTTCCGGCGACCGGGTCAGGTTCGCCTTCCTTTACTGTTCTCAAGTCATAGTAATGATCTATTTTGCAATCACGTGAGAAATCTATATTTTTTAAGTGGAAGCCGTCCTTATTAGCGCCGCTCACCAAGCCGTTTGCGTCTTTGAGCAGGTTGTCGGCTATAACTCTCATTTTTGTTTTAAGCCCGACCGGCCCGATCGATCCGGCATTTGCCCCGGTGTATTGGACTAGTTCTGCCGGTTCTGCCGGCCTGAAATTGCCGGTGCCGAGAACGCTTTCCAGCTTGGATTCATTAAGTTCGTCATTACCGCGCATAAGTATTAGAAGTGGTTCAGAATCGGCAATATAAACCACCGATTTGGCGCATCGGTTCTCATTGAGCCCGAATTGCTCTATCAGGTCATTAATAGTTTTAGCCCCGGGTGTAGCGAATTCTTCTATCGGATCATTTTTTTCAATCCTTCCTACGGGATCGACTATCGAAGTGGCTACTTCCACATTAGCAGCGTATCCGGATTCATCGTTTATGGCGCATGTGTCTTCGCCGGATTGGGATTCAACCATGAATTCCTGCGACTGCCTGCCGCCCATAGCTCCGCTTGAAGCCCCTACAACAAAAATCTTCAGGCCGCATCGTTCGAATATTCTGTGATAAGCATCGAAATTCTTGTTGTAGCTTTCATCCAGTCCTTCCCATGTAGTATCGAGAGAGTAGGCGTCCTTCATTATGAACTGCCTGCCTCTTAGTACGCCTGATTTCGGCCTAGGCTCATTTCTGAATTTATTTTGTATCTGATACCAAAGAAGCGGCATGTCTCTGTATGACTTTACATGCTGCCTGGCGTGATAAGTAATAATCTCTTCATGTGTGGGAGCCAGAACAAGCCCCGGGCGGTTCTTTATATGGAACATAACATCTCCCATAGCTTTCACACGGTTGGTTTCTTCCCATACTTCAATAGGATTCAGGGCCGGCAGAAGAAATTCCTGTCCCCCGATGGAGTCCATTTCTTCGCGGAGGATATCCATAATCTTCTTGAGTACCTTATAACCCATTGGAAGCCATGAAAATACGCCGGATGCTACCTGGCGGACAAGGCCGGCCCTCAGCATAAGCTGGTGTGAAGGCATTACCGCGTCGGAACCCAATTCTTTAAGTGTAGGTAGAAAATATTTTGACTGTCTCATTTAATAGCCTGTTTATTTATTGTTTTAATTATTTTTGACATAGAAATCAAATTTAAGGAATTAATGTCTTAATTCTTAAAAATTTTTAGAAATGTCAGCGCTCGTGGATTATCTTATATATAGCCTGCTG
Organism: uncultured Hyphomicrobiales bacterium; assembly: GCA_964544155.1. Taxonomy (GTDB): domain Bacteria; phylum Bacteroidota; class Ignavibacteria; order Kapaibacteriales; family UBA2268; genus CAZJAH01. The sequence continues at coordinate 86,376 of CAZJAH010000006.1, read as the reverse complement.
CATGAGCAGCAGTCCGTCGGTCGATACAGTCTTTAGCTTTTCATCTGTTTCGCACAGCACAACAAACGCGTTCTCTATCCCGGCGGGTGTGAATTTTTTCAGGGCACCGGTATAATCATCCAGAAAATGCGGCGATACCCCTACAGCCTGTGCCAGCTGGTATTTATTTGAGTTCTGCTGCCTTTCGTCCAGAAGCTTCATTAATACGGCAAAGAACCTTGTCAGGATAGTAATTATCAGCATTTCCCCCCGGTCGTGGCTCAGCAGGGATTGCAATATCTTTGTGGCCAGAGCGGCATCTTTTCTGCCGATAGCCGCCTGAAGTTCGAAAACATTATGTTCTCTGGCTGCTCCGACCAGGTCGTTAACGTCCGCGACACTTATTTCATTGCGGCCCTTTGTATAGATCATCAGTTTGTCAATCTCACCGGCTAAATCCCTGAGTGTAGGCCTTGATTGAGCGCAGAGAAGCTCAAGCGCTTCCCTTGGAATCTCCTTTCCCCGGTTTTTAATCCGCCTTTCAGCCCACGCGGGAAATTCATTCTCATATACTTTTGAAAATTCTATCCACGTATGATTTTCAATAAGGAATTGATAGGGCAGCGATACGGATACTTTCTTATTCCTGTGTATCTTTTTTGTCAGGCCGTTTAGAGTTGTTGGCGCGCCGCAAAGCACAAGCACGGTATAATCAGCAGGGTTCTTTATGTATTTCACAAATGGATTTGTCTCGGCCGATTTTGGAGTCATCCTTCCGCTAAAAAGCTTATTGAAATTTTTAACAAGCACAAAACGCTTTTCAGACAGCATTGGATATGATTTGCTAAGCTCAACAACTCTGCTCAAATCGGAAGTTTCGCCATCGATTATATCAAAGTTGAACCTGTCCCGGTCATTTTGGGCAAACCTTTTTTCGATCAGGTCCAGGGATTCTTCAAGCAGGAATTCTTCCTCGCCGAAGAAGAACATTACCGCCGGAAGATTTTCGCTTTTGAGAATTTCATTTATCGAAGTCATCACTTATCTTCAGGTTTATTTTTTTTATCTTTGATCTTTTTCAATGAATTATAAACTTTATCTAATATGGTTTTAATATCCGAAGGCTTAAGTATGTAAGCGTCAATATCAAGCTGTGCCAGCTTTAAAAGCAATTCCTTGTAAATCAGAGCCGTACATACGATAACAGGCACATCCTTCAGCATATTGCTTTCGCGCATTTTTTTCAGTGTGGTGTAGCCGTCCATTATTGGCATTTGCATATCGAGCAGCACCAGATCGGGGATTTTTTCCTTCATATATTCAAAAGCTTCTTTAGGATTGGCGGCGGTATCCGTGGTTGCTTTCAGGTGCTTGCCGATGATTTTACTAAGGAATTTCCGGTATGGTTCTTCATCATCAACAATGAGTACGGTGAATTTCGAAAAATCTACCGCAGGATATTCAAATTCAGCCATGTTAGATTTACCCTTATTTCATAACAAGTATTTTATGTGGTATTTCACCTGCCTCCGCGAATCTGACGAGAGCGTTTTTCATTTCTTTAGTCATAGTCTCACCCTTAGCGGCAATCAACATGCCGTAAGAGGTAAAATAGTCTTCGGCAAATAGCATACCCGGTTCCATCTTGTTGACGGGTATACGAAGAATTGAGCGTTTTCCCAAATTCATTCTCTCAATTTCCATCATATTGATGAAACGGTCCACCACCTTTTTATCGTAAAGAAAACCGGATTTTTTTGTAAGGTAGTTCATTATATTGTTGTAGCGTTCCCTGGTGGAATCAAGCAAAGCGGTAGTGTTTGTAATCGGAACCGATGACGTAGTGTAGCGGTTGCGCTGTTTTTTATACATTGCATTGTGATAAGCATCAACAACAATTATTATCCTGGCACCGGGATGGATGTAATTTTCCTTAAGATGATTCGGAAATCCCGAACCGTCAAGCTTCTCGTGATGCTGCTCGATAATCTCTCTCAGCTGTTCGAAGTCTTTATGGCCTTCAAGCAGCTTAGAGCCGATTTTCGGATGCTTAGTGTAATTTTTGAATTCAAGCGAATTCATATCGTTTGAATTCTTAAATAGTTCCGAATCGCTGAAACCGATCTTGCCAAGGTCGTGCAATAAGCCGGCGAGCTTTATTTTAAGTGTTTCATCCTCATTCATGCCGAGCTCTTTCGCGAGCTGGGCTGATTTCGAAGATACAAAGCGCGCGTGGCTGCCCTCAAAGTATTTTTCTGTCCTGGCAATTATTGCCGAGAGTACCTGAATAGTGCTGTAAAAGCTTTCCGCAAGATGATCGCCGAGCTCATCTATGATTATTTCTAATTCTTCTTCTCTGTTATTCATAATGTTTAATTTATAATATTTTGCAATCATTACAAAAGCTAAAGGAAATATGAATAAAATTAATATTTCTGAAGGGTAATTTATTTTTTAGTAATGATATTTTATACTAATAAGTAAATAAATGCGAGCCTTTGGCTTTTCTGACTTATTTTTTAGTCAAATAATTGGTATTTTTGTCAGTTAAAATAATTGCCTTGAAATATTCAACACGGTAAAATCAAAGGAAAGAAAATGGGCGGACCAAAAAAACTGGGTGTGATCACCAGCGGTGGCGATTGCGGCGGGCTTAACGCCGTAATAACAGGCGCTTCCAGAATGGGAAACACTCTTGGTATCGAAATATGCGTTATTCCTAACGGCTATGCCGGATTATATAATCTTAATAACCTGACCCCGGTTACAATTGACTACGCAAGGGCCGACCGGATACATTCAGGAGTAGCCGGCTCTGAAGCTGGGCACTCAAGGGTAAAGATCAGCAAGATTGATAACCCCGATAAGTATGATATAATAAGGGCCGGACTCGCGAAACATAATATCGAAGGGCTCATTATCGCCGGAGGCGACGATACCGGATCGGTTATGGTCGATCTGACCAGAGAAGGAATTAAATGCGTTCATGTGCCAAAAACCATGGACCTCGACCTCCAGACATACTCCGTTGGAGGTGATTCTACCATTAACCGCATTAGTAAATTCACCGAGGATCTTAGAACTACCGGACTAACTCACAACCGCGCCCTTATAATTGAAGTATTCGGCAGATACGCGGGCCATACTGCCTTTAGAGGAGGCCTCGGCGCCGATGCCGACTGCATCCTAATACCCGAAATACCCGTTGATTACGAAATTGTGTATGAGCATTTCAAAAAAACCTACATTAGCAGGCTGCTAAGCAGCGACGTTAAAGGCTCGACATATATCATAGTTGCTGCCGAAGGCGTGAAGAACAAAGAAGGTAAATACTTCATCGATCATTCCGCAGTTGACTCATTCGGCCATAAAAAGCTCACTGGTGGCGGCCGGTACATCAGAATGCAACTTGAGCATTATATGAAGCAGGATCCAGATTGGGAAAAAGTCCTCAAGCAGGAAGGTATTTATGTTGAGGGAATTTATAAATACCCGGAAATTCGAGAAGTTGTGCTTGGACATCTTGTCAGGGCGGGACAGACAACTTCTTACGACGTAGCTTTCGGCAAGCAGGCCGGAGGAGCAGCCGTACACCTTATGAAAAAGGGTATCACAGGGGTGACAGTTGTAGGCGTGGAAGCTGATGAAATATCATATATACCAACAACAGAAGCCATCAAGCAGCGATATGTAAACCTGGATGAAATCGCTTTCCACGAGCAGCTTGGAGTTTGCTTCGGACGCGAAGCCGTAGAGTACAGGCCACAGTTCAGGCAGCATCTCGGGGTTGTTCACAGGTATATGTAATTGCCGGTTAGTGAAACTATATTGTAAATAATATCGTCTTTAAGCGGTGGTTCGGATAGAGCCGCCGCTTTTAAGTTGAAATTAGTTAGTAATTGTTTTAAGTAAAATATAAGTAAATATAAGAAATGGATTTTAAGGATTATTATAAAATTTTAGGCGTTACGAAATCCTCCTCTAAGGATGATATTAAGGCAGCGTACAGGAAATTAGCACGTAAATACCATCCGGATACGAATAAAGATCCGGAAGCTGAAAATAAATTCAAGGAAGTAAGCGAAGCGTATGAAGTACTGAGCGATCCCGAAAAAAGGAAAAAGTATGATAGATTGGGATCTAACTGGAATCAGCACCGTCAGACAGGCGGCTCTTCGCAGGACTTCAACTGGCAGGACTGGTTCGCGAAGTCGCAGGGAGGAGCCAGAGGCAGCCGCTCTTACCAGACAGTTGGTGATTTTTTTAACTCCGGCGGCGGAGTATCGGACTTCTTTGAAAGAATTTTCGGCGGAGGATTCCAGCAGAAGGGTGCGGGAGGCGGTTTCGGTGGTTTCAGGGGCGCTGAGGAATTCAGAGGAACTGAAGGATTCCGCAAACCAAAGAGAGGAGATGACTTCCAGACTGAAATAGAGCTATCGCTAGAGGAAGCATTCAATGGCGCTTTACGTATGTTGAACGTTAACGGAGAAAGGCTGGAAGTGAAATTCAAGCCCGGCATTCAGGACGGACACATTCAGAAAATATCCGGCAAGGGCTATCCCGGAAATAACGGCGGCCCGAGCGGAGACCTCCTCATTAAAGTCAAAGTACGAGAGCATAAATCAGTCAAACGCGATGGCAACGACCTTCACGTAGAAGCAAATATCGACCTCTATAAGATGATACTGGGAGGCACGGCCACTATCAGTACATTCAGCGGTAAGCTCAAAGTCAATATACCGCCGGAAACACAGAACGGCAAAGTACTTGTACTGCGCGGGCAGGGTATGCCGGATTACAATAACCCCGACAAAAAAGGCGATCTGTACATTAAACTGATAGCCAAACTACCCCAAAAACTTAACGATAGGCAAAAAGACCTCTTTAAAAAGATCAAAGAAGCAGGCTGATCACGCGGCCGGGAGATTACTGCCCGGGAAAACATAGCAGGATTTATGGTAACTGTTTAGCAATTAACAGATTACTGCTTCTATGTCACTATTTCATATTATCCCGCAAATATTGCTTTTAGCCCATCATCACAGCTCCCTGACCATGGCTCCCCACTGCCTGTCTATGCGGAAGCCGTGCTTCTGATAGAATTTCGGCAGGTAAAAGTGAGTCTTTACCAGTTTGTAGCGGCGCTCGGCCATACGCGCACAGAAATCTTCTATCATCGCGCTTCCGATGCCGCGGCCCGATAGCGATGATTCCACTACCGTGCCGTCCAGATATACAGTGCGGCCTTCTTCATCGCGGTAGCAGATGCCGCCGACTATCCTTTCCTGTTCGTCGGCTATCACAAAGAATTGATCCCGCTGTGTGATAGTTTTCGGATACTTTTCCTTAAAGAATAGCCTGTAGAGGCTGCCAACCTCTTTGGGGCTTTCCGGTTCTTTGAATGAATAAACCGCTCCGTATTTATCTTTGATCTCGGATTTAACTATCAGGTTTTTCCGGTCTTTCTCCTCTCGAACTTCAATTTTTAGTTCTCCGGGCTTTTTGATACGGGTAAAGACCATTTCGGTGAATATCTTCCTGTCATCAGGGATTTTCATGACTGATTGCAGTTCCGACAACTCAACCAATTGAGTGGCCGGCCGCGATTTATCCTCTGACATTTTGTCCAGCAGTATTGAAAAAGCTTTTCTGATCTCAGTTCCGGCGTCATAATAATAGGTGTTTTTGTAAAGGTTGAACCTGACTATCTCCGGGTAATTATATAGCCTGTATAGCCTGTACAGCTCTTTGAGGAACTCTCCTTTGGCTTCGGCAGTAGCATCGGGATTAAGTGCATGCCATTCGTGATAGCGGTCAATGGCGTTTATTTGCGCAAGCGGCATATAGTCCCTATTGATTCCTTCTTCGAGGTATTTTTCGACAACTCTTCTGAAGCTCTGCTTTTCAATAAGAATGTCGCTTTGTCTGTCGAGGCAGTCAAGAATTTCTTTCAGGAATTCAGCTCCGTCTTCATAGCCCAGGCTCTCGATTACAGCGTCGGGTATCCAGTTAAGATCGAGCTGGTACCTGCTCCATGAGTAATGTGAGAGAGTCTTCTGGTAGAAATATTTAGCAATGGGCTGAATCAATGACATCGGCCCTTCATAATTTTTCCAGCCGTTCAGGGATAAGATCGTGGCGCCTTCCTTGAAGTCAAGCTCAGGCACTATCACGTTGTTGGGGGATATCTCACCGGGCAGGATTCTCCTTCCGCTATAGAGCCACCCCCTGAAGAAAGCCGTCAATGCCGAAATAAAGAGCTTTCTTAGTGAGGTCATTTCAGAGATATTTTTACCGCCTAATTTAAGCGAGGAAATCTCCCTGATCTTTTCCCAAACTGTCAGCTCGCTATGGTATATCATGGAGCGTGCCTGCAATTCCGGGCGCGCGCAGCCCGGTTTTGGCAGAATCCTTTCACCAAAGGGATAGCCCTGGATTACCAGCAGCCAGTAAACAGATTCCAGTTCTCGTCCGGAGCGCAGCTCCTCGCGCAGTATCATTTGCAGGTCGTAATGCTTTCTGCTATAAGTACTAATGGCAATCCTGTAAACAAAATTCTTGTGAGCGTTGTTTATTCTCGAAATCCATATACCTTCTTCAGGTACATCTGAAATACAAAACTTGTTTTCATCGAAGGCAAGCAAGATCGACTGCTTGAGAAAAGTTGTATTTATCAGTACTTTTTCTATTCTTTGGATTTCAACATCATCCAGATTTTCATCAAAAATAAATCTTGCCTTCCAGTACTGCGGATCGCGCACGGTCATTTCCTTTTCCAGTGCGCTTTCATATTGCTTCCAGAGCTTGCGCAGGTATTTTTCGGCGATTTTGGATAATTCGATGTCTTCCTTATGCATAATCCAGTTTGTTAGCTCCAGGCGGACAGAATTATAAAATTCGGGTTGCTTTTCGATAAAATTCACCAGAAGCTTGAATACATATTCAAACTGTTTGCGAAGGTCGGGGTTAACCGGCCAATCGAGGTGATGCCGGTAAGCATAGAGCCTTTTGCGAAGAGCTTCCAGCCTTCGTCTTTCAAGCTGGGCACCGGCTATTTCACGGATGGACTTTTCATTCAGGAAAGTTTTATTCGACTTAAGGAAGGTGGGATAGGTCGTACTGTAATCCGGATTAGGTTCATCCAGGAGTAATATCGTGTAGGCGAGGCAGCGGATATCTTCAATCGGGTGCGTAGCCAGTGAACCGAGCCTCGCGCGAATAACATCGGCATATTTGGCGTCGGCGTCTTTCAGAATGCTGCCGAGCTGCCTTATCGAACCGGCCGAATCCAATTCCGGTTTAAAAAGTGAGTTGATTATCAGCTCATTAATTCTTGGGATAGCCCTGTCGCGAACATTTTTCAGTTCAGGAATTTTTATACCGTCAATTTTCTGCCCGTCGTGCAGGAACTGCTGCCTGCTGATATTATCAAAAGTTGTTTCCCAGCCTTCCCTGCAAGGCAGGAAACTGATAAGTCCGGGATTACCCAGCCAGAGCCTTGGCTGCTTGGCGAAAATACCAAGGTCAATAATGCTTTCCTTTAATTCGTATTCAAGGTTTCCGATCAGAAAGCGTCCGTTATCGAGTGCTTGTACTTTCAGGCCGATTTTTTTTCTTCTGTTGTATATTCCATTTTTTTTCAGAATTATATCCGATTCGAGAATTCCCAGGTCGCGGTATATCCATCTGGGTATTTTTAGCAGCAAAGGCCCATGGCGCAGCTCTACAACGTTGCTTTTGTAAAGCCCTTCGATAATTTCGGAGAAGTTCTGCTCAATTTTTTTTCTATTGTATGAGCCTTTAGGGGTTAATTCTCCCTTAAGAAGTTGGAAATCCCTTTCCAGCACGGTAAAGTTAATCACCCTCTCGTAATTTGCCAGTTCTTCGTTGGCGGCGGTAACTATCTGATGATAATATTCTTTTTTTTCATCATCAGGCGCGTCATTAAAGACCTCATCGGAATCATCAGGCACAATAAACAGCACATTAAACGGCTTGCCGTCGCCGACAAGGAATGTACGTTTAATACCGGGCACACCCTCGAATTTCTTTTCAACATTGCGCGGGGCGACAGTCTGTCCGCGGTTATTTTTATATATGTCCTTAAGCCTGTCAACTATTTCGTAGTGGCCGTTATCCAGCTTTCTGAATATATCGCCGGTAGGCAATTTGTATGAGGGGTCATCATCCGGGAAGGGGATAATGTCACCCGGCTTTTTATCATCGAAATACCGGGCGATGTAATGCCCGGAAAGCAGCATTTCGCCCTGAACGGATAGTGTTAGCTTAACGCCAGGCAGGCCTCGGCCCGTGGAGTTTTTGATATATTCTCCCGGTGGAGTCATTGTAATTCCCCCTGTTGCTTCGGTCATACCGAACCCGCTGCAAAGTTCGATGCCATTCTTCTGAAAAAACATAAAAATTGCCGGATTAAGGTATCCCGCTGCGGACAGCCCCCAACGGAGCCTTGTTCCCGCCACCGATTGAATTGCTTCTTTGGGATCGGAATTAGCGGCTATATCTATTTTTTCCATCGATCTTTCATATATCTGGGCCCAGCGCAGGGGTATGCTTATGAAGCCGGTCGGATTTATAATGGGGAATAGGTGGAAAAGTGTTTCTGCCGACGGATTAGCTGTAAAGACATATTTACCCCCCCAGTAGAGCATACCCATCATTTCGAGGTATCGGCCGAAAGTGTGATAAAGAGGCAGGAAGCATAGCAGTACTTCGTCATCACCCACATTGGGAAGAGCCGCGTGGCGTCCGAATCGTTTGCTTATTAAATTGTAAATTGAAAACGATACACCTTTAGGCCTGCCGGTGCTCCCTGAGGTAAACATAACAGTAGCCACGGATCTGATATCCGGCCTTTGCCGCGATTCGATGTGTTTATTTTTGTCGAGCTCATCCAGTGAGGATATTAGGCTTCCGAGGAAACGTGCGTAGTAGCCTTTCGGTTCGGCGTCACCGGAGGTGATGATTATATGAAAATCCATCCCGGATTTATCTCTGAGCCGTTTGAGCCGGTCAGCCCTCTCGGGTGTATCCGTAACGGCAATATTAATTTCCATTTCCCTAAAAATTCCTTCAAGAATTGAAACGCTGAAACTAGTATTTAGCGGAGTATTCACTATCCCGTAGAAAAGGCAGGCCAGATCGCAAGACGCGCTGTGCACGGAATTATCTGAATAAATAGCTACTACGGGTTTTTTTTCCAAACTATAGAACGCTGATGCTATATCTCTCGCGTAAATACCGATTCTCCTGTACGACCAGGATGAAATGCTGCCGCCCCTGACTTCTTCAAACAAAATCTTGTCGGGGTGTTCGCTAATTCGGTCTTCCATAAGTTCCAACAGGCCATATCGTGATCTTCTTATGAAATAAAAAGCGGTTTCAGCCCATCTAGCTCTTTCATCATAGCCGTTAAGAGTGGAAAGGTAGTTTTTTTTACCCGTAATGAGCAGATATTCCCGCGCGGGATTATCCGGTAATTCGGTATAAATCCCTTTGTCCATTATAGTTTCCGCGGTTTTGAGCATCTCCAATGCGGTATGCCTGTCATTAACTTTCCCGGATGTATGGCTTTTCCATTCATCCATCAGATTCATAAGCTGTGTTTCTAAATGATTCATTAGCCGGCCATAAAAATAAAAGATTACATGTATTTTATAACGATTTTATTTTAACTAATTTTGAAATAAGGATAAAATGAATTTTAGTAAATTATCAAAAATCTTTACGGTCAAATTCTAATAATTATTAACAGGGACAGGTTTTATAATTTTATTAAAGTATAAGTGTCTTAAATTAATTGTAAAAAAAAGAAATTTCCATAAATAAGTATTTAATTTACCGGCTAAATGATAAATAAAATTAATGATATAGAGATAATGTCACCGGCGGGTTCTTATGAATCCTTAATGGCGGCCATACAGGCAGGCGCCGGATCGGTTTATTTCGGTATAGGCGCGCTGAATATGCGCTCGCGTTCCGCGGCTAATTTTGATTATGACGATCTGAAGAACATATGCGAAATATGCTCTCAAAACGGTGTAAAATCATACCTCACGGTAAATACTGTTCTGTATGATGACGATCTTAAGGATATGCGGCAAATAATTGACGCCGCTAAGGAAAATGGAGTGAGCGCTGTCATAGCTTCCGACCACGCAGCGATTGAGTACGCCCGTTCAAAAGGGGTGGAGGTACATATATCCACACAGCTCAGTATATCTAATATAGAATCGGTGAAGTTCTACTCGAATTTTGCAGATGTTATAGTACTGGCACGTGAACTTAACCTCAACCAGATAAAATCGATCTGCCTCAAGATAGATGAAGAGGATGTCCGTGGCCCTTCCGGAGAAAAAGTCAGGATTGAGATTTTTGTTCACGGAGCACTGTGTATGGCTATTTCCGGGAAGTGCTACTTGAGCCTGCATGAGGCTAATCACTCGGCAAACAGGGGCGATTGCCTGCAAACATGCCGCAAGTCATATACTGTCAGGGAGAAACAATCAGGCTACGAACTGGATATCAGTAATGAGAACATTATGTCGCCCAAAGACCTTTGTACATTAGGATTCCTCGATAAAATCCTCGATACGGGAGTAAAAGTCCTGAAGATAGAGGGAAGAGGGCGCTCTCCGGAATATGTTAAAACCGTGACAAGGGCTTATCGCGAAGCTGTGGATGCTATCCGGAAAGGAAGCTACAACGACGAAAAAATCGCTCATTGGACTGAACAGCTCAAAGCCGTTTTCAACCGCGGCTTTTGGGACGGCTATTATCTCGGCAGGAAGCTTGGCGAATGGACAGGTAAATACGGCTCCAATGCTACAAAGAAAAAAGAATATGTGGGCAAGGCCACTAACTATTATCAAAAGATAGGCGTTGGAGAATTCCTTATCGAATCAGGTGAAATCAGCGAAGGGGATGAACTCCTTATTATCGGACCAACCACGGGAGTGGTGGAAGGCAAAGCCCATGGCATCACGGTTGGCCACAAAGAAGGAACTGTTGCAGTCAAAGGCGATACAGTTACTTTTAAAACAAACGAGCTTATCCGCAGATCCGATAAGCTGTACAGGCTGATCAACAGAAACGGCGATGGTCATTCTTGAGTTTCCGGATTAGCGTGCATAGCGGATACTGTTTTATAAAACGAATAATTAATTTTGTTTATTTATTATTAGACCTTATTTCTTAAATGATTAGTTTTGTATTGCTAAAAATCTTAAGTTTTTATAATGAAAAAATCTAACATTAGATTTAACAGGTAATCTTTTCAAATTGATCTCATTGTTTAATAATTAAGACAGATGATGTCCGAAAACGAAAGCGACATACAAAAGCAGCAAAGCCAGGAAGAAGATTTTGAAGTTATCAGGCAGGTTCTTGATGGTAATACTGCTGCCTATGATAAACTGCAGATCAAATACCGGCGTGTTATCGCTTCGCTCATTAGACGCATGGTGCGCGATGAGGACGACGTAGACGACCTTGTGCAGGAATCATTCATTAAGGCATACAGGGCACTTCCGGGGTTCAGATTCGGATATTCATTTTCAGCATGGCTATACAGGATATCCTCTAATACCTGTATTGATTTTCTACGGAAAAAACGCCTGGCAACTGTTTCCATTAACCGGCCCATACCTGCCGGTGATGAAGACCATTACTTAGACATTGAAGACCAAAGTTATATGCCAGACCTGGACGTACTCAGCAGAGAGCGGAAAAAAGTTCTCAACAAAGCGATTGACGACCTTCCCGAGAACTACCGCGTGATCATCAAGCTTCGCCATGAAGAGGAATTGGACTATAAAGATATTGCCCTTAAACTCGATATACCCCTTGGAACTGTTAAGGCACATCTGTTCAGGGCCAGAAAGGTTCTTCTACAGAATCTGAAAAAAGATTTAGCCCTCTTTAAAGACCAGTTATAGTATATCTTTTCCCCTGACAAAAACTTTATCGACACTGTAATCATCCCGGCGATACATGAAATGCCTGAGCGCCGTTTCTTTTCCAGCAAAAAGATCAAATGGGAGGGGATTATTCAATTTATGCAGTACCAGGTCGGCATCTTTGCCATTTTCGATAGAGCCTGTTATTCCGGCAATACCGAGTATTTCCGCGGAATTGATTGTTGCCATTCTAAATGCATCTTCAGCTGAAAGCACATTGGCTGAGTAAATTTCATCCTTGATGTTAAGCGCTTTTGATGTCTCTATGGCTTCAGCGGCTTCTCTGGGCACTGATTCGTTGTAACCCGCTGCTATATCCGTGCCCAAGCCTATCATCAGGCCTTTATCCATGTATTTTAGCGCCGGCATGAACCCGCTTGCCAGGAACCTGTTTGATGTAGGGCAGTGAGCAATAGCGCAGCCGTTATTTTTAATCCTATCAATTTCTTCATCATTTAAATGAATGCAATGCGCCAGAATCGTATTCTCGCCGAGTACGCCGTATTTTTTATAAATATCCGTGTAGTTTTTGGCTTCAGGGAAAAGCTTCATGACCATTTCGATTTCCGCCTTGCTTTCGGATAAATGCGTTTGCAGAAGCATTCCTTCCCTTCGTGCTGTTTCCGATGCTTTGGCCATCAGTTCGGCGGAACAGCTTCCCGCATATCGCAATGTGATTATGTAATTTATAAGTCCTTCATTATTCTCATGATATTTAATAGCCAGATACTGAATTGATTCCAGGCTGCTGCCGGTGCTGTTTTTAATTTCAGCAGGACAGTTGGTATCCATAAGAGAATTACCCATAAAAACTCTCATACCTGAACTTTCAGCTTCCAGAAATGCAGCTTCGGTTGCTTTTATTGAAGAAGGGCCGTAAACAACTGCGGTAGTAGTACCGTTCCTGATCAGGCTTTTAAAAAAAACATTTGATATTTTTCCTGCAAAATCTATATCTGATACAGCAGCTTCAAGGGGGAAGATAAGTTCATTAAGCCATTCGCTGAGATTGCCCTTTCCGAGCCCTGCCGCGGGAAACTGCGGGAAATGGGTATGCAGGTCAATAAATCCCGGAGTGATGAGAAATTCTTTACCCCCATAAACTACATGGCTTTCATCATTTATCCCGGGCCCTGCGTATTCGATTTTGCCGGAATTATTTATAAGAACCGAACCGTTTTCATAATAGTCCATCCCTATTGCCGGGGGAGTGAGTACGGAACCTTGTAAATGTATCATGATTAATTCCTGTATTAATCTATCGGCATGTTTTTTGATATAAGTTAATTAATTATTTTTGCTTAACTCAAATATAACTAACGGGGGGAAAATATATGAGTAAATTTTTAAGTGACTGGAAGAAAACTTTTTCATGGTCTCTAACGGTGCTTCTGGGGCTTATTACGGCCGGAATGCTAATGTCATTCATGTACAGGAATTTCATTAATCCGCCGGTTGATGCCATGCTCGATGACGATACCGGAAGTTTTACAGTCGAGCAGGTGATACAGGTTAATGTGCTTAATGCCTGCGGCGAACCCGGCATTGCGGGTTTCACAAAAGAATACCTGCGCAGCAGGGGCTATGACGTTGTGGAAATTGGAAATAATGATAATAAACTTGAAAGATCAATCGTTATTGATAGGGTAGGCGATCATAAATCCGCCCGTAAGGTAGCTTATGCTATGGGCATTAATGATTCGCTCATTGTGACTAAAATCGATTCAGGAATGTACCTGAGGTCAAGTGTTATTCTTGGCTCAGATTTCAAGGGTTTAAAACCATTTAATTAATAAAATAAGGATCAATTTGGCAAAATACGGAAAACCAAGATCGGCAAAAGGGCTGGCGACATTTTGCGCCCGAGTGGCAGATGATAAACTTGCCACTAATATTGTGTTAATGAACTTATCAAAAATTGAAACAGCACCCGCTGATTTTTTTGTTATGTGTTCGTGCGATTCCGATACCCAGGTTCGAGCTGTTGCTGATGAGATAATCAGGCAGGCAAAGCAAACAGGCCTGGATAAACCTAACATGGAAGGCGCTGAAGCCGGGGAATGGATACTCCTTGACTTCTTCGATGTTGTAGTTCATGTAATGCTCACCGGAAAAAGGAAGTACTATAATCTAGAAAAATTATGGGGTGATGCTTCATTCATGGTGCTCAACGATAACGGTGAACCAAGAGTATTGAAGCAGGATAAGGTATTTAAACTGATATCAGGTGAAGAGATATAAATTATTGAGGAATATTGATTTATGATGCAGATAGATTACGCGCGGCCTGTATTTTTGAGCGCATTAGAAATAATTGGAATCTCAGATCCGGACATTCTTGAATTTGAAATTCCTAATAATCCAGAGCATGGAGACATTTCCACAAACATAGCCATGAAACTCGCACGGGAACTGAAAAAAGCGCCCCGTAAGATCGCCGAAGATATAATAGAATTATTGAATTACGATAAAGATTTAATTGAAAATTTAAGCATAGCAGGTGCTGGGTTTATTAATCTTAAGTACTCTAAGCTCTTCTATGCTAACTCATTGAAAATTCTTGACAATAAGAAAGATTATATAGGCAAAAACAATTCAGGCGAAGGAAAGAAGGTTAATGTGGAATACGTTAGCGTTAACCCCACAGGGCTTCTACACCTCGGCCACGGCAGGAACGCCTGCTGCGGCGATACTGTAGCAAACCTCTATGAATGGAACGGCTGGAATGTTACCCGCGAATATTACTTTAATAATGCAGGCAACCAAATGAACAACCTGGCTAAATCCATATATGCCAGGTACATGCAAATTCTGGAAGATCCTGGCTTTTCTTTTCCCGAAAACGGCTACCATGGTGAATACGTTAAGGAGATAGCCGTTGACCTGATCGAAAAAAGCGCCGACGCTTACAAATCAGGTAGCGATGAAGATATGAAGCAAATCCGCAAGTTCGGTGAAGAATGGTGCTTTGAAAAAATCAAGGCCACACTGGTGAGGCTGAATATTAACCAGGATATATTCTATAATGAAGATTCTCTATATGAAACGGGCAAAATACGTGCTTTACTTGAGGAGTTCAAGGAAAATAACCTTACTTATGAAAAGGATGGTGCTATCTGGCTGGCACTTAGTAAGTTAGGGCTCGAGCAGGATAGGGTTGTAGTTAAATCAACCGGCGAACCAACCTACCGCCTGCCCGATATAGCCTACCACAGAGAAAAATTAAGGCGCGGATATGACCTGATTGTGGATATCTTCGGTTCCGACCATATTGCTACTATCCCCGATGTACTGGCAGGCATTAAGTCATTGGGATATGACCCGGATAAGATCAAAGTGCTTATACATCAGTTTGTTACCCTAACGGAAAACGGCAAACAGGTAAAAATGTCTAAACGTACGGGCAAGAGCTATACTCTCGATGACCTGCTTGATGAGGTAGGCGCCGACGTCGTCCGCTTTTTTCTGATAATGAGGGGGATGTCCACGCATCTGGAATTTGACCTTGGCCTGGCACGTGAGCAGAGCGAAAAGAACCCTGTTTTTTACCTGCAATACGCTCACGCAAGAATATGCTCTATTTTTGAAAAAATTAAAGAAGCCGGGCAGGAAGCTGATGAAGAAACAGATTTTTCCCTATTAAAACAGGATCAGGAGATCAATCTTATTAAAGAGCTGCTGCGTTTTGAGGATATGATTCGCGCGGCATGTGATAAATCCGAACCGCATATACTGGCAGATTATCTGAAAGGCCTAGCGCAGGCTTTCCATATATTCTACCACAACTGCAGGATAATGGGTGAAAGCAGTGAATTGCTGACAGCCAGGCTGGCGCTGGCGGGAGTTACCAGAAGGGTGATCAATAACGGGCTGAAAATACTGGGAGTGAGCGCCCCCGAAAAAATGTAGGATATGTTGATATTTGTGCAATATTTAAACACAAAAGGCGTTCCAAAATCCTGAATATTTGATCATTACTATTACAGGAGAGTCATAATGCCCGAACCAAAAATCGCCCAAAAAGCGCCTTACGGCATTGAACTGGAACCCGGAAAATACTTCTGGTGTACCTGCGGCGAATCGGCTAATCAGCCCTTTTGTGACGGCAGCCATAAAAAGGAGGGCAAATTCCGTCCGCAGATGTTCGAAGTAACTGAAAAGAAAACCGTTTACCTATGCGGTTGTAAAAATACCAAATCACCGGTCATGTGCGACGGCACCCATAAGTCCTTATAGTCTGCCCGGAAATTCAAGCAAATTAAACAAGGGGCTCAACAGTCCCTTGTTTATTAATAATTACAATTAAAAATAATTACAATTAAATCACTTTTTCCATTTAATATTGCAGCCGATAGAAGGCTTTTGTTCTTCCTGAGCGGGTTTTCCGGCCAGCACCAGGTCACATGCCTGCCTTAGATCAGCGCCGGTTACGGGTGCATTGTTGCCCGGGCGGGCGTCGTCAAATTGACCCCGGTATTCCAGTTCCAACTCACCGTTAAACAAGTAGAAATCAGGCGTGCAGGCTGCTTTGTAAGCCTTTGCTGTTTCCTGTGTTTCATCAAAGAGGTAGCTGAATGGGTATTCGTATTTTTTTGAGTATTCTGCCATTTTTTCAGGAGAATCTTCAGGGTAATTCTTAACATCGTTGGAATTAATTGCTATCAAGCTTATTCCCTTAGGAATATAATCTTTTGCGAAATCAACCAAACCAGGTATGATATGCTTGACGAAGGGGCAGTGATTGCTTAAAAATACTATAACAGTAGCTCTATCCGACCGTAGCTTTTCTAAAGATTCAATCTTTCCGGTCCTGGGATTAAGCAATTGAAAACCGGGAGCTTTTGTTTTAAGCGGTATCATGTTTGATGGAGTTTCAGCCATAAATCACCTTTTATTTCAAATAAATAATTAATTTTTATCATAAAAAATGAACGTAAATTTGGCCGCATAATTGGTAAATGTTTATTTATTTAGAAATGAAATCCCGGCGCGTTCGTTGTATAATATATGAAATCAAGGGTTTAGCAATTTTAATTAAATGGAAATACATGGATACAGTAAACAGGTTTCTTCCTTTTTTACTAATAATGACGGCAGTCCTGACGTTAGTGGATTATTATTTTTTAAAAAACTGGACCAGATATGTTAAGTCAAGAAATTACAACCCCGTATATTACAGAGCCGCCTGGGTTATTGCGGTATTAATGCTCGCAATAGCCATTTTCGTGAATTATTACAGGCTGGTTACCCCACAGCCGAGTAAGCTTATCATTTACCTGTTTATACTCACCAGCCTTTGGTATTTGCCGAAGCTTGCGATAGTGCCTTTTTTAATAATTAAAGATCTTTACAGAAGCGGCAAATGGGCTTATTACAAAATTAAGCGTATATTCCCTCATAAAGAAAAGGCCCCCCCAAAACTGGACGGAAAGCGCAGAAAAACACTACAGACACTTGGATGGAGCATGGCGGGTGTGCCATTCCTGATCGCCGGCAAGGGAATTATTCACACACCGTATAATTTCCGAATACACGAGGTAGAAATCCCTTTAAAAAAACTGCCTAAAGAGCTCGATGGTTTTACCATAGCGCAACTGTCGGATATACATACAGGATCGTTTTATTCTCCGCGGCCAGTGCAAGACGCCATAGATATTGCTAATTCTTACAGGCCGCAGCTGGTAATGGTCACCGGAGATTTTGTGAATTTCGACCGTCATGAAATGGACGATTTTTATAAAGAATTCACCAAAATGAAGGGTGAATTCGGTGTTTACGGCTGCCTGGGCAATCACGATCATTATATGAAAGGCCCTGAACACGACAAGCTTAAGGCAGGTATTAATCAGTCGGGAATTAAGCTTTTGGTGAATGAAAACCGGACATTCGATATCGAGGGAACAAAAATACAGCTTGCCGGAACCGATAACAGCGGCTTTAAGCAGAATTTTGCTGATTATGACAGATCCCTGGCCGGGCTGGATGAGGAATACCCTATCCTGCTGATGTGTCATGACCCCACAAATTGGGATAAACACATTCGCGGAGTGCGCGAAGTCGATCTTATGCTTGCCGGGCATACTCATGGCGGCCAGATAGGCTTTGAGCTGTTTGGCAAAGACCTGACACCCGCGAGAATAATTTACAGGCAGTGGGCGGGGCTTTATAAGGATAAAGATCAGTATCTGTACATTAACAGAGGCCTGGGTATGACAGGGCCGCCAATTAGAATTGGAATTGAACCTGAAGTTACCATTATTAAACTTAGGCAAATGTCTGTATAATATAAATGAAAAGTTAATGAAATAATTCGTTTGTTAAGTATTGCTAAAGATTGTGAAAACAACCCTGCCAAAGTGAATTTATCGTCACACTAAATATATGATAATGTTAAGGCTTAATCAATGTTGGTTAATTTTGGTTAAGCCCTTTTTTTTGACTAATATATGCTATAAATTACACTCCCGGATGAAGTTCTTTTTTCATTTAAATATAGTCCGGGGGGAGCCATGGAGAATTTAAAGTATATTCCCTTTGTGGTGGAATTTTCAGCGATACTTCTAGCCTTCGATATTTATTTTTTAATTCGCTGGAAAAATTTCACCATAAACAGGGGATGGAACAGGATGATTTATATCATCCCTATAGTCGTCGGAGCTTTTATGCTCATGATTTCAGGATACACAGTCTGGATACAGATGGAAAACATTGTACCGCCGCCGCTTTTCAAGAATCTTATTATGCTGAAAAGCATCTGGTACCTGCCAAAAATTATGATCATACCATTTTTAGCTGCATTTGATCTTATAAGGCTTGGCAGGAAACTGTTTACCGGACGCGGCAGAAACTCTGTTAACAAACACAAATATTTGGAATTAAAGAACGGCGTACAGCAGCACAAAATCTTATCCGAAAAAAGCAAGAAATTCAATCCCGTAAAGGATATTCAGCTCATTCCGGAACCGCAGCTCCGGCTTGAAGCAGGCGTTCCAATGGGCGGAGAATATGACATAAGCCATCCCGATTTCAAAGAAAATGACGCAGTAGAACCCGATAATCAGCGCAAAACAGACAGCAGCAGGAGAAAGTTTTTACAAACTTCTGGATGGGCTTTATCCGGCATTCCTTTTTTGATTATTTCAAACGGAGTTGTTAATACAACTTACGATTTCAGGGTACATGAAGTAGATGTCCCGATAAAAGGCCTGCCTTCGGGGCTGGATGGTATGAAAATCGCTCAGATAACAGATGTTCATGCGGGGTCTTTCCATTCACCCGATCCCATAAGAAAGGCTGTGAATATGATAAACAGCCTTCAGCCTGATCTGATAACCGGTACCGGTGATTTTGTGAATTTCAATCCGGATGAATTCGACCTCATCGGAGAAGAAATAAGCAAATTAAAAGCTAATATCGGAATTTACAGCTGCCTGGGTAATCATGACCATTTCATGAGCAGGGAAGATCATGCTAAACTTATCCGGAAGCTGAATGATTCAGGATTGAACCTTCTCATAAACGAAGGACTAGTCATAGAACGGCGCGGCGGAAAGATCAATATTGCCGGAATCGACAACACCGGCTATGGGCAATCATTCGGGGATTTAGACAAAGCACTGGCAAATTCAGACGAAAAGAGCCCGACCATACTGTTGTGCCATGACCCCACGAACTGGGACCGAAGTATCAGAAAGCAGAGAAAGGTTGATTTAATGCTGTCAGGGCATACTCATGGAGGCCAGATAGGGGTGGAAATTTTCGGAAATGTATACACACCTGTTAGCGTGGCTTATAAGCAATTCGCGGGGCTTTACGGCGATGAAGACCAGTATTTATACATTAACCGCGGGCTTGGAACAACCGGCCCTCCTATCAGGGTTGGAGTATCCCCGGAAATAACATTAATAAAGCTGCGCTCAAAAAGAAATTACAGTTGAGCTTTTTTATTAAGAAGATAATTATAAGCGGCGATAGCCGGTAAAGCCATGCCTTTAGTCATGGCTTTTTCATCCGGATCTAAACGGGAATTATGCAGGGGTGGCATTTCGTCCCTTCCGGCAGGCCTCACGCCTAAAAACCAAAATGTTGAGGGAACAATCTGAGCGAAATACGCGAAGTCCTCTGCCCACATCTTTGGCTCGAAATCCTCGACTGATTCGCTGCCGAAAGCTTTTTCAGCAATATCCTTTATAAAAGCTGTCGTATTCTCATTATTGATCAGAGCAGGATAGCCTTTTCTGATTTCCAGTTCAAATTGTGTATTGTACATATCGCATATATGGGCAATATTTTGTTTAATCAAGCTGTGCAAATTTTCGCGCCATTCCTGGTTAAAAGCTCTCATGGTACCCATCAGCTTTACCTCATCAGGATAAATATTAGGAGCACTTCCGCCATGAATCGATGTTATGGAAATCACTCCCGGTTGCAAAGGGTTCCTGAATTTGGTTATAAGTGTTTGCAGGTGATTGATTATAGTCGAAGCAGTCAGAATGGCATCGCTGCCGATATGGGGCTGAGCGGCGTGTGAACCTCTGGCTTTGATAGTCAGATAGATCTCATCCGCTGAAGCCATTGCAGGCCCAGATACAAATGATAATGTGCCTGATTGAGCCCCGGGATTTATATGTTGTCCGAATACAACTTCCGGGGCCGGATCTTCCAAAACTCCTTTCTCGATCATAATGGAGGCGCCGCCGGGGATTTTTTCTTCGCCCGGCTGAAATATGAGTTTTACCGTACCCGGAATTTCATCTTCAATGCTTTTTAATATCTTAGATGCTCCAAGCAGCATGGCTGTGTGCATATCATGCCCGCATGCATGCATTACTCCGTCATTGATCGAGGCGAATTCAAGGCCTGTATTTTCCTTAATCGGGAGCGCGTCGATATCTGCTCTTAATGCGACGCAGGGCCCTTCTTTTCCGATAATACCTACCAGGCCTGTTTCCGTGACCGAGATGTTCTTTATTCCCGCTTCATCGAGCTTTTCTTTAATAAAAGCAGTTGTTTTATGCTCTTCGAATGAAAGCTCGGGATTGCTGTGTATCAGGCGGCGGTAATCAGTTATTTCAGTAATCAGCTCTTCGCTTTTTTGCTTAATAAAATCTATTTTTTGATCCATTCGGATTCAGGGCTTATGAGTTTAACATCCAATTCGACTTTGTCAATAATTTTTGCGTTTCCAGCCAGTATAATATGCTCTATTTTATCAGGGTATTCTCCGATAATATTGACCGTCAGAGGAATTCCGCTAGTAGGGGTAATTGTCACAGGGAATTTAATTTTACCTTTAGAGTATGCCGCAAGTGCTACCGATATAGCGCCAGTTCCGCAAGCTCCGGTTTCGGCTTCCACGCCGCGCTCGTAAGTGCGCATTTCGATCTTATTATCTGCTGCTATCCTGTAAATGCTGAAGTTCACACCTGCAGGCTCGAACTGTTTATGAAATCTGACTTCCCTGCCTGTTATTTCCAGATTAAAATCTTTAATCGAATCCGGTTCGGGAAATATATCAGCCTTTTCGGCGACGAAATGATCTGAACCGATATTTATGTAAGTACCTGTAATATCAAGTCCGGCAGCGTTTATGGATATATTGCCGTACAGTTCATTATGCGGAGGAAAGTACACCTGAATGCTATTTTCATACATGCGGCTCATGTATTTTTTCCCTGCCATAATAAAGTGTAACTCTTTACCGAGATTCCTTAGGCTCACAAAATTATTAAGAGAAGCGTAAAGAACAGCGCATCTGGCACCGTTGCCGCACATCATCTGAGATGAGCCGTCCGGGTTAATGAAATGAGCTTTAAATTCATTATTTTCGGCATCCTCTAAGGCTATAAAGCCCTCGGTTTTCATTGGATTGGTGTCGTTCGAACCACAAAGGATTACCGCCAAAGCAGAAAGCTCATCAAAGCTGAATTTATATTTGCGGTTGTCAAGTACCGTAAAAAGATTTCCCGCCCCGGACATATAGGTTACTTTAATTATCATTTGTTGTAACCACCCTCATGCATGTTCTAAGAATTCCCTTAATTTCGTTGTGTAATGATCCGTTAGTAGCTAAAAGAGTATTATCATGTATCGAATATTCATCACCGGAAAATTGAGTCACTTTGCCTCCGGCTTCACGGATAAGCAGTACTCCTGCGGCTACATCCCAGGGATGCAGGCCTATTTCCCAAAATCCGTCAAACCTGCCCGCGGCCACATAAGCTAAGTCTAAAGCAGCGGAACCGAGCCTTCTTATCGGGATTCCCCTCTGGACTATATCTACAAAAAGGTCAACACAGCGGCAGGGGTTATCTTCTACATTATAAGGGAATCCGGTTACCAAAAAAGAAGTGGATAAGTCGCCATTATCCGAAACTGAAATCTTTTTGCCGTTAAGATAAGCGCCTTCATCTTTTATGGCAATAAAAAGTTCATCAAGGAGAGGCTGATAGATCACTCCGCATAGCAGGTCCCCGTTTCTTTGAGCTGCAATACTAACACTGAAGACAGGTATACAGTGCGCAAAATTGACAGTACCGTCAAGAGGGTCAATTAGCCAATGGATTTTGTCTTGCTGTTTATCACCGCTTTTGCCGCTTTCTTCAGCGAGAAAGCTGTGATCGGGATAAATACTTTTTATGTGGTTGATAATTAATTCTTCGGCTTTATGGTCATATTCGGTAACAAGGTTGTTTATTCCTTCTTTGCTGGAAATGTCAAAAGTAGTACCATAACCTTCTTTTAAAATTTTCCCGGCCTTAAGAGCGGCGTCTTTTGCACATTCGGCTAATTCTTTATTCATATAATCATTTTTTGTGTGAAAAAATCATATAAAAAAACGTTAGTGATTTTTAAATATTGATAGAAATAAATAGCAATTTTTTCTTAATTTTGCTTTGATTAATAAATTTAGAAAAAATGCATCACACTATGTTTTATAATTATTTCGCTTCTATTATCCGGGCGTCGATATTTATATTATTAATAATACAGGTACCCGGAATTGCTCAGATCGATTATAATACCCTGACCGGCGCCAAAAAAGGCGTGGTTGATACTCTGGGTATCGAAACCTCAAGAAAGATTTCGCAGGAAACGGCCGAACTTCTTGAACGTGAGATCGATCCGGAAAAATACATTGTCGGCCCTGAAGATGTATTCAGGATTTCTGTAATCGCTACTAAACCTCAGGAATTCAGCGCCAAAATTTCTCCTGAAGGCAAGTTATTGCTTAAAGGTTCCGGAATAGTTGATCTAAAAGGTAAAACACTTGCCGAATCATATAATTTGATAAAAGATGTTTTGCGGAAAACTTACAGAAGTGATGAAATATATGTAATTCTGGAAGAAATCAGACGGTTTAAAGTCGTTGTCACAGGCAAGGTAGTCAGAAACGGTATTGTCCCCGCCAGCGCAGTACTGCGCGTTTCCGAAGTAATTGATAAAACAGGGGGCCTTGTGTTTGAATCTTCATTAAGGTATATAGAAATATTAAGGTCTGACGGAACCATAGTACCAGTCGACCTACTGAAGTTTTATGCCTTTAAAGGGGAAAACGATAATCCGACAGTCCTTGGAGGTGACCTTATCAAAGTGCCGCCCAAAAGCGAAAAATATAGCATTCAGATTCTTGGCGATGTAAATAATCCCGGTGAATTTGAATTTGTGGAAGGAGATTCCCTTTCTCATCTTATCAGTTTTGCACAGGGATTTACCAAATCTGCTTTTTTGGATTCCATAGAGGTAGCCCGTTTTACGCCTACCGGTGTTAACCGTTTCTTTCTTGATCTTAGCTCATGGAGGGATAAAAAGCTTATTAACGGCAAACTTCAGAATAATATCGCACTTCAAGCAGGAGACAGAGTGTTTATAAGGAAAACAGTCAATTGGTTCAATAATAAGTATGCTGTAATTGATGGCGAAATAAAATTTCCCGGCAAATATCCCATTCAGGAAAATGCGGAAACACTTACAGATTTGATAGAACGAGCCGGAGGTGTTACCGAAGATGCTTCACTTTCACTTTCAGAATTTATCCGACAATCCGAAATAGGATATATCGATCCGGAAATTCTCAGGATAGCCGAAATATTGCCTTCGGAAAGATCAAAACAGGAAAAGAGCTACTACGAGGCAAGAGTACGCGAAAAAAGAGGAGCAATGGCAATTGATTTTGAGAATGCCATCGGGAATCCCGGCAGTAAAGATAATATAGCGATAAAACACCGGGATTCGATAGTAATAGCAAATGCCAAAAACCTTATTAATGTCCAGGGGCATGTTTATAACCCGGGGCTTGTACGGTATAATCCGGATCATGATTATGAAGATTATATCAAGCTTGCGGGAGGATACTCATACCAGGCCGATAAAGGAGAAGTATTTATTGTTAAGCCCAGAGGCGAGCAGTTCAGAGCCGGAAATAAAGATTACAAAATAACTGCAGGTGACGTTATATTAGTCCCTCCGAAGGAAAAAATACCATTTAGCGAGCAATTCAGTGATGTAGTGCAGGTTGTATTTCAGTTAAGCACAATTATTATTATAGTCGTAGATTTATTAAGCAGATAAAAAATGACAGATAAAGAACAGATAATCAGAGAAGAATTATCCTTTAAGGTTATTTATACTCTTTTAAGAAAGAATATAATTAAAATAAGCGCCTTTATTATCATGTCTGTGGCGGTAGTATATATATTTTCGCATTTTCTGCCTCATAGCTACTCAAGCTATTCAACCGTACTGCCCCCCGGAGGAAATGAATCAGGCGGCGGCCTTACATCATTTTTACAGTCGCTTTCGGGAGGCGCGATGATGCTTGGCGGCTTGGGGGAGTCTAACCAGTCACAAGTATTTGCCGAAATATTGAGAAGCCGGACAGTTGCCGACAAAATTATAAAAGAGCTGAATTTAAAAAATGATCCGGCTTTTACAGGTATTCCCGATATGCTGTTAAATGATTTTATCAGGGCTTCTCTAACCGCTGAAATAGAAAGAAGCGGGGTGCTGTCGGTTCAGACCAGTTTGTCAACCGGGATGTTCCCTGATGAAAATGACAAAAAAACTATACGCCTGTTATCTGCCAATGTAGCTAATGCCGCGGTTATGGCTCTTGATGAGGTCATCAGGACAAGGAATGTATCTGCTGCGAAACAATCGCGCCGATATATTGAAAATGAACTTTTTTCTTATAAGAAAGAACTTGATTCAATTGAATGGCAAATTCAGGAATTTCAAAAAGAGAATAAAGTGCTTGCACTCGATGAGCAGACTCAGGCTGTTGTAACTCAAGCCGTTTCCATTGGCACTGAGCTCGCAGAGGCAGAAACCGAACTGAATTTAGCAAGGCTGGATTATGCTCCCAATTCAGCATATTTAAGAGCTTTAGAGAAAAGGGCTGATCTACTCAGAAATCAATATGCCAGAATTCAGGAGGGAGGCCTTACATCTGATGAAGGGTTTGCCATTGCCCTTAGTGATGTGCCCCGGATTGCAAGGGAATATGCCACGCTTATGCGCGAAAGGAAGATAATTGAGCAGGTTATTATGTATCTGGAAACCCAAAGGCATCAGGAAGCTATCCAGGAAGAAAAAGATGTCCCGATAGTTGAAGTACTCGATAAGGCAATACCACCTGATTTTAGATCCGCACCAAATAGAAAGCTGATGGTAATCCTTACGTTTATTCTTACTTTGTTTCTTTCTATTACTATGTTATTGGCATGGGCGTTCATCAGAGGCAGGGTCTATTTGAGAAGAATGTGATAAGCTAACCTGAAGAATGTGATAAGCTAACTGAAAAATGTGATAAGCTAACCTGAAGAATGTGATAAGCTAACCTGAAGAATGTGATAAGCTAACTGAAAAATGTGGTCAACACAGGAATTTTCCGGCTTCCTTTTTTAAATCACTTACCAGTTTTTTGATATAAGCATTATCATTGCCAATTGCTGCCGGTATTATAACATTTTTAAGCTCATTTATCTCGGATACAAGATCATATTTCGGGTCGATATCATAGCTCCTTAAATTATCAAGGTGTTCAGCTATCCAGATAATAAGATAATCATCTCCAGGGATCTTGATCTTTTCACCTGATATGGTAATAACCTTATTCGGGTCAATATGTCTGTAGTCGCTTTGAAGCATATCTACAAGCAGGGCCACATAAGGCCCGAAATTATAATTGATTATCTCGAGTGTTATGCCCGCATTTGTTTTATAAATATCATGAAGCAAAGCTGAGGATAACAGTTCTGCATCAATCAAACCTAGCTCGCCGGCTATGATCCTGCAAACTCTCGTGGTATGATAAAAATACGGCGCTCCGTCAGGTAAAAACTGGCCACTGTGAGCGTTTTCGCACATTTCATAAGCGCTTAGCACCATGGTCATATCCATTGAGTCAAGAACCGGCGTGATCATTTTTTCCAGTTCTTCAATAGTCATATACTGAAGGTTGTAGTTTTGTGCCATTTATATCTAAGTGTTTTCCGTTAATTCTCTCGCGCTCTTAAGCACGGCTTCGCTTATATCCTCACCGCCTATCAGCTTGGCTATTTCATTTAGCTTTTCGGCATTGCGCAGCACGGTAGATCTCGCGTATGTTTTGCCCTCTTCTTCAACTTTAAATACCGAGATATTATGATCGCCTAAAGCAGCTATCTGCGGCAAATGCGTAATCGCGAGTATCTGATGCTTTTGGGCAAGCTTTTTCATTGCCTGTCCGGCTTTCTGAGCTATTCGTCCGCTTATGCCTGTATCTATTTCGTCGAATACCATCACGGGCATATTGTCTCTTTCTGCTATAAGCGATTTCAGAGCCAGCATTATTCTCGATATCTCACCACCGGAGGCCACATTGGTTAAGGGTTTTGGGGTTTCACCGGCATTTGTCGATATAAGAAATTCAATTTTATCAATGCCTTTGCCTGATAGCTTGTACGGTTTGCCGTCAATTAATGCCGCGGGATGATCATAACTAATTCCGTCTGTTTTTTCATTTCCAAACTCTGTTTCGAAAACGGCATTCTCTATTCCAAGCTGTTTTAAAGTAGCCTGGATTGTTTCTTTAAGCTTAATTGAAGCGGCTTTCCTGGCGTTACTGAGTTCAAAGGCAATCCTTCCGGCGCTATGGCTTAAATTATCTATTCTATCCTTAATAAGCTTAATTTGGGTTTCGAAATTTTCCATTAATGAGAGGTCATTCTTAAGTGATTCGCTCAATTCGATTGCTGAATCGATAGAGCCGTATTTTTTTGTTAATGACTTTAGCTTTTGAAGCCTTAACCTGATCTCTTCAATTCTATGAGGATCGAATATTATACCGTCTGAATATTCCTTGCAGAACCTGGCGACTTCCTTTATTGAAACAATGGCCGAATCCAGCTCTTTGATATAAACCTCGAAATCGCTGTCAATTTCGTAGAGAGTTCTTAGCGAACCTGCCGCTTCGCTAAGCCGGTTATTAACCGATAAGTCAGAATAGTGCAGATTATTGAAAAGCTCATTTGTTAAGCTGTGAAGAAATTCAGCATTGGATAATTTAGAAAGCTCATGTTCGAGATCGTCATACTCGCCGGCTTTAGGATCTGCTTCTTCGATTTCTTTGAGTTTAAGCCTGTTGAATTCCGCTTTCTCGCGCAGAAGGATTTCTTTTCCTTTTAAATTCTTCAATTCCTTAATGGCGGAATTGATCTGCCTGAAAATATCATAAATGATTTTTTTAAGTTCAGAGCTGTTAAAGGCGGAATCGAGTATATCTATATGGCTTTCAGGCCTTAGGAGCGATTGGTGGTCATGCTGGCCGTGAAAATCAATCAAATAACCGCCAAGCTCCTTTAGAGTAGATACCTGTACGGGAGAGTCATTAACGAAAGCACGCGAAATTCCTCTGGAGGAAATTTCCCGTCGGATAATGAGCTCATCTGCAAAGCTATCCAGTTCATTTTCTTCGAGAATCCTATGAACGGGATGCGAATCTTCCATGCTGAATAAACATTCTATCACCGATTTATTTTCACCTTTACGCACAAAATCGGCAGAAGCACGGCCCCCCAGGGCAATTATCAGAGCGTCGATCAGGATGGATTTACCCGAGCCGGTCTCCCCGGTAATGATATTCAGGCCGGGAGTGAACTCAATATCCTGCTCCCGGATAATAGCAAAATTCTTTATTTGGAGCTTCTTTAGCATTTATTTTCAGTAAATTAAAATTGTCTGCTTATAGCTTACTAATATAATAAAGTTTGTTCATGCAACCTATCAATAGATTATTTCTCGAATTCATTAGCATTTTATTATAAACTTCATTATATTGAAACATACACAACTATATACAGGCAGGCAAAAAAATACAGGCAGGCATAAAAATGAAAAATTTACTCCATTATTCCTTGCTGCTTTCGCTGCTGCTTGCTCAATCTGTATTATCACAGTCGTTTATTGTTTTTAACGTCAATCCAGAAATCAACCCTGTGATGAAGGCAAATTTTTTTGCTTTTGATGCTCAGTGCAGTCAAATGATGAACCTCACACCCTGAAAGGACGAAATTGTTTTATAAAACGTATTTCTTTGAGTTCGCACCCCATCGTCCGGAACAGGCTCTGCGAGCCGTTCCGTCCACTTCCCCTCAGGGAGGGGAAGAAAATTATCGGATTCATTTGCTATTGTATAAAAAAAATAGTGGCAAAAAAAATACTATAATACGGCTTCAAGCTCTGATTCACTTTCCATGAGCACATCTCTAGCCTTGCTGCCTGTAAATGAACCCACAACCCCGGCGGCCTCCAGTTCGTCAACAATTCTTCCGGCGCGTGCATAGCCAACCTTAAGCCTGCGCTGTATAAGCGATACCGAGCCTTGTTGGTGCCTGATAACAAGCCGTGCTGCTTCCTCGAAAAGTTCATCCCTGTCGCCTGAATCTATGCCTCCGCCACCGGATTTATTGTCATTTATTGAAGGAAGCATATAGGGCTGTGAGTAGCCTTGCTGATCTCCAATGTGATCGCATACGCGTTCTACTTCGTCAGTATCAATGAAAGCGTTCTGCACCCTTTCAGGCTTCGGTGAATTGGGAGGCAGGCACAGCATATCTCCGTTACCCAGAAGCTGTTCGGCGCCGCCTACATCAAGAATGGTCCTGGAGTCAATCTTTGATGCCACCAGATAGGATATCCTTGCCGGGAAATTTGCCTTAATAATACCCGTGATAACATCAACCGAAGGCCTTTGAGTGGCAAGCACGAGATGTATGCCGACCGCCCTTGCCATTTGGGCAAGCCTCGCTATGGGCTCCTCGATTTCTTTGGAAGCAGTAAGCATCAGGTCGGCGAGCTCATCAACAATAACCACTATGTAAGGCATCGTCCTGTGATCCATAGTTTTATCATTAATGAATTTACCCTCATTTACTTTTTGATTATAATCTTTAATGTTTCTTTGGCCTACTTTCGCGAGTATGTCATATCGGAGCTCCATTTCGGCAACAAGCGATTTGAGTAAAATAACAGCGTCTTGCGGATTTGTCACGATAAGGTCATCCACATCCGGCGACACACATAAAAAATGATCCCTTAACTGGGCGTACTGCGGAAGCTCAACCTTTTTTGGATCGATCATCGCGAACTTAAGATTGCGCGGATGCATCTTGAAAATCAAAGAGTTTATTACTGTGTTTATGCCCACGCTCTTACCGGATCCCGTAGACCCCGCAATTAGAAGGTGAGGCATCTTTGTTAGGTCGGTAACGAAGACTTCACCTGAAATGGTTTTACCGAGAGCCAGTGGGAGCCTGGCATTGGATTTTGCAAATTTTGAAGAACTTATTACATCGCTGAACCTCACCAGAGCCGGATTAGAGTTTGGAATTTCTATACCAACTGTGCCCTTCCCGGGTATTGGAGCAATGATTCTTATACCACGTGCCTTAAGAGCCATGGCCAGGTCATCTGATAAACCTTCTATCTTACTAAGTTTAATTCCAGGTGCGGGAACAAATTCATATTGAGTGACAACCGGCCCGGGTGTAACACTTAAATTCTCAATATATATCTTAAATGTTTCGAGTTTTTCCTGAAGTATTCGAGCGTTGTTCTTTAATTCTTCTTCATCGATTTGTGCTTTTTCGATGTCTGTGTTCAGCATTTCCAGGGAAGGTGGAATATACAGAATTTCCTCATCATGAATACCCGTACAGAGAGGGGTTTTCAGCTGAGGCTTGCTTTCTTCCTCAGATTCATTAACTGTAACCCTAAGAGGTTTTCTTGTGCCGGTTTGCATCTCTGCCGTTGGAGAAACAACCCGAGCGGGCCTGCTTTCATTATAGCCTGAAATATTAGCGGTATGATTGCCGCTCACATTAAAAGTTTCAGAAGGCATATCCCCGGGCATGTCCTCCTGACCGGTTTCTGTCTTATCCGCAATTCCCGATGATTGATCTTCAGTTATGTCTTTATCTGAACTTGCATTATTTCGCGCAATATCAATGGATTCATCATAATTTTGTAAGGCTTGATTCCTGAGTCTTTCAATATCCTGAGAAGTGTATATTATATCTTCAGGTTCGTTAGGTGTCATCCTGATATTCTGAGGCTTTGAAGTACTAACTCTGATAAGTTCGGCCACAGGATTATCCGCTTGGCGGTTTAATTCGTCTCCGGCGAGGTTTTTCCTGATTATTCTGGCGGGTTCGCCAAGCTCTTTGTTGTTTTTTATAACCATTTCCGGTTCTTTTCGAGGGATGGCAGGCAGCTCTTGAGGCTCATTTGCGCTGCTTTCGCTTTTTGCTTTTTTATTATCATTTGAATCTTTAGGAATGTCATTTGTACTTTCAATGTTTTTTTCCTCAGGTTCGAGGTTCATCCTAGCCTGGGCTTTATTTTTGAATTTCGTGAGTTTATCTGAAAGCGCTATACCCGAAAGCTCAGCTATCGAAGAAGCTTTTTTCAGAAGGGCGTCAATTTTTATCGGTGTAGCTGCTATAGCAGTAATAATAAATGCGGCAAAAAATAGAATAATCGCTCCAATGGATCCGAAAATCCCGGATACCACACTGGCCATGAATTTGCCAATAGCTCCGCTCCATTCATCGGGAATATCCATGAATACTTGTGTTTCTTGCATCGAGCCGATAAGAGAAGCAAAAAGTACTCCGCTTCCAAGATAGAAAGAAGTCTTTTTAATAAGTCCGTCGCCGGGTTTTTTTCCTATTAGCAATGTCCATGCCCAGGCAAAAATAAAAAATGGCAGAAAAATCGAAGCATAACCGAAAGTACTGTTATAAAAGAAATCGGACATCATCGCTCCGACAAGACCGAGCCAGTTTCTTGTAGTAGAGAACTTCGGGCTTACCTGTGATTCCTCGCCGAAAATAGTTGTAAATTCATCAAAAGTAATAATTGTATTTGCCTGATCTAAAGGCGTATATGATAGCATAGCCAGAAAGAGAAGCCCTGCAAAAAACATTAGAATCAAAGCGCTGGCTTTCAACTGCTTATCGTACTGCCTGGAATTCTTTTTCTTTGATTTAGATTTTCCCGGGCCTTTTTTTGCCGCAATGTCTCCATCATTATCATCTGAAGGCTTTTTTACCCTTTCTATAATTATGTCCTCATTATGCTCTGGCATATTGATCCCCCCAATATATTTCGATATTATATACTATCTCATTCTTTATGCTGCTTTTGTGCCATAAGGCAGGGCGCCTAATGGGCTTTTCTTATGCTGCTCCCGATGATAATCGGTACCACCGGAAAGCAGTCGAAAGTAAGACACAGGTCAATATCTTTGTCAAATCCCAGCTCACTTAAATACATAGCGTGCTGCCTTTTCTTTAGAAAATCTTTATAATCAATCGAATGCAGGTTGTACAGATTTTTTGCAGCGTCAGCAGTATCTGTCAGGTAAACATTATTATTCATGCTTTTAAGCGAATTGATCACCGACCCGGCACAGAGTGTATCTTCATAAGCCAGCCTGCCGCTATTTCCGGCGCAAAGAACAATTATTTTTGTGGCGGCTTCCGCTCCCTGCTTTATGTTTAGATCAATATAATTTAAAACTGATTTATTATTAACAAATCCGGCGATAATCCTGGCTTTAGCCTGTTTAGCTTTCTGAAATATCTGCGTGCCGTTAGTTGTGGAAATGATAACTGTTTTATCTTTAACCATTTCCTCAGTGTATTCAAAAGGTGAATTCCCGGCGTCGAATCCTGTCGGCATAATACCGTTCCTCTCACCGCCTATGAATCTTGTTTCCTTACTAAGGCTGCTGTAAAGCTTTACTGCTCTGTCAAGTGTTTCACTGGGAATAACCTCTTTGGCGCCGTTATAAAGAGAGGCGCAGATTGTTGTGCTCGCACGCAGTACATCTATCATGATCACGATTGCGTCATCGAACTGCGTTTCTTTTTCAGGAAAATAAGGCGTAAAGTATGCGTCTATTTCCATATAAAATACCAGAAAATATAAAAAATGAAGTAAACCTCAGATTTAGCTGATGTTTTGTTCTTTATGCCGCAAACCCATTAAAAGGTTATATACACAAAATAAGAAAAATTTAGTTAATTTTATATCAAATTCCTTTGTTTATTTTTATGGAATTAATATAATTGTAATATTAATAAATATTCATGTTCAATTTACAAACTAAACCAATGAAAAACAACAATTATTTTATTATAGCCGGGCCTTGTGTAGCGGAATCTGAGAAGCTGCTTATGAATACGGCAGAGCATTTAAAAAAAATCTCCGTGGAACTTGATATAGATATTATTTTTAAATCATCTTATAAAAAAGCAAACAGAACCAGCGTAAATTCATTTACCGGGCCGGGTGATGAAAAAGCTCTTTCATGGCTGAAAAAAATAAGGGAAGAATTCAGTTTAAGAGTTTTGACGGATTTCCACAGCACTGAAGAAGCCAGGTTTGCTTCTCAATTTGTTGATGTGCTTCAGGTGCCTGCCTTTCTTGCAAGGCAAACAGAACTGCTCAAAGCTGCAGGGGAGAGCGGACTGCCCGTCAACATAAAAAAAGGACAATTCATGGCGCCGGAGGATATGTTCCGTGCGGCTGAAAAAGTAGAATCCACCGGAAATAAAGAGGTCTGGCTGACTGAAAGAGGCACTTTCTTCGGATATCACGACCTGGTAGTCGATTTCCGTTCTCTGATTAAGATGAAGGAAAAAGGCCATAAAGTGATTTTCGATGCAACGCATTCAGTGCAAAAGCCGTCTAAGGGATCCAGTTCGGGCGGCTGCCCTGAATTCATTCGTCCATTGGCTCTGGCTGCGGCGGCTACAGGTATTGACGGCATGTTCATAGAAACACATCCGGATCCGGCAAACGCACTAAGCGACGCCGCTTCGCAATTACCGTTAAACAGTTTCCGGGAACTGCTAATTAAAGTATTGGAAATAAACAACATCGCCAAAAAATGATAAAGATCATAGTGCTTACAATGTTTTCAGCTTTTATTTTATTACTCGCTTCATGCGAAGAAAAAACTGTTGTCAAAAAGCAGAATATAGATTCACTCGACCTCGCCCTTGCTCCCGACCAGGTAAGCAACGATGTTGAAGTGATATTCGCGGATTCATCCTTTACAAAAGCTATACTTAAAGCAGACCGCGCAGAAGTGTATTCTGATAAAGCTGAAACAATCCTCGAAGGCAGCCTCGTGGTCGAGTTTATGTCCAAAAGCACAGGCAAAAGGGTAAGCGTACTTACTGCCAATTCTGCCATTATAGATAATAAAACCAATAATATGCTTGCAAAGGGAGACGTAGTGGTTGTGTCGGATAGTACGGATACAAAACTGCAAACCCAGGTTCTGGAATGGAACGATGAAACTAGAAAGATATATTCCACCGAATTTGTAAAAATAACAACCCCCCGCGAACGTATAGAAGGCTATGGGTTTGAATCCGACCCGCATCTGGATAATTATAAGATTTTCAAAGTAAGCGGAGTTCAAAGATGAAACCAATGCTCATAGCCGGCAACTGGAAGATGCATACAAATGCCTTCGAAGGCGAGAAATTAGCTCAATATATTGTCGGTGGAATTAATCAATTACCGGATTTGAAATCTGATATATTGGTATGCCCGCCTTTTACAGGGCTGGCTGCCATAAAAAAAGTGATAGAAGGCAGCCCTGTCAAAATGGGCGCCCAGAATTGTTATCCCGAAAATAAAGGAGCCTACACCGGTGAAATAGCTCCGCCTATGCTTGCTAATGCAGGCTGCACCTACGTGATTGCGGGCCACAGCGAGCGCAGAGAATATTTTAACGAATCATCAGAATTCGTCAATAAAAAAGTCATCACTATCCTAGATAATAACATGAAAGCTATCATGTGCATAGGAGAATCCCTGGAAGAAAGAAGGTCCGGTAAAACTTTTGATATTCTGAAAGATCAGCTTGACAAAGGATTAGATAAGATTGGAGCAGAACAATACAAAAATCTGATCATAGCTTACGAGCCTGTCTGGGCCATAGGTACAGGCGAATCCGCTGAACCTGCTCAGGTGGAAGAAGCCCACGGCAGGATCAGGGAAATGCTCAAAACACGGTTCGGTGATTTCGCACGGGATATGATAATTCTTTACGGAGGAAGCCTGAAACCGTCAAACGCTGAATCAATACTGAAAATAAAAGACGTTAATGGCGGTCTTATAGGCGGCGCTTCGTTGAAAGGCGAAGATTTTCTTGAAATAATCAAAACGGCTGAAACTCTGCTATAACCAGATAATGAAAATGAATTTGCCAAATCTTCTCAGCTTGGCGCGGATAGTAATAGCGCCGGTGTTTTTCTTTTTTTTTATATCGGGAGATCCTTTATTTGTAATGCTCTCCTTCTATCTGTTTATGCTCGGGGCAACATCGGATTATCTTGACGGATGGTTCGCCCGTAAATTTAATGCAGCAACCCGCTGGGGCAGGATTTTTGATCCGATTGCTGATAAAGTTCTTACCAGTTTTGCTTTTCTTGCCTTTGTCTTTATGGATATTGTACCGCTCTGGATGGTGCTTATCATCATACTCAGAGATTTCGGGACAACCATTATGAGAGAATTCGGCGAAAAGTTCAAGGTACCCATGGCGACATCAAAAAGTGCAAAGCTTAAAACTTTTCTGCAGATGGCATTTATTTCACTGATTCTCATACTTGTTTATATTACTAACAGCGGATTTTTTAAAAGCTATCACTTGCAGATAACTTCATTTATTAATTCTGAAGCCGTATATTATACAATGCTCGCATTAACAATATTAACACTCTGGACTCTGATTGAATATATTTTAAAAAACAAAAGACTGATTAGAACATTATTGAGCAAAGCGGCCTGAAATGCAGGCTTTTAACGGTAATAGCAGGGCTGCTTATCTTTTTTGCAGCATTTTGGGATTAGGCA
Source organism: uncultured Hyphomicrobiales bacterium (assembly GCA_964544155.1). GTDB lineage: Bacteria > Bacteroidota > Ignavibacteria > Kapaibacteriales > UBA2268 > CAZJAH01. The sequence goes on along the minus strand of CAZJAH010000006.1, from coordinate 51,004 downwards.
GGCTTCCATATTTACCGGGTACGGCCGGAAGCGCGGCCGCACTTTTAATATTATTTGTTCCCGATAATTATCTTGTGCCCGTATTATTAGTCCTTCTGCCAGTGTTATTCTATATATCGATGAAAGCAATCGCGAAGGTCGAACAGAATTCCGGATTATCCGATCCTTCCTTTATTATAATAGATGAATTAATAGGCATGTGGGTACTGCTTTTACTTCCGGTTTCAAGAATGGGAATTTACTGGACTGTTTTAGCGCTTCTTATTTTCAGGATTTATGACATTGCCAAACCCTACCCATTAAATAAAATCAACCAAATGCAAGGCCCATTCTGGGTTTTAATCGATGATGTAATTGCGGCTGTTATGTCCGCGATAACACTTTACTTACTATATCTGGGTTTTCAGGCCTTGGCATTAGTTTTATTAATATTTTTTAAATAAGTGATTTTCTCAGAAAAAATTATGAAAAAACAGGTTGAAACTGATTTATTTTAAAAAAAATGCAAAAAAATTTTGATTAGGTATCCATTTTTACATATATTTAATGAATAAGATTTCATACACAAGATAAATCCTTATGAAATCTATGTTTTTGACAAAAATTTGTTTGGAAAGTCTGATTTTATATTATAATTTAGTAATTGTTTATTAACCTGTCTCATTTCCATAATATAAGGAGTGCTTATGAGCATGAACAAAACTGACCTGATCAATGCTGTTGCAGATGATGCCGAAATGACAAAAGTTCAGGCTGAAAAGGCTATCAAGAGCGTTCTTGATAACATATCCGGCGAACTTTCGAATGGCGGAAACGTAACGCTGATTGGTTTCGGAACTTTTTCCGTGATGGAAAGATCCGAAAGAATGGGTAAGAACCCCCAGACCGGCGAATCAATAAAAATTCCCGCGAAAAGGGTACCCAAGTTCAAACCCGGCAAACAGCTTTCCGAAATGGTAAGCGATACCGGCAAGAAATCTGCCAAGAAGAAAAAGAAAAAATAAGTTATTGAAAACTTATTTTAAAAAGCCGTTCGAAAGAGCGGCTTTTTTTTTATTTTTGCTAAGTTTATTCAATTTGTTTATAAAAAATTATATTGCTCATGGATACTGATTTAAAATTATCAACGCCATATTTGATTCAGTCAGCAGACCTGACTTTTGACGATATACAGAAAATTTTCTCCAAAGCACGTTATTTTATGGATAACTTCAGGCCGGGAGTACGCTTTGACGACCTGAAAGGAATAACCGTAGCTCTTGCATTTTTTGAAAGCTCAACACGAACGAAGCTCTCATTTGATCTTGCAGCTAAAAGGCTTTCAGCAGACACCGTATCGTTTCAGTCATCATCAAGCAGCCTAACAAAAGGTGAATCTTTGATCGATACCCTAAGGACGATAGAGGCTATGGGAGTGCAGATGTATGTTGTAAGGCACGCCAAATCCGGCGTTCCGAAATTCCTCCAGGAAAATACCGACGGAGTGATACTTAACGCCGGCGATGGCAAACACGAGCACCCTACACAAGCTCTGCTCGATTCATTCACATTACAGCAGCATTTTGGCAGAATTGAGGGGCTAAAGGTATGTATTGTGGGCGATATTTTACACAGCCGCGTGGCCAGGTCAAATATAGGCCTGCTTCAAACGCTTGGAGCCGAAGTAGCCTTATGCTCGCCAGGTACACTTCTGCCGAGGCATATCAATATATGGGACCTCGAAATGATAGATAATATTGACGAAGCCGTGGATTGGGCCGATGTACTTATAGTGCTCAGGCTACAGAGAGAAAGAATGGAATCCGGCATATTGCCGTCAATAAGGGAATTTTCCAAATATTACGGCGTTTCATTCGAGCATTTCAGCCGCAAACCGGAGCTTGTGCTAATGCACCCGGGGCCGGTGAATTACGGTATCGAGCTTGAGTACAAAGTCAGCACTTACCCTAATTGTCTGATACAGACCCAGGTTACTCACGGAGTCTATATCAGGATGGCTCTGCTATCATTGTTGGCTATGAATTTAAAGGGATAATCAAAAAACCTTGGAAGAAAAAAAGTTAATCAACATACTCAGGAAGGGAACTGAATTTTTGGAATCCCGTGGGGTTGAATCGCCCCGCTTGAATATGGAACTTTTGATATGTGTTGCTCTGGATATTAACAGGTTACAGGTATATACCCAATGGGATAAGCCGATGGCGGAAGAAGAACTTATAATCCTAAGGGATTATACATTAAGACGCGCCAGAAGAGAGCCTTTGCAGTATATAACCGGCAAAGGCTCTTTTTTCGATCTTGATCTGGATGTCAACCCGAATGTGCTTATACCAAGGCCTGAAACCGAACTTCTAGCGGACATAGCTGTTAGAACAGCAAAAGATGAAAACTTGAAAAAGATACTAGATATTGGTACCGGGAGCGGCTGCCTGGCTATTTACGCAGCTCTGAATATCCCCGAATCTAATGTTCACGCGATCGACAACAGCCCTCAAGCTCTTGCAACGGCAAAAACTAATGCTGAGAAAAATAATGCGCAGGTTACATTTTATGAAATGGATATTTTAAAAAAAATTCCCGATGAAAAATTCGACTTTATAATTTCCAACCCGCCGTATATACCGGAAAATGAATATAAAGATCTTGAGCCTGAATTACTTAAAGAGCCACAAGGAGCTTTACTTGCATATAAAGAAGGCCTTGAATTTTACCATAGAATGGCTGAGATAATGGATAGAATACTCAATCCGGGAGGCTGTTTTATTTTCGAGCACGGCGCGGATCAAAAAAAATCCATAGAAATGATATTCTCATATAATCGCTTTGAACTGAATACGTTTAAAGACATTGAAGGCAATGACCGCATAGTAAAAGGTAAATGTAGATTGTAACTCATTTATTTAAAAGCGTGTTAAGATAATGTTAATCTACGGGATATTTGATTAAATATTTCATATTTAACATAAAGAAGCGGATAAATTTGCAATTGATTCATAGAAAATTTTTAAATTTGAAATCGTGTAGTTTAAGATAATTAATAATTTCTGTTTCCGCTGGGAGGAAATAAATGTCTCAAATAAAAGTAGAAGAGCAGATAGGCGGCACAATACTGCATCTGAAAGGGCAGTTCATAGGCGGTGAAGAAACCGATGAGCTGCGTGATACCCTGCGCGGCATTGCCGGGCAAAAGGAAAACAAACTCATAATTGATCTGGAAAAAACCACCTATTTAAATTCCACTGCATTAGGTGTGCTCATTTCAGCTCATACAAATTTTGTAAAAAGAGACGGAAAAATAGTGCTTTGCAATATCAGCAAATCACTTGAGAATATATTTGTTATAACAAAGCTTACCTTAGTTTTTGATATAACAGAAAATTTGGAAAAAGCCATTAAATCATTGTCAAACTAATATTTTTTTTGCTAAGAGGTGTTATGAAAAACTTATTTAATGTAATCGTGATCGTGCTGTCGTTAGCTGTCGCTTACTTAATTTACTATTTTATTCTCGGTAACCCCGATAACTTTAATGACCCGGAAATCAAGCATGAACCGAAAACCGGAAACGTCCTTGGAACAATATATACAGGCGGCCCGCTTGTAGGGCTTCTCTTGTCTTTTGTTATTATCGCGATAACTTTTATTTTTGAAAGATATTTCTCCATAAGCAAAGCCAAAGGTAAAAGTAATCCCGAAGAATTTATTAAAAAGGTAACCACTGAACTTGCCAACGGGGATCTGGATACGGCCTTAAAGGAATGTGATAAGCAGCGGGGGAGCATGGCCAATGTGCTTCGCGCGGCTATCACCAGGTTCAAAGAGGTCGAAAACGATCCCAACTTCGGCCCCGAAAAGAAAATATCAGAAGTTCAGAGAGCCATAGACGAAGCTATGAACCTCGAAACTCCTCTTTTGGAGAAAAACCTGGTAATTCTTTCAACGATTGCTTCGGTCGCGGTACTTGTGGGGCTTTTGGGAACTACACTCGGTATGATCAGGGCTTTCCAGGCACTTGCCCTTACCGGTACAGTATCAGCTACTCAGCTTTCGATCGGTATTTCCGAGGCGCTCTATAATACAGCCGGAGGCCTTGTAGGCGCTATTGTAGCTATTGTCGGTTACAATTTCTTTACAACAAAAGTTGATAATTTCGTTTATATGATTGATGAAGCTATACTTAGCGTAACTCAGATATTTACGATCAGGGTTAAAAAATAAGTGTTGTCAATTAAGGATTAAGGAGGCAATCAGTGCCTAAAATAAAGAAAAAAAGAGTGGGATTCGTTATAGATATGACCCCTCTGGTAGATATCACATTTCTGCTGCTAACGTTCTTTATGTTTACGACTCAGTTCAAAACTGAAGCCGAAGCAGAGCAGAAGTTCGTTATCATGAGGCCCTCGGCCACAGCGGATACATCAAAAGTCCCGCAGCAGAATGTCGCGGTAATAAGGATAGCTGTAGATTCAGCATCGGCTGATACTAACTATTTTTACGAGCTGGTAAACGAAAAGGACAGAAATACGGTTTGGAACACTGTTGAGGAAATACCAGCCGATCAGAGGGACAGAGCCCTGCTCCAGGTTCCTTTAGAAACCCTTGACAAACTCATATTGGAAACCAGGCGCGTAAACAGCAAAACACAATTTGCCCTGGATGCCGACAAACGCATACGGTTTGAATACATACAAAAAGTGATGGATAAACTGAGAAAAAACCGTGCAACGGTGTTCAACTTTGTAACAGAAAGTGAAGGCGGATTGTAACAAGTTTGTGTTTCAATGTGTCTAAAAATTAAGTGACAGAATTTAATTAAGGAGTATAAATATGGCTGGAGGTGGCCAATTAGGCGGCGGCGAAAAGCCTAAAAGAGGGAAATCTACCCGAAAGAAGAAAAAAAGAGTCGGTTTTCACATTGATATGACTCCGCTGGTTGATATTACCTTCCTGCTGTTGACGTTCTTTATGTTTACGACAACAATGGCTCAGCCGCAGGTAATGGAAATGTCGGTACCACCGGAAATGGACGAAGGCGTGGAAGTACGTCAGTCCGACCTTCTGCAGATATTCCTGGATGGTGACAACGGACTTTTTTACGCTTCGGGAGCAGATGATCCCCAGTCAGTGGAATTATCAAAGTTAAAAGCTCTCGCGATTAGGGAAACACTTGATCATCCCGAACCGAACAAAAAGATCATCGCTCTCAAAGTGCAGAAAAATGCAGATTACGGATCGGTTGTTGATATCCTGGATGAGTTAAACTTAGCCGAGCAGAATATTATCCAGAAAGTAGCTGAATTGAAAACAGAAGACGGAAAACCCATGAAGCGTGAAAGGCGCTTTACCATAGCTAAGTTTTCCGAGGAAGATGAAGAAAAAATTGCTCAATTAAAAGGCACACAGGAGGTAGAATAATGGCACAGACATCTGTTGTTGCCCCGAAAAGATCAGATTACGGAGCCGTTGAGCTTATAGAACAGATCAAAAAGTATACCTGGCGTGGCTTTTTTGTGACAGTAGCGTTGACTGCTCTCTTTCTTTTGGCTTACTTTTTCTTAGTAAGCAAAGGGGAAGGCGGCGCTAAGAAGAAAATGCCTCCAATAGTAAAGGTAACGCTCGAGAACCTGCCTCCTCCGACATCTGAAACGCAGACGGTAGCTCCGCCACCGCCGACGCAGACGATTGTCAATACAGGCCCGGCAGCAAGAGCAGGTACGCCTGTACCGGTACCTGATGCGCAGATCACTGCAGATATGCAGGATTTCGCTAAAATGGAGGAGCTTTCAAGAGCATCAGCTGAAGGCGGTACCGGTGAAGACCTTGGCGGTTTTGCTTCGAACATCGACTTTTCCGAAGCAGAGCCAGAAGTAGATGTAGAGCACAGGGAAGAAATTCCTCCGCCCGATACTTTTATTCCAACGGAGAAAGAGCCGGCATTTGATATGGGCAAAATAAGAAATCTAATTCAATATCCTGACCTCGCTAAAAGAGCGGGGGTTGAAGGCCAGGTTATTGTCAGAGTGTTTGTTGATAAAACAGGCGAGATTAAAAGGCCTTATGTCGAATACACGGATAGTGAATTACTTAATGAAGCAGCATTGAATGCTGTTAAGAATTACGGCAAAGTTCCGCCGGCGATTCAGAACGAACAGCCAATCGGCTGCTGGGTTAGTATACCCATTAAGTTTAAACTCAGATAAAGAAATACCGCTCACCAGGCGATGATGATTTGACAATTCTTTAAATCCGGTAAATTACCGGTATGGATTGAAGTTTGCCGGTGAGCGGTGTTTTTTTTGAAAAATTGAATCAATTTATTTAATTATAACATATTCCAAAATTTCTTTTAATGGAAAAATCACAATTTCTAAAAGTACTAAATTACGGCATACGCGGCCTCATTGTTCTTATTGGCATACTGCTGGTTTCAGGATTATTTAAGCCCGTAGGTGCGCCGGAGTCATTTGTAAGAATAATGGGCATTATATTTATTCTTTTCGGAATTTACAGGCTCATCATATACAGAACCCAGCACAAAAGATATAACTTTACCGATCATTTAGATGACAAATATAAAGGAGGAGACAGGGATGAAAAGTAATTTATTCATTTTTGCCTTGCTTATTTCTATTATGGCTATATCCTGCGGGGAAGAACAGAAGCAAGAGGCTGATCTTTACGAAACTGAAACAATGAATTCCGGCAGGCTGGCTGTCTATTGCGACGATATGATTTATCCATTAATGGATACAACTTTCGATATGTACAGAAACATGTATCCCCGGGTTCATCTGACAGATACCGCGGTCAGTTCCAGGGCCGCTATGTCGCATCTTTTCTCTGGCGAAGCAAGAGTTGTTGTCGTAGCAAGGGAATATCTCTCTGACGAAGAAAAACTCATGCGTGAATATAAAGTAGATGAACACCAGAAGTTTTTACTTGCTACTGACGCCCTGACATTTTTTACTCCAAATGAATTTAGTTCGCCGGATACTTTGAGTGCCGAAGAAGTTTATAAGGAACTTACCAACCCGGATTTCAAAATATCTGAAAATCACCCCGAATGGGACAGCGACCCTGAATTTGTGACAACTGATGTTAATTCATCGGTTTATTCGAATATTATGCTGAAAGCCGCCAAAGGCGATACCATACGCAAGGCAATGAAGATATTTCAGACTCTCGATTCAGTCAGAAATTATGTAAGCAGCGCTCCCGGCAGGATGGGAATTTTATACTTAACACATGTAATCCGTGATACGTCTTATAAGAAAATAAGAATGGGATTCACTGTGGATACAACAGGAGAAAGAATTTATCCGCAGATAGTTCATCCAGGTTATGTTGTTCAGGGGAAATATCCCTATCCTGTTAATTATTACGCGTATTTGCTTGAAGATAGAAGGAATCTGCCTTTCTGGTTTGCTTCTTACATTGGAAAAGAAAAGAAAGTGCAGAATTATTATAATAACAGAGGTTTAGTAGCCGGATTCGCAAAATATCATTTAATAACTGAGGATTAATAGTAATGAAGTTCACAATTTCTGTTTTTTTCGCGCTGACGATTTGCTTAGCCACCGCCTTTGGGCAGTCACCGGCCGACAAATTACGTTCGGCAGTGGAAAATAACGATTATCAGGAAGCCGCTAATTATATCGAGGAAGCTACAAAGAATAATAAAAGAAACTCGTCGGTTTGGGAATTAGCGGGTGATGTTTACCATGAATTAAGAGAGCTCGATTTAGCTGTAGATATGTACGATCAAGCTCTTGATATCAATGATGATAATACAGTTGCAATGAGAAAGCTTGGCCTTGTTTATTCGGAATTAGGCAGGTATAAAGATGCCTTTAAAATTCTTGAAAAAGCCAGAGAAAAAGATAATAATGACATAGAAAACCACCTGGCACTTGCTCAGGCCTATATTAACGCTGATTCTATAACAAAGGCTGAGATAGTTATTACTCAGGCAAGGGAATTAGATAAAGATAACCCGGCAGCTTTTGTTGCTCTCGGAGACTTATATTTTGCCTCAAGAGTATATGAGCTTGCCCGCCAGAATTACGAAGAAGCGCTTGGTATAAATGAAGAACTCATCGAAGCAAGGATTAAGCTGGCTAAAACTTATTACTGGCTGGCAAACAGAGAAATGGATAAAGACCTTGCCAATGAGTACTTCTCGAGGTCGCTTAAGGAGTGGAACGTTATTACCAAAAAAGCTCCCAAAAACGCCCAGGCATATTTAGAGCAAGGTAAGATTTTATTCTACGCGAAAAAATACGGCCAGGCTGCCGGCTCATTATCAGAGTACGTGGCTATGAGGCCTTCAGCATCATTGGCAAGATGGTTTCTAGCCCAGTCATTCCTTAAAATCGGGGAATGTGATTCTGCAAAGCCTCATCTTGATATAGTCGGGCAGGAAATTGATTCAGTCAAAAATCAAACAGATTTATTGCTTGGCAGGTGCTATATTGGTAAAAATGAATATGGCAAGGCTATTGAAGCCCTAAAACAGGCCCGAAAAGATACCGTATTACTTAGTAAAGACATAAAGGATTTAGGGATTGCCTATTTTAATACCGGTGATACAACTAATGCATTAAACGAGTATCGCAGGGCTATTGAACTCGATCCTGACGGTAATTGCAATTTGATTTGGATACTGGGAACTCAATACAGTAAAATGAAGAGATACGATGAAGGCATCGACATGCTTAAATTAAGGCTTGACACCGAGGAATGCCGTGATGAGCTCGATCCAAAAGTTTATTATACAATCGGACAATCTTATTACTTTTCAAGTGATGATACCTTATTCACTGATGAGCAAAAGCAGAGCCGTCTGGATTCAGCTATAAGTAATCTTAAAAAAGCTGTTGAATTAGATAGTACTTACCTTTGGGCACATGTTTACTTAGGTGATGTTTACGCTGCTAAAGAGAATTATGAAAAAGCTGAGGAAAGCTTTAATTATGTTTTAGCAAAAGGTGATACAACGGAAGCAAAAAACCAGCTTATACAGACTTTCTATAAACTGGCAGGCATAAAATTAGATAATAAACAGTGGAACGATCTTGTACAGGTTGGAAATAAATGGTCGGATACTTTCCCGGAATCCGAATACGCGTATTTATTTACTGCATTCGGATATCAGGGCCAGGGCCCCGAAAAATATCCGCAGGCATGTACGGCTTACAAAAAAGTGCTGGACATTAATCCTAAGAATTCTAACGCCCGTCAGAATATAAACGCTCTGCAATGCAACGCGCAGGGTAAAAAGTAAGGGAACAATCCCTAATTAGTTGAGCTAATTTTCAATTTATAAGCCCCGTCATTCGATGGGGCTTTTTATATTGGAATATCATGGATTTAATGATTATGGGCATTTCGCCGCCGGTGAATTATGACAGTTCACAAATAACATTATATAAAATTAAAAAAGCCGGCTGATGCCGGCTCTTTGTTTTGTGTCTGCTCTATGTCAATCTAAGTATGATTGGCTTTGTTTCAGCTTAAGCTGTTTTTGATTTTGCCTTAATCTTATTTATTATTTCGGGTACCTGGTTAGGCTTAACGTTGCTGAATACTTCTTCGTTGATGGTTACAACCGGTGCGAGCGCGCAAACACCTATGCATCGCGTTCCTTCTATTGAGAACATGCTGTCAGAAGTTGTTTCTCCCATATTTATACCCAGTTCATTTTTGAAGGCGTCCAGAACAAGTTCAGCGCCCTTTACGAAGCAAGCCGTACCGAGGCATACCGAAATAGAGAATCTGCCTTTGGGTACAAGCCTGAAAAAATGATAGAATGTAGCCACGCCGCTTACATTAGATGTAGGCACCTGAAGCAGGTGAGCCACTTCGTCCATATGTTCCTGAGATAGAAAACCGTATTTCCCCTGTATCTTATGCAATATCGCTATAAGATAACTCTCCGGATGTTCCAGATTTAGGCAGTTATCGATATAATCGAGTATTTCTTTATCCAGTGTTGGTTTCATTGTTTCCATTATTTTATCCCCCTGGGAAATCTTTCATGATATTTAGTATGAAGAAGTTCATGCGCTTTGTGTCCGCCAACTTCTCCGAGAAATTCTTCATATAAGCTTTGTATGTACGGGTTCTCATGAGATTTGCGGACAGCTTTCTTGCGGTCTATCGCGTATAGTGCCTGCTGCCTTTGCTTTATAATGCCCGGATCAAGAGCATATATATATTCCTCAACGTGGTGCAGAGGCTGACCTCCGCCTGCAACACATCCGCCCGGACATGCCATGATCTCTATAAGGTGATATTTCTTTACGCCTGCTTTAACTTTTTCAAGAATCTTTTTGGCATTGTTCAATCCGTTAGCAACAGCTACATTGACCATTGTTTCGCCCATTTGTATGGAAGCTTCTCTTAAGCCTTCCACAGCGCGAACTTCAGTGAATTCCATAACGTCGCCGCTCTTGCCTGTGACTTTTTCATAAGCAGTTCTGAGGGCTGCTTCCATTACGCCGCCTGTAGTTCCGAATATATCGCCGGCGCCGGATGAAAATCCGAGCGGATTATCGAAATCATCATCAGGCAGATTTTTGAAATCTATCCCGTATGCTTTTAACATCCAGATAAGCTCCCTGGTAGTAAGCACCGCGTCAGTAAGTGGATAGCCGCCATTTTCATCATAGTGTTCGGGCCTGTCGGCTTCGAATTTCTTAGCTACGCAGGGCATGATCGACACCATATATATATCTTTGGGGTCGATATTCTGTTTCTCGGCATAGTATGATTTTGTCAGTGCCGAAAGCATCTGCATGGGTGAACGGCAGCTCGAAGCGTTCGGTATCATTTCCGGATAGAAATGCTCCATGAACTTAATCCAGCCCGGTGAACAGGAAGTGATCATCGGGAGGTTTTCATTTTTTTCTATCCTGTCAAGAAGTTCATTTGCTTCTTCCACTATAGTCAGGTCGGCAGCAAAGTCAGTATCGAAAACGGCGTCGAAGCCCAGCCTGCGTAGGGCTGTTATCATTTTGCCTTCGGCGGGCGTACTGTGATCTATGCCAAATCCTTCCCCGATAGCCGCGCGTATGGCGGGGGCTGTCTGTACAACTACATGCTTTTTGGGATTGTTGATTGCTTCCCAAACTTTATCAGAAGCGCTTTTTTCAACGAATGCCGCTGTAGGGCAAACGTTAATACACTGCCCGCAGGTAATACATACTGAATCGTTCATATCCTGCTCAAAAGCCGGGGTAACGACAGTATTGAATCCTCTGAAATGCTGGCTTAGGTTATGTACGCCCTGGATTTCGCGGCACACTCTGATGCAGCGCTGGCAGAGAATACATTTTTCAGCATTCCGCACGACTGAAGGGCTTGAGAAATCCATTTTATGGATCTTTCTTTCGCCTTCAAATAATCTTTCTCTTACTCCAAGCCTGTAAGCGAGGTTCTGCAGCTCGCAGTTACCGTCGCGTTCGCAAGTCTGGCAGTCTTTCGGGTGATTATCCAAAAGCAGCTCTACCAGGTCGCGCCTTGTCTGCCTGATCTCAGGAGAATTTGTTTTGATATTCATGCCTTCCCTGATCGGAGTTGCGCAGGCAGGTATAAAGCTTGGCATACCGTCAATCTGAACAACGCATATTCTGCAAGCGCCTTCCTGCGAAAGGAAAGGATGATAGCAAAGCCTCGGTACATGCGCTCCGACCGAATCAGCGGCTTCCATGATAGTCTTACCATCAGGTACGGAAACCGGTATGTCATCGATTATTGCATTGATATATTTCATTTATAAAACCTCTGGAATTACTTTCATTAATTATTATATTTTCTCGATAGCGTCGAACTTACAGGAGTTATAGCACTCGCCGCATTTTATACACTGATCCTGTATGATCTCATGCGGCTTTTTGGCAAATCCCTTTATGCAGAATACCGGGCATCTTCTCGCGCATAGTGTACAGCCCGTGCATTTTTCAGGGATAATATTGTAAGTGATAAGTTTTGTACACTTCTGCGTGGGGCAGCGCTTTTCGAGTATATGGGTTTCAAATTCTTCCCTGAAATTCTCAAGCGCGCTGAGTATGGGATTTGGCGCAGACATGCCCAGTCCGCAGAGTGAAGTCTTTTTGATCATTTTCCCGAGCCTTTCCAGCCTGTCTATGTCAGATAATTCGCCGCGGCCGTCGGTAATTTTTTGCATTATCTCGAGCATCCTTGTTGTGCCTTCGCGGCATGGCAGGCATTTACCGCAGGATTCGTCCTTAGTAAATTCAAGGAAGAATTTCGCGGTCGAAACGATACAATCGGATTCATCGAGTACGATCATACCTCCTGAACCCATCATCGAACCTATTTGCTTTAGCGATTCATAATCTACTGGCGTATCAATTTTATCATAAGGGATACATCCTCCTGATGGGCCTCCTGTCTGAACTGCTTTCAGTTTCAGGCCGTCGGGAATGCCGCCGCCAATATCGTAAATCACTTCCCTGAGTGTTGTTCCCATGGGCACTTCTATGAGTCCGGTGTTATTGACTTTGCCGGCCAGGGCGAATACTTTTGTACCTTTGCTGCCTTCAGTGCCAATCTCAGTGAACCATTCGCTGCCGTATAAGAGGATGGCTGATACGTTAGCCCATGTTTCAACGTTGTTGATACATGTCGGATGGCCCCATAATCCGCTTTCTGAAGGATAGGGAGGACGCATCCTGGGCTGTCCCCTGCGGCCTTCAATTGAGCGTATAAGTGCGGTTTCCTCGCCGCAGACGAAAGCACCCGCGCCAAGCCTTATTTCTAAGTCGAATTCATAGCCTGAACCTAAAATATTCTTGCCGAGAAGGTTATTCTCGCGGCAGACTTCAATTGCCTTTTCAATCCTGCGGATAGCAAGCGGATATTCAGCTCTTATATAGAGGAAACCTTTGCTCGCGCCAACAGCAAAACCGCCAATGGTCATTCCTTCGATGATCGAGTACGGGTCGCCTTCCAGCGCGCTTCTATCCATGAACGCTCCCGGATCGCCTTCGTCGGCGTTGCAGATTACATATTTGACCGGATCTTTTGGCAGTCGGGTGTTTTTCCACTTGATGCCTGTCGGGTATCCGCCGCCACCGCGGCCTCTGAGGCCTGATTTAAGGATTTCTTCGATAACGTTTTCAGGGTCGTTATCAGCCAATACTTTGGCCAGAGCTTCGAAGCCCCTGGCATGTATGTAATCCTCAAGGCTTTCCGGGTCTATGATACCGCAGTTCCTCAAGGTTATTCTTGTCTGTTTGTTAAAGAATGACACATCACCGTAAAATCTGAAGTATTCCTCTGTCAGATGGTCGGTATGTACCGTGTGATTTGTGGCGATCTCATTATGAACAAATTGGGCTTCAATGATCTCTTCAAGCTCATCTTCGCTTCTGAAGCGGTAGATAACATTCTCCGGGAATACCATCATGACCCCGTGCTCATCGCCTATCTCGCTTTTATGGCAAAGGCCCGTACAGCCGCCCGCGAGTATCCTTACATCGTCCCTGGAAACTTCCTTCAGCGTAAGGATCTTTTCAAAAGTAGCTGTCCAGTCCTCAAAATATTTATTTCTGCATCTTGTACCTGTGCAGAGCGTAACCACATGCTTGTAGAGCTTGTCGGTGGTTTTGTCAAGCATCAGCTTTGGTACCGGTTTGTGGTTTATTATGTGCTCATGGAATATATCCTGAACTTTATCTACAGTAACCTGCTGGTATTTAACAGCTATATTATCCGGTATGAATACACCGACAATTGGTTCCTGGCTGCATCTTCCCGTACATCCCGTTTGTTTCAGTTCAATATCCGTCCTGCCCGTCGCCTTGATGAGCTTTAGGAATTCATCCCTAACAGCATCCGAACCGGCCGCTTTTTCGCATGTCGCCGATCCTACCTGGATCACTATCTTACCGTGCTTATCGACGGCCGTAGAAGCGTGGTCCAGGCGGCTCTTCAAACTTTCGTAATTCTCAAAAACCTGTTCCATAAATAATTCCTGTGTACTTCGTAAATCTAACCAAGCAATTTATTATCTGTACAAAATTACGAAAATAATCAAAGTCATAACAATCTTAGGATACCCTAAACATCTGAAATATCAACGAATTCCGACGATTATGCTTATAAACCTTTACATTTCAGTAATTTAACGAAAACAACACAATGGTTACATATTAACAAATAATCCACAAGCTGTATAATAATTAGCTAAATATCATAAATTATTAGTACTTAGTCGATACTATGAATATTATTTAACCTCGCTATCAGAGAGATTTTAACCCTTCATAAACCAATATTTCAAATTTACAATATCAAAAATCAAAAAAATATGCTTATTTTTGAAGTCTTTTGTTTTGACGAATAGAGAAAAAAATGTCGGAAGAGATCAGGAACATGTTTGCCGGGATTTCAGATTCCTACGACAGGCTGAATGACATACTTTCGCTCGGCATACATAAAAAATGGAAAAAGCTGGCTGTGGAAACGGCCATGAAAGATAAAGGCCGGCAAGGCAGCTACCTGGACTGCGCTTCGGGTACCGGAGACCTTGCGCTTCTGCTGAAAGCCTTCAGCAGCGGCAATGCAAAGGTAACCGCTCTGGATTTTACCGCGGAAATGCTCAGGATCGCAGGAGAAAGAGCCGACGCGCTCGGCTTTGACATAGAAATGATCCTCGCAGACGTGCTTCAAATGCCGCTCAGAGATAACAGCTATGACGCGGCCCTTATCGCCTATGGCATAAGAAATACCGATTCGACGGTAAAATGCCTGGAAGAAATGGCCAGGGTAGTGCGTAAAGGCGGCAGGGTAGTGATTCTTGAATTCGGCAAGCCGAAATTCCCCATGTCGCTTCCATACGGATTATATGCCAGAGTGGTAATGCCGCTTGTTGGTAAAGCGGTTTCAGGAAGTTCAAATGCTTACAGCTATTTGCCGGAATCATCCATGAAATACCCCTGCGGCAGTGATTTCCTGAATATAATGGATTCCACACAGAAGTTTATTTCAACTGAATACAGGACACTATCGGGAGGTATATCTTACCTTTATACTGGAATAGTGAAATAATATGTAAGAATTTATTTAATTGGCTGGTTTATTAAGAACAGGTTTGGTTAGGGATTTTAAGCAGGAGAGTGGTTATGGTTAAGAAGATCATTAAGAAGTTTCCTATAACGGACTACATTTTCATTGCCATTGGCGCGGCCATCATGGCTATTGGAATAGGCGTTTTCCTTGTGGACGCGAAAGTTGTTCCGGGCGGGGCAAGCGGCCTTTCAATGGCGATACACTACCTTTCGGGTAATGAAATACCTGTGGGTATGGCTATTTGGGTAATTAACGTCCCACTTTATATATGGGGCCTGAAAGAACTGGGTAAATCATTCGGCTGGAGGACTTTTTACGGTTTTACGCTAAACTCATTTTTTATAGATTTCTTCCGCGGGGATTTTCCCGGGCTCGGCATGGTTAGGTTACAGGACCTGGAAGCTATACAGGACATTTATAAAAACGATTTCCTTTTTCTCATACTCATCGGGGCGGTGCTTCTCGGCATAGGCCTTGGAATAATTTTTAAATTCAAGGGGACAACAGCGGGATCGGATATTGTGGCTGCCATTATGCAAAAGCGATTTGGAATTAAGCCGGGTATGGCTATCATGTTCATCGACTTCTTCGTTGTCAGCCTGGCTGGGCTTATTATCGGCTTGAAGGATCTTTCACCAGAAAGGCCGGCGCTATCACTGACTTTCTACGCCTTTTTCCTGCTGTTTGTTTCAAGCAAGATAATTGATGTTGTTATAGACGGATTTGATTACGCCCGTATGGCATATATAGTTTCCGATAAATTCGAAGAAGTGGCAAAAGGAATAATGAACGACCTCAGCCGCGGCGCTACCGCCGTAAAAACAAGGGGTATTTACAAAAACGTTGAGCGCGAAATGATCATGACCATAGTTACCCTCAAGGAGCTCGGCAAGCTGCAGGAACTTATAAAGGCTATTGATCCGAATGCCTTTGTAATAATCGGAAATGTCCATGAGGTTCTCGGAGAAGGCTTCCGGCGAAGGATCTGACAATTATGAAGGTATTAGAGAATGATATAATTAAAAGGGGCATAACATGCCCCTTTTTTAATGGCAACATAAGAGCCCTCCAATAATTATCGGCCTTTTTGCGTTTTTAGCAGGTAAAATTTCAATTATTTACCAGATAATATTTTCTAGAATTAAAGGATAGAAGGATGAAACAGGTATATTTCGGGTTCGGGCTGGCGATTATTTACTGGTTTTTGATGTTTTCCCCCTGGACAGCGCCGCATCTTAATTTCTGGATAATAATGATGCTTGCTACGGGATCGCTAATTACTCTATCTCTTGTGGCGGGCCGCCGCGAGAATCGCGAAATATACAAATTCCACCCGAAGTACCTTGTCATAGGCGTTGTATCGTCGCTGCTGCTATATCTCATATTCTGGATAGGTAATGAGGTATCGCTTATGCTTTTTGATTTCACCGAAAGGCAGGTGGCAAATGTTTACAGCACTAAGGACCAGGCTGACCAAATGCTGATCATGCTCGCTTTGTTTTTCTGGATAGCGCCCGCCGAGGAGATCTTTTGGCGGGGCTTCGCGCAATTCCGTATGCAGGGTAAAACAACTCCCTTCAGGGCATGGCTAATTACAACTGCGGTCTACGCGCTTGTGCATATCTGGGCTTTTAACTTTATGCTATTCATGGCCGCACTGATAGTCGGTTTATTCTGGGGCTGGATTTTTTACCGTTGGCAAAACGTATGGCCGGCGCTTATATCACATGCCATCTGGGATGTCCTTATATTTATTATTATTCCCATGCAATAAGATGAATTATAAATTGATGGTATTAAGAAAGCTGAATATTTAATGAAATATAACAGCCATTTTTTAATCATCATTATTTATCAGACATTATTGGATGTTTAATAGTTTAGTAAAGCCGAAATGGTTAAATGAACTTAATGATCTTTCAAAACCCTGGCTCAGTCAATCATATAATTGGATAGCAATAAAGCTAAATTAAATGAAGTTAATAATGATTTAATTATTTAGCTAAAAAAAAGCTTGCTTATTATTCCATTCATAACTATTTTAGCTTAAATTTTCTTTACATTAAGGGAGCAGGCAAATGCGGCGCCGTGAATTCCTTGAAAAATTCAGGATTTCGGGCAAAAGGCCCGAGCATCATTATTCAAAACCCATAAAAGCCCAAAGCCTTGATGAATACACTGAACCGCTCGATTTACAGAAAGCGGCTCATCTTCTCAGAAGGCTTACTTTTGCGCCTACATGGGAGCAGGTCCAATTGATATTAGGAAAAACAGCCTCAGAAGCTATTGACATCATACTCGGTACGGGAAATGAGCCGCTGCCGGACGGATATCAGGATTTAGACTGGCTCGACGAAGTGGAAGAAAACCCGCTGGAAACAGGAAGTGTACAGATACGTTTTGAAATTGAAGGCAGGCACAAATCGCGCTACCGCGAATTAAATTCCTGGTGGCTCGATCAAATGCGGAAAGAGACTTTCCCGGCCATGGAAAAGCTCACTTTACTCTGGCATACCGTGTGGACATGCGAATTTACTTATGATACTTTGTCATTGATACCACCGCCTCTGATGTACAGAAATAACCAAACTCTGAGAGAAGGCCGTATGGCAAATTATAAGGATATGGCTGAAAATATCACTCTTGACGGAGCCATGCTCCTTTATCAGAGCCTTCACTACAGTACAAAGGCATCGCCAAATGAAAACTACATGAGGGAACTTGTTGAGCTATTTCTAATGGGAATCGGCCATTACACCGAGGGAGACATAAGAGAAGGCTCCCGAGCGCTTACGGGCTGGCGTGCAGCAGCACATCTGGGGCCACATCCGAACGGATATTTTAATACTTATTTCTCGCCTCAGGATCATGATACGGGCGGCAAGACCGTAATGAAGCAGGATATCTCGCCGCGTGATGAAGCTGATAACACCGAAGACCAGGTACGCCTGGAAGAAGTCCGCGGCCTTATCGATATACTGTTTGAGGAAAGGCCTGAACCCATTGCCGGGTTCATCTGCGAAAAGATCTACAAGTATTTTGTTTATAGCGATCCGGGAGCGGTGGATTTCGATATTGTCGGCGAAATGGCACAGACATTCATCAATAATGATTTTGAACTAAAACCGGTATTCAGGCAATTGTTTACCAGTCAGCACTTTTTCTCGGAAGATATTATCGGCGGCCAGATAAAAACACCGCCCGAATACATTGTCGGCCTTGAAAGGATGCTGAACGTGGATTACCAGAATGCCCGTGAAGCGGTTTTCAATCTGGAGATGGTACTGTACGACCCACCGGATGTAGGAAGCTGGGCGGGATACCGTTCTTGGATATCGACCACTACATATCCGCTCAGGGCCAGATATGGCGGGGAAATACTGGATTTAGCCGATAATACGGCTCTATTCGCAATGGCTGAACAGTTTGGTATAGGCACAACTCCCGATGCCGTGCTTAATGCGATTTTGGCTTATATGCTTCCCAAAATGCCGGATAGCGAAAAAACAGCCAGATTTAAAACAGCGATGCTGAACGATATGGACGATGCAGCCTGGGAAGCAGCTTTCACAAATAAAGAAACAGCCGCGGCTGTAGGACTGCGTACTCTGGTAAATGAGATTATTCTTGCTCCCGATTTTCAATTAAGTTGAGGCAGGCTAATGAAAAGAAGAGATTTTATAAAAAATTCGGCAATAACGGCGGCGGCAATTAGCGCGGCGCCGGCTATACTAAAGAGTAAACCCGTATTTAAAACTGAAAAAAAT
Source organism: uncultured Hyphomicrobiales bacterium (assembly GCA_964544155.1). GTDB lineage: Bacteria > Bacteroidota > Ignavibacteria > Kapaibacteriales > UBA2268 > CAZJAH01. The sequence goes on along the minus strand of CAZJAH010000006.1, from coordinate 32,141 downwards.
GACAAGCTGCTCGGGATTGACAGCGATAAAATTATGATCATACTGGAGATGTTCGGCGGAAATGACGGAATTAATACCATCATACCGTACAGCCAGGAAGATACATACATGGATTTAAGGCCTACTCTGAATATCCCGAAAGATATAGCAGTACGGTTCCAGTCATCCGATATTTATATGAACCCTGCGCTTGTTACAGATGTTCATAACGGTGGTATGATGCGGCTTTTGGAAAATGGCCAGCTTGCTATCATCGAAGGCATTGGCTATAACGACCCTAACCTCTCGCACTTTAGGTCGAGGGATATCTGGCAAAGCGGAATAAACAGTTCCGACCCTAATGTCAGACTCCTGGAAGGCTGGCTTGGCAGGTACTTCGCCGAACAGCTGACTGAATATCCGGAAGTAATCCCGGAACATCCTATAGCAGTGCAGATTGGCGGTACAATTTCCATGATACTTAAATCCGCGAAAGGCCACATGGGCATTGCACTGAATGACCCGGATGTTTTCTACGAACTGGGTGAAGGTTTGACACCGGAGGACAGTAAATTCACGGCCCCGGTAAATAACAAATACGAAAAGGAATACAACTTTGTCCATGTGATCGCCGAGCAGTCGGATAAGTACTCGCAGGCTGTTAAGGAAGCCTATGATAAGGGAGTTCAGCTCAGGGCAAATCAGAGCAATGTAAATTACAGCGAGGGGCTGCCGGAAAAATTCAGAGTTATATCAAGCCTCATTGCTGGCGGGCTGAAATCAAATGTATACTTTGTAAGGCTTGCAAATTTCGATTCCCACGCCCAGCAGATGAATGCTGATTATACCGGCGCTCATCCTACATTGCTTAACCAGGCTGCCAAAGCAATCAGCGAATTTCTTGATGACGCCGGCCAGCTTGGGTTCGCGGATAAAGTGGCGGGAATGACAATCTCAGAATTCGGCAGACGCGCCTATGATAACGGAAGCCGCGGTTCCGATCATGGAGCGGCTTCTATGCAGTTCGTCTTCGCCGGCAACGATGAAAACGTTAACGGCGGCTATCTCCGCGAAACAGGTAAGCCCGACCTCGAAGACCTGGATCCATTGGGCAATATCAAACATCAGTATGATTTCAGAAGAACTTATGTGGACTTTCTTGAAAGGTGGTTTGGAACAGAGCCGTCACTCACTGAAACCGTTTTCGGCGAAAAGCTCGCGCCGATTGAAGTATTGCCCGTAATAAGCTCTGTGGGTGATGAGCTGGGCTTTATCGGCAAAGAAAAAATAAGCGTAAGCCCTAATCCGGGCAACGGATTGGTTAACATTAACTTCGAGCTAAGAAGGCCCGCGAAGATACTACTGGAGATCTATAACCTTCAGGGATTTTTAGTTAAAAATCTTGTTTCAGGTGATGTAGCTGCGGGTTATCACAGTATTCCGCTGACTATACACAAGTCCGGCTCTTACTACGCTGTAATATCTCTAAAAGGAAAGAGATACAGTACAAAATTCATAATTGTGAGATAATGTGTTTTTAAAAAATAAAATATCGCTGATACTTCTCGCGGGGTGCTTTTTCGTGCTTCCGGCTATATCAATGGCCATAGGAGATTGCGATTCTACAAAACACTGCCTTGGGAACGCTCTTACACTGGAAGTGACATCCGGTAAAGGCGCTCATTATGTGGATATTGAGAAAACCGAATCACAGTATACCATCAATACCGCCATGACAATAGAAATGTGGGTAAAAGCCGAAAGGCAGGCCGGCAAGGTACAATTTCTTGCAGGATTATGGGGCCCCGGCGAAGATGTTAACGACGTCTGGGTTCTATATATTAATACCGCTGATGAGCTGGTATTTGAGGTGAACGGGGCCAATACAAACCTGAAATCCGCGGATAATACAAGAGCCGGCGTTTCCTTCTCATCATATTATGATGCCTGGCATCATGTAGCTGCGGTATTTGACGGAGCTGCGAGTTCTGTAACTATATATATTGACGGTAAACTGGAAGCTACTGAAACAAACACTGAATATCCCGTTAGCAGGCTTAGGGATCTGGCGAATGATGAATTACCCATACAAATAGGCAGGACGAATGCTCTTACAAATAATCCTGATCTGAACAGAACATTTAAAGGACAGCTTGATGAAATTAGGATATGGAATAAAACATTTTCCGAATCTGAGATATTCTGCCAAAAAGATATGTCTCTGGAAGGCAATGAAGATGGCATGCTGCTTTATTACCGATGTAATGAGGAGCCCTGGAATTTTGATCTTTGCGATGCCACGGATAACGGCAATACCGGACTGGCAAGGTCAGGCGCTAAATGTACTTCCTCGGATAGGACTTATACCAAAACAGTCAACGTAACGCCTATGAATGTTTCTTTACCCATAAAAGATACTATCAAATGCGTTAATAGCAAGACTTACCGCTTTAGCGTTGTGAATACTTCTCCCTGCGCGAAAAACGTACGTATCCGCATTAGGGATGTACATAAAGATAAATTCACTATAAGTCCGAATAATACGCTTTTACTCGAACAAAATATTCCGCAGGAATTTGAGATAACCATTGACGCTGATTTCACAGGTGCTATCACCGACAGGCTGGATGTATATTCATTCAACCGCTGCCGCGACTGGAACACCTGGAGCGTGAACATCACACGCATAACTGAGCTCCACTATTCAACTGACGGTGTTGATTTTGGGATATTAAAGGCAGATTGTATTGAAAACCCCTGGGTTGATACTGTGGTCACAATATGTAATAATAGTGAGGAAATTCAGCCGCCGGGGCCTGTTACGGTCAACAGCCTGTACACTAACGACCCGAATGTATTCAGAGTGATACCTTCGGAAACGCTCCCGCATACACTGCAGCCCGGTGAGTGTATGGAAGCAACCGTTAGATTCATTGCGGGAAGTGAAAGCGATATTTTCGAAGATACCCTGTACGTAGAATCGGATGACAGATGCGAACAAATGTACAAGATACCACTAAAGGGAGAAGTCATAGAGGCGCTGGCTATCCAAACGAGAAACGGCAGCGACAGGATTGATACTATAAAATTTGAAACTACATGTGTTAACTTTATATCGCAGGCGGAGGAATACCTTTGGGAGAACCTGACTCAGGAAAATATTTTCATAGATACAATCATAACACCAGGCCATTTTATTTCTAAATCATTCAAATTTCCCGTGCTGCTGGAACCCGAAACAGGCTATCTGCCGAATTATTTCAGGTTTCTGCCGGAAAGCTCGGGAGATTTCCTTGATTCCGCGATATTTGTAGTAAAAACTGAAGACTGCACGATACACAGAAAAGTTTATTTCAAAGCCAGGGGCTTTTTCTCGGATGTCGATTTCCTCGATACGCTTGTCGATTTCGGCGATGTAATGGTAGGGCAGGAGTCCGTGCGACAGGTCGAAGTCATTAACAAAAGCCCCGACCCTCTTAAACTTTCGGTATATCTAAAGAAAGGAGACGCATATTTCTTAAGAGGAGCCAAAATACTTAACTTAGGCCCGGGCCAAACGGGATCTGTCGATTTGACTTTCAAGCCTTCTGAGCCGCTGGAATACTTTGATGAAATTTGTATTTTTGACCAAAGATGTTACGAATCGCGCTGCATTCCGGTAAGAGGCAGGGGATATACGGAAACATTCCTCTATGAACCTTATGTGATGGAAACGGGTAATGTTATTGGCTGCCAAAGCAGCAGAGATACGCTGATCATAACCAATAATACCGGACAGCCACTTACTTTGAGCAATTTTGTGCTGGATGACCCTTCGGGTAAATTCAGCCATGTCAGGACAGTTGTCAGTGGCGCGGATTTCACATTGAATGATGCTTTCGACTTAGGCGCTGGAGACAGAGCCCTGCTGATATTTGATTATATCCCTGACGACGTAACACTGGATAGGGCGGACAGGGCCTATATCCGCTACGAAACTCAGGACGGGGAGAAATTTGCCGGTGAACTGCTCGGAACATCTCTCAGGCCGAAGATATTTGTTACCGCCAATGTTGATTTCGGTACGGTTGAGGCCGGAGATACCAGGATGGATACAATGACTGTCGAAAATGTATCAGTAGCCTCAATCCGGCTGGACAGCGTTACAGCCGATGAAGGTTTTGAAATACTATGGCCGCGAGACCTGCCTAAGCAGCTTGCTCCCGGAGATTCTGTAATGGTGATAGTCAGGTTTGCTCCCACTGAAAGCAAAACCTATGACGGAAAGCTGAAGGCATATTCTTCAGAACCATGCAATGTGGAAGAATCGGGCGACCTTTTAGGCGAAGGAGAGATCATTCCGCTTGAAATGCCGCTGTCGGTGGTCAGCTTCGGAAAAATAAGGCCCTGCGACTGTGAAGAAAGGGAAATCCAGCTAATAAACCGCTCCCTTGTCTTTGATATGAATATTGACAGCATTTGGATCGATGATGAGAATATCACTGATGCCGCCACAGAATTTTTCACTTGGGAATCGTATGAGTACAACTCGCAGGGATCAGTATTTCCATTCAGTTTATCCCCAATGAGCACCTCCATATTAAAAGTGATTTACTGCCCCAGAGTGCCTTCGGAAAGAGACTTGCTTGACCATTCCGCTCGTATTCATGTTAAAGCGCGGGGTTCAGGCTGGTCAAATGAATACAACTCATACCTGTCAGGCATTCAGGCACTTCTTACAGAACCGGACAGGTTTAATGTTTATTTCCCTCCCACCAGAGTAGATACGTTCGCCGCGCCGCAGTATGTGGAATACAGCATACCCGGCTTGGATGTTAATCCCCAAAGATCGAAGATCAGAGTGGATTCGATCACCTTTATACCGGATGAAAGGGTTTTTACCGCGAGTGACAGTGACGGCAGGCCTTTTTATATCGAATATGACTCTTCGGAAACTTTTAATATCGAAGTTGATTTCAAGCCGAGGGCAGTGCGTTATTATAAAGCAAAAATGGCCCTTCATATAAGTGAGCCATGCGTTTATGTCGATTCCACAGTAAGCGTTGAAGGCAGCGGCTTCGCGCCCGCTTTTGAGCTCTCATTCAATTTCGACAGGCAAAGGTCCAGGTTAGATACCTTCAGAGTTATTAACTGTGATACTCTGAGAATTCCAGTATATTCCAATCCTGATATTCCGGCGGAATTTGTGGATATAACCATGCGCCTGAAGTATGATACAACAAAGCTTGATTATGCCGGCGCCGAATCGATATACCTGCAGGATTATTGCGATCCCTATTTGCCTTATATAGACGCGGATGATTCTGACAGCCTGGGTACATTATTTACCCTGAAAAATTTCTGTGAAGTAGATTCCGTCAGGCCATTCCTTTTAGCTAAGTTCGTACCTAAGGTAGAAAGGGATACCTTTAAAATCTTTATCGACAGCCTGTTTTTTGATACCGAGGAAGTAATTCTCTATCAGCTTATTACTCAAAGGGACAGCGCGCTTATCATCATTCAGAAGCCTGAGTTCGAAGTACTGAACACAATGAATTTCGATTCCGTACGGGTGCTTGATTGTGCCGAAGATACCCTTTATGTTAAAAATACGGGCGATGTTCCCATAAAGGTCAATGATTTCGGGGAATTCTTGGACGGAGTGGAATATCTATTTTCCGAGCCTACGGGGGATAGCGAGATTCTACCCGGCGACACAGCGATGGCCATTATCAGGTACTGCCCCAGGCGCTCGGAATCCCTGCTTCATACCACTGCCGTTTATAGCGATGACCCCTGTTTCCTGGAAGATCAATTCACTTATGAAGGAATTGGGTATGCTCCTGCCTTTCCAGTTGGCTTTGACCTTGCCGGTACATTTACCATACCGGATGACCTTTACGGGCAGCTCAGCGGTATGATCACCGTGCCTGTTATTAACGAAAAGGACTTCGCCGACAGCATACAGGGCGAAAAGATCTGGCTGGAAGCCCTGAATTTCGATATTGATTTCGAATACAACCCCTATGCATTGAAATTTATCGAAGCAAGAAATTTCACCAGTGGTGAATTGAATACCACTTACGATCCGGGTATGATTAGGCTATCCTTTAAAGATACTGATTCACTTGAAGCCGGAACCATTGCCGAGATGGATTTTACAATTGTGATACCTGATACGGTCAGAACTTCAATAACTCTGCATACAGGTGAATTTAGCACCGATTCAATTCTGTTCCTGGATATACAGCCTTATGGTGATTCGGGATTCTTCAATTCCGAAGGTAAATGCAATCTTACTTATTTTAAATTTACCGGAGAAAGTTCACAGCTCAGAGGAAACAGCCCCAATCCCTGGTCTGAATCAACAAAGATCGAATTCTCTCTTGGAGAAAAAGTGAGACCCGTCCTGAGTATTTACAGCCGCGACGGCAGGCTCATCGACATGCCGCTTGACGGCACAACAGAACTTGAGCCCGGCCGCTACAACGTTGAACTCTCCGGCAGGGATTACCAATCCGGTGTGTATTATTATGTACTTGAAGCAGGCCTTTACAGGGATAAAGGCATAATGTCAGTTATTCGCTGACATCTTCATCGGTTTTATTTAAATTGCCGCTTGCTGATTCATTGCTAATGCTGAGCTTGGATATCTCGATTATCTTTTGTTCGGTTTTTTCCAGGTAACCGCGGCAATAGCCGACAAGTTTCATGCCTTCTTCAAATTGCTTAAGCAGCTCGTCTATGGGTTCATCGCTGTTATCGAGATTTTCTGCGATTTCCTCTATCCTTTGGATCTGCTCTTCAAATGTTAATTTTATTTCTTCCATTATTCTATCTCTATTTATTTTTTGTTAAACTTCAAAAAACTATTTAATTTAAAATAGCTGTCTGGGCAATATTTTTTCCAGTTTTACCCTGGCGGTATCATTTTTTCTGATCACTTCGAAGCGCTTGAAGTCTTTCAGTTCATTTTTATTAGTAATGAATTCATCGCCGGCCTTAAGTAAGGCGAAACCCCTTTTCAATGGGTTAAGCGGATGCAGCGACTTCAGCAGTGAATCCACACCATCAAGCTTCTGTCTGTCTGATTTAATCCTGAACTTAAGTTGCTGCTTCATTCTGCTTTCCAAATCATCCAGATATTGATTGTAGATGTTTATCTTTTCCCTGATCCTTCGTGAAGTTCTATCTCCCCGGATGGCTGCGATTATTTCCTTCATTTTATCGAGCCTGGCCTTAAGCGCTTTGGCAAGTAATTCTGAGTGGCGCTCCAGCCCTCTGAGCAGCTCTTCTTTGAGGTAAGGTGTTGCCATTTCTGCTGCGGCTGTCGGTGTTGCCGCGCGGTGGTCAGCAGTGAAATCCGAAATAGTGAAATCAGTTTCATGGCCTACAGCTGAGATAATAGGTTTAGCTGAATTAAATATCGCGTCAGCCACGATCTCCTCATTAAAACACCAAAGGTCTTCCAGTGAGCCTCCTCCGCGTCCGATTATGATTATATCCGCCGGAGAATCATTTAACTGCTTCACAGCGTCAGCTATATCCTTTGCGGCGCCATCACCCTGAACAAGTGTGGGCCGGAAGTAAACCTCAGCAGCAGGAAACCTTCTGGCAATTGTGCTGATAATGTCTTTAATAGCGGCACCGGTGGGTGATGTAGCAACACCGATCTTCATCGGGAGCACAGGGATAGGCCGTTTCCTTTCTACAGCAAAATAGCCTTTTTCGCTTAGCTTTTTTTTCAGTGCTTCGAAAGCAATGTGCAGATCACCTTTGCCGGCGGGGTCCATACTCGCGCAATCTATCTGGTAATTCCCTCTGAGCGGATAAACCGTTACCGATCCGTTTATAACCACCAGCATGCCGTCTGCCGGCACAAAATTCAGGTAGCGGTGCTTCCACATAGTGCATGCAATTTGGGCTTTATCATCCTTAAGTGTAAAATATCTGTGGCCGGATGAGTGCTGTTTGAAATTTGAGATCTCACCTTTTACGCTTATCATCGCGAAGGAATTTTCCAGGGTTTGCTTTATATCATTGGTCAGATTGCTTACTGTTAAGGGCTGACTTTCTTTGCTTAGTTTTAATGCCATTTTTAAATAAATTATTTAAACTGTATTTTTAACAAATATAAAATATTATTTTTTAAAAAAGTAAAAAAATGACAGGCACAGGATACGACATACACAGGCTTGAAAAAGGCAGGGATCTTATACTGGGAGGAGTGAAAGTACCCTCCGAAACCGGGCCTGTGGCTCACAGTGACGGCGATGTACTCGCGCATGCCATTATCGACGCCCTGCTCGGAGCGGCGGGGCTGGGCGATATAGGAGAGCATTTCCCGGATAACGACCCCCGGTACAAAGGTGCCGACAGTATGGAACTTCTATCAAAAACAATTAACATGATTATCAAAAATGGCATTAATATCGTCAATATTGATGCAACGGTTATTCTCGAGGCACCAAAACTGAAAGATCATAAATTACAAATGAAAAAAAACATTGCAGAAATTTGCGGAATTTATATCGATAAAGTTAATATTAAAGCAACAACCAATGAAATGTTAGGCCCAATTGGCAGAGGAGAAGGCATAGCTGCTATGGCTGTATGTGAATTGTCTCATGTTTAAAAAAATAATTTACATATTATTCCTGCAGCTTTTTCTTGCTTCTTGCGCGGATGAGCACAACCTTCCGGTTTCCTACGAAAAAAAGGAAATTTACGAGGGCTCGAGGCTCATTGTTGGAGACGGAGGCAGTCCTGACAGCACATTCAGCTATCTTATTAAGCCTCTGTGGGCAAATGAAGCAGATGTTATTAAAACGTGGAAAGGCCCGGATGAAAATTCTTCCCTGGGGATAACTCTGAATAACGCATTTATTTATGATGGTATTTCGTATCGTGACAAGCTTGTTATAACCTGGAAAACAAACAATGAATACATGGCAAGTCTGATCAGCCCGGAGCTGGAAATTATCAATTCCATTCAGATAACTTCGTTCGAAGTTTTAAATAGGGCAAATCCTTCTATAGAAGGATCATTTGATAATCATATCCTGATCAAATTTGATAAAGATGTTTACGCGCTTTCAATTAACGATAGTAAGCTCAGCCTGAGATTAGCGGGAAGAGAAATTGAATCTGTACATTTGACAGGAATTGAAGAAATACCTTTGGCCTTAATCACCAGCGGGATTTCAGGATACCAGATTGATTTTCTGGATAAAAATTTCGAAAAAAAATTCGGCCATACAACAAGTTTCAGTGATTCCATATTTGTATTATCGCTCGCGGATCAAATAATTACGGCAAAAGGAAGCCCCGAAACCGCGAGCACATTGATAGAATCAGTTAACAAAAAAAAATCTTCGGTTTGGATTGACGCCCCTATTGATAGAATAGCCCGCGGTATACAAAAAGGCACATTGATATACCTGGAAACTTATGATGGATATTATTCACTTAAATCTATAATGTATGGTAATGAACATGAGCCTGTTTTTTCTGCCGAAATACCCCGAAATTATATTGAGCCTTTAAGATTACTGGCCAAAGACGATCTTATCTATATAATATTCAGAAATGGAATGATGACTTATGACGCCGCAGGCAGGATGATATCTTCAGTGCATATTAATTTTGGAGAAATCCTTGCCGGCAATATAAATATTTGCCCAATAGCGGATATTCTGGTGATAACGTCAGATAATGCAAGTATAGTGCTAAAACGAGAACCGAATACATTATGGTTCCTGAATTCTATAATCTCATCATTTAAAGAATATCTAATACCCATAATACTTGCGGCCGCATTGCTGATATTCATACAACTTTACCGGCATAAAAGCAGAGTATTCAACGAAATAACAGCCCTGCCTTCATCCGGAATAATACTTCAGCTGGATAATTACGGCCGGCTTAAATGGGCTAATACCGCAGGCAAAGAATTTCTCGGAGTTTCTTCCAATATTCCTCTGAACAGGCAGTTCTCTTATTACTGCCGTCAGGAAAGAACCGAACCAATTCTTGATTTTGCCGAACAGGCAATGATAAAAAAAGAATCAACCAGCAAAAAAATATCCGTAATTGATGGCCGCGACACAAAAGAATGGCTTTGCAGGATTAAGATACTGCTCAATCCTGCCGGAGCTTACAGAGGTTTTATACTAACAGCTATCGACCTTACCGAACAGCTGGAAAGGAAAAGGCTATCTAACTGGGCGCAGCTCGCGCATGATATGCAGACTAATCTTACAACTATTCGCCTGAATGCGGAACAGCTCGACGTTGATGACGATAATGGCCTGCGCCGGTCAAAAATTATTCATCAGGCAAGGGTTCTCATGCAAAGGGTAAGGGATATCGTAACTGTGGGTAGAGACGAAAAAATCGATAAGGGTGAGCACAGCGCCGGTGAAATATGCGCAATGGTACTATCTGAATTTGACGAGACAGTATTCCCCGGTGTTAAATTCCTTAATAGCAGTGAAGATTTTATGCTTGCCTGCGACAGGCCTAAGCTTATCAGAGCATTAAGGAACGCCGTGGAAAACGGTATCAAATCTATGCCCGCAAGAAAGGGCGTTATTGAATTAAAATGCCGACGGGATACAAGAAATGCCTACTTTACCGTCAAAGATAGTGGTAAGGGTATGGACGAAGACACAAAAAAGAAAATCCTGAAACCATACTTTACTACTGCAGGCGATAAAGGCGGATCGGGTATAGGCACTATGATTATGCAGCATGTGGCTGAACTTCACGGAGGAAGGCTAATGATAGATTCAAAAAAAGGCTCAGGCACTGAAGTTACTTTCGAAATTCCATTAAGGGCAAAAAAGAACAAATGACAAAAGAAAAAAAAATTAGTGAATTAATAAAAAATAAAAAACTATGCGCGATCGATTTTGGACTTAAAAGAGTAGGAATGGCAACCTGTGACCCCATGCACGTAACAGTATCACCAAAGTACGCCTTTTTTTTCCAGGAAGATAACTTCTGGGATGAACTTTTAAAAGCTATTGAAATTGAATCGCCGGCATTGATAGTACTCGGTATGCCATACCGTAACGGTACCGAAGAGTCGGATATTGTTGAAGAGATAAAAAGATTCAGGGAAACACTCGAAAGGAAAACAGGCCTTAAGGTCATTTATCATGATGAATCATATACATCGAAATTAGCCGTCGCTACAATGATAGAAACAAAAATGAAAAAAAAGCGAAGGCAGCAGAAGGAAAATATTGATAAGTTTTCCGCTGCTATAATTTTAAGAGATTTTTTAGAAGATTATCCTGCAGGCTGAACTATGCTAATAAAAAAAATGATTATTCCGGCTTTTATATTAATTTTGGTCTCTGTATCCGCTAAGAGCCAGGAAGTGCTCGATAGAAGCGCTTACTATACTTTTGGAGAAGAGCTTTTTCTCGAAGCTCATGTTTTTCCGCATGAAAGTACCGATTCTGTAAGAGTAATCAGCCTTTTCAAGCTGCTCTATAATGCCATGCTTTTCTCACAAAATGAAGAAGAAATCGATAGCCGCGGACGCTATAAAGCTACTCCTCAGATAGACTTTTCCTTCAGAGACGAAAGGGGTATTATCAGAAAAAGCTCTTTTTGGTCGGATACAGTTTTTGTCAGCAAATATGAAGAATCTGTAAGCAAAAAAAAATACAGACAGGGGTACCTGGACCTGGTTTTACCAAAAGGCATTTACACGTTAACGGCGGTTATTAACGACAGCTATGGCAATAAAGATAATACAAATGAATTGCAGGTAGACGCCAATAAGGATTTTTTTAACAAAGCCGATATAAGCCGGCCGGTATTCAGCTTCGCAGGGGAGAGCACAAGGATCATCGATCCCTTTGTACTTGGAGGCAATATACCTTTTAGGGCGGATGGGGCAGGAGTACTGACTCAGATTTCTTATAAAGAACCGGACATTTATTATTATTCCATTGAAAAAACTGCCGGGGGTACAAGATATGACGTATGGAAACCCGATCTCAGGTTGTCAGGTGCAGCAGAACTACTAAGAAATAAAAGGATTTCCATTGCGAAAGAACTATCGGCGGCTCAGCTTACTTTGGAATTGATCGACGACGATTTGAGTAATGACTATGATTATGATCTTGGTGTGATCAAAGTAAATATTGATAAAAATACCCTGGTACCGGGTTATTATAACCTTAAGTTATTTAAGGAAGGCTCCGCTGATACACTTAAAGAAAAATTCAAAGTTATATGGACTGAAGAGCCTCTTTCCTTTAAATCCCTGGATTACGCCATAGATGCCATGTACTATATTCTTACTGAAGATGAACACGACAAAATGAAAAAAGGCAGTGATAAAGAGCAATTCAAAAAATTGATCGAATATTGGGAAAAAAATGACCCGACTCCGGGAACTCCCTATAATGAAAAAATGGTTGAGTATTTTGAAAGAGTGGATTACGCTTTTTTCAATTTTCAGACCATTGCAGAAAAGGACGGAGCTAAAACCGACCGGGGCATGATTTACATTCTTAAAGGAAAGCCTTCTGAAATTGAAACAAAACTTGTTGACGGCAATAACAGAATTATCTGGTTGTACGATAACATAATGAAAAAATATACTTTCGAAAACGTGAAAACAGGAGTTTACAGGCTTATTTCGGAGGAAGATCTATAAAGCATGAATATCATACATAATTTATGCTTATAACATGTACCTGCAATTATAAGTTTTGCCTGATTATTTGCGTTAAGGCATCCGCCCAATCGTCGGAATCATTCAAAGATGGTACAAGATCCAATTCTTCACCACCGTATTTTTTGAATAACTCTTTATATTCATAATTGATTTCAACAATGGTTTCAAGACAGTCAGTAACAAATGACGGCGCGAATACAAGAATTCTTTTTATTCCCCTGCCGGCGAGTTTTTTCAGCAGTTCATCCGTAAAAGGGGACAGCCATTTTTTGGCGAAGCGAGATTGAAAACTGACTGAATATCGATCTTTGCTCAAGTTGAGTTTATCAGTCAGAAGTCTTGTTGTCTCATAGCATTGAGCTTTGTAACAGTACCTGCCGTGCGATGGCATTGTATCCGGGCAGGAGCACTTGCTTTCATCAATTTCGGGATGTGAACTGTTAATATGGCTTAATGGAAGCCCGTGATAAGAAAAAATCACATGGTCGTACTTGTTGATATCAAAATCATCAGATTTTGAAATAACAGCGTTAAGATAATGATCATTGGAATAAAAAGTAGGTACCGAACTTACTTTAGGGATAATATACCATCCTGATATTTCATTAAAAACCAATTCCAGTATAGAACCGCTAGTGGAAGACGCATACTGCGGGAATAAAGGCACAACAATAATTTCATCATATTTTTTATTTTTAATATCTGTCAGAGCTTTTTTCAGGGAAGGATTACCATAGCGCATCGCGGGATATACATCATAATTGACGCCTAAATTAGCATTTACCTTTTCAACTAGTTTATTAGTGTAATATAGAAGCGGCGATCCCTTATCATTCCACATGATCTTGTATAATTTCGCAGATTTGGGAGCTCTGAATGGAACTATGATGAAATTTACCAGGAAATACCTTAACATTGCCGGCATATCTATCATTCGCGGGTCATTCAAGAATTCTGACAGATATTTCCTCACGGCCTTTTTATCAGGGCTTTCAGGGGTACCAACATTAATAAGCAGGATAGCCTTTTTATTATTTATCATTAGTTATAATCTCCGCTATATTTCTTGCCTGCGCGATTCTGTCGGCCATACCAATGCCGTCTCTTATATTTCCGGCTAATACAAGTCCGGGGTATTTATTTTGGATAGCGTCGATACTACTGAGCCTTTTTTCTGAGCTACTGTCATATTGCGGTATAGCAGACTTATATTTGAAAATTTTCAACAGATCGGGCTGGCCATTTTCATTCAATAAATCCGATACCTCTGATAGAGCGAGCTCTCGGATTTGTCCTTCAGGCAATGAGTAAATTTCCGGATTTCTTTCGCCGGCCATGAATACGGAAATTAAGGCGCCGCCATCGGGGCATCTGTTACTAAAAATTGAGGACATAAATAGTATACCCAGTGTTTTTCTTTTTTCGCGGGAAGGAATTAATCCTCCAAAAGCATTCAAACTCATGCCATTCCATTTTTTAAATCCTATTACTGCCTGTACTACCTTAGCGTACTTCAGATTAATAACGTGATTAAGAAATTCAATTTCGGAACCAAGCATGCCTTCAAGGGCATACCCGCCGGTTGTAGTTATAACATTATCAGAATATATCTCAAAAGCAACATCGTTTTTTGTATAAGTAATTTTATATGGCTTACTCTTTGTATATATCTTTGTTTTCGTGCAGTTTAAGTCAAGTTCTCCATCGAATGAACTAATCAGTGCGTTAACCAAATTGACCAGTCCGCCTTTCGCGGAAAAAACTTCCTTATTTGCTTTTTTTTCTCTTTCGCTTTTGAATTCTTTTTTTTTCTTTATGGCGCCTTTAATAAAACTGCCGTATTGCTGCTCAAGTTTATACAATTTCGGGAGTGCGTATTTGGTTATAAGTGTTTCCGGATTACCGGCGTATATACCGGCAATAAAAGGATCAACAGCGTAATCCAGAAAGCTGCCTCCGAGCCTTCTTCTTACAAGGCCGGCAACGGATTCTTCCGGATCATTACCCTTTTCCCTAAAGGGCTCCGCAAGTATATTGATTTTGTCATAAAATGTAAATAGCGGGGTAGTAATTGCCGAAACAAGCCCTGAGGGAAGTTCACACCACTTACCATTTTTAAGTATAAGTCTTTTCTTTGATTCCGGCTTAGCTGTTTCCAATTCGCATTTGTCATTGAGTTCTTCAAAAAGTTCAGCAGCATCGGGAGTAGCTAAAACGCCGGAATTAGGGCCATTTTCATAAGTAAATCCATTTTCTGATTCAGTATTTATTACCCCTCCGGCCCGGTTGTTTTTTTCTATGATTTTTACTGATAAACCCGCCTTGGCCAGATAATATCCGCAAGTAAGCCCTGTTAGCCCTGCACCGATAATTATCGCGTCGTATGTTTCTGATTTGTTCATTTATACGGATTTAGAATACTTTTTTAGTTTATATTTATAATTCGGATCTAACGAGGCTGCGATATTTCTGATAAAAAGCACCCCCTGCTCTTTTACTTCAATTTTATCGTCAAAATAATTGATAAGTTCGTCACTTTCAAATGCCCTGATCACGGATTCATCATTAATCAAGAATTTTTTTAGATCATTAACAGAAATTCCTGTATTGCGGGCATGTATATTAAAATCGAGGAATTTATTACACATAAGGTCATTGATAACATCTCTTATTATCTTTTCTTCCTGATTAAGCTGATAACCTTTGGCAGCAGGCAATTTACCGGAATTAACCCGGTGAATATATTCGGCTGATGTTTTGGCATTTTGAGCGTACACCGAAGCCATCTGGCTAATTGCCGATGCTCCGAATGCGTAAACCTGGCCTGTTGTCCTTCTTGTGCAATAGCCCTGGAAATTACGGTGTAATTCATTATTTTTAAAGGCTTTATATAATTCATCATTTTCAAGCACATAATGATCAAGACCGAGTGGTTTGTATTGCATTTGTTTAAGCAAGTCATAAGTTCTGAAAAACATATCCATTTTTTCACTCTGCGTGGGCAGGCCTTTTTTTTCGAGCACTAATTGCCTTTTGTTAACCCATGGGACATGTGCATAAGAAAAGGTCACCAGCCTGTCAGGTTTTAGCAGAACTGCTTTTTCTATAGTTTTAAGAAATGAACCGGTAGTCTGCCCGGGTAATCCATAGATAAAATCGAGGTTAATTACGGTATCTGAATTAAGCTCTTTTATGTATGTGATAATATCTTCAATAGGCATAAGGGGAGAGTCGCGGTTAACATTTTTCAATACGACAGGGTTAAAATCCTGCACACCGAGGCTGATACGGTTAAAACCAGCCTTGCTGATATTATCGATCGCATTTTTATCCATATAAGCAGGATTACATTCTATGGCAATTTCAGGATTTGGTATTGTATCGAAATCAGACAAAATCCTTTTGTTCAGTTCCAGGATGTAATCCATGGGAATAGAATTAGGTGTTCCGCCGCCATAATGAATTTGTGAAAGCTTTCGGGATTTATCCAGCAAAGGAATAACCATTGATAATTCCTTCAAGAGGGCATCATAATAGCTCTTTACTTCGTTTTCTTCAGGGAAAGGGCATGAATTACACCCGCAGTATAAACACATTTTTTTACAAAAAGGAATATGCAGGTAAATAGATATGTTCTCAGGCTTATCATCATTTGATTCAATTATGGCGTTTTTTACCTCATCTGCCGAAATATCAATAAAATGATTGGCAGGCGGATAACTTGTATATCTAGGGACAGGTACGTTATATTTATTTATTAGCTTTAATGGGTTTTTCATATTTATCTTTTCTCGGATTAAAAAATATAATTACAGCATAAGTGGCAGCGCATAAAGCTATTTCGGCCGTAAATAATCCTGAATAACCGAATTTGCCGGCGTAAAAACCACTAAATACAGAAATAATAAGGCTGCTTAAATGTGTAAGGACGATCTGAATGGTGAAATCAGTTCCTTCTCTTCCGGGCCTGACTCTATCCATCGATGAAGTATAGATCAATACTGACGAAAAACCATAAGCCATCCATACTAAAAATACGCCTGTATATATCATAAAATCCGTGGGATCGGCTGCAGAGAGCCATCGGAAATAAATACCCGCAGAAGCTGTTGGAATAAGGAATAGGAAAAACGCTGATTTGCGGTGTACTTTTTTTAAAATAGCTCCTGCTCCCAGAGCAGATATTGCCGCGAATCCTGTTCCCATAATACCTACCATTGTGCCGATCTCCCCGCTATTATAACCAAGATCTACAAGATAAGGTTTCAGCATGGTCAGAATACCGATTATACCGGAATAGTAAAATACCAGTGTAAATATGTGCCTATGTATTCCTTTTTGAGTAAAAAATGTAGCTATATCTTTCATAGAAGGTTTTTCGCTTTCAGGCTTCGGTATGATCTTACCTCTTTGATAAAATATTAATGGGATAAGAGCAATTATTACAAATAATGAAAGAGAGAATAACAATAACTGCCAGCCGAAATGATAGTATATTACAAGCAGCACACCGCTTCCTACAAGGGTTCCGGTAAAGCTGCCGGAGCTTTGCATACTATTGCCCATACCGCGTTCTTTTACTTTCAGAATCAGTATCGCGTACGCGTCGGTAGCTATATCCTGAGTAGCCGATGCCACAAAGGCTATTACTACAAGGGCGATTATTAACTGAAAATCATATTGCAGATTAAGAAAACCTATACTGAAAATTATACCCGCGTAAAATATCTCAGAAGTAAAAATCCATTTTCGGTAATGGACGGAATTATTTGAAAACCTATCAACAGCAGGCGCCCATAAGAATTTTAATATCCAGGGTATTTTTACTAATTGAATAAGCCCTATGGATTCCAAGGAAAAATTTTCCTGGCGCATTATCACAGGCACAATTGTCGAAAAAAAGCTCATGGGAATAGATTGAGCTATATACAGTGTAAAGAGTACAAAAAATTTAGCCTTCATTCAAGCCTTTTTAATATAATTTAATTCCTAATCTTACTCCCAGGCGGATGGGGCTGCCTAATTGCACAAAACTATTACCGAGGGATTCAAAATAAAATGCGGAATATTCGGTATCAAAAATATTTTTAATCCAAAAATTCATTTCAAAAGTTTCTGAAAGTAATACTATGTTTGCGTCAGTTAAATTATATAATTTTTGATAATTTGTGTTTTCTTCATTCCAGAAAAGCTTTCCGATAAACTTAGATGTTAAATTTAATTCGAGGCCTTTAATAAACCATTCGCTATTAAATATGAAAGATTTGCTCAAATGAAGAGATCCCGTTAGTTCAGGTATATAAGGCAAATAATTTCCGCTATGATCAGTAGATTCATCTACAATATGTGATTCGAATTGAGCATCAGTATAGCCAAAGCTTAGATATGTATCAAACTGTTTGAAAGGAGAAGCCTTTAGAGTTAATTCAACGCCTTTACTTATAGAATGGCCCGCGTTTTTAAGCATGGATCCCCTGCCGCTGGGTACAGGCTGATAAATTTGTTGATTCACCCAGTCTATATAAAACACAGCAATTTCTGTATATAATTTGCCATTATTTAGAGATGCTTTGTATCCAATTTCATAATTCCAGCTTGATTCCGGTTCATAAGTCAGATCCTCATTTCTTTCTACTGTATTGTTAAATCCGCCTGTCTTGTAACCGCGGGAAATAACAGTATAAAGATTTGATTTATTATCAATATCGTATGAAAGCGCGAAACGCGGGAGAAGCTCGAAAGATTCCATTTGCGGATAGATTGTATCGGCTTGTGTTACATTATTCCTGTTATATAGGTAGTCAAGCTCGTCAACTTCGAAATCAGCCCTTAAACCACCGGTAAAGGTTAAGCCATTGAATATCAGGTTTTTAAATGTTGACTGGTGAAAGGCCGCAAAACCATATATATTATGGCCGAGATTCCTGAAGATATTGGTATTGGAACTATGGTAATCAACATCGACAGTATTATTCAAATCCTGATAAAATCCATATATGCCGGTCAGCCAGTCATAGCGCGGATTGCCTTTTCCTTTGGCGATGATCTCCTGGGAAAATATATTATGGAATTGCTCCTGTACCACATAAAATTGTGATTTTTCCGTAAAATCCTGATCTATACTGTTTTTATCATCCATGTATTGGAAAGAACCCGTTACCTGAATATCAAAACGCTTTTTGGTATATTTATAGACTAACGCGCTGGAAAGAAGATCGCGTTTATAACCGCTTTCTTCATTGTAATTGACAGGGCCGGCGGATTGGGTTTCGGTATTATAGATGGCGTATGGATATCCGCCCTGTTCACTGGTTTCAAAAAATGTGATATTTTCTACTGTTGAATTATCTGACAATTTCCAGGCAAGACGAAATCGTGAACCGGTAGAATACATTTCATCGACTTTATTTCCGGAATATTCATTTTTAAAAAAGCCGTCCTTTTGGATGTAATTAAGATTTACACTGTAACCGAAGTTGTCAGATAATTTGTCATAATGATTGGCCATCGCGTTAAGTAATCCGTAACTACCAATGTTCATCTCGGCTTTTGTTCCCTGAAATTCCAGCGGTGAACGGGTATAAATATTGATGATTCCGCCCATGGTATTTCTTCCGTAAAGTGTCCCCTGCGGACCGCGAAGAACTTCAATTTGCTTAATATCAAAAAAATCAAAATCGAAAGCAGCCTTTTCAAAGAAAGGCACATGATCTACATTTAGCCCGACGGAAGGAGATTTAATGCGGGAACCAATACCTCTTATATATACCGGCGAAGTGAGTTTGGTTCCGTAATCCGGCATGAAAAAGTTCGGAGCTATAGCCGATATTTCATTCAGGCTGCGTATGTCCTGCTCCTGGATTTCGTATTCATCAATAACGGAGATCGAACTCGGTAGTATCCTCCTTTCCATTTGCGTTTTTGGGGCTATTATATCTACCTGTTGTAAAATATATTCAACACTGTCTTTATGAGTTTCATCTTTATCATTTTGAGCGTATGTTTGAGTGACCGTTAAAAGTAAAATAATAAACATCAACAAATACTTTTGTTCCATTTATTTAATCTCCAAAGCCTTTGAGTACTTTTATTTCTGAAACAAATATAATCAAAAAACTCTTTAAGGCAACATTTAATCATTATAAAATAATTTATTTTTATTAATCTGATTCCACTATAATCCTCGATTATAAAAATGTAAAAAAACGCCGCATAAATATATAGAACAGGGAAAATATATTTTCTGTTCCTGATCAGCAATATTTGCATTACCTAATATTTATTAAAGTTTTGAAATAATTTTTTAATAATTTAATAAAATAGTTAAAAAGCTAAATTACAACTATCCTGAAGGCTTATTATTTAAGCCTGGTTATTTTATGAACTTTATCTTTCTTAATTTAGTATAATTTTATTTTAAAAAATGTCAACTTAATATTTTAGGAAATTTAATGCATAAGTTGGAAACAATAATATCACTGGCTAAAAGAAGAGGATTTATATTTCAATCATCCGAAATATACGGCGGCTTAAACGGCTGCTGGGATTACGGGCCTCTTGGCGTGGAACTGCTATTGAACATAAAAAATGCCTGGTGGAAGGCCATGACATTCCGTGATGACATTGTCGGGCTTGATGCTTCGATACTGATGCATCCGCGCACCTGGGAAGCCAGCGGCCACACCGAGCAGTTCAGCGACCCCATGATTGATAATAAAACAAGCAAATCCCGCTACAGAGCCGATACTCTGATCGAAGACCATATAGAAAAGCTACGCAAAAAAAATAAGGAAGACGAAGCCCATAAAATAGAAAAAGAGCTTGAGTCGGCTTCTTTGCCTCACGAATACCATAAAATCATCATAGATAATGAAATTAAAGATCCTGTATCGGGCAGTACCGACTGGACTGAAGTGAGGAACTTCAACCTGATGTTTAAAACTTTCCTCGGGCCTGTGGAGGATAGCAGCAACATTATTTATCTGAGGCCTGAATCGGCACAGGGTATTTTTGTGAATTTCAAAAATGTAATGGAAACCGCCCGCCAGAAAGTGCCTTTTGGTATAGCTCAGATTGGGAAAGCTTTCAGGAATGAGATCAACACAAGGAACTTTTTATTTCGTACAAGAGAATTCGAGCAGATGGAAATGCAGTTTTTCGTAAAGCCCGGCACCGAGAAGGAGTGGTTCGAGTACTGGCAGGAGCTGCGTTATAACTGGTACCTCGATCATGGAATGAGAAAAGAAAATCTGAAATTAAAGATGCATGATAAACTCGCGCACTATGCCAACCACGCCGTGGATATAGAATATGAATTCCCTTTTGGGTTCGGCGAAATTGAAGGCATACACTCAAGGACTGACTTCGACCTGAAACGCCATTTTGAATACTCAGGCAAGAAAATGGAATACGTTGATACCGTTAACAAAGAGCGCTATATTCCGTATGTAATAGAGACATCGGGCGGAGTTTCGCGTTCACTTATGGCTTTTCTTTGCTCGGCTTATGATGAAGAGGAAGTACCCGGCGACAAGGGCGGAACGGAATCCCGGACTCTGATGAGATTTCATCCCGGTCTGGCTCCGGTTATGGCAGCAGTATTTCCCTTGGTTAATAAAGACGGAATGCCCGAAAAGGCCAGGCCTATTTACGAAGACCTCCAGAAGGAATTCAGGGTACAGTGGGATACATCCGGTGCAATAGGCCGCAGATACCGACGTCAGGATGAAATAGGTACTCCATATTGTATTACAATAGACGGGCAAACTTTAGAGGATAACACTATAACAGTCAGAGACAGAGATACGATGGAGCAGGTTAGAATTCCTGCCGATAATATAAAAACTTATCTTAGGGATAAAATTTCCCGATAAATTAAATTTCTTACCCGGAAATATGAAAAATTTTACTACAATATTATTGGCGGCGGCTCTTATTGGAGCCGCGGCCTTACTTATATCCTGGCAGGATTCAAAGTATTTTCAGATAAACAGTTCTTTCGAGATATTTGGAGATCTGTATAAAAAGATCGCCAATAATTATGTGATAGACGTTGATCCCGAATTGCTTATGGAAAGCGCTATCGAAGGCATGCTTTCTTCGCTCGATCCTTACACTGTTTATTACACACAAAGCGATTATGATGAGCTCGAATATATGACCCGCGGTACCTATGTGGGGCTTGGAATATCTGTTGCAATTATGGATAGTATGTTAACTATCACCGACATCCGCGAAGGGTATCCCGCAGATAAAGCAGGGCTGAGGATCGGCGACAGGATATATATGATGGACAGCACTAAAGTACTGCACCGCAAAAAAGCCAGGCTTAGAGATTTTACAGGCGGTAAAGCAGGTTCCCGGCTCGGCATTAAAGTACTTCGCGACGGCCTTGGTGACACACTCAGATTTACACTTGAAAGGCAGGAGATCCGGATTAAAAATGTTCCCTACTCTGCTATGCTTAAAGACAGCATTGCATATATCAAGCTGGACGGTTTTACTGAAGGCGCAGAAAATGAAGTACGCAAAGCCGTTTACGAGCTTTGCAAACAAAGGGACGCTAAAGGTATCATCCTCGATCTAAGGGATAACCCCGGAGGGCTTTTGCAGGCTGCTGTAGAAATATGCCAGCTTTTTGTTCCTAAAAACAGCACCATAGTCAGCACAAAAGGCAGGGATAACGTTACGCTTTTCGAATACAGATCAAGTATTGAGCCAATGATACCCGACCTTCCTCTCGCAGTATTGATTAACGAAGGCAGCGCCAGTGCAAGCGAAGTAGTAGCAGGCGCTATTCAGGATCTGGACAGAGGAATTATTATTGGAAAAAGATCCTTCGGCAAAGGGCTTGTTCAGAATGTTTTCGGTTTACCTTATGACGCAAATCTTAAGATGACAACTGCTAAATATTTTACACCTTCCGGCAGATGTATCCAAAGAATCAGTTTTGGTAAAAAATACGATGAGAAAGCTGTAAGCGAATCACCCGACACTTCTGTTTATTATACCGGAAATAAAAGGCCTGTAAAAGAATTGACCGGCATAATGCCCGATTCAATTGTAAGGGAAAAAGTTGAAGAAGACTATTTTAACAATCTGAAAAGAGTTAATTACCTTTTCAAATTTGCCAATATTTATACTGCCGGAATTGATTCATTGAATGATTATGATATAAATGATGAAGAATTATTCAATGAATTCCTGGAATTTATTACGAGTGCAGAAAATGGCATAATATCCGATGAGAGCCTAGTACTTGAAGATTTGATAAAATCGTCCGAAAAAAGAGGTTTCAGTGAGCCTACTATGGATTTATTGGCAAATACTCTTCGGGCTTTGGAAAATGAGGAAATATTGCTCATAAAGAAAAATAAAAATGAAATAATTACAAGCCTTAAACGGGAAATATACCGTAGATTTTATAATAATTCACAGATTTATCAGATGTTCCTCACAGAGGACAGATATGTGGAGCTTACATTGGAATTACTGAAAAATAACACTTACATGAGGATACTTACAAATACAAACAACACTGATGAAAGTAATTATTAATTCAGGAATTCGTATTTGTTAATTATCATTATATTCATTAATTTCCGGATTTGTTAATAAATACAACACTAAAACGTTTTAAAAGCGGAAAATACATTAAATATCAAATAGTTAAATAAAATGAGCTGATCTCAAATGAGGATTACAAAACAATATACGAACAGGGAAAGCCAATCGCTGGATAAGTACCTTCAGGAAATCGGAAGGGTAGAGCTTATCACGGCTGACGAAGAGATCGAACTGGCCAAGAAGATCAAAAAAGGCGGATTTGAAGGCAACCTGGCCTTGGAAAGGCTGGTTAAAGCAAACCTAAGGTTCGTTGTATCTGTGGCCAAACAGTACCAGAATCAGGGGCTTTCGCTGGGTGATCTAATAAATGAAGGAAATTTAGGCCTCATAAAAGCCGCGAAAAGATTTGATGAAACCCGCGGATTTAAATTTATCTCCTACGGCGTATGGTGGATCAGGCAGTCTATACTGCAGGCTTTGGCAGAGCAGTCGAGGATAGTAAGGCTTCCGCTTAACAGGGTTGGAGCTCTTAATAAGATAGGCAAAAAATTCAGCGAACTGGAACAGGAATTCGAGCGTGAGCCCACGGCATCGGAATTGGCAGAACAGCTTAATATGTCAGTTGCTGAAATTGCCGAGACCATCAAGATATCAGGCAGGCATTTGTCTGTTGACGCTCCATTTGTTCAGGGCGAAGACAACAGGCTTCTTGACGTGCTGCCTAACGACCAGCAGCCCCCGCCCGATTCCGAACTTATACGCGAATCACTTAAGGAAGAAGTCAAGCAGGTGCTTACTACCCTCTCACAGAGAGAAGGCGAAGTCATAAAACTGTATTTCGGCCTTGACGGCCAGTGCCTTACTCTTGAAGAAATCGGCGAAAAATTCAATCTTACCCGTGAGCGTGTACGCCAGATAAAAGAAAAGGCCATCAGGAGGCTCAGGCATGCATCCAGATCTAAAACACTTAGAGCATACTTAGGCTGATATTTGAGAAAAATAATTCATATTGATCGGAGCTGTGGAAACACATCTCCGATTTTTTTATATATTGCGGTATCAGGAATTAAGAAGAAAATGTTTAATAATTATTATCTTAAGTAAAATAAGTAAATGATTGAAAATTATGCAGTTCAGCTATGAGTGAAATCAAAAGGGATTTTTTAAAATTCACTGTGCTGGGAAGCGGTACATCAAGCGGTATTCCGACAATAAGCTGCAATTGCGAAACCTGCACTTCAGCCGATCCGCGGGATAAAAGGCTGCGTTGCTCTTTACTGGTTGAATCACCTTCTACATCTATTGTTATAGATACTTCGCCGGATTTCAGGCAGCAGATGCTGAGGTGCGGAGTTAAGAAGCTCGACGCGGTAATCTTTACCCACCATCATTTCGACCATATAGGCGGCTTTGATGATATAAGGGCTTTTAATTTTACTTCCGGCAATAGAATGCCCATATTTTTGAATGAAAAGACTTTTAAAGAGCTAAAAAGAACTTTCATTTATGCTTTTGAAGAACCCGAGCAGAGAGGCGGCGGAGTACCACTGATTGACATTAACATTTTAAACGGCTGCAAATTCAGTGTTGGTGATATTGAGCTTATTCCCATACCTGTTTTGCACGGAAAGCTGGTCACTCTGGGATTCAGGATTGGCAGAATGGCTTATATAACCGATGTAAACAACATACCGCCTGAGAGTATGAAGAACCTGAAAGGCCTTAAATATCTGATTATCGATGCCCTAAGGTTTAATCCTCATCCTACTCATTTCTGCGTAGATGAAGCAACCAATGCCGCCCTCATGATCGGCGCTGAAATAACATACTTCACCCACATGGCTCATCAGATTAAGCATGAAGAGCTCGAAAGCAAACTGCCTGAAAATATTTTTCTCGCTTATGACGGACTTGTTTTAGAAACTTAATTACTGGAAATTATATGGAAAAGCATATCGTAAATATCGACGTTGACTATTTGGGCGACCTGCGTACTAAAGTAACTCATGAGCCATCAGGAACAGGCTTCCTGACGGATGCTCCTCTGGATAACCTTGGCAAGGCCGAGTACATTTCGCCGACTGACCTCGCCGGAGCATCAATCGGATCATGCGTGGCGACAATAATGGGAATTAAAGCCAGGCAAAAAGAAATCAATATCGAAGGCCTGCATATACGAGTCAGTAAGGAAATGGTCAATGAACCATACCGCCGTATTGCTAAGCTCTCATTTGTGATCACTTTCCCACGCAAGCTGAAAGATGAAGATTTCAAGCTGCTTTCAAATGTTGTAAAGACATGTCCGGTGACACGAAGCCTTCATCCTGATATCAAACTGGATTACACATTCAGTTTCAAAGAATAATTAATCCTGAATTAAAATACCGCTGTAATACCGTTTAAATCGGATTTGTTCTGATTTTAAACTTTGGTATCTTTGTTTTTTCCTAAAAATTAAAACTACAAATGAAAAAATTAAGCAGTATCCCGCTTCATCTTCAGATATTATTCGCTCTTGCAGCCGGCGCGGTTTTCGGGGCTTTTTTTAATGTTGACCAGGATAAAATCATCATTTCCCATACTCATGAAGGGGAAAGAGTAAAAACAACGATTGACAACTGGAGAAGCGCTATTATAGCCGTTCCGGAAGAAGATATCATGATTAATTTCGATGATGAAGGCCAAATACAGCTTATTAAATCTTTCAGAAGGATAAACAGGCAGTTTCCCGGTAAGCCGCATCTGACCATTATCAATGCCGAAGGCGAGCAGTTACTGTTAACTAATATAATTTCGATAAGGAAAGAAAAAACAGCGGCAACAGTCATAAGGCCGGTAGGCGAGCTGTTTATTAGGCTGCTGAGCTTCCTTGCAATACCATTAGTGATTGCAAGCCTGATTATTGGAGCCGCGAGCCTCGACGATGTGAAAAAACTCGGCAGGATAGGAGGGAAGACCTTCCTCATATATATTACCACAACGTTAATAGCTATAACAATAGGCCTTACTTGCGCTAATCTGATCCAGCCGGGCAAACAGGTCACCGAAAGCTCCAAGAACAGGCTAATGGGCGCCTTCCAGGAAGATAAGCCTGAAGTCAGTGAAGAACTGGAGATAGATATACTTGATTTCTTCGTTAATATTGTACCCAAAAATCCCATAGAAGCTATGTCTAAAGGCAACATGCTGCAGATTGTGTTTTTCGCGGTGATTTTTGGTATCACCTTGACCTTTATTCCATCCATAAAGGCTGCTCCTGTGGTGGGATTTTTCAACGGGGTGAGCGAAACTATGATCAAGATGGTTGACTTCATCATGAAAATAGCGCCTTATGGCGTTTTCGCGCTTATAGCGGCTACTGTGGCTGATTTCGGCTTTGAGATTCTTTCCACTCTTATATGGTATATTTTCGCGGTAATTTTTGGGCTGCTGCTTCAGACATTTTTAGTTTACGGTACCCTTGTCAAAGTTATAGGTAAAAGGAACCCATTAGAATTCATGAAGGCAATGCGCAATGCACAGGCAATAGGATTTAGTACGAGCTCCAGCGCTGCTACCCTGCCTGTTACATTTGACTGCACTGAAAATAAACTTGGCCTGCCCAAACAGGTCACCGGGTTTGTACTCCCGCTGGGAGCCACCATTAATATGGATGGAACTGCCCTGTATCAGGGTGTGGCAGCCGTTTTCATTGCGCAGGTATACGGATTTGACTTGGGTATAGTCGAGCAGTTGACCATTGTCCTTACGGCTGTTCTGGCTTCTATTGGCACTGCGCCGGTTCCCGGTGTTGGAATAATCATGCTGGTAATGATCCTGCAGGCTATACACGTACCGGCGGAAGGAATTGCCCTGATACTGGGGGTTGACAGGATACTGGATATGGCAAGAACGGTAACTAACGTTACCGGCGACGCAGCTGTTGCAACCGCTATCGCCGGCAATGAATCATAAGTATTATTCCATGCTGTTACCTTCATCTTCATCTGCATCATCGGGCGGATCTGCAGGCTTGTATACATCGAGCATGTAATTAGCCTCGATATAATGCCAGCCCGGCTTATCTGGCTGATCGGGTGATTGTATGTTAAGTTTCAGTTCGGATGTCTGATAAAGGCTTACCGGAATGAACAGTTCCTGGCTCATATTGATAAAACCCCAGCTGTTATGAATAGATGCAACAGCAATTTTCTGCTGATCGGTGATTAGCTCCATTGAGCCTTGTGCTGTGCGGATATACTCTGCTTTATTTGTCATGTACCCCAGAGTATCGATGCTTTCCTTAGCCCTGAAAAGGCTGCTATACCTCAGAACCGGAGGCGGATAGCCGTTTTCAGCAATGTGTATGGAATCCTTGACCATCCATGACTCGTTTACGGCTTTGTGCGATTCCACGAAATTTATCAGCAGAAAGGGCTGAAAAGCGCTTCCGGGAGCCATGGCGGCCTGGCTTGTATCATCAATACGGTAGCTGTAACGGTTGCCGTAAAAATCCATTTCTATCCATACGGTTCTGTCAAGCCAGGGGGAATGTTCCCGCCTTACTCCGCGAACATCGCCTTTGCTTTCATGAGCTAAATAATCAACTAATGTTATACCTAAGATGTAATGATTGACATCATTAATGCTGTCGCATGTAATCCGTATTCTTTCATAGCGGCTTTTCAAAAGGGGTTCACCGTAATCGATTATGATGCTGTCATGTGAAACTACACGGTAATACAAAGTATCGCCGACATTGAATTTGTAACGAAAAACAACTGTATCGCGCGGTTCGACTTCATTGTAATCATCATGTTGAGAAATGGCCTCTAAGGCTCCTGTTATCAAAATAAACAGTGTAAAAAAGATCAGTTTCATCATTTTCCTTAAAAAACTTATTATGCCTGTTATCAAAATGAATGACGATATTAATTAATTTTCGTGAAAAATAAAAAAAGCCTGCCCAAAAAGAGCAGGCTTTAAAATAAACTTATGATTTATTTTCACTTAGGCTATGGGGCCTGACTTAATAACCTTGTCATCAACAAATCTTTCATATTGCTTAAAGTTTTCTTTGAACATGGCTGCCAGGTTTTTGGCCTTTTCGTCATAAGCGTTTTTGTCTTTCCAGGTATTTTTAGGCATAAGTATCTCCGATGGTACATCCGGGCATTCCTTTGGAACCTGAAGTCCGAATATCGGATCTGTTTCGTATTCAACATTATCAAGATTGCCTTCAAGTGCGGCATTAAGCAGGGCTCTAGTATGCTTAATTGAAATCCTGTGGCCTTCGCCGTATGGGCCTTCAACCCAGCCTGTGTTAACAAGCCATGTCCTGGAGTTATGTTTTCTAATCTTTTTGCCGAGAAGTTCCGCATATTTACTCGGATGCAAAGGCATGAACGGCGCGCCAAAACAGGTGCTGAATGTGGCCTGTGGTTCCGTTACGCCTTTCTCGGTGCCTGCTACCTTAGCTGTATATCCGAGGAGGAAGTGGTACATAGCCTGTTCCGGTGTAAGTCTGGATATTGGCGGTAGTACTCCAAATGCGTCGGCAGTAAGGAATATTATATTATTCGGGTGGCCTCCTTTGCCTTCGGGGACTATATTATCCAGTGACATTATGGGATATGCCGCCCTGGTATTTTCTGTAAGGCTGTTATCATGCAGGTCGGGCCGGCGTATTTCTTCATCAATAACAACATTTTCAAGTATTGTACCGAATTTTCTGGTTGTAGCCCAGATCTCAGGTTCGGCTTCTTTCGATAGGTTTATAACTTTCGCGTAACAGCCACCTTCAAAATTAAAAATTCCTTCATCATTCCAGCCGTGCTCATCATCGCCGATAAGCGCTCTTTTAGGATCAGCTGACAGAGTAGTTTTGCCGGTACCTGACAGCCCGAATAATAACGCGACATCATCATTCGGCCCTTTATTCGAGCTGCAATGCATTCCCAGAACACCTTTCAATGGCAAGAAGTAATTCATAACGCTGAATATTGATTTCTTAATTTCTCCGGCATACTGGGTACCGCCAATCAGAACTAGCTTTTTCTTGAAATTAACGCATATGAAAGTTTCACTGTTAAGGTCGTCGAGTTCAGGGTTTCCCAGGAAGTTGGGGATATCTATAACAGTGAAATCAGGCGTGAAATCTTTGAGTTTATCCCTGTCAAGTTCCCTGATAAACAGGTTTCTCGCGAATAAAGACTGCCAGGCGTATCTTGTGATAATTCTGATTTTCATTCTTGTGGCAGAGTCAGAGCCGGAATAAACATCCTGCACATAGATGTCTCTTGTCTGCAGGTGTGCTTTTACTCTTTCAAATAGAATATCGAATTTTTTTTCATCATAAGGCCTGTTTATTTTACCCCAATTGATAGTATTTTCAGTGAAATCATCTTTTACGATGAATTTATCATTTGGCGAACGGCCTGTGATCTTCCCGGTTTTTACGCACAGAGGACCCTGGTGGGATATTATACCTTCGCTATTTTTTATGGCGTGTTCGTATAAAACTGCCGTGGTATGGTGCCAGTGTACTTCTCCTAAATTTCTCAGTCCGAGATATTCCATTCCGGGTTCGATAATGGTTTCCTTATCAAAGGATTTCATGCGTGCTCCAAATATTCAGAATAATTGTTCAAAAATATATTTGCTAAATTAACAAAAATAATTAGTCTCAACTAAATTATAGATAAGATAAGTGATTTTTTCAAATATAATGTAATACGGTTAAATTTTATTAATATTTTCTGTCTGTGAGATATTGAATGATCCATTTCAAAAGACGTGTGTATTCGTTATCTTCCAATACTTCAAGGCTTGCTTCAGCTTCATTGAGGAACTGCTTTACTCGCACTTTGGCGTCATCAAGTATGCCCAGCCTGTCCAGCATATCTTTAATAACGGGGACGTATTCTGAGCCAAGACCGTGATTCTCGAAGAAAAGATCAATAAGCTTTTTATCCTCCGGAGATTGTGCCCTTAATCGGGCGTTTATCATCATGTAGGTTTTCTTGCCTTCTACAATATCCTGGCCGATTTGTTTACCAAGCTCGGCCTGGTCGGCTGTTAAGTCCAAAAGGTCATCCTGTATTTGAAAAGCCAGCCCGAGATTATCACCGTATTTGCCAAGCGCGGCAATCTGCCTGTTGCTACCGAATCCCGCGTGGCCGCCTACCACAGCGGAAGCTTCGAGCAGGTGGGCAGTTTTCTTGCTAATCATAACAAAATATTCGTCTACAGTGGTATCCCTTTTTTCATTAAAATCCATATCGAAAGCCTGGCCTTCAGATACAATGATAAGGGAGTCGGTGAATTCCTTGTGAATTTCCGCGGCTCTTTCATGCTGCTTATGCGTTGGAAGAAGCTTGCAGGCATATCCTATCATCAAGTCGCCAACGAGTATGGCAATATTTTTATCCCATTTATTGTGTACTGTAGGCCTGCCCCGCCTGAGTGGGGAATCATCCATTATATCATCATGTACAAGCGTGAAATTATGAAGTATCTCAATAGCCGCGGCTATATCCACTGCTTCTTCGGGATTGCCCCCCACTGCACCCGCGCTGATCATGGTGAGTACGGGCCGTATCCTTTTTCCGCCTGCCTGCATGAAATAGGAAAAAGGCTCATACAGGGATTTTGGTTCAATCACCTGAACATGTTCGTTTATTCTTTTTTCGACTAATTCTAAATACTGACGATAGAGATTTTGATTATTCATTATTATCTATTCAATAATTTATGATGCTTTTATATAATATTTGCCGGGCAATTGCCGCGCAAGGCCTTTAAATTCCAAATCGAGTAGCCTGACAAGTATTACCGAAATGTCAAGCTTTGTATTATCAGCTAATGTGTCGATATGAACGGGCTCAAAACTAAGCTTATTGTAAAGCATTTCTTCCTCTGAACTGTCAAATTTGATTTTCATTTCTGAAAAATCCAGTTTTTCGAAATCGATACCCAGATCTTCGAGCACTCCTCCGGGAGTTAGCGCAGGCATGGCAATATTAGTTTTGATCAGAGTATTAGTTCCTTCACTTTTTTGGGAAGAAATATTACCGGGGATTGCGAAAACATCTCTTTCCTGATCGAAGGCGAATTTAGCCGTTATAAGCGAGCCGCCACGCGAGCCGCTTTCGACAACAAGGCAGGCGTCGGACATGCCGCTGATTATCCTGTTGCGCTGGGGAAAATATCCGGGCCTGGCTGGAACGCCAAACCTGTATTCGCTGACTATGGCGCCGCCGGCCTCTATTATTTTATCAGCGTTCTTTTGCGATGATTGGGGGGAAATTCTATCCTGCCCGCATGCTATTACTGCGTAGGTAGTACCTCCGGCTTTTACTACTGCCATATGGGAAGTTGTATCTATACCGTAAGCTAAACCGCTTACAACTACAATACCGTTAGCAGCAAATTCAGCAGCGAAGCGTTCGGCGCAGAGTTTGCCGTAAGTAGTACACTTCCTTGTACCCACGATGGCGATCAATTTCCTGTCTAAGGGTTTAAAATCTCCCTTTATGAAAAGCATAGGAGGGGGATAAAGAATATACCTCAAAAGTGGAGGGTAGTCGTCATCCCAGATTGTGACTATCCGGGAGGCAGACTCTTCGCACATTTGTATCTGCTCATCGGCCAGTTTGTAGTATGATGATAAGGAACCGCCGAAGATAATGCCGTCGATGCTTCCCTGGCCGGAACTTTCGCGAGCGGCTGCGAAGTCTTCGAGCGAAGGATAGCGCTCAACTATATCCCTTATCCCGGAATATTTTATACCCTTGATAAAAGTCAGGGCAAGCAGCTGTTTAAGGGTCCAGTTTGGAGGCAATTTTTACCCGATTATTAGCTTTTCATCATAATTAAACGGCAATTTAATAATTTTTTGATAAATTATTCAACAAAAATGCCGCACCGGCGGGGTTGG
>CAZJAH010000005.1:0-113369 GCA_964544155.1 uncultured Hyphomicrobiales bacterium | reverse complement strand
TATTCCACCCCCCTAAGCTTTGGGGTGGGCTTTTTTGTAGGCGTCTTTGAGGCGCTCGATGGAGACGTGGGTATAGACCTGTGTGGTGGAGAGCGAGGCGTGGCCCAGCATCTCGCTTACGGAGCGGATGTCCGCGCCATTATCCAGCATGTGCGTGGCAAATGAATGCCTGAGCACATGGGGGCTTTTCTTCAGGGATTCTGTGGCGCCCGTAAGCGCTTTTTTTATGATCTTATAAGCATGGGCGGGGCTTAGCCTGCCGCCTTTCGCGTTAAGGAAAAGGTATGGCGCGCGTGCTTTATTCATGTTTGGCCTGTATTTAAGCCATTCTTCAAGCGCCCGTACGGATTTGCCGCTCAGCGGAACTATGCGCTGCTTATTTCCCTTGCCGGTTACCTTTACGGTTTTGCGTTTCAGGTCCATATCCCCTGGCGTAAGTCCGCATGCTTCGCTTATCCTCAGGCCCGAACCGTAAAGCAGCTCAGCCAGGGCAATATTCCGTTTGGCTTCGGCGCTGTCGCCGGCTATATTTTCCATCATTACTGTAATTTCACCGGATAGCACAAATTCCGGCAGCTTTTTCTCCTTTTTGGGGGTAGCAATGAGAGTCGCGGGATTCGTTTTTATGAAATCTTTTCTTGTTAAATACTTGAAGAGTGATTTCACAGCCGAAATCCTTGCCCTGAGAGTCTGACGGTCATATCCCTTATCGTGCAGCCAGCCGAGGAATGGCCTTACATGCTCGGTTTTGATCTCCTCCAGGAGCGGAATTTCCCCGAAAGATTCTTCCAGGTATTCGGCAAAATTATCAAGGGCTTTCGTGTAAGCCTTTATTGTGTGGACGGAATATCCCTTTTCCACGTCACAAAAGCGGAGAAAGGGCGTAAATGTTTTATATAATTCCATTGATCTTTTTTCATTATTAATGATTTTCAATTTCTATGAAATATTAAGCAAAAATCGTTCCTAAATTATTTTTAAGAAAAGGGCATAAAATCTATAATGAAAATTGATAATATTAAAAGAAATTCATATATTTTTAAATTCGATGATAACAAATAGGATTTAACTATGAAAAAGATCTACCTGCTGATTTTTTTGCTAATGCCATGCCTTGCTGCCGCACAGACGGCACAGGTATCGTACATAATACCGGATATTGGCGCTCCGGGCATGAATGTTTACCTTGAAATTATCGGCCCGCATGACGCGAACCAGGGCGGCAACCTGAATTTCGGGCCGGATAGCACCTATTTTGGCCTGCCGGGTGACGACTTAAAGATTGAGTTCGTTAATGCCGGGGACGCTGATAAACTGCATTTCGGGCCCAAGGTGGTAAGCTGGGACGGCAGGATGATCTCCACGCAGGTATTTATAAATCCTGACCTGGATCCCGGCGAATGGGATTGGGAGCAGTTGAATAGTGAGTTCATTATCCCGCTAAGGGTGAATTATATGGGCGTGCAGTCGCAGCCATTTAATTTCTATGTAGCGGAGCCATTCAATATGGGCGATATAACTGGAGTATCCCAGCGCATACTCGGCGAAGCGCCTCTTGGCAAGCGCTCACCGCGGGGCGCCATGCTGATCGATTCCGCGATTTTCGCCGATGATACTTATTATGTTACCACACTCGACTGCGACCCGAATACCGCGGGCAACCAGTCATATCTGCCGTTTATTCTGCTTGCCACCGGAAATATTTACGGCGGCGATAATACGGTGCTCAACGCCAACGGCGGCACAACGGGCAAGCCCGGCTTAAGAGTGCAGGATGGCGGACCCGGCGGCGGGGGCGGCGGCGGAAGTTTTAGAGATGCTGCCCCTTTTGATCAGGGAAATGGAGAAGATGGCGGAAATGGATTCACAGGCGGTGGTAAAGGCGGCAGAAATAATTCCGGAATACCCGGTATAAGCAATAACTATCAAGATCCGGGAGTAGGTTCGGGTAATGATAACGGCATGAGCCTTAATGGGATTATGCCTTTTAATACTTTTGCCTGGGAAGCATCAGCAGGTTCGCCTGGGCACCCCTTTGGGACTCCCGGAGAGAGTTGTGGTGACGGCAGTTCATGCGCTCCTCCCGGCGGATACGGCGGTGGCAGCGGTTACCAGCAGAATAGCGCCGGAGGATCAGGCGGTTTCGCGACTGACGGCCACGGCCTGGCAAATACTGCCGGTAAATCCCACGGTAACACTATGGTAGTGCCAATCGCCGGAGGTTCGGGTGGAGCAAGCGGAAATCCCCAAAACCCCGGACGTGAATCCGGATCAGGCGGCGGCGGCGGCGGCGCGATAAGAATATTCGCCGATAGCTGCTATAATATTGAAATTACAGCTAAAGGCGGACGCGGAGGCACTCACACTCAGAACTGGCGCGGAGGACACGGCTCGGGCGGCCATGCTGCCATACAGTCTAAAATATCGGTTAATAATGTTGTGCTCGATACACAGCCCGGCACTTATAATAACCAGAGCGGCGGCAACGGAAGGATACGCTTCGATGTTGTGAAGATTGACGGCGCGCTCGATCCTTTCAATGGCTCCAATTATCAGGGGCCGGCTACCGATACCACAACATGGGTGGAAAGAACCGGCGCGGAGATCAGAGGCGGCAAAGGCCTTGGCATAGACGCGGAAGTATGGCTAAGCCCCTTCGGAGGCGAATGGCAGAAAATTCAGGATTTAACGGCGCCGGGTTCGGCCTTCACTGTATCGCCTGACCTGAGCGGAACTGACGAGGAATACTGCATTGTGATAATGCAGATTGTCGATAGCCCACAATCAGGCGAATACACTGATGAGCCTCAATATGTTATGTCGCAGGCGGGAGCGAACTTGCTGAGGATACTCCCCGAAATGCGAGCCGAATGCGGCGAAGAAATCCGCGATACTCTGCTGGCTTGTACCGGTAATTCCAGGCTAAGCTATACCTGGATAAAAAACCCCGGCCAGGTCGCTTTTGGTGTGGATATTGAAAATTCATATTTTGAAATGATGACAGCGGGATTCAGCATTACTGACCCCACGGCAAACCAAACTCTCAACCCGGATGACAGCCTGAGTATTGAAATTGAATACGAATACCAGGCCGGAACAAGCGGCTGGGTTTACGATACACTGATCGTTGCATTTTCAGACGCGCTGCCTGACTGCCGGATACCGGTCAGCATTTTTATAAGGGATGAAAATGTTGCTATCTATGACGCGGAAGGCAATCCCACCGGTAAAACAGAAACAGACGGAATTTACCTCGGCGAGATTTGCGCCGAAAGCGCCGATTCGACATACTTTATAGTCGTGCCTGAATCAGGTGACGGCATAACCATTAGCAGTCCGCGCCTTTATCAGGGTTTGACCGGGGGAACCGGCTTTAGCCTAAGTGAAGATGATTTCACCGGGGCTGACTCAACATCTTATATAATAAAATACCAGGCCGGAGTATTTAATCCCAATCAAACAAGATTTTACGATACTGTTTACGTGAATATCGAGGAATGTCCTGAAAAAGCGGATACATTGCTGGTTTACGCTGATGTAATCCATAGCGGTCTAAGTTTGACTTCAGGCGATCCCGGTTTCGGCGAACGGAAAGCCGGCGGCATTTACACAGAGGATTACCTTATCACGAATACAGGCACTGCCGAAATCTTTCTGCAAGGTATCCCGCCTCTCGATCCTCCTTTCAGCATAGATGATATTGTTCCGGCGCTGCCTGATACACTTTATCCGGGCGAGGCTGTAACGGTAACTGTCAGTTACAGTCCGCCAACAGAGAGCGAAGGTGATACGACAATGCTGGAGCTTAGTTCAATTATCGCCTGTCCAATCGACCTTAGCATACAGCTTACCGGAAGCGCGGTATCATCGAGGATATATGTTTCGGACTTCGAATTTGACTTCGGATTAAGAGCAGATTGCGAATACATAACCGATACTTTAAAGATAGCGAATATGGCAAACGCCACGGATGACCTAGTAATTACAGGCGCTCAGATCAGCGGATTGAATGATATAAATTTCAGCTATGAGCCTGAGATCACAAATAATGTTCTTTTAACTCCCGGGGATACTTTAACTCTCTATATTTCATTCGATGCATCGCAGGGGCCTGCCGGGATTAAAGAAGCCATGCTCGAAATAAGTACTGACGCGCAGGCGCCGGATGATCAGATCCAAGTTGATTTAGCCGGCGAAGTTGATATACTTGATATAGAGCTAAACCCCGCGGACATTGATTTTGGAGATGTTCCGGTCGGATTTACAGTAGAAGACAGCTTTACGATTATTAATAACGGACAGCTCGACAGGCAGCTTGAAGGCATGCTTGATTTCGGAGCGCTCAGTTTTACTCCCCCAAGCGGTATTTTGCCCGGCAACGGCGGTAGTTTAACAATGGATGTAAGCCTTACTCCTGATGAACCGGGTAATTACACGGTTGATTACAATCTATATATAAGCTCATTGACAGATCCGGCCTGCCGGGATACTCTATCCTTTATACAGGCAGCAAGGTGGAATGCCGTCAGCTCGGAGATCACAATACCGGATTCGCTTAATTTCGGGCTGATATCATCCTGCGATACCGATACGCTTGAATTTTCCGTAGAAAATAATTCAGAGGCGCCTTTTGTCATTACCGGAGTCTTAAGTATTGCAGGCCAGGACGGCACTCTTTTCAGCCTTGAGGAACTTGATCCGGTTATCGCGCCTGATACTGTATCTCCCGGAACTGAAAGGCGAATGCGGGTAGTATTTGATCCAAGGTCATCAACTGACGGCTTTAAGGAAGCCTATATCACAATTCCGTTATATATAAACGGTGAAGCCAGGGATACCACAATCGCCCTAAGCGGTGAAAGAAGCACGGGCATTTTGGCCGCGCCTAATCCATTTGATTTTGGCGATGTAATTGTGTCAGTAACCGAAAGCGGCACCATAGTTCTGGAAAATACTGGCGACTGGAATATTGAAATAATCTCAGTAACCGGGCCGGCACTGCCGGAATTTGATATGACCGGTTCACCATCTCCAGGGCTGATACTAATTCCCGGAGAAACTACGGAAATAGATGTTGACTTTACTCCATCAGATGTAACAAGCTATACTGATGAGATAGTGGTTGAATTAAGCGTTAAGGGAGTAAATAACGAATGCCCCGGAGAAGTACGAATACAACTTGAAGGCAATGGCACCCCCGCCCTCAGTTTAATGATATGGATGCCGGAACTTACCGCTGATCCGGATATTGATAATTACAGGATACCTATTTACGCGAAGATCACTGACGGTGAAAAGGATTCTGTCAGGGTATCGATCAACGCGATGGAAATTCTTTTCAACAGGAGCATTTTCTATCCAACTGATGAATCGAATATGGAAATAATTGCTAATCAGGCTGATCTTGATGACAGGCTGATAACTGTATCCGCTTCCGACAGGCTGATTACCCGTGCGGATACCCTGCTTGGATACCTGCAGGGATACACTATGCTCGGTAATTCTCAAAGCACTGACCTCTTAATTGACATACAGTCAACAGATATAACTACCAGCGAGCCCGTTTCAGAAGTGGCCATGCAGTCAGGTTCTCTTACAATAAATATATGCGAAAGGGGAGGGCCGAGGCTTCTTGAGTTCAATCCGGGAGGGATAATTCTGAGTATAGAACCGAATCCCGCGGGGAATACCGCAGAGGCACAGGTATCGGTGATTGAAGCGGGCAGCCATGTCTTATCAATATATAATGCCGGCGGCGAAGAAGTCTGGAGGAAGGAATTCTCAAGGGCTAAAGGCGGTGATAAAACTTATGACTTCGGCCTCGATATTAGCGGGTTGTCTTCAGGTATATACTTCATGCGCCTGCAAACGCCCATGAGATCAGTAACAAAGAAATTAGTAATAATAAAATAAGGCTCCGGGAATGAAAAAGATATTACTCTTGTTGATTTTTATATCGATTCCAATGTACGCGCAGAATGACACGGTTCCGGATTTTTATCTGGGGCTGTACGGCGGTTTTAATTATAATACACATACGGCATCCTTTCCGGAACTGCCGGGCATTCCTTCATGCTGCGCCGAATACACAGGCGGCAGCGGCACGGGATTTAATTTAGGCGGCTTATTTGAATATCCTGTTAAGGATAATATATCATTGCTTTTTAGAGTAGGATATCACTCATTGAACGGAGATATGCTCGAGGATGATATTATAGGCAATAAAGAACTGCGCGAAACAGAACCACCCTTTAACACAATAGATATTACTGATGCCGAAACCGAGCATAATATTAATGCTTCCATCGGTATGCTGGAATTCAGGCCGGAAATCGAATACAGGGTATATAAAGGATTGCTGCTCAGCGCCGGGCTTAATCTCGGATATATTCTTAACGGTACGGTCGATCATTATGAAGAATTGATAAGGCCGGAAAATTATACATTCCCCAACGGTACATTACTGAATAATGAAACTTACGATACTGATATACCTGATCGAAATGACATACAGTTTTTCGGAAATGTCGGCATAGGCTATAAGCTTCCTATTGCCGAGCATACATATCTGGTACCGGAGATTACTTACAATCTGGCTTTTACTGATCTGTCATCGGTGGCCTGGAAGGTGCATCCGCTCACTTTTGGAGCGTCGATTAGAGTGCCTTTCGGAGCTCCCGAAAGGGAAGTAATCAGGGATACGGTTCTGCTAAGGGATACTACAATAACTCCCGTTAAGGATCGGGCAGAATCTGAAGTTACACTTATAGACAGGACAGTAAAAACAGAAAAAATCAAAGATGAAAACCATATTTTCGAAACCACATTAATTTCCGAATTATATGAAAAGCTGGTTCCCGATAAAAGCTTGCTCGATATTGAAATAGAAACAACCGGAATATCTGCTGATGGAAAAAGAAGAGATAATCCCCGGCTGGTAATCGAGGAATTTGAAACCGATGAGCAGTTCCCTTTGCTGCCGTATGTATTTTTCCCGGAAGGAAGCTCAAACCTTAGCCGAACATCACAAAATCTCTTGAATGAAAGGGAAGTTGCCGATTTTACTCTAGTGGATTTACCATGGAATGTAATGGACCTGTATGAGCACATGCTGAATATAGTTGGCGCCAGAATGAGAGAAAATCCCGGCTCCCGGATAACGGTTGTCGGCTGCAACCGCGATGCAGGAATTGAAAAAAACAGCCTTAAGCTTTCCCGTGCCAGAGCCGAAGCCGTGAAAAGCTATCTTGTAGATATTTGGGATATTGAGCCCGGCAGAATACTAACCGAAGCAAGGAACCTGCCTGAAAATCCGGGCAACATTCAGTATGTGGACGGCCAGAAAGAAAACCAGAGAGCCGAAATACATACTGAAAACTTCGAAATTCTTAAGCCTGTTGATATGGACATGATAGAAGTAAAAGCCAATCCTCCTGTGGTAGAGATAGACCCTGAAATACAATCAACGGCAGGGATTGAATCCTGGAACATGGATATAATGCAAAATGATGTTTTTATAAGGACTGAATCGGGCAAGGGCGAACCTGGCATTCAAAAATGGCATATAGATGAAAAGCCTGTTCCCGAAATGGATGCTCCGGTTGTAGTCAAGATGGCTGTGAATGATAACTTCGGTGAAAGCGCCGCAGATTATGATACACTGAAAATCGAGCAGCTTACCATTCGCAAGAAAAGAACCGAGATGAAAGAGGATAGAAGGATAGACAGGTATTCGCTTATCCTTTTCGATTATGATAAAGCGGAAATCAGCGACAGGCATAAAACAATCCTGGAGCAGATAAGTAAAACTATTCAGCCTGATTCTAAAGTGATCATCTCAGGATTCACAGACAGAACGGGCGCTGATGATTATAATAAAGAACTTGCGATGAAAAGGATCACCGAAGTTCAGAAAATACTCAGAGTTCCCGCTGATAACCTGATAATGGAACCCGTCGGCAGTGAAACCCTGCTATATAATAATGATCTTCCGGAAGGCAGGAACTATAGCAGAACAGTTAAAATTGTGGTGGAAACTCCGGTAGAGAATTAAAAATAGCCTTAACATATTATTAAAGCCGGTTCATAATTGAGCCGGCTTATTTGTTAAATTTTCAAAGACTTACGTATTATCAGATAAATTCCGTATTTTAATGATCGCGCTAAAATTCTAATTAAATCTTAAACTTGAAATTAACCCCTGATTGTAACTTTTTATTCGGGCTGGGTGTTTGAATTAGTAAAACGGGTATACAAGAAAGAAAATGTTATCGAGCAGGAACCATATTAACAATGAAGAAGAGCTGCTACAGGCCATAGAATCCTTTAAAAAGGGTTCGGCAGAAGCTTTTCGGCTTCTTTACTCCAAATACAAACAGAAGATCTTCAGGTTTTGCCTGAGGATGCTCGGAGATAAAGAACTGGCTGAAGACGCTTTCCAGGAGACCTTCATCAAAGTATATGAGAACAGTACAAAATTCCGTGGTACAAATTTCGCGGCCTGGCTGTTTACGATAGCAAGGCATACCTGCCTGAATATCATACGCTCAAAGAAAGAGTATGAATCATTTGATGAAGTCTTTCATGGCAGTATGTCGGCACAGCAATCTGACGTAGGTGTTAAAGACCACCTGCAAAAAGCCATCGAAATGCTTCCGGTCGCTCTGAGAGAATCTTTTCTTTTAAGAGAATACGAAGAATGCAGCTACCAGGAAATAGCGGATATTCTCGGAATAGATCTTTCATTAGCGAAAGTAAGAGTTCACAGAGCCCGTATTTTGTTAAGAAAACTTTTAAAACCATTGGTCAGGGAACTAAATGAATCTTGAACAGCTGATATCGAAGTATATTGACGGAGAACTCTCCCATGAGGGCGACCTCAGGCTCCGCCGGCTTCTAAACGAAGACGCGGAAGCAAGGGAAGTTTTCGATTCGTCGCTTGATATACATCTGGCTGCTAAAGAAGATGCTCAGTCAATTAATCCTTCCGATGAAATCGTCAGGAAGACAGAGGATCTGGTGCTTATGAGAATAATGAGCCAGGCTCAGGCTAAAGCCGCACCCCTAAAGCAACGCGCTTCTAAATCACGGGCTGCCGGGATAAGAAGGCCCGCTCTCGCGCTGGCTGTGAGTCTGCTGCTTCTTTTCACGGCTTATAATATTTATGATCAGAATGATTATATAAGCTCAGGTAACGGTTCGGC
Source organism: uncultured Hyphomicrobiales bacterium (assembly GCA_964544155.1). Lineage (GTDB taxonomy): Bacteria > Bacteroidota > Ignavibacteria > Kapaibacteriales > UBA2268 > CAZJAH01. Next base: position 104,166 of record CAZJAH010000005.1, on the reverse strand, counting down.
AGCTCTTAATTCTGATAACACCGAAGATAATAACATTTTTAACGAGCAATCTGTTTACGCAGAATCTGTTACAGAAACCAGTGAAATAGCAAATAACGAAGCAAATACAATAGCAAACAATAAAGCTAATTCTTTAGTGAATAATGACGTAAACACTTTAGAAAGTCTTGAAACCGCCGGGAAAGTAAGCAATCAAAACAGACAGCTTCCTGTCGCAAATGATATTGCACGGGCTATTCTCCCGGATCAAATAACAGAAACAAATTCCGGCCATCAAAAGGCATATGTGATTAATAAAGTCAATAAAGAAGCAAAGCTATCAGATAATGACATAGCAGCGGCGGATGCCATAACGGAAATTTCACCCGAAAAAAAGGGTTCCGTCCGGATTGGCAGCCCGGCAGCTTTTAACCCGCCGGCAGATGGAGGCAATGCCCATGCCCTGCAGAAAACATCTGCTCTTTCCGCAGGTATAGAACCGGCATTAACGGGATATGGCTCCACGCTGATGATGAATGAGTTCTATGAAGTTAAGCTCACAACAACAGTTGCTAACAGTATATTCCATAGAGGAATAAATACATCTGACGGCAGCAACATTATGCATTATTCTCAGAGTATTGCTTTTACACCCGACCGCGTATCATCATACGGCTTTGAATTCGGATACACGGAATTTCAATATAATGAGGAAGCAGTCGTAAAATTGCCTGCCGGGAATAGCTTCTCGCAGTTGGAAGAACTTGATCCGTCATCCACGGAATATATTGAAACAATGATGATAATGAAGACAGATAACCGTATATTTTGGGGGACGGCTTTTTATGAGAGAGTATTTTTGGATACAGATTATCTGAAATTTTCAGGAAAATTAGGATTAGGCGCCTCGCGTGACGGTGGCCTCGCAATAACGCGATTTGCCGGACATTATGAATTGATGAATAATTTTTATCTGAATTTTGGAGCAGAAGGCAGGCTGTTTATGGCTAAAGTGCCGAGGCTTTCAAGCGGAAGGAGCGATTGGAATTCAACAATTTCGCTGATTTACGGAATACAGTTAAATTTCTGACACGGAAACAACATTTTGGGATATTCGGACTGGATTAAACCAAAAAACTTATTATATTTGAGTTTGATGGAATTTGAACTTTAAATTAACAGTTTTTAAACAAAAGCCGGAGGGCCGTATAATGAGTAAACATCTACTCCGTTATGTGCTTATGATATTAGCAATTACAACAATTTCCCTACCCGCGGAAGAACATCCAAGCGGGTTAAAATCAGGGAATCCCGAAACGGAATACTATACCCAGGAGGATATAGCCTTCCCTGCCAGTTATGATGTTATACGCAAAAAAAATAAAAATGTTACCAAATTACAGACTTTAACATTTACGACAATAGATTCACTGGCTAACGCCTATTCATCATTTAACCTGGGTGTAAATAAAACTCTGGCTTATGATACTCAGACCGGGACTTTGGTACATCTGAAAAGAGGATATTACGATCATATCAAAAATCCTGATCATGAAGGCGATAATTCAAAAAACAATCTGTTTATCCTATTATCAACAGATTGGGGAAAAACATGGCAGGAACCCATTATTACTTATAATGCTGATCTGGACGACCTGGATGAAGCAAGGTATCCGAGCGTATATCCGGCGAAATTCAATGATGAGCTGACAATAGCTTATTCATCTCCCAGAGTGAATGAACAATTAGAAGTATGGTATGGTTTTATAAACGGAATTTATTCAGAAACGCTGAGCGCTAATAATATAAAGGCCAACCACACATTCAATCACAACGGTCAGGATTATGAGTATTCCACAGTTTCGAGGATCGCGGCATTTGCTGAACCGGATAATCCACAGAGCATAAGAACAATAATAACGGCTACGGTTAGCCCCACACCTGAAGTTTTGTCGTTGAACAGTAATTTTTCTTATATAATGTCAACAGACCTCGGTAACTATAGATATGTAATTCCCTCCGCCTGGTCAAGCGCGAATTTTCATCCGGTTGAAACCACCAGACACAGGGCAAACTCACTTGTTGACCTTATATATGATAAAGAAAGCGAAAATTTGTATTTCGCTGCTTTTGGTAATTTTGTGAATTTTGCCGAAGAAGGAGCAAGGCCGGGGGTATCTGTATCGACAGATAAAGGCGAAACCTGGTCGGATTTTGAAGTATTTCCCTTGTCGGTCCTGGATAATTATCCGGTGGAACAGGGAGCTTCAGAGCTTTCTTTCTTTTATGAAACAATTGGATTTACCGAATACGGCGATGGAAATTACTCATTTGTTTTGCCTGTTAACCACATTCAGACAACCGGTACACTAAGGGAAATAATTAAAAAAGAACTCTGTGAAGTTTATTATCAGGACGGATCATGGGGAATAAGGAAAATCGCTGATTTAACATCGGCAATTATGGTTTATGCCGATGTAACTAATGAAAATACAGGACAAAGGCAAAATCCCGGTGATTATGAAATACAGCTTGCTATCAGTGAAGACGGCCAGACACTTTTGGCAAAATGGGTTGACCTTATAGATTATGATGGTAGTACTTTCGACAATGTAGATGTATTTGCCGCCACAAGAAAAACAAATCAATCAAGCTGGGGGGCAGCTGTTAATATAACACAAAGCGATGAAATTGACAGGTCAACGATCTTACCCGATGTTATACCATCAGACCTGGTTGATATACCATTATTAAAAATGTTTACAAAACACGCACCCGAATTATCCCCCGAGGATATCAGAGCTGAACAGTTCTATGCCGGAAAAGAGCAGTGGCTGCAAATAGCTCATTTCAACGCTGTCGTCGGGGTAGAAGATGATAAGCCTTTAGCTGATGAATTTAAAGTTCACGGTATATTCCCTAATCCGGCAGTTAATGAAGCATCGCTAAATCTTAATATGGGTATGCCTGCTTATGTTGAGGTAGAGATATTCGATGTGCTGGGCAATTCCAAAGGCCTTAGTTTCAGCGGGAACTTGTCAGCCGGTCTGAGAGCCGTGACTCTTGATGTGGCAGGATTATCCTCAGGAACATATTACTGCAGGATAAAATCCGGCAGTAAAACAATAACAGAAATATTAACAGTAAATAAATAATCGGATTTTAACAAATAGAAATTTTTACTTTTTAAAATCATAAATAATAGTAGAATAATGGGAGTTTTTATGATGCGAAGATTTATTCTAATTCTTTTAGTGGCAATGATGGCTCTGCCGTCCGTTTCTTATGCCAGTATATACGGCATACTGAAAGGCAAGGTAGTCGATGGCGAAGGCAAGCCTGTTATGGGTGCCACGGTTATGCTCGAAGGTACCACGCGCGGTACTAATGTCAGGAATCCTGACGGCAGCTTTACCATAGTAAATATCAATTCGGGAACTTACACTGTAATTTTCCGTGCTGTCGGTAAAGGCGAAGTCAGGAAGAAGGTCAGGATAAACGCTGACGATGTTACAGAAGTGAATGTTACGCTTGAAGAATTAGGCGTAACAACCGAAGTAATTGAAATCACTGGTGATAAGATGGTCGATAAAAATGATATCGGCTCCAAACAAACTTTTAATTCGGATGATATCTCTACTGTTGCAAGGGAAGGTATCGCCAGTATAGTAAGCCAGTCAGCCGGTGTACAGAGTACCGGAAACGGCTGGAACATAAGAGGCAGCCGTGATTCGGATACACAGATAAGGGTTGACGGGCTGAACGTCAGTAATCAGTTTACAGGCGGATTTGGCGCCAGCGGCGGAACATACTATCCTATGGTTTCCCCGTTTGCAACCGAAGAAGTTCAGGTACTATCCGGAAGCTTCTCGGCTGAATACGGTGACGCTATGGGCGGAATCGTTAATACAGTTGTTAAAACCGGACGCATAAACAGATACGAAGGATTTATGCGCTGGAGGACAGATATGCCGGCGCTGTTTGGCAGTCAGGGTTCCGGTATTGATCTGATTCGCAGAGGCGATGAGCTCGAAATATTTGAACGAGGCGAAGGTGCGAAATGGCAGGGATCACAGGAGCATAATATCGAATTTGGTATTGGCGGCCCGATTCCTATTTTAAATAACTCAACTTTCTATCTATCCGGATTATATTTTAACGAAAAATACGGAGGAAATTCATACGATATTTACGACCCAATAGGTAATAACCTGGGCCAACTTGAAAATGAAGGTTCATGGAAAAAAAACATAACCGGCCGTATGAAATTTGCCGTTACAAAGAATATATCATTGATACTTGGCAGTATGTACGGATTGTCCAATTTTGAAAACGCGAGCTGGGGATGGTTATATGCCGATCAGGAAGGAATTTTAAACGGATCTTCTAATGGTATTCCTGAAAACGTCGCGAAGCAGAATGTAATTAATCAGTTTGTTACGAATTACTATGCAAGAATCAACCATACATTAAGCGACAAGGCATTTTACGAATTAACTTTATCATATAATCAGAATGATGAAGAAGCAGGACGCCGTGTCGGTTGGGAAGATCCAGGATTCTTTTCCGGATTTGAGATTGTGGAACCGACTGACGATTACTCGGTGCGGGGCAACACACTGGTTCCCGGCAATGATAATATAGTTGATATTTACACTCCCGTGTATGCTCCTTCAACTACTGATGATGGTTATTTACAGTTAGAACTGCCCGTAAGAAATCCTCTGACCGGTTATTATGAAGGAAACATAAACAGGACAACTACCAACAATCCTTACGGTTACAATCAGCTTTTTGTTTCGCACGGCGGCAGTGGTTTTCAATTCAGGTCTCACAGCTACTGGAAAGTGGACGGTTCATTAACTTCTGTTTTAGAGCATGGAGATTTCAGCCATACCTTAAAATCAGGATTTGATATTCAATTCCAGGAAGCTCACAGGCATTATAATGGAAATCCTTTTGACGGCAATCCGTTTTTCGATCTATATACTGATAGATCAGGCGGTAATATTTATGCCGATAACGAAGAAGTTTACCAGAAAACAAGCAAACCCTATAAACCTATGAAATTTGGATTTTTTGTACAGGATCAGATCTCATATAAAGGTATTGTGTTTAATCCGGGTTTAAGGTTTGACCTGTTCGATCCAAATGCCCAATACAGGCTTGAATCAAATGCAAACTTTGTTTCGATAACAGCGGACTCAGGTTTTGGCGAAGCATCAATCAAGTATCAGGTAAGCCCCAGATTGAGTGTTACATATCCTGTAACAGACCGCTCTAAGATCTCGATTGGCTATGGATTATATTTCCAGATGCCTCAGCTGCAGCATCTCTATGATAAATTCGCGGTTGATGTGCTCCGGTCAGGCGATATACTTGGTAATCCCAATATGGATGCCCAAAGGACAAATTCCTATGAAGTATCTTACGCTCATCAGCTGACAGATGATTTCATGTTTGACTTAACAGCATACTACAAAGATGTTTATAACCTTTTGGGAGTTCAGCAGATACCGGCTGTACCCGATCCGTATTTCCAATACACCGTTGCTGAGTACGGTAATTCAAGAGGTTTGGAATTTACATTGAGAAAAAGGCCGACAAATCATTTTGGATTCCAGGTCAACTATACATTAGCAAGAGCAACAGGAACATCAACATCTCCCACAACAAACTTTAATGTGCTGACTGATCCTTTCACGAATGCACGTATGTTTCCTTTAGCAGAGTATACTTTAGGCTTTGACAGAACCCATACACTGAACACTGTATTCAACTTAGCCTGGAATAATGACCAGGGCCCGGCTATCGGCGGTATTCATCTACTCGAAAATACCATAATCAGCTTTACGGGTATTTATCAGACGGGCCTGCCTTATACGGCAACAGACCGCGCCGGCACGCCTCTTGGCGAGATCAACGGAGAAAGGCAGCCTGATTACTGGACTGTTAACCTGAGGTTTTCAAGAAGATTCCCTCTGAACGATTATTTCGGTGAAGGCGTGGGTAATACAACACTTGAATTTTTCTTTGATGTCTTCAACCTCCTGAACAGAACAGCAGCCAGATCAGTTTATAGCGCAACCGGTGATCCGCTTGATGACGGAATTACACTTGAAAGAAAAATCGGCGATTTCAGCGCTGTAACATGGTATAGAGATGTTGATTACGGAAACGCGGAAACATTCCAGTCAACACAATATGATAATTACGGTAACAGGCTTTATAACGCGAATGCTGATTCCGATAACAACGGCGTAGTTACCCAGCAGGAAAAATATGACGCCTACTTCAGATATGTTGAAGATGCTCTTGCCTTTAAAGGGCGTTTCCAGATTCCGAGGACTGTATATCTTGGTTTCATGATAAGATTCTAGTCAGATAAGATTCTGGTTTAATGAAAGATTTGAAAAAAAGAAAAATAAATATAATTGAAATAGAAATGGAGAATTATATGCTAAAATTAATGCACAGAATAGCATTGGCCTTAATTGCCGTGGTATTTATGGCCGGGGCTTTAGAGGCAAATGCTTATATCAGTGAAAAAGCACTGAAAGAAAAAGAAAAAGGCGGTGCAGAACTGCAGAGGCAGGCAGTAAGCCTTTTTGACCTACAGCTAAATACTGTTAGCAATATAGAGTTCTATACGACAAACTACGGTATTTTTGGCCTGGATGTTAGAAATAGTGACGGCGGCGGCTACTGGCCCCGGGGTTCACGTAACCAGTATATCTTTGGCGGAGGAATTTGGATTGCGGCGCAAAAACGCAGGCAAGATGATCCCGATTCACTTCGAAACATGGTCGAGGTGTCTTATAATCCCAATAATGCCAGGTCTTGGTTTGTACCCGGAAGGATAAGCGAGGGTGACCAGGCAGATCCTGATAATATAACAAAATACAGAACTTACTTCTCGACAGATTTCCGGCAGGACGGCGAACCTCTGATACCTACAGACGGAGAAGCATGGCCTATATGGGATTCCAGTGATGATCCAAATGACACACTGAGAGTTGACAGGTATTTCGGAGAATATATTGATGATAATGGCGACAGGTCTCTAAGTGTTCATCCAAAGGGTCCGGCTTTCATTTCCGGCGAAGATATATTCGCTACTTTTAAAGATACCGACCTGAATTATTTTGACGGCGGCGCATCCCGCCGTCGTAATGACGGATATCCGCTCAGGCTTCAGTTTGAGCAGACTATTTACTCATGGGGATTTGGAGATTACCGAGATTTTATCTTTATCGCTTATGACATTATCAATATGAGCGACGATACGCTCTTTAACTGCTATATGGCTCCGGTAATGGATGTTGACCTTGCCCGGGCCCCGAATACACAGGCGGGTGCATCGAATGACCGATGCAAATTTTATGATTGCGATGAATCACTAAACATGGCGGTACAGTGGACTAATACTGACCGCGGTGAGGCAGGCCACGGATTCGGTTATCTTGGTTTTGACTTTCTCGAATCACCGGCTGTGGACGAAGACCTATTAATCAGAAAAGACAAAAAAGTTTATTCTAACGAAGAACAAATAGGACTGACTACTTTCAGAAACTGGAATATTGCTGATGATATAGACGATGATGAGCAAAGATACCTATTCCTTTCTTCAGGCTTAAGGGACGGCGATGACGGCCCCGGCGACAAACGGTTTATGATGTCCACAGGCCCATATCACATGCGGCCTGATGATACGGCAAGGGTAGTGGTTGGTATTATACTCGCGAATTCCGCTAAAGGCCAGGATCAGGCTGACGGTACATGCGAGGATATGGCTGAACTTGAAAGAAAGGATATTTTCGCACAGGAAGTATATGATAATAACTTCCGCGCTCCAACACCGCCCAGGCGTTCAAGATTCGTCGACTGGAAACCGCTGAACCACGGTATTCAGATTACATGGGATTCCACAGCCGAACTTTCAACCGATGAATACGAATCCGGAATGAGTTTCCTTGGCTATACTCTATATAGAGCGAGAAGGCCTGATCTGGATGCTTACGCGGTAGATAATATATCACCATCACAGGAATATCCTGGCGGAAGAGGCCCGCTTGGCTGGAGGCCCATTGCGAGCTGGAGTATCCCAAATGCATTCCAAAAATCAGTAAGAAGGGCCGGAACCGATCCCGATAATACGGATATGCCAATGATCGATTCATTGAGGATCCTGGGGCCATATACTGATAAACAGGGTAATATTATCGATACCATGGCTATCAGAGTAATGCGCGTATGCAGCCCCTGCGAAATGCTGCCTGACAGCGTAAATTACGCGATTAACGGCTCATATCTGCCCTTGGTAAGCTATATTGATTCATCCAGTTCTGAAAGGCCCTGGGGAAGTTTTTTCAGAGAAATGGCAGATGAGGACCCCAATCTACAGCTGACAGGTACACAGGAAGGGCATATCTGGTACAACTATGATCCTGAAGCCGATCAGATAATTTTTGACAGCGCTTTGGTAGGCGTCGTATATCTGAATGAAGCTTTGATTAATTACAACCCTCTTTACTATGAAAGAATTTCAACTGAGATTTCTTCGTCGGAGTACCAGCAACTGCCAGAAGACGGTATTATTTACGATACTACCGATCAGGGGCATGTTTATAAGCAGACAATTTATCTGAAAGATACTTATAAACCCGCAAATGTTTCTTCAGGGTTTATCATCGACAGGCTTACATGGCGGACAAATTTCAACAGCATTGTAATAGACAAAAATCATATTACCAGTACTCTTGACTTTGTATATAATGCTATCCAGACCGGTGTCGGAGCTGCTGAATTCCCTGACTTTACCGAAAGGCTTGATGTCAGAAATGAAGTAATAGTGCCTTATATGGACGAAGTAACCAACGGAAGGACATTTACCGATATCGGCGATGACAACCTTGATGCTGAGATAATATTTGAAGAAGAAGTCACAGATACAGAAAAATTGATCAACAACGTTGATTATTATTATAAATTACTGGCCTGGGATGAAGGTGATTACAATCAGCCTACACCATCGAAATTTAACGACGGACAGGAAGGGCTTTCAAACTTCCAGAGGACTATACCTTACGCATCACCGGTAAGCAGAGATGTTAATTTCGAAATTATTCATGTCGATTCTTCTGAAATCGGAGGATTATATGACTTTGAATTTTTCTCTATAGATCCTGACAGAGTTAAACAATTATTCTCCGGCGATACTTTAGAATTGAGTTTCGAGCCTTACTGGCTTCTCAGGGAATTAAATATACCCGGCAGGGAAGAAACCGATACTAAAATGTTTGGCTTGTATCAAAATGAAATAACCTTAAGAAATACCAGAAATAATGAAATATTATTCAATGATGTTTCCGGTTATGAAATTGAGCCTTGCCAGCTTTCAATCAGAGGCGCATTTACCGAAGACGCATTCTCGTATGTAATTGCTGATTCAACTATCATTGATCCAATTTCTAAGGATACTATCAGGTTTGGAATTTGGGATAATACCGAGATAATACAGAGGACCGGCACTTTTACAACCGGAAACTTCCAAAGCGGCGGTTTTTGTTACACGATCGGTACAGGATTCTTACCCGAACCTAACGGTATGATCCCTCCCGCTTACGGTACTTTAGGATTTACATTTGATTATTCACTCAGGCAGTTTGGGGGTATTTACAGGCCGTACGATGCAGAAGTACTTCAGTCTGAAGCCATAACACCTCTAAATTACTATCAGCTTATAGGGCCGGCGAATCTAAAACGCGACCCTGATATAGTGCAGAGCACATCCGCCATCGGAGTCAATGTGACTGACCGTAGAATAGTTCCTGAAACCGGTTTAATCGGTGGTTTTGGAACAACCGAGTTTGCTAGCTTCAATAACGGCCCGGGCAGGTATATAGTAGAATTCACCGAAGGCGGACTGGATACGCTTGAGATATTATGGGCTAATGGCGGGCCGGAACTGTTTGTATGTGAATACCTTAATGTAAATGTGAGAAACGTTACTGAATACGACAGGCCCACAGAAGACGGCGGTAATACTACCGTAAGGTATCCGGAAAATATGGATCCGATCAATATTCCTATAGATACGATAATTTCTATCCAGGGTGAATCGCCAAGATATTATCCTGATCCCAGGAATCTTCCTGATAATGATATAGATCCTGATACATTCATCGGCAAATACAATCTGGCAGCTTACCCATGGGTAAACGGCTTTAATAATAACAGCGCCTTTGATAAAAGAAATCAGTTGGCAATTCCTAATGAATACGCTGTTAATTACGATTTACAGCCAAGAGACAGAGTAAATGCCGGTGTGCAAAACAGATATTACAAATCCGGTAAAGCGTTAAATACTGACGACTGGATTGATTTCGTGCACATACTAAATATAGGCGGCGTTCAATACATAATGGATTATCCTAATAAGGGCAGTATAAATTCACAAGGCCAAATTTGGACCCCGGTTGATAATTATCCTGATACAAGAGGGCCTGATTTTCAGCCCGGTGACCAGATAGCTTTTGAATCATTCGGAGGCGCGCAGGGATTTCCTATGCCGGGAGCTAAAGTACTTGTAAAAGTAACCGATGCAGAAACACCTGTCGATGAAATAACCGATGAAATGATGGATGAAATTCAGGTTGTACCTAACCCGTATTACATCTCCCATCAGGGACAGGCATCGCCTTATGACGCTAAACTATATATTACAAAGCTTCCGGAACGTTGCACCATACAGATTTATACTGTGACCGGCGACCTAATTTACGAAGCTGAGCATGATGAATTCAATGACCCGGATCCGGCAAATCACGCGGTAGAGGTATGGGACCTGCTTTCGAGCAATAGCCAGAGAGTAGCAAGCCAGAGCCTCATTGCTTATATCACAACTCCTGACGGAGCTGAAGTTATAAAGAACTTCACCATAGTTGTCGGCGGATTTAACGTAACCCAAGATTAAAGATCAAAATACTGCCCGGCAGTTGCCGGGCAGTTTCTAAATTTTGAAAAAAAACCGGAGATAATAAATTATGAGAAAAATTATATCAGTCTTTATATTAACACTGTTTTTAACCTGCGAGCTCTCAGCTGTTGAAGGCCAGGCGCAGGGCTCTGCCAAGGGTGAAGACTTTCGCAAAGTCGGAGCTGCAGGCGGACAGTTCCTTAAAATAGGCGTTGGCGCCAGAGCCACAGCTATGGGAGGCGCTTATGGCGCTATATCGAACGACCTGACAGCCGTACATTGGAATCCCGCGGGTATAGCTGAGGTCAACAAACTTTCGGCAAACTTTACTTATTCTTCCTGGTTTGCTAATTTTAATCATAACTTCGCGGCTATTTCATTACCTATAGGACAATCCTATTCACTTGCCGCGCATTTTGTGCAGTTTGGTGCCAGTGAGATCGAAATCACAACTGTTAATAACCCGGAAGGCCTTAATCAGTATTATACTGTTAGTGATATTGCCGCCGGGCTGACTTTCAGCGGATATCTTACTGAACAGTTCACATTTGGTATTACTGCCAAGCTTGTCAGCCAGTCATTTGCCAACATGGGAAGTACCGGCCTGGCAGTTGATATTGGTACTAAATATGATGTAGGTATCAGAGGTATGAAACTCGGATTTTCAATTCATAACCTCGGCACTGAACAGCGATACACAGGACAGGCTCTTAATGACTTTATAAAAATCAATGACGCCCTTTATCAGGCACCTTTGGAAGCCAGTATTGATGCTTATCCCTACAGCCTTCCTATTGCCTTCAGGGCGGCAGCTGTCGGTGATTTATATGAACAAGGCGATCACAAAGTCATCGGCGCGTTTGATTTTGTTACTTTGTCTGACGTTCCCGAACAATATGTTTTAGGCGCTGAGTACGGTTGGAGAGATCTTCTATTTATGCGCGGCGGCTATAAGTTCGGCCATGACCAAATGGGCTTTTCGGGCGGACTCGGGATTAAATACATAGGCGGTGGATTTAACGGGCAAATAGATTATTCGATCAGCCCCACCACAAGCCTCGGCTTGATTAATAAAATCGGAATTGCTTTAGAATTTGGTTCATAAATTAGCAATTAACGCAATATTCGGCCGCCATAATTCTAAATAAGTTATGGCGGCTTTTTTATCCGGAGGGTATCATGATAAAATATATTATTATTCTGGCAGCAATATTAACCGGGCTTACAGAACTTGAAGCAAAAAAAATGAATATTAATATTGATCTGGCTCAGTTCAATAGCAGCGAAGGTATCATTTGCGAAGTATATTACACGTTTCCGGATACTACTTTTAAATATATCCCTGATGAAAAGGGATATAAAGGAGAACTCTTTTTTTCCATAAAAATTAAAGCTGCCGAAGGTCTTGTCACAGGCCACCGGTGGATAGTTACCAATTATGTTGATACCATCAGAAAAAATCATTTAAACGACCTTATCGGCCAGCAGAATTTTGCTCTAGATCCGGGTCAATATAAGTTAGAGATTAATATTAAAGACCTCCATGATGAAAGCTCCGGCGCGGAAAAAGAATTCGACCTGGTCATAAGGGATTTTAATGATAATAATATTGCCCTTAGCGATATTCAGTTAGCTAAGATCATAGAAAAAAAAGACGAAGCAAAAGTAGATTGGGATAAAAAATTTTTAAAAAGCAATTTGTACGTCATACCTAATCCCAGAAGTGATTACTTTGGTGAAGAACCAAAATTAACCGCCTACTATGAATTATATAACGCCCGGAAATTTTCAAAAGAAGGTATTACAATCGATTACAGGATACTCGACGGTGCCAGAAGAGAAGTTTTTAAACATTCTGAAAAAAATTACCCTGACAAAAACGAGCTGGCACAAATAATCAGCATACCGCTTAATGCTCTTCCCACGGGCAAATACTACTTTACGACAACCATTAACCCAAGCAGTAATTTAACTGATACAATTACCGGCGTAAAACAGTTTTACCTGTTTAATCAGGATATTCCACCACAGATGGATATACAATTTACCGAAAGTAAAAGCTTCGAAAATAGTATTTTCTCGGCTATGAATAGTGATCAGGTTGATGAATTGTTTAATCAAAGCAGTTATATTGCAACAAAATCAGAAAAGCGTGCTTACAAAAACCTTTCCGAATTAAAAGCAAAGCAACGCTTTTTATACAGGTTCTGGGATACCCGCGATCCTGATACTTCAACAGTTATTAATGAAAGATTGGTTGAATTGCGGGAAGCAATAAAATATGCAAATACATATTTTAAATTCGGAAATACTCCCGGATGGAAAACCGAAAGAGGACGCGTACTCCTAGAATACGGTTTTCCGACACAAAGAGACCGGCATATGGCTGATGAAAATCAGAAACCATACGAAGAATGGTTCTACGATGAGATTCAGGGCGGAGTCCGGTTTTATTTTGTGGACAGATCCGGTTATGGTAATTTTATCCTCGTGCATTCAACCGCTTACGGCGAAATGTACGATCCCGACTGGTTCGAAAAATATGTAAAAAGCCGCGACGACTTTTAGTAGCTTAAGGTTTATGATACGAATAAAAGACTTTGCAATAAACGCAGTACTTGTTTTGCTGGGAGGAATTTCCCGGTTTGCGGGATTTCGCTTAAGAAGCGCTGTGGGGAAACTGGCAGGGAAAACTCTCATCATGCTCAGCCCTAAAAGGAAAATCATTACTAAAAATAATATTGAAAAAGCTTTTCCGGATAAGGATCCGGTTCAAATACGGGAAATTCTTATAGAATCATATGAAAACCTCGGTATTACTTTAATGGAACAGCTGGCAATCCCGACTATGGATGAAAAGCAAATCAAAATGTACATCAAATATGAAAATCTTGAGCTTCTAACAAATATCTACAAGCGCGGAAAAGGCATGATACTCATGTCCGGTCATTACGGTAACTGGGAACTCCTTGCGCTAAGCGCCGGATTATTTACAGGTATACCGGTTAACATTATCGTTAAACGCCAAAAAAACCCCTTTGCAGATAAACTTGTTAATAACATAAGAACAAAATTCAATAATAAAGTTATTCAAATGCGTAACGCCGCCCGAAAAATGATAGAGATCATGAATAAAGGCGAAGCACTTGCGCTATTGGCCGATCAGAGCGCTCACAAAGATAAAGATATTTATGTTGAATTTTTCGGCAGGCCCGTCTCTGTTTTTGAGGCTCCTTCCAGACTGGCTTTAAGGTATAGAGTACCTATCGTTATAGGATTTGCTGAAAGACAGGAAAACGGTACTTATTACGTAAGACTGAAAGAGCTTGATTGCGCGGATCTCGAATACAATGATGAATCCGTACGCGAACTTTCACGCATGCATGTGAATTTACTTGAAGAACAAATAAGAAAAAAGCCGGGCCAGTGGGCATGGCAGCATAGAAGGTGGAAGCATACCGACTACTTTTATGAACATTATACGAAAAAAAATGCCGTTAATTAGTAATTACAAATCAATTGCCATACTGCAGACTGCGTTTCTGGGAGATGTTGCCCTGACTCTGCCTTTATGCCATGCCATAAAAAAGCATGCCCCTGAATGCAGGCTGACTTTTATCACTAACCCGGCAGCCGCGGCGATCGCGGGGATCTGTTCAGATATTGATAATATAATTATTTATGACAAAAGAAATAAACATTCCGGTTATAAAGGGATTAAACATATAAGCGGCATTTTAAATAATAACAACACCGATCTGATTATTACTCCTCACAGGTCATTGCGTTCTTCATTGATTACGTTAAAGGTCAAAAAAGCGCTTAAGGCAGGTTTTAATAAAAATAGTATGTCCTGGCCGGTATATGACAAAAGAATTAAATACAAGCCATTTCTGCATGAAATAAACAGGAATCTCAGCCTGCTCAGCATTTTTGATGATGTAAATGATGAGAAGATATACCTGGAAAATGTGCCTCTGCGATTTAGCCCGGATGATATAAAAACTTCCGAAAAAATTTTGTCTGATATAATAGGGAAATCACCGTTTTGTTTAATAGCGCCGGGTTCAGTTTGGCCGACTAAAAGATGGATACCTGATAAATTCGCCAGACTGTGCGAATTAATTAATTCCGAGGGTATTAATCCGGTATTGACAGGGGGGAGTTCGGATACTGAGCTTTGTGATTATATCGCCCATAGGTCCGGGGCGGTTTCGATCAGCGGAACCAGTACTTTACCGCAGTCTGTTTATATTATGAGTAAAGCGCTTTTTACGGTAACGAACGACAGCGCTCCAACTCATCTTGCCGGCCTTGCCGGATGCCCGGTTTTAACAATATACGGGCCTACATCGCCTGTATTCGGATTCTATCCGGTCAACTTTAATGACAGAATAGTCTATAATCATAATCTGAAATGCTCCCCGTGCAAAATTCACGGAAGCAGACAATGCCCGCTTGGCACTCATGAGTGTATGCACAGCATTGAAGCCGAGCACGTTATGGAAAAGATTAAGAATATACTCAGGCCGGCAGGCTAACGCTCGTGTATCATACGGTGCAGTTTCAATTTAATCCGCGCGGGGCTTAGCTTTTGGAATTTTCCTTTATACATTTTTATTTTATAATTAATATCTGAATTGGTGATGTAAAGCCGGCTTCTAAGTTCACTGCCGCTGAAATATGGCGATCTCGATGAAACCGGTTCAATATCACTCTCGACGATTTCTCTGAACCTGGCTCGTATATTTTCTATTTTAACGCAATCAGGAATTTTATTATTACTGTACCAGGGCCTGCTCATGATATCCATGTATTTGGCATCGTCCTTATCCAGCTCGATAATTTTTTCTATTAAGGCTTCATCACTGCCGTAGTCATAGTAATTCAGGAAGCTGTCCGTGTTGAAATCCTCGCCGATTTTGGGATTGCCCCAGTAAATGGGCAGGCTGTTTACTTTCATCGCTTCGAAAATCTTTTCAGTTGTATAATATTCAGCTTCTTCGTTTTCGAAAGTTATGGCGAACTTGTACGGCCTTATGAAATTTATCTTATCATCAGGATAGATGCCGATATTCTTCCCAATATTATTCATATATCTGCCGGCTGAATCTACCTTTTTGTATTTAGACAGCTTCTTGAAAAATTCATTTCTTTTCTTGCAGTCGGGATTTGAATAAACAAAATTGCAGAATTTGGTCTTTGACAGCAGGATAGATTTTGGATCTTTCTGCATAGTCAGCATTTTCGGATCTCCCATCTGGATATAATGCGGCAGCCTGTAGTTCTTACCGCCATAAGTATCAGGATCGAAAGAAAAAGAGTAGTCGCATTTGTCCAAAAGGGGCTTAAAATTTTCTCCGGTAAAGAAAACTCTTTTGCAATTATATCTTTCAAATCTGTTTCCGAATACCGAAAAAAAAAGAATTTCAGGATTCTTCTGATCAATTATTACTTCATAATCTTCTTTAAGAGTATTATGGAAGATATTATCCTTTTCATCAAATAAAGGCCAAAAGTCTGAGTAAGCGATCCTGATCTTTCTTTTAGCCATTATTTTTCGATAATTCGATTACTTGGTTAAATTCTTTTTCGCTGAATGGCATAACTGAAAGACGTGACTGTTTAACAAGAGCAACATCCTTAAGAATTTCATCATTTTTTATCTGGCTGAGAGTGACGGCTCTCGGCAAGGATTTCAATATGGCAAGTTCGACAGCAACCCAGGTGCCATCACTATTATCATTAGCTGTAGGATCCGGGAAGGCAGCTTTAGTAACTTCAGCGATACCGACTATCTTACGGTCTCTGACGCTTTCGTAAAATAGCACCCGGTCGCCTTTCTGCATTTCTTTCAAATAATTTCTTGCCTGGTAATTCCTTACACCATCCCAATTAGTTATCTGCTCTCTCAGGAATTCGTCCCACGAATAATCTCCCGGATCAGATTTAACGAGCCAATAATGCATTTTATATCCTGTAATTATATTATTTCTGCAAACCCTCAAATATCAATTCTTCTAATATCGGCGTCATTTCATCTGTTGCTCGTAGATCAAATGTGTCCATAACAGAATAAACCGGATTTCCGTATTTAAGAACATAAAAAGCCGGCAGAAAATTAAGGTCTACAATATCTTCGTTAGGGTGATTGTTGTTTATGCTGTTCATCATGAATATTTCATAATTGCTTTCGTTTACTCCGGCGGCATCAAGAGCCTTAGCAAATTTCGGAAAGTAATTATGAATGCCGGGGCAGGTACATGATGGTTTTACAAATAACAGAAAGGTATGTTTCAGCGGATCGTAAACAGTACGCATCGAATCGACAAATTCGCTGTTTGTTTCATAAGAGCTCCATTCCGAATTAAACCACTGAAAGCCAGAAATCTTTTTTATTTCCTGCAAGGTCATTTTTTCGGCGTTGCTGCTGATCGGTGATTCCGAACAGGAAAGCGCAAAAAAAATGAGAAAGAAAGCAGTAAAATAGTTTGTTATTTTCATAATATTTATCCGAAATTAATTAATTCCCACATTATATATAGACAGTAATATTTTAAAAAAATTACATAATAGCTTTTAATGATATCCTGCGGGTATATTCAATAAAAACGTAAGCCTTTCTCCTTTGGCGATTTCTTTTGGATCTGAGCCGTGCATGAATACTCTTGCCGGCTTTTCTCCAAGCAGATAGAGTGAGGAATTTTCAAGTTTAAGGGCCGTTCCTTCTCTCAGTCCGACAACGTACATACCCGGATTGGCAATAGTAAACTCCTGAATTCTCTGTTCCCTGGTTTCGCCCTTATGGTTTTCTATATGGGTATCCACAAAGTGTGGATTGATCTGAAAAGGTATAAGGTTCAGGGCTTCAAATGAAGGCGGCTGCACAATAGGCATATCATTAGTAGTTCTGATGCTCGGGCAGGCCATATTCGAGCCGGCGCTCCATCCGATATAGGGAATACCTTTTTTTGCTTTTTCCCGAATAGTTTCTATAAGTCCGTATTCGTACATTTTCTTCAGAAGGTGGAATGTATTACCGCCGCCTACTGCTATTGCCGAAGCATCTTCAATAAAGCTTTTTGGATCATCAGCCTTGTGGCATGACTTGATCTTATATCCTAAAGGCTTAAAAGCGTTTGCTGCCTTATCTTCGTAATCGTCATAGCTGATGCTTACTCCCGCGTAAGGAACGAACGCGATTTCCATTGATCCTGAGCCGAAAAACTCTTTTATGTCTTCACGGGCATGCTCTAAATAGCCGTATCCGTGAGTAGTTGAGTTGCTGAGTAATAATAATTTTCTTAAAGGCATAATATTATAGTTATTAATGAATAATTATCAGAAAAAATTTGCTGCAATATCTGTAATCAAAAAGGGAAATATCCCGAAAATGATCAGGCCTGCTGTTGCAACAGCCAGTGAAATCCCGGCCGCGCCGACAACTGCCTGCGTGCTTTCTTCTCCCGGCTCTTTGAAGTACATGGCCATTACAAGCCCGATATAGAAATAAACCGAGATAATCGAGGAAATTACTGCCACTATAGTAAGCCATGTAAATCCTGAAGCAATAGCGGCGGTAAAGAGATAGTACTTCCCGAAGAATCCCGCAAATGGAGGGATACCCGCAAGAGAGAACATAAATACGGCCATAAGTGCCGCTAAAACGGGATAGCGCCTGCTAAGGCCGTTGTAGTTATCTATCATAAGGCTTCTGTCGTCTTTTCGTTCGAGTACGGATACTATTATGAAAGCTCCTATCTGCATAAAGAGGTATGCCATAGAGTAAAATAGTATTCCCGTCCATCCTCTGGGAGTATTGGCCACGATACCCATAAGCAGGTAGCCGGCGTGCGCAACTGAAGAAAATGCAAGCATACGCTTTACGTTTCTCTGAACCAGGGCCGTAATATTGCCTAAAAGCATTGTTACCGCTGATATTACGGCAATGATCATCTGTACTTTGGGTGTATAATCAGACATTGATTCCATAGCCGATGAATCCGGCAAAAGTGCTATGGCAATAACAATAAATGCGACCAGGGCGGCAGCCTTACCAGCAGTGCTCATGAATCCCGTAACAATTGTAGGCGAGCCTGTATAGACATCCGGCGCCCACTGATGAAAGGGGAAAGCAGCAGCCTTGAAGCTCAGTCCGACGATTATTAGGCCGATGCCTATGAGCATGTAAATTTCCTCTATTTGCCCCGTCATTACCAGTTCTTTTATCACAAGGAGGTCAATACTTCCTGTGGAGCCGTATATCATTGCCATTCCGTAGAGCAGGAATCCTGTAGCAAAAGCTCCAAGCAGGAAGTACTTAAGCGCTGCTTCAACTGAGCGTATGTCAGTCCGGAAATAGCCGGCCATCACGTAAAACGTAACTGACATAATTTCAATGCCGATGAATATGGTCAATAAATTGGCTGCGTGGGATATGATAATCATCCCGGTTGTGGCAAAGATGGTCAGTGAGTAAAATTCTTTATATTCGCCGTATTCTCTTTTAATAAAAGGCCTGCCTGCTATAATTGTTAGTATGGCTGCAAGGCAGAATACCATATCAAAGAATGATGAATAGCCTCCGAATCTTAACATTCCGCTGCTTAAAAGCTGGTTCCTGTATTCAGTTATTTCGCTTGCCAGAGGGCAGTTCATTGTTATCCCGGCGAATATCGCCGTTATGAGCAAACCGATAAGGCTCAGGTAATAAACCACCGTCCGGTTCTTGCCGGTAAGGGCGTCAATTACGATTATGACTACTGATAATACCGATATGATCAGTACCGGCGAAGCCAGATATATTTCTTTAAGTAATAAGTCCTGCATAGTTTTTCCCGGATATTTTACTCACTATCTTCAGCCTTGCTGCCATATTCGGGAGCAGGCGAAATGCTGTTATTAAAAATAATTTTTTCTATTTTGTTTACTAAGCTTCTTGTTGAATTTTCTGATTTACTCAAAAAAGTATTCGGATAAACGCCCAGCCATACAATGAATATCACTATGGGCACGAGCATGGTCCATTCTCTTTTGTTTATGTCTTTCAAAGATTTGTTTTCAGTTTTTGTAACTTCACCGTACATAACTCTGCGGAACATCCACAGCAGATAAACCGCGGCGAAAATAACGCCGGTAGCGCTGATTATGGAGTAAGCCCAGCTGTTGAGAACGGGCGATTTGAACGCGCCGAGCAGTGTCAGATATTCACCGACAAAGCCGTTAAGCCCCGGCAGGCCGACCGATGCCAGCATTGCCAGCGCAAAGAATACCGTGAACGCTGGCATTATCCTTGCTATACCGCCAAATTCTTCGATAAGCCTTGTGTGCCTTCTTTCGTAAAGCATACCAACGCAGAGGAATAGCATTCCTGTTGAAAGCCCGTGGTTAACCATCTGAATGATAGCGCCCTGTATGCCTTCGGGAGTCATCGAAAATATCCCGAGGACCACAAAGCCTAAGTGAGATACCGATGAGTATGCTACCAGCTTTTTAACATCAGTCTGCACCATGGCCACTAACGCTCCGTAAATGATGCCAATTACCGCCAGCCAGGATATATACGGCGCAAAATATTCCGAAGCGGTTGGGAAAAGCTCGAGATTGAACCTTATAAGTCCGTATGTACCCATTTTAAGCAGTACGCCTGCCAGAATTACAGATCCCGGAGTCGGTGCTTCGGTATGAGCATCAGGCAGCCAGGTATGGAATGGGAACAGAGGCACTTTTATCAAAAACGACAAAGCGAAAGCCAAAAATATCCATCGGCTTGTTTCTATGGGAAATTCTCCGGCAAATTCGCGTATTACCATGAAGTTAGTAGTAAAGCCCGAAGCGTTGTTCATAAGTTCAGTGCCGGTGTAGTACCCGAGCCAGACTATTGCAACCAGCATGAAAAGAGATCCTACCACTGTGTAAAGGAAGAACTTGACGGCGGCGTATATCCTGTTTTCGCCGCCCCATACTCCGATAATAAAATACATCGGTATGAGTATGATCTCCCAGAAAATGTAGAAGAGGAAGAGGTCAAGCGACACGAAAACTCCCGTCATTCCGAACTGGAGCAAAAGGATCATTATGTAATATTCTTTTTCTCGTTTTTTGATCGAACTGTAAGATGATAAAATGGCAATCGGCGTTATGAAAGTTGTGAGCATAACAAGCAGAAGCGACATTCCGTCCATGCCGATACGAAATCCGGCGTCTATGGCAGGTATCCAGCTTAATTCTATGAGAAATTGAAAGCCGGGCTGATTATGGTCAAAACCGAAAAACAGGGCAAGTGATACCGCGAACGCAAGAAGAGATGTACCTAATGCCGTATGTTTAATAGCATGGGTGCTGTTCTTATTAAAGAACAAAAGTAAAAGTGCCCCTAAAAAGGGCAGGAATAAAGTAATTAGCAATGCTGCCATTTTATGCTTATCTCATTTTTTAGTAAAACAAAATCAGGCTATTAGTAAAACAAAATCAGGCTATCACCAGCCACACAATAATTCCGATAATGCCGGCAATCATAAGTACCGCGTAATTCTGAGCGATACCGCTCTGCGTTTTTCTGAGCAGATTACCGGTTGATATAGTCATTTTGCCGGAACCGTTTACTATGGCGTCAATAAATTTGACGTCGAATATTTTCCACAAAAATTCTCTGGAACCTTTAACCAGGGGATTAACTATAATAGCGTGATAAATTTCATCAATATAGTATTTCTTCAAAAGCAAATTATGCGCCGGTTTAATCCTGATTGCTGCCTGTGCAGCTTTATCCAGCTCGCCTTTGCCGTAATACTTTCTTGCAAGCGCCCAGCCCGCAAATGCTATAGAGATAGCCAGAGCAATGAGTACATACTCGATAATATGAATCTCCGAATGCGGGGCGTGCTCAAGTATGATCAGCGAATTATGGAATATGGGCTCGAGAAAATTATGCAGGAGGTTTGGATGATCACTGAACCAAAAGCCCAGTACATAAGGAATTCCCACAAAACCGCCTACAGCCGATAGAGCGGCCAGTATCATCAGCGGCAGAGTCATCGTTGCCGGGGCTTCGTGCGGATGCACATGGTCATGGTCAAAGCGTTCCTTGCCTTTGAATACCAGATAAAGCAGCCTGAACATGTAAAATGATGTAAAGAAAGCCGCAATGGTAAGCACAAACCAAAGAACTATTCCGCCTTTATCCCAGGTATACCAGAGGATCTCGTCCTTTGAGAAAAAACCGCTGAAAAAAGGTATTCCCGCTATAGCCAAAGTGGCTATGAGGAAGGTTTTATATGTTGTGGGCATGTACTTCTGAAGCCCGCCCATTTTTTTTATGTTTTGCTCTTCGTGCATTCCGTGTATAACTGCGCCGGCGGCAAGGAACAAGAGCCCTTTGAAGAAAGCGTGTGTCATTACATGGAATACTGCGGCTGTAAATGCACCTACACCTAAAGCTGTGAACATAAAGCCAAGCTGGCTGACTGTCGAATAAGCCAGTACTTTCTTGAAATCATTTTGTGCCAGGCCGATGGTCGCTGCCCAGATTGCCGTCAGCGCGCCGATTATGGCGATAACAAGCATTGCTGTAGGCGAAAGCGAAAAAAGTACCGCGTTCCTCGCAATAAGGAATATACCCGCGGTAACCATAGTAGCGGCGTGAATAAGTGCCGATACCGGAGTCGGGCCAGCCATGGCGTCCGGAAGCCATACAGCTAAAGGAATCTGGGCTGATTTACCTGTGCAGCCTAAAAATAATAGCAATGTTATAGCAGTGATGATGCCTGCGTTGTAGTAGGATGCCTGCGCGGTAAAGGCTATATCGGATACTTCGGTGTACTGCAGGGTGTTAAATGTTATGTATATCATGAACATGGCAATCAAAAAACCGAAATCGCCTATTCTGTTGACGATAAAGGCTTTGTTTCCGGCGTCGCCTGTCCATTTAATTCCGGTTCCTTCAAATTTTTTATCATACCAGAAACCTATTAGCAGGTAAGAGCATAATCCCACGCCTTCCCAGCCGAGAAATGTCAAAAGGAAATTACTTGCAAGCACTAAGTTAAGCATCATAAAAATGAACAGGTTCAGGTATGCAAAGAACCTGTAAAAGCTTCTGTCGCCGTGCATGTACCCGATCGAGTAAACATGGATCAGGAATCCTACACCGGTTATGATTAACGAAAATAAAATCGAAAGCTGATCAACCTGATAAGAAATATCGATGCTGAAGCTGCCTGCTGTTATCCAGGTATAAACGCTCACAATTTCAGGGCCGTGACTGCCGCCGTTTACCAAAGAAAAGAATATGGACAAAGATATTATGAATGATACAGCTACGGCAAATGATGCTATTCCGCCTATAAGCTTCTCATTTTTCATATACTTGCCGAAAAGTGAAATAATTAAGAAACCGGCCAGCGGCATTAATGGTACAAATTTTATCAGCTCATGCATCTTATTATTACCCGGTTATATTTTGGTAAAAGTTACTGGTATTGTTAAAAATTAATAATTTTTTAAACTTCAAATTTGTAAATTACAAAAGATATGAAGATTACGCAACGAAAAAAGGCATTAAGAATAGCTCCTTTAGTTAATTCTTTAAATAATAAGTTTTTATCAAAGCAGTCATTCTTATATATTTGTATTAACAGAAAATTGTTGATAAAATATTCACGATATATGATTGTGCACAAAAGTCAAATACAAGTAACTCCTTTATTTTTTAGCCAAAACGAGCCCGATGAAGTTGAGAAACCGGATGTGGGCACTATTGATGAAGTCACGACTTCTGCCAGGGTAATTCTTTACAATGATGAATGGCACAGTTTCGATGAGGTTATAAACCAGATAATAAAGGCCATCAGTTGCAGCTACGAAAAAGCCGAAGCGCTGACATGGGAAGTTCATTCCAAAGGCAAGGCTTGCGTTTACCAGGGAGACATGTCTGAATGCCTGAGAGTGAGCGGCGTGCTCGAAGAGATATCCCTGCATACTCAGATTGAGTTTTAACGGGATATAGTTGATATAACCACGGAAAGATACGCTTATTCTTATTTATCCTCTTTGCTGTCTTGTTCTTTTTCGATTTCATCCTTGTTATTATAGCTTATACCGGTTTTGTCTTCTTCTTTTATGGCATCGTTGATATCTGCCTTTTCATCCTTAATCTCATCTTCAGAGTTTTTATCCGTATTGTCAGTAGTTTCAGCCTGCCCGTAGGTTTCATTTTCTTGCTGTGTTTCCGGCTCTTCGGTATCTTTGGCTTCGCTTACTTCATCAGAGAAGGTAAGTTCTTCGGCTGTAAATGCATCCTTGTTATCTCCACGCGAGGCCGAAGCACCGGCTTCATCATAGCTGATGTAATCGAACTGAATAAGTGTGCGTTCACCGCATTTGCAATAAACTTCGATAGATTCTACCTCTCCGGTTTCATCGCGGTTAATAACAACCGATGAATGCCTGTGACCGTGTTCATCTTCACTGATGTCATCGGTGATCTCAATTTTTTTGTTAACTGTTTTAAGGCTGTCCCCCGGAATGATATGCTTGTTCTCAGAGCGCTTAATACCGCCGGATATTTTCGGAAGCTGCATGAAATCCATGAAGCTTCCTTTCTTGGCCGGGGCATTTTCTCCATTATTAATATCGGAGGAATCGAATGATTCAAAATCGCTGTCTATATTGTATTTGTCTTTTTTACTGCGCAGCAGTTCCGCTATATCATCTTCGGAGATAAGTCCTTTAATATCTTCGCCTATGTCCTCACCTTCGTAAAAAGGCTTAAAATCTTTTTTCAGCCTGTCTTCTTCGGAATAAGAAAGTATTCTGTTTAGATCTTTTTCGGATATCTTACCGGGTTCGATTTTATTTAGATCAGGAGAATGCCTGTCAGAAAGTGATCTAACCGGTTTTTTCTTAGAAATATTAGATTCCTTGCGGTTTATAACATCCTCTGGATCGAAAACCTCACCAAAAGGGTCTTCGAGTGTATTCTCATCATTTATGTCTAAATTTTCCGGATCGTCTGCCGGAGTGCGTACATTGATTTTTTCTTTATTCTTATCCATGCAAATCTTTTATTTCATAATTATTTAGATGAACGATTCAATATAACTAATTTGCTTTCAATCCCAAAAGCGTATTTATCACATCAGCAAGCGAGCCGAGCGGGTGTACTTCATGGGCGATATTTCTATCAATAATCGTGGCCGGCATTCCGGCTATTACACAGCTTTCAGGTGATTGCGCTATTATAAAGCCTCCTTTATCGCTCAGCGCCTTGCAGCCGTCGCCGCCGTCATGACCCATGCCGGTCATTATCATGCCTATGGCTCTACTGCCAAATGATGACGCGACTGAATTGAACAGGACATTTACCGAGGGCTTATATAGTTCATCCTCCGGTGTGTCAGATATATTTATCTTGGAATTTGGCCCTACGGACATCTGCTTTCCTCCGGGAGCTATATATATAGTACCGGGCAGAGCGGGTTCGCCGGATTCGGCTTCTTTGACTGCCAGTTGAGACATCTGATCCAGCCTTTTCGAAAGAGTTTTAGTGAAATACGGCGGCATGTGCTGCGCTATAAGTACGGGGACATTTAATTTTGGCGAAAGTGCCGGTATAAGCTGTTGAAGTGCTGCCGGCCCGCCGGTGGATATACCGATTGTGATGATGTCTATACTCTCGGGGTGAGGCCTCAACGAGCTTATGGCTGGCTCGGCTTTTTTTGTATCCTGCTTTATTTTCGCGCGGAGCCTGTCTGTAATAAGGCTGTCATCTTTGCTGTCTTTAAATTTTTTTTTCGCGGCAATCCTCAGATTCCGCCGGCGGTTTATCATTTGTATCTTAATGGATGAACTGCGGCCGATATTCTTGATTTTTGTGATAAGTTCATCCTTTAATCCGTAGAGTTCAGTAAATGCCGCTTTTTTTGTGACAAAGTCTATGGCGCCTTCGGATAAGGCTTCTAGAGTTACTTCGGCGCCTTCATTTGTTAATGTGCTGAGCATGAGCACCGGCAGAGGATAGGTGATCATGATCTCTTTCAATGCTTCGATACCGTTCATCACGGGCATTTCCACATCCATTGTTACAATATCGGGCTTAAGCCTGTTGACTTTTTCCACTGCTTCCCGGCCGTTTACGGCAATGTCAATTACCTCTATTTCATCGGTATCGAGTATCTTATGCAGTGTTTTCCTTATAAATGTGGAATCATCAACAATTAAAAGCCTGATCTTTCTCATTGCTTACCGCCTATAAAATAAAAACCCCATTTGGCGGCTTCCAAATGGGTGGAAATATTTATCATATACTTCTATTTGCTAAATTGAACAAATCGGTTATTTTTTGTAACTGATTCTATTAGTTCAGCTACATCAATTATCATTATAACGCGTCCGTCACCCAATATTGTCGAACCGGCTATACCCGGAATATGGCCTAGGTATCCGCCTAGTGATTTAATCACAATTTCCTGCTGTCCTAAAAGCTCATCCACAACGAGGCCTACGCGCTGCATGCCTGAACCGACATTGACAACATACTTGTGTACAAGGCTTTCATTTCCGTTTTTTGAGCTGAGCGCCATACCAAGCCTTGTTATCGGCAGTACTTCCTGCCTGATGCGGATAACTTCTTTGCCGTTTACATGATAAATACTTTGCGAATCCAAAGATACAACTTCCACTACGGAGCTAAGCGGTATGGCGTAAGTTTCATTACTGACTTTAACGAGAAGGCCCTGAATTATCGCGAGAGTCAGCGGCAGTTTTATTATGAATGTAGAGCCTTTGTCTTTACCCGATTCGATATCTATCATACCTTTCAGGTGCTGTATATTAGTGCGTACAACGTCCATGCCCACGCCTCTGCCTGATACATTGGATACCTGGGCGGCTGTACTGAATCCGGGCATGAATATTAGCTGATAAGCCTCGCGGTCGGACATCTGACCTGCCTGATCCTTAGTTATGATGCCTTTCTCGATAGCTTTTTGTCTGAGCTTTTCAGGGTCCATACCCTTGCCGTCATCGCTTATTTTTAGAACAATGTTATTACCTTCCTGGTCGGCATCAAGAGTTACCGTGCCTTGCTCGGGCTTGCCTTTGGCTTTGCGTTCTTCGGGCGATTCAATTCCGTGGTCACAGGAATTTCGTATCATGTGCACCAAAGGGTCGTTCAGTTCTTCGATTATGCCTCTGTCGATTTCTGTTTCTTCGCCTTTTACTACGAGCCTGATATTTTTTTTGAATTCTTTTGAAAGATCGCGAACTATCCTGGGTGCTTTCTGGTAGAGCTTTCCTACAGGCACCATACGCATTCTCATCACGGCGGCCTGGATTTCCGATGTAACGAAATCTATCTGGGCGGTATTTTCAATAAGCTCACGGACTACATCCCTGTTGGAATTATCTTCTTCTAGCTGCTCGGTTAGCTGTGCAAGCCTGTTCCTTCCGAGTACGAGCTCACCAGAGAGGTCCATCAGTGATTCAACTCTGGCGACATCTATTCTTATTGTTTCGGAGCTTATCTTTGGTTTTTTGCCTTTCGCGGCTTCATGAACCTGGGGTGAGGCCTTGTCATGAGCAGAGCCGTCTTTTATTTCGGATTCCTGACTTTCCGCGCTTGATGTTTGTTGCCCGGATTTTTCGGAGCTGTCAATTGGGATTGTCTTTTTTACTTCTTGATACGGTTCTTCAGAAGCGGGTGTACCTCTGCTTGAGCTATCGCTGGAAAATGATGCATTCACTTCGGCGAATGCCTGTTGAAGCAAATCAAGTTCGTCCTCGCTGAAATCGCCTGTGCCGGCAGCAATAGCTTCATTCGAAAGTACTTTATCCACAGCGCTTTCGCCAGGCAGAGCCTTTTCTTCAGTCTTATCATCAGTTTCTCCGGTAATGCTGTCTGCTTCGTGTTTTTCTTCACCTGAATCTGCTGTCTGTTCACCTCTACTTAATTTGTTTAGCGTTTCAATCAATTGTGAGTGGTCTGGGGCGGCATCATCGCCTTCCCTGAGATTATCGATCATCAGCTGTATCTGATCCTGAACATCGAGTAGAACGTCAACTATGTGCCTGTTGACTGCAATCTCGCTTCGGCGCATTTTATTGAGGAGATCCTCTGCGTGGTGGGTCAGGCCGGCTATATGATCAAATCCCATGAATGATGATGTGCCTTTTATAGTATGGAAACTGCGGAAAATTCTGTTTAGAAGTTCCTTATCCTCGGGAGTTTCTTCCATTTGCATAAGATCAGGTGTAACTGTATCGAGCAGTTCCTGAGTTTCAATTAAATAGCCTTCAAAAATTTCCTGCATATCAGGATCGTTAAATGCTGACATCTTTCAAATCCGTTTGAATGATTGAATAAAAGAATATTTTCTTTTACTTATCGTTGTTTTCTTCACTATCTTTACTGTCTAATTCATTCATTTGTTCGAACATGGCATCGATATCATCCTGCGAAGCTTCTGAGCTTTCTTCTTCGGCGCCGCCTGCGAACATGGCGTCTATATCGTCAGGAGATATTTCTTCGTTCAAATCTTCTGTTTCGGTGCTTATATCTTCTATGTTTTCTGCTTTGGAAGATTTTTCTTTTTCGCCTGCCTGTCCTGCAAACATAGCATTTATGTCATCTTCAGAGATTTCTTCATTTTGCTTTTCTTCAGTATCTTTGCGCGGCTGATCTTCTCCGGAATCGCCTGATTCAAAAATGGCGTCAATATCATCCTGTGAAGCTGAACCGGAATTTTCTGATTCAATATGCTGCTTCATGAAATCATCCACACGGTCCTGCCTTATATCTTTGGAAGTAAGAGAATCGACAGCTTCGGGGTCGAAAGCAATTTCTCTGTGTAGTCTGGATACATTTGTTCTTTCAGTGTATTTATCTTTAGAGACCAGATCGCCGATTTCAGTATTTCTGAACTGGCTCAAAATAGTTTTCAGCTTATTCTGTATAGTTTCCAGCAGATTATTCACTGCGGCAATCTGTTGAGAAGTAATATCCTGCACCTGCAACGACATCATGATGGACTGAGAGTCATTGCTGATACTATGAAGCAGCTCATCTGTATTCTCAATAAGTTGGTCCTGCTCTTTTTTGTTTTTTTCTTTCAAATTTTTTATGGCGGAACTAAGCAGGGGCTGAATTTCCTTCATATTACTATCCTGCTTAATTGCCTTATTGAGCAACTCGAGTATTTGAAGGGGGGCTTCACTTTTGTTATTATTAAGCTCGCACAGATCTTTGACGTTATTGGATATCACCTCGCTTTTGTACACAATGCCGTCCACAATATCCATGATTTCGGTAGTGGCAAGTTCAGTTGCTTCGGTTACTTTTGAAAGCTGTTTTGAGGCATTTGGCATTCTGGATAAATTATCTTCGATAGACTTATTAATATCATCCAAAAGCGGCTGAATTTCGTTAACGAACATAAAAATTTCTTCGAGAAACGGTATAACTCTCTGCCCCAGAATGAAAAGGGCTTTAAGTTCTTCGGCTTTTTTCAGCAATGCTGATATATCTTTGTTATTCATGTTATAGCGGGCTCCGTTTATTTTTTTATTGCATTTAAAATGGCTTCAATTTTCTCCTTTAAAACCTGTGGTGTAAATGGTTTGACCACATAATTATTTACTTTTGCTTTTAAAGCTTCAATTATATCCTGTTTAAGGCCCCGTGTAGTGACCATAAGTATGGGCAGGTGCTTTAAATTATCATTTGATCTTATACTTTTGGTAAGATCGAGCCCGGACATATTCGGCATGTTCCAATCGGTAATAACGAAATCCACAGGTTCAACAGCGAGCTTATCAATAGCTTCCTGTCCGTCGCCTGCTTCCACTACTTCGGTATGTCCGAAAGATTTTAAGGCGTTTATTACAATTCTTCTCATAGTAGGAGAATCATCAACAACAAGAAAACGCATTTCTAATCCTTTATAAAATTCCAAATATTATATATCCAAGTATTTAGCCACTTCATATTGGATCCTTTTGGTATTAAAAGGTTTTATTAAATATGAATTGGCGCCAGCCTTGATCCCGGCATCAACGTCTTCGGCTTTAGATAATGAAGACAACACAATAATTGGAAGCGCCGAATACTGGGCGTCGCTTCTGATTGCTTTAATTAATCTCAGGCCGTCAATGTTAGGCATATTGAGATCAGTTATTAAAAGATCAATCCTTTCTTTTGGCAAAAGTTCCAGGGCTTCCATTCCGTCTACAGCCGTAATAACCTTCATACCTTTGATTTTTAAGGCAAGGGTTATAAATTTCCGCACAGAGGCGGAATCTTCAGCTACCAATATTGTTTTTGACATTTAACAACACTTCTATGTTTAATTTATTCTTTTTTGTATACCATTGCTTTGGGTAAATGAATAAGCTTAAAAGCTTTGCTTATCCCGTGCAGCGACTCCGAATAACCTATGAATAAGTAGCCGCCTTTGTTTAATGTATCATAAAGATTCGATACTACCTTTTGTTTCGACGGAATATCGAAATAAATAAGAACGTTGGCGCAAAAAATTATATCGCAGTTATTTAACGATC
This sequence comes from uncultured Hyphomicrobiales bacterium, assembly GCA_964544155.1. Classification (GTDB taxonomy): domain Bacteria; phylum Bacteroidota; class Ignavibacteria; order Kapaibacteriales; family UBA2268; genus CAZJAH01. Next base: position 73,655 of record CAZJAH010000005.1, on the reverse strand, counting down.
TGACAGAATGTTCATCATATAGATTTAAATTAGCAAATTTTACCATTCTTTTGATATCATCTTTAAGCGCGTAAGTATTTCCCGATTGGATGAAGTACTTTTTTAGATATTCAGGGGGCATGTTCCTGATAGCGTATTCTTTGTAAATTCCTGTTTTAGCTTTTTCAAGAACCTGATTATTAATATCGCTGCCAAATATCTGGAATGTAACATTAGGAAATTTAGGCTGAAGTTTTTCCTTTATCAGGATAGCCAGGGTATAGGCTTCCTCGCCGGTAGAAGCGGCTGCGCTCCAAATTTTGAAAACCGGTTTAATCAGCCCCTTTTTGTTTTCAATGATCTCTGGAGCCACAACTTCTTCGAAAGCCGTGAACTGCTGCGGAGCCCTGAAAAAATATGTCTCGTTGATGGTTATGGCTTCAAAGAGGTCATTCAGTTCGGTTCTGCCGGCAGGAGAATTAAGCAGGCTGAGGTAATCCTCAAAAGATTTCAAGTTGCGGGCGGCAATCCTTTTTAATATCCTGCCTTCGAGAAGGTATTTCTTGCTTTCGGTGTAGTAAATCCCGCACAGGTTATAAATGGTATCCCGGAGTCGGGCAAATATCTCATCGTCCATTTCCATCTTGCTGTCAGGGACTCCCGGCTGCGGTATTCTGCTTGCCGGGGGCTGCTTTTTAGGGCCAAATTTAAACAATTGTGACATAAGTATATGCTAATTCCTGATTTTTCTGAGTTTATCTTTTATTTCCCGATTTTCTATTTTGAATGACAGTATCTCGTTTATAATTCCTTCATTTGGGATGCCTTTTGTAAAGTCTATGATATCTTCAATATCGCCGATTTTTGAAATTAATATTTTTTCCTTTAACGACTTGGTAAATAATGATCCATATCCGGATAGCAGAACTGCGATTTTGTTTTTATCAGTCGGAGGGCCGCTTATACTCAGATCTAAGGCTGTATTAATTACTTCTACAATGTTTTTCTCAGGCGCTTTGTCCATATACGAAACAGAAAATGCTATGAATTCATGAAATATCCCGTCTGTGCTGATACTGTTGTAATATGTAACCATAAATTCTCTGATCACTTCGGGGGCGGAATTCACCAGGAGCCTGTAAAATATATGTTCCTGTATATCAGTATCATCAATGTTCAGAATTTTAATGATATAGGGAAGGTCTTCAATATCGTAGCAGTCACCTAAGGCTATCAGGCCTGCCGCCATTATTTCAGGGTCATCGTCATTAGCTGCTTGTCTTGCCAAAGGTTTGTATTTCACGGGGAATTCGATACTGCCGCGGGTTCTGTGAGCAATTGCAAAAATGGTTTTAAGCAGAACGGGTTGAAGCTGTTTGGGAGTATTCTCTAATTCGTCTATTAGCAGCCAGCTGAGCGAAATATCTTCGCCGCTGTATGCAAGCGCGTCTATGCAGGCGGTATTCAGGAACCTGTCCTTTTCTTCTTTCATTTTGGCTATTAGAAAAGCCTGAGCGTTAATACCCCCGATTTTACCTATTGCTTCGATTATGAATGGCTTTAGGTCTTCATTCTTTTCGTATTTATCTATTAAGAAATCTACTGCTTTTTCAGATCCGGTATTTCCTAATGCTTCAACAGCCGAAGCGGCAACATTTATATCATTATCTTCAAGAAGAGGGTATAAATAATTACTGACTGAGCTGTTGCCGGTAATCCCCAATATATCGCAAGCGTACTTTCTGACATCTTTGTTTGGATGCTTTAAAAGCGGAATAAGGCTGGGATGGGCCGATGCTTCGAGCTTGATTAGAATTTCTCCGGCCAGATTGCGCACCACAATTTCATCATTGGCTATTAACGGAGCTGCTGCTGCGGCTCGTTCTCCTGCGTGAACGGCATCCTGAACTGATAATGCTCTTGCGCAACTGTCTCTAACCCCCGGGTCGCTGTCAGATAAGCCAAGGATCAAAGCGCTAATGGATGCTTCGTCAAAAGCCCGCATTTTCAATATGTTGTCAGCAGCTTTCTTTCGATGTTCAGCATTAGGATCAGATATTAATATTTCGGCTTCCGATTTAGTTGTCATCTTTTAAATTTTATAAAAGCAATTATTAAAATTCTTTCTTTCTTAATTAATTAAATTATCGGAACTTTCTGTCCGATAATTAATTAATATTTTTTTAGAAATACTCTTCTAATATAGTTTGAGTATAAATATAATTAACTGTTACTATTAAACAATGAGAATATTATTGCCGAGCAATATTTGACTAAAAATTAATTTTTATGTAATATTTTTACCGGAAATGTTAATACCGAGCTGCTCAATCCTGTATCTGAGCTTTGCTCTTGATATACTCAGTAATTTAGCTGCTTTGATCTGATTACCACCGGTGATCTTCAAAGTCTGTATTATCAGGTCTTTAAGCACATCATTCATAGTAACTCCGTTAGGAGCTATCTTAAGGTAATGCTGTCCTTCCGAAAGGTGAATATCAGCGTTTGCCGCCGTTGTCGATCTGATACCGTTTTTAAGAAAATCGAGGGATTCTTTGGTGATAAGGTCTCCGTTTTCAAGCAGTACAATTCTTTCGATTACATTACGCAGTTCTCTGACATTGCCCTTCCAGTAATAGTTCTTCATAATATCTGTGGCTTCTTTTGTAAAACCGCTGATATTTTTTCCGAACTTATTATTGAATTCATTGATAAACGAAGTTGCAAGCTGGATTATATCATCGCCTCTGTCTCTTAGCGGCGGCAATTTAATACGAGCCACATTAAGCCTGTAAAATAAGTCTTCTCTGAATTTTTCTTCTTCGACAAGCTTTTCAAGCTCTCTGTTAGTAGAGGCAATTACCCGCACATCAACAGAAATCTCTTTAGAGCCGCCCAGTCTGTAAAACTTTTTTTCCTGTAGTACTCTCAGCAGTTTTACCTGTAATTCAAGGCTGAGCTCGGCTATCTCATCAAGTAGAATTGTTCCGTGCTGGGCCTGTTCGAATTTGCCCTGTTTGATTTTTTCGGTAGCGCCGGTAAAAGCTCCGCGCTCGTAGCCGAAAAGTTCGTTTTCGGCAAGCTCTTTGGGGATCGCGCCGCAGTTAATAGTTATGAATGGCCCGTTTTTCCTGGGCGAATTGTCATGTATAAATCTTGCGATAAGTTCTTTGCCGGTGCCTGATTCACCCAAAATAAGAGCTGTTGTGTCTTCAGCGGAAGCTACTATTTTGGCCATGTCAAGCGCTTTGGCCATTCCGCTGGAATTGCCGAGAATCTGGCTGGGACGGGTTTCTTTAATCTGTTCGGAAAGTATATCCACCTGGCGTTTAAGGTCATAGTTCTTAAGTGATCTTTCTACCGAAACTTCCAGCTGTTCTAAGTCGAGCGGCTTCACAATAAAGTCTTCAGCGCCGAGCTTCATGGCCCTGACTGCCATTTTAATATCGGAAAAAGCGGTCATCATTATTACGGGCATCGTATAGCCCTGCTTTCTGAGCTGTTCTAATATATCAAGGCCGTTGGCATGGCCGAGGAAAATATCAAGCAGCACCAGGTCGGGCCCTATCATGTGGAGTTCATCCTGTGCCTGTTCAGCATCGGTAAAGGTTGTGACCTTATTATACTTTGAACTTAGAATATCCCTTACCGTCGAATTAACAAGAGGGTCATCCTCGATAACAACTATGCTGTAATTTAATTTTCCCACGATTTTTCCATTAAAATTTAAAAATTAATTATTATCGGGCAAAGGCAGCTTGACGTAAAAAGTCGTTCCTTTACCGGTGGCGCTTTCAACATCAATTATACCATTATGATTATATAATATTCTTTGTGTTATCGGCAGTCCGAGTCCGGTACCTTCCGCTTTTCTTGTAAAAAACGGGTTGAATATCTTAGGGAGGTCTTCGGGCTGAATGCCGCAGCCTGAGTCCTGAATGGCCACTACGGCAAAATTACCGCCTTTTGGCCCGCCTGTATGTTCAAGATAAGACTTTATTTTGATGCTGCCCCCGGTTTTGATGGCGTCGGCAGCGTTAGTGATCAGATTGATGAATACCTGCTGCATCTGTTTATAATCAGCGGGAACGGCAGGAAGTTTATCATCAAAATCGAGCTCTATCCTGATTTCTTTCCGTTTAAGCATCGATGATACAAGTTCAAGAGCTGCGGGAAGAAGCAAATTCAGATTTATTTCTTTAATATCAGCTACGGTTGGCCTCGAGAAATTGAGTGTTACCTCTACTATTCTTGATATTCGGTCAACTCCCTGCAGGGCCGTTCGCAGATAGCTTTGATTTGGCGAATCCTCATTCATATTCCTTTTAAGCATCTGAAGATTCAGATTGACAGCTGCCAGAGGATTTCTTATCTCATGGGCTACACCTGCCGAAAGCTGTCCGAGCAGCACGAGCTTATCGGCCTGTACCAGCTTATCAGTGAGCGCGTGCTGCTCGCTGACGTCTCTGGCGATCGCCTGTATAAGCTTTTGGTCGTGGTATTTCATAAACCTGGCTGATACCTCGACCATGATAGAACTGCCGTCGGGCTTATCTAATGTAAGCTCGCTAAGAACACTCGGCGAACTGCTTTTTTTCAGTAATTTAAAAATTCTTCTGAACTGGGGAAGAATTGAGCCTATCAACTCGTTCTTTTCGGTATTCAGCAGTACGGCAGCGTAATCATTGGCATCCAGAATACTCCATGATTCCGGCTGGACCATAAATACCGCATCGGTGGCATTATCAAAAAAAGATTTATACCAGGCCAGCTGTTTTTCAAGCAAAGTTATTCGATCATGCAGACCGTTAAATACGATTTTTTCTATATTTTCCTGGTTTTTATTTTTCGAGGAAGTAGAAATTTCCATAAGCAAATAAGGTTTTCATTCAAAAAATTATTATTTAGCGCCACTGGTATCAGGGGCGTTGGATTTATTATTTTCTTTAATTTCTTTGTTTTTGTTTTCGTCTTTTTCTCCACCGAAAATACTTGAAGGTGAAGGCAGTTTCATTTCTTCGAGTAGATTTTTTGGATTTTTAATGGCGTCCTTAGCTCCTTCGAGCAGGCTGCCGGGATTTTTAACCGCGTCCTGGATCTGTATGTCTTTCGAGCGGTTAATATCCAGATTCCCCGGAGGCGCCTGCTGTATATGCTGTTGCATTTTCAGCATTTCTCTTTGATTAACCTCGTCTCTTATTTCTTGTTCACTTTTGTCATTTATATTCTTTGGCGAGGGGCTGTCTTCAGGCGGCTCTTCGCCGTTTCGAACAGCGAGCAGGTATTCGACGCCGGGTTTTACATCCTTTGCGTATTCTGATCGCGGATATTTTCTTATTAATATTTTATAGAAATACAGAGCGCTGTCAACATTATGTACTTCATTTTCGTAAAGCCAGCCTAAAGCGTAAAGCGACCTCGGAGCCAGATCATCTTCGGGATATTTGCTGTAGATTTTCCTTAGCTGCTCCTCGGCGTAATCATATTCGCCGTGTTCGAGTAAGCTTTTGCCTGAGCGGTAAAGCTCTCCTACTGTATCGATTACAAAGGCTTCCGTAAATCCGAGTTCTATTCTTGATTCTTTGCCGTATTCAGTCATGGGATGATAATTAACTATCAGCTCAAGCAGGGAATCTGCTTTATAGGGGTCTTTATCCCTTATGGAGCGGGCATAAGAATAGTAAAACCTCGGCGAATCCGAATGTTCAGGCGGGGCGGCTTTAGCTGACATTTCATAGTAATATTCTGCTGAATCAGTTTTGCCTAATTGCTCCTGTACCCTTCCTATCTCAAACAGTTTCATGGCCATATTTACCCTGGCGCTGTCAGAAAGTTCTTCTCCGGCTTTGAATTTTGTGAAAGAAGTTGTTATCTGTTTCCGGCGCTGATCGTATATAGTCAGGAGGTTATACATTTTTTGAGAGGCATCGAATACGGGCGTCCTCAATGTCCTGGATTTTGAGAAGTAATTTCTGGCATTGAGCATATTATCCTGCTCGTAGAAGTCCATGCCCCTTTCATAATAATAAGTCATTATAGCCGGATTATTAACATAGGCTGAATCGGCGAATCTTTCGGCTTCAATAAGGTCGTTTTCTTTTTCCTGAAATCTGAGAAGCTGCAGCCTCTGGGAAAAAATATGGGGAGTCCATTCTTCAAATTTGCCGTCGTTTTCCAGCTGTTCGAGTATTTTTTCCGCTTCGCCAAATCTTTCAAGCCTAATAAGTGAAGCAGCACGGTATAGCTTAGCTTCGAAATATGCCAGGTAATCGGGGCTGTAGTCGTGCACTTTGGAAAATTCTCTTTCGGCTCTTTCAAATTCGTGCATTCTGAAAAGTAAGGCGGCCAGATCGACTTGCCAGCGGGCGCGCATTTCGCCGTCGTCACCCTGCGCTACTGCCTGCTTATAAGGCCTCAGCGCTTTATCGAGGTCATCCTGGTACAGTGCCAGCTCGGCTTCAAGCCTGAAAGCTTCTGAAAGGATATCATACCTCCCAAGCTGCCAGGCTACATCAACCGTCCTTGAAAGCATAATCTCACCCGCGTAAAACTTCCTTTGTATCAGCAGGTTTTTGGATAATAGCAAATGGGCGTCAGGAGAGTACTCGCCGTCAGGATATTTATCAACCAGTTCGCTGCATTTTATCTGGGAAGGAAGCCATTCTCCCTTATAAAAATAGGTCTTGGCCATCAAGTATAATGTTCCCTCCACAAAATCGCTTTTAGGGTGATTGGCCAGTATTTTAGAGCCTTTTATCAATACCGAATCCAGCTTTACCTTGACAGGCTGAAGCTGTTGCTGCGAAATAATGAATTCTCTTGCAAAGGGGGGTGGGCCTGTTTCTATATCATCCTTTTTGATTTCGGGCTCCGGAACGTAAACCGTTGGGGTAACGCGTATTTTTTCGTCCTGGTAATCAAATTCATCCTCAGATTCATCCATCAGCCGGTCAGCGTTGTAATAAGTATTGAAGTAAGTGGTGAAGTTATCCCACTGATGGCAGGCCGCCCCGAATATCATCAGGGTGCCGAATATGAATATTTTTAATAATTTTGATCTCATGCCAATATAATATTATGAGCAATCCGGTAAATTAATTCGCCAATACATTTAAACAAAATTTATCAATAAGGCTATTTTAATATAAGAAATTCAATTAATTTACCTTAAATAGTGAATTTAATCACATAATCAAAGATAAACAAATTGGCTAATATTAGCAACATTTCATTTTGTTTTACTGACGTTATTATGACGAAACATTTTACCGCTTTGCGTACATGAAAATCATTTAACAATGCAGGTGACAATTATGATGTTTTCTTCTCATGCACGGCAAGCATGGCTTCGAGGTGTTTTATCTTCCGATCGGCGGAGCTGATCTTCTGTTTAAGGCTTTGCTTTCTTCTTGTAACCCAAAAATTATCATCCAGCTTTTGTTCTAAATTAAAAGGTTCGGCATAGCTTAATTCTTTAATACGGTTTTTTTCAAGGGCAATATTTTCCCGGATAGAATTGAGTTCCTGCTTGAGTTCACCGGCTAATTCCATGCTTTCCCTGCCGGTTTGGCTTTCACACGGGCAGAGTAGATCATGGAAAAGTTTCAGTCTGCGAATATCTTTTTCTTTCCAGGCATCCTGTATATTATCCCAGTATTGCGAGTAAAGGCTGCTTTCGGCACTTACATCCGGGTGTACGGTTTTAACTATACGCCTGTAAAGCGCCGGTGCTTTTGAAATATGGTATTTTGATTCTTCACTGCGCGTATCACTGATTTGGGCGTTTCCGGGGCGAGCGCTGCTTGGAGCCGGGGCCTGCACCCGCAAAGGCTGCCTGACGGAATTTCTTTTAAGCAAAGATTCTATAAACTTTGAACTGCTCGCCGTTAAGGATTCTCCGCTTTTCTTTTTCATCCTTATCATATCAAGCTTTTTCTCTAAAGAGCTGGCTTTGAGCTGCCTGGATTTAAGCTCATCTTCGAGTCTGCCGAATTTATTATCATAGAGGAAGCTTATCCTCTGCTTATCGATGGTATTTTTATAATGCCACTGCTGAAGCACTTGCAGCAGCTCTTTTTTATTTATCTCAATCTCTTCCCTGAGTTCAGTGATAAAGGGCGGTTCATGCATCCTGGTCATTTACTTCACCATATAATTCATTAACAGCTTCCAAAGCAAACCTTAGATGGGGAATTACTATAGATCCTCCGACAACAAGGGCGATATTCAGCGTTTCGATGATTTCCTGACGCGACGCGCCTGCATCCTTAGCCGTGCGTATGTGATAGAGTATGCAGTCATTGCATCGAAGCACAGCCGAAGCCGAAAGCCCTGCCAGCTCCTTGAACTTTCCGGGTACGGCGCCGCCTTCATAGCACTTTGTATCGAGTGCCATAAACCTGTTAAAAGGCAGGTAGGATTCACCGGATATCCTCCGGTTACCTTTTTCCCTCCGCTTATCGAATTCATCATATATTCCCATGGGCTTAATTATCGTGCGATTAATAAAAATCTTTAAAGGAAATGGCTAAAGCAGTAAAGTTTCTTTGCTATAAATTCACCCGCGCCAGCCTGTATAAAGGTAATGATCCCCTGCCGCACCACCCCGTCACGCTTTCTGCGTGCCGCCGCTCCTTTGGGTGGAGGGGAAAATGATTTGATTTTTTATTAATATTGTAAAATTAAGTAGAGTCAGATCCATAAGCGCGTATCTCACACAATTAGCTTATAGCAGACTGTTCTCATTTTAACATAAATTTAACCTGAACTTATTAGTTCTTTAAAAATAATTCTATATATTTACAAATATGGCATTAACTAATAATCAAATAGAATATTGATGAAAATTAATAATATCCTGGCTCTGGTTCTAATTTTTTTAATACCTGCCGGAATTTTTCCGGGTGAAAAACAAAAAAAAGGAGTGATTATACTCAATATCGAGAAATTCCCAAATAATGAGGGCGTAGTATGGGCGCACCTTTTTAATGACAGCCTGATGGAGTATTTTCCGACCAAATCAAAGCACGCTCTTGTTTATACCAGCGAAAAAATTAAGAATCAAAGATCGAGGATTGCTTTTCCTGATATACCTTACGGCACTTACGCGCTTACAGTTCATCATGATGAAAATGAGAATGAGAAAATGGATAAAACCTGGATTGGTTATCCCGATGAAGGTTTCGGGCTTTCGATGAATCCGAAGATTTTTCTGAGCGTACCTGATTTCGATGATTGTAAGTTTAAGTTAGAGCAGGATACCCTTAATCTGAAGATCATAATGAAGTTCGTTTAAGTTTAGTTTTTTTTCCGTTTCCATTCAAAATTTCTGCGGAAAAAGCCGGTGGTGGCATGTATTAGGAGCTTATCATTTTTCAGTTCGGCAGTCATTTTTGCTTTTGCTCCTCTCTCAATATTATAAAAAATTCCGGCATTATAATCACCATTGCCATTATACTTGAGATCGCTGATTATTTCCAGGTTCAACAGTTTCCGGGTTTTTTTGCCGAATTCGCGGTTGTTCTCATCTATCCGGGGCCGGCCGTCTTTTAGCGGTTCTCTTAGCCAAATGATCTTTCCGTGATATTTCCCGTCTTTCTTATAAATATCCGTAACAAAATCATTATTATGTGAAAACCACTTTCCGATGATTTTATCTCCTTCGTTATCCTGAGCTGATAATGTTAAAATTATAAGCACAGCGGCCGGTAATATGAGAAATAGGTATTTTTTCATTTAAGGTTCTTTTTAATTAATAATTAATCCAAATATAATGAGGGATTGTTTTATATTCAAAAAAAATTGCAGAATTATATTATAAAAACTGCTAATAAATAGTAAAGACTGCTAATAATCTTTGAATTATTTTTAATAAAAAAAAAGCCCGCGGCAAATACCACGGGCTATAATTTATCTGTAAGAAGGGTTCTACTGCTCTACGCTTTTGGTTGTGAACTGCGCCCTGAAGAATTCCTTATTCATTTTGGCAATGAACCTCACGGAAATACCTTTCGGGCAAGCGGCTTCACATTCATAATGGTTTGTACATGCTCCGAATCCTTCCTTATCCATTTGCGTGACCATGGCATTGGCTCTTTTCTTTCTTTCCGGATGCCCCTGTGGAAGCAGCGCGAACTGGCTTATCTTAGCTGCGGTAAAGAGCATTGCCGCGCCATTGGGGCATGCGGCCACACAGGCGCCGCAGCCTATACAGGCAGCAGCATCCATAGAAAGTTCGGCGTTGGCCTTTGATACAGGTATGGCGTTGGCGTCAGGTGCAGAACCGGTACGAACGGTAACGTACCCGCCTGCCTGCTGTATCCTTTCAAAAGCGGTGCGGTCAACCACTAAATCCTTGATTACAGGGAATGCTTTCGCCCTGAACGGCTCAATAGTTATGTGGTCGCCGTCATTAAACTTACGCATGTGAAGCTGGCACGTGGTCGTATGTAGCTCCGGCCCGTGAGCTCTGCCGTTGATAGTCATGCTGCATGCTCCGCAAATACCTTCGCGGCAGTCGTGGTCGAAAGCTACGGGCTCTTTGCCTTCTCTGAGGAGTTGTTCGTTGAGCACATCGAGCATCTCGAGGAAAGACATATCCGGCGAAACATTATCGAGGATATATGTCTCAAATCCTCCATTTTCTCCGCGGCTTTTCTGCCTCCATATTTTCAGTTTTAATTTCATTATTTATAGCTCCTTACGGCTAATTGCACATTTTCAAATTCGAGCTCTTCTTTATGCATAACGGGTTTTTCGCCGACGCCTTTGTGTTCCCAGGCCGATACGTAAGTAAATTCCTCGTCGTTTCGTTTGGCCTCGCCGTCTTTTGTCTGATGTTCTTCGCGGAAGTGGGCGCCGCAGGATTCGTCCCTTTCAAGGGCATCCCAAGCCATAATTTCTGCGAATTCGAGAAAATCTGCTACCCTGCATGCTTTTTCCAGGGCAATATTTAGCTGTTCGTTTGTACCCGTAACGTTCAGGTTTTGCCAAAATTCCTCACGGATTTGTGGAATTTTTTCAAGAGCTTCTTTCAGGCCTTTTTCGTTTCTGGCCATACCAACATTATTCCACATGACCTTGCCGAGGTCTCTGTGGAATTCCGTAGCCGTGCGTTTGCCGTTTATCGACAGCAGTTTATTTACTTTATTATGAGCTTCCTCTTCGGCTTTTTTGAATTCGGGATGAGAAATATCAATTTTTTCCAATTTGGAAGTAGTAAGATAATGCCCGATAGTATAGGGAATAACGAAATATCCGTCGGCTAATCCCTGCATAAGCGCGCTGGCGCCGAGCCTGTTCGCGCCATGGTCGGAGAAGTTAGCTTCGCCGAGCACGTGCAGCCCGGGGATAGTGCTCATAAGATTATAATCCACCCATAATCCTCCCATGGTATAGTGGGAAGCAGGGTAGATCATCATTGGAGTTTCATAAGGATTATCGCCTGTTATTCTTTCATACATTTCAAAAAGGTTGCCGTATCTTTCTTCGATAGTATTCTTTCCAAGCCTTTGAATGGCATCCCTGAAGTCCAGGTAAACGCCATAACCCGTCGAGCCTACACCGCGTCCTTCGTCGCATACTTCTTTTGCTGAACGGGATGAAATATCTCTCGGTGAAAGGTTGCCGAAGCTCGGGTATTTCCTTTCAAGGTAGTAATCGCGTTCTTCTTCGGGAATATCATTTGGCGGGCGTGTTTCGCCTTTTTTCTTTGGAACCCAGATCCTGCCGTCATTCCTGAGAGATTCCGACATAAGTGTCAGCTTGGACTGGTATTCGCCGTGCTGTGGTATACATGTAGGATGTATCTGCGTGAAGCATGGATTTGCAAAGAAAGCGCCTTTTTTGTATGCTCTGTAAGTGGCAGTAACGTTACATGCCTGGGCGTTAGTGGAAAGGAAAAACACGTTGCCGTATCCGCCTGTGGCGAGTATGACGTCATCGCCCCAGTGAGATTCTATCTTACCGGTAAGCAGGTCCCGGGTAATAATGCCGCGGCACTTGCCGTTTATAAGCACAATGTCGAACATTTCCTTGCGTGTATGCAGCTTAACTCCACCCGAAGCAACCTGTTTCATCAGAGCTGAATAAGCTCCGAGCAGAAGCTGCTGCCCGGTTTGACCTCTGGCGTAAAATGTGCGGGAAACCTGAGCGCCTCCGAATGACCTGTTAGCCAGTGTGCCGCCGTATTCCCTTGCAAAGGGAACGCCCTGAGCCACGCACTGGTCGATTATAGCATTGCTTACCTGAGCCAGCCTGTAAACGTTGGCTTCACGGGAACGAAAGTCTCCGCCTTTAACGGTATCGTAAAATAGCCTCCAAATGCTGTCGCCGTCGTTCTGATAATTCTTCGCGGCGTTGATACCGCCCTGGGCGGCAATGCTATGCGCTCTGCGCGCGCTGTCGTGGAAAGTAAAAGCCTCGACTACATAGCCTAATTCCGAAAGAGTTGCCGCTGCTGAGGCACCCGCGAGTCCTGTGCCTACAACCAGTATTTTATATTTTCTTTTATTTGCGGGATTGACAAGCTTGAGGTCAAACCTGTGTTTATCCCATTTATCCTGAATAGGCCCGCCCGGAACTTTTGAATCTAAAGTCATAATTCACCTCCTACCAGTCCTAATAACACAGAAACCGGAATTGAAATTAATAATAAGGCAATGATCGCACCGAACGCCAGGCTGATTTTGTCCATGGCCGGAGTGAATTTCGGCCCGGTAATGCCCAGGGTCTGGAAAAAACTTTTTGAGCCATGCATAAGATGGAAACCTACTCCCAGCACTCCGATTATGTAGATTGCCGATATTAGCGGCTGGCGGAAGCTCATAACCATATTGTAGTAAAGATCATGCCTTTCGAATAAGTTATTAGGCCCGTAATGATCAACAAGCCCGTGATTGCTGGGATCAATATCACCGGTTGTGAAATGCAGTATATGATATACTACAAAAGCGGCGATGGTAATACCCGTCACAAGCATTGTGCGTGAGTAAATTCTTGTTTTTACATATTGCCTGACATTATACTTGCCGCCTGACGATTGGTTTAGCATAGATAACCTTATAGAGGTTATGATATGCAAAATTACAGCCGCGAAAAGTACAAAGCGTACAACCCAAAGCAGTTCTCCTGTACCGCGCAAGAAACTGGCATATGCGTTAATAACATCCGGCCCCAGATAGAACTGGAGATTACCCAGTGTGTGGCCTATAATGTAAGCTACAAGAATGATGCCCGTCACAGCCATGACAAACTTGCTCAGTAATGATGATTTCAGGAAGTTTGTTAGTCCCATAGTACCCTGAATTGTTTTTGAATAATAAAGATGCCTTAGCGGCAAAGCCGAAATCAAGCCGGAAAATCATCCAAATCAGCCTTACCTGACGCTCAAAATAATAAAATTATCTGATAATCCCTTATAAGAAATTAACTGATTATTAAAAAAATTCTGCAAAGTTAATTTAATAATAGTCAGCAGGTTGATTTATCGGTAATATCCCGGTATTATCGTCAGCAACCCGATATTAATGGTAAGTAAAAAAACGCCGGAAATTACTCCGGCGCTGATTTTTAATAAGGTAGGGGCTTAGTTTAAGCCTGATTTAAATTTTTTTAGATTTTTACTCTTGTAATCCTGTAAGTAAGATCAAAATTACCCCAGTCGTTGCTTCCGTAAAGATGTTTGATCAGCATTCTGGCTTCGAAGACTACCTGCTTGGTAGCCGGTTCTATCTCAATAATTCCGGCTTCGTTAAAATTATTAAGTACACCGGGTACGAACAAATAATTCTGTGTTTCCGGCAGATATGATACCGCGCTTACTATAGGAGAAAAGAGTTCATTTCCTCTTTCCCTGCCATAAGACCACACCTGATGGATTGTCATGTTTTCTTCATCGATCTTATATTCTACCATCCTGGAATAATTCGTATTTTGATCGAACATACCGAAGTTTCTGTTTGTGCCGTTATCGAATATAATTATATTGCCGTTAGGAAGAAGTTCAGGATCATGCTGTCCCCATGGCCATTCAAATTCACTGATATTCTCAGTTCCTGACTGTACATTTTCATTGTATGGATTAGCGGCTCCGTCAACTGCTGTCAGAAGATAAGGCTTTGTGTCGGGCCCGGTTCCGTCCCTTCCTGATTTACCCCATCCCCTGTGAGGGGACATGATCCATTTTAAATTATTATTCCAGTCAACTTTAATAACTCCCTGATGCCTGCCCGAAATAATCAGGCTATGATCGGAAGCATCATAAGCAATAGCATTCATATGGAACCAGTCTTGAGGGTTTTGTACTATATCATACCTGTCTATATCAAGAATTTCCCTGAGATCCCAGGTCGTCAGAATAGCGCCGCTTTGATCAACTTCTATAACATTGTCATCCATAGTTTCAATTGTATTGCCGCTTGAGTCAATTACTGTTCCTCCCATGGCTACAGATACTATATAATTGCCGTTATCCAGTTTGATTATGTCGTGATGTATGTTCCCTACTTCGGGCAGGTGAATTTCTTTGACTATCTCACCGGAAAGATCTGCTTCCCAGATATAATTGCCATATCCGAATAGCAGGGTTTTATCAGGGGTCAGTTCGATTGGGAATACAAAGTTATTATAGAAGTTTACATCCATATACCAGCGGACATTACCGTATTTATCGAAGGCATAAGGATATGAATGATGTGTGTTATTCTCACGAATGCTGAAATTGCATAAATTCCAGCCGGGTTCAATATTATCTGATCCCGGAGTAACAATACTAACGTCGGGCATAAATTCTGGCAGGGGATCGGTCGTAACCGAAACGGTATCAAGAGCGTAATCTCCGTTACCCCTGATGAATTTCAGTTCGATAAAATTCTCCTTTCCAGGGAAGAGGCCAAGAAAAGTAAACTCTGTTGTATCATCAGCTATAACTGATTCTTTTTGCACTCTTTTATCCATATCATCGATAACGCGGAGTTCAAGCATGGCATCAATCTTACCCCAAACTGAAATATTGACTGTTAAAGGAGCTATTTCGAATTTGTTTAGCTCGGTATGAATACTTGATTCGGTAAATTCTGATAATTCGATTTGTTTAGCTTGCCTGACATTTGCAGGATTGTCTTCATCACATCCAAATATGATTAATACGATCAGAAATGGGAGAATTTTTTTCATAACTTTTCTCAATTATTAATTTTACTAAATAAAAAGATATTTCTTAACTGTACGCTAACATTAAATTAAATATTTATTAACTTATCTAAAAATTATTTTTTGATGAAAGATTAATGAAAGGCAGGGGCGCTAATCTATGGTTAATGAAAAAAACAAGTGAAATCATAAAAGTTTTGAAATTAATTAACAGTCTGTTAAATTTTTTTGTTACCTTTGTACTTACATTAATATTCCGGCATACTTAAAAAAGCAGCATGAAGAATAGACTTCAGCCCTATTCTGTATTTATTTTTCATTGTATCCGGTTTATTTGATGTCCAATTCATGTTGAAACCGATTAGAGGGGCATTGATAAATGGAACAGCGTGAACAATGGGGAAGCCGTATTGGCCTGATACTGGCTATGGCAGGTAACGCGGTCGGCCTGGGCAATTTCCTGAGGTTTCCTGTACAAGCCGCGCAAAATGGTGGCGGCGCTTTTATGATACCATATTTTATCGCGTTTATTTTACTGGCCATACCGCTTATGTGGGTAGAATGGGCCATCGGAAGGCACGGCGGCAAATACAATCATGGCAGCCTGCCCGGTATGCTCGATTCTCTATGGAATAACCCCGCCGCCAAATACCTCGGTATGGTCGGGCTTTTTGTATCTACCATTATAATGATATATTACACTTACATTGAATCCTGGTGCCTGGGCTTCAGCTTTTTTTCAATTACCAAACAGTACTTCGGATTGGCTTCGCTAAACGATATGAGTTCCTTTCTTACAAGCTATCAGGGTGAAGAAAACGGATACTTCAGTGGACTGCAAACCGCGTATTTATTCCTGTTAATAACATTAGCTCTGAATTTCTATGTGCTGTTGCGCGGCCTGAGCAAGGGCATAGAGATATTCGCCAAAATAGCCATGCCCATGCTTTTACTTTTTGGTGCCGTTTTGGCTGTATGGGTATTTACTATCGGCACGCCCGATCCATATGTACATCCTGACTGGAGTACAGGTAAAGGTTTTGCTTTTATATGGAATCCCAAATTCGAGCTGCTGAGCGATTCAAAGATATGGCTTGCCGCGGCCGGGCAGGTATTCTTTACTCTGAGTGTGGGAATGGGGACTCTTCAGGCTTACGCCAGCTATCTCCGTGAGAATAACGATATTGTTCTCTCGGGGCTTTCCACTGCTACCCTGAATGAATTTACAGAAGTCGTTCTCGGAGGAACAATAGCAATTCCGGTTGCCGTGGCTTTCTTCGGAGTGGCCATGACTCAGCAGATAGCCGAGGGCGGAGCTTACAACCTGGGATTTGTCTCGATGGCAATTATATTCCAAAAGATACCCTTTGGGGAATTTATCGGATTCCTCTGGTTTTTCCTGCTCTTTTTTGCGGGGATAACTTCATCCGTGGCCATGGCCCAGCCTATGATATCATTCTTAAAAGAGCAGTTTAATTTCAGCCATAAAAAAGCAACTATAGCAATAGGCATACTTGTCTTTATTTCCGTAAACCTTGTTGTGTTATTCCTTCAGTACGGATTTCTTGAAGAGCTGGATTACTGGGCGGGTACATTCGGCCTTGTTATTGTGGCTTTGGTTGAAGTAATTGTATTTGCCTGGCTTTTCGGAATGGATAAGGCCTGGATTGAAATTAACCACGGCGCTGATATAAAAGTTCCAAAATTTTTCTATTATATAATCAAATGGGTAACACCGATATACCTTATATTAATACTTGTATTCTGGACTTATCAGGACGCGATCGGAGTACTCATGATGGAAGGCGTAGCCGCGGAAGATGTTCCCTACCGCTGGGCCGCCCGTGCATTCATGTTTCTGCTGGCAGTGGGACTGCTTATTATGATAGCAGTTGCATGGAAAAGAAATAAACCGACATACGAACATTTTATAAATAAATAACCGGGAGCCTTGAATATGTTCGAACATTTAACAACCGAAGGAATAATCTTCCTGATAATTGCCTGGGGAAGCGTATTTGCTCTTACAGGATTCTGCGTCTATAAGGTAATGACAGCTAAAGTCGATCTCGAAGAAGATAATAAAATTTTTGAAGAGAATCCGGAAGTATAGATTATAATATTAAGGCCTTAGATACTTCTCTAATCAATTTGTAATAGCGGTTTAAAAGGATAATGAAGAAGAGAAGATTCGGCAGAAAAATTATTGAGCCAGATAAGCAGGAAGTCAGGCTTAATAAGTATATAGCGGATTCCGGGCTAACTTCGCGCCGTAAAGCAGACGAGCTTATAGCCAAGGGCGTTGTTAAGATCAACGGAAAAAAAGTCACCGAAATGGGCGCCAGAGTTCATCCCGGAGACCTAGTTACAGTTAACGGAAACCCTGTTAAGGAAGACAAGAATAATATTTATATACTGCTAAATAAGCCCAAAGACCATATCTCTACAACTGATGACGAACTGAACCGTAAGACAGTTCTCGACATTGTTAAAAGGAAGGAGAGGCTATTCCCCGTAGGAAGGCTGG
The DNA here is from genome assembly GCA_964544155.1 of uncultured Hyphomicrobiales bacterium. Classification (GTDB taxonomy): domain Bacteria; phylum Bacteroidota; class Ignavibacteria; order Kapaibacteriales; family UBA2268; genus CAZJAH01. Next base: position 55,999 of record CAZJAH010000005.1, on the reverse strand, counting down.
ACAGAAACACAACAGGAGTACTTTTGCTCACCAACGACGGTGAGCTTACCCAGAGGCTTACCCACCCGAGATACAAGATACCCCGCGTTTACAAAGTCCTGCTTGATAAAGAACTGCAATTCAATCATGCAGCCGAGATTGCCAAAGGAGTGGAACTTGAAGATATGATCACATCTCCCTGTGAAGTTTTTATTAATCCTGACGATAAGTCGAAGGTGACCATAACCCTTATCGAAGGTAAAAATCACGAAGTGAAGAATATTTTCGCTCATTTCGGGTATAAGGTTAAGCAGCTTGACCGCGAAATTTTTGCGTCATTAACTACCAAAGGCATGAAAAGAGGCCAATACCGGTACCTTAACAGAAAAGAGATAACCAAGCTGCGCCGGATAGCCGGATTATAAGCGCTTATAAAAAAATGAGTTCAAAAAAAAAGAGTTTTAAAAAATTTCGGGATAATGATATGGCAATATTCAGGATAACAATTATAGCTTTACTTTTATTTACTACAGTAAAAGTCATGGCACAGGATAGAGCCCAGGGCGCCGTTGATATGGGCGAAGCAATTGCCGCCGGTGAAGCTCCCGAAGAGCTTAATATCAAAATAAAACGCTTTTTTAACCTCATTCGAGATGAAAAAATTTTCGAAGCTTACGACAAGATTCTCAACCTGAGCCCTCTATCCGAGAAAAAGGACAAAATCAGGAGGCTTATCGCTGAAACTGAAAAAGCCATGGAAGTCTACGGCAGCCTTCTCGATTTTGAGCCTGTTATGGCTGAGAGGGTAACGGATTCATTCTTTAAGCTGCACTATCTCGGGCTTCATGCCGATTATCCGGTCAGATGGATTTTTACCTATTACAGATCGCCTGAAAGAGGATGGATCGTGACAAACCTGAGGTTTGACGACCTTTCGGAATTTTATTTCGACTAGTAATTAATAAATTTTTAATAATCCGCAAAATTTCATATATTTCGGTGAAAAATTATTCATATTCACCGGAGTATTCTATGGATTCAAAACGACGTAATTTCCTTGCGGCAGCAGGAGGCCTTACTGCCGCGGCAATGGTAGGAGGTGGAGCAGGGAGCTCCAAACTTTATTCCCAATCAAATGAAGGCGGCAGAGTAACTAAACACGAATTAATGCCCCTACCTTATGATTATGACGCCCTTGAACCATACATAGACGCGCAGACCATGCGCCTGCATCACGATATGCACCACCAGGGTTACGTAAACGGATTGAACAAAGCCGAAGAAGCATTAGCAAAAATGAGAGTAACAGGCGATTATTCCATGGCCGGGCACTGGACGCGCCAGCTTGCATTTAACGGCGCCGGTGACTATCTGCACAGGCTGTTCTGGTCTGTTATGTCACCGAATGGCGGCGGAAGCCCTATAGGCATACTCGCTCAGAAGATAAATAATGACTTCGGAAGTTTCGATAATATGAAGGCGCAGTTCAGAGCGGCCGCCAAAACAGTGCAGGGCAGCGGTTGGGGCATTCTCGCGCACAGGCCGAGAGATAACCGGCTCGTTATCTTTGCCGTGCATAACCATGAAAAATACTTCACGCAGGACTCCGTTCCCCTGATCTGCCTTGATGTCTGGGAACACGCCTATTACCTTAAGTACCAGAATAAACGCGGCGAATATATTGATAATTGGTGGAATGTTGTTAACTGGGAGGAAGCGTCAAAGAACTACCAGGTTCATGAAGAGTAGTCAGACAGAAAAGCTATGCGAAAATGCCGCGTTATAATCATCGCGGCATTTTTGTTTAATATAAATTATTTTCTGTATACTCTGCCCGAACCGTTTGTGGTGATATGACTTTCGGCAGGACTGCCGCTGTAATACAGATCACCACTGCCATTGATGAATACCTTCAATATGCCCGAAAGGCTGTCAATGGATACATCACCTGAGCCGTTAATTTTTACTTCAGCATATTCGCGCGCGATTACGCTTACATCACCGGAACCGTTTACTTCGATATCAACAGAATTTGCCGGCATTTTACGAAGGTCAATATCGCCCGATCCTGCAGAACGGATATCCTGCTCATCCGATTCTCCAGTAAGCTCGATATCGCCCGATCCATTCGAAATAATAACCGGATCTAATTCCAGATAATCCGAAGTCCAGTCAGCGCTGCCATTATTGTTAAGTACTTTATAAGCCGGAGAATAAAAAGTAAAGTCTATTCCGTGGCTGCTAAAGCAAATGTCATCACTGCCAAGCCTTAAATCAACGCCTTCGGCGCGGATATCCAGGTAATGAATCAGATTGCTTTCAGCGCTTACTTTTACTTTGCTATCACCTGATTTAAGCCTGACAGACCCTGAAAAGGGATTGCTGACATTTTCAAAATATCCCGGCCGGTATTCTTCTACCACATAATTACCATTTCCGCTTATGCAGTCGTCATCCGGGTCACATCCGGAAATGAAAATCATTAAAGAAATTACAAGCACTGCTCTTATCATTCAAAACCTCTATAATTTGCAATTAAATATTTGCGAATTATACGTAAGAAAGCTATCCTTGTTTCCTTATTATTAATCTTTACGTCATTTCAGCTCAAAAAAAAAGCTTCTTGTTAATGATCCTCAACAAAGGTTTAGAATTGGCATAAACTAATACAAAACGGCCCGGGCATGAAAATTCATACGTACGCGAAATTCATTAAGCTTCTTTTCATCCGATGCGTTAGGCATGTCTCTTTCGACTGCCTTAGCGTATGCTTCGCCGACTTTCTGCATCTCTTCTTTATGTTCGGGAAACACATGGTCAACCCACTTTTTTGTCCAGGGCTTGTAAAGTTCTTTCATGTTGTCACCTTATATATGATAAGTTTAAAAGCAATATAATAAATTAAGGAGTAATTCCAAATGGAAAAACCACTAAACCAACAAATTGTACCAAAAGGTACTCTTTATACGGCGTGACGCGGCTCGAATTTAAGCATACCTAAATAATTAAATTTTGCTTGCGTCATCATTTAGTAACTACATTATGTTGAAGCAATAATAAGATTATGAAAATTGTAAAATTCACCTTACTAATTACAGGTATTTCTATTTTATTGAGTTCATGCTGCACCTTTTCCGGCTCGGAATATGAAGGGCCTGAGTCAGGCCATTTTAATGGAGAGGAATTTGTTAATTACGATGATACAAAAAAGCACAGCTTATGGGATCTTATGGGCTGGTTCATTACAAGGCAAAGGCCGCAATGGCACCCCTGGATCGAATCCGAACCCGGGCCCGCGCCTCCGGAATCAGTAGAAGACGGCAGCCTGAGGGTAACGCATATAAATCATTCAACATTACTTTTACAGGCAGACGGAGTTAATATACTTACCGATCCTGTCTATTCGGATAGAGTAAGCCCAGTATTTTTCGCCGGCCCTGTTCGCAAAAGGCCGCCGGGGATCCGCCTCGAAGATCTTCCCCGAATTGATCTGGTAGTAATTAGTCACAATCATTATGATCACATGGATATCAGCACTTTAAAAAAAATCGATGAAAAGTGGCAGCCTGTGATCGTGGCGGGACTCGGCAATAAGGACTATCTCATTGAACAGGGGATGACAAATGTTCTTGAGCTTGACTGGTGGCAGAGCCATACAGTTAAAGGCATGGATTACAGCTTTGTGCCAGCCAGGCATTTTTCGAACAGGGGAATATGCGACAGAAATAAAACCCTCTGGGGCGGCTTTGTGTTCGAAACCAAAGGCGGCCCTGTTTACTTCGCGGGAGATACCGGCTACGGCATACATTTTCGTGAGTTAAACGAAAGATACGGCAAATTTCGTTTTTCAATGATACCTATAGGAGCTTATATTCCCAGGTGGTTTATGTACCCCGTGCATGTATCGCCGGTGGAAGCTGTAATGGCGCACCGGGACCTGCAATCGGTACTGAGCATGGGTATTCATTTCGGATCATTCCAGCAGGCAGACGATATGCGCCTACAGCCTGTTTATGACCTTCGCGATGAGCTGATCAAACAGGGTATTAGCCTCAATGAGTTCATTATACCGGCTCTGGGAAAAGGCGTAATGATCGAACCTTTAGCAAACTAAATTTCTTCTTAAATATTTCGATAATTAAACTGAAAGTTATTTTTTATTGATAAAAATTGCATAATTTCAGGTTTTTTTCATTGCTTCGCTAATAAACTATGTTTTATAGAATTTCTGTTTCTCTTGTTATATTTATAACGCTGATATCCTGTACTGAGAAAAATCCAAACCCCGGCTCAGGGCTATCAGACGGCCTTAACGCAGGCACTCTGCTGGATTCGGGGCTCTATTACGCGAGTAATAATATTGATAAAAGTCAGGAATTTTACCAAAAAGCATACAAAGCTGCCATTGAATCCGGTGATAAAAAGGCCGAAATAAAAGCTTTGGCAAATATTGGCGCTAATTACAACTCAATAGACAGCATCAATAAAGCTTCAGAATATCTGATTCTTGCCAATGAAACAGCATTATCGATTGACGATAAACAGGCCGCAGCATTTACTTATTCACAACTTGCCCTGATAGAGCAGGTTAGAGGCCATTATACTCACTCAATGGAATTTTTTCTCAAAGCACTGAAAGTATATCCTGAAAATGAAATAGAGAATATTTTAGATGATTATGATCTAAGGGCGCCGGATGAGGATAATTATAAAACTCTGAAAATCTATGGTATGATCTATAATGATTTAGGCTTGCTTTATTATGAAACCAGAGATTATCAAAGGGCCGAACAGTATTTTAACAAAGCTCTTCAAATAGGCAAAGTCATTGATCACAGATCGCGCTTAGCCGGTACATATTCAAATCTCGGAATGCTCCATCAGAAAAAAGGAAACAGGGATGAAGCTTTGAATAATTACAGAAAAGCCGCGAGATACACGCTCGACGCAAGTAATTTTATTTTTTATTCCAAAATTACAGGCAATATTAGCAATATCCTTTTCAAAAAGGGTGAAACCGATGAAGCTCTTAAAATAGCACAGGAATCGATGCGGTATTCAAAAAAAATGAAAAACTATATCACTCATGCAATTACCGCATCAAATATTGGAATGAATTATGTAAATCTAAATAAACTTGATTCAGCACAATACTATCTTGATATCGCCGGCAGTATACTTGAAAACAACAGCGACATTTATCCTTTGTCAAATTATTATAAAACCAGAGCTGACTTTTATGTAAAGAAAAATATGAAGGATTCCGCGATTCATTATCTTAACAAATTTGCCGATATCAGCGACACACTCTTCAATATCGAGCGTAACCGCCAGTTTGAACAATTGAAAATGATGTATGATACCGAAAACAAGGAAAAAGAGATCATTGCCCTAAAGGCCAGCCGGGAAAACGAAAGTAATATCAGAACCTTTCTATATGTTATTATTTCCCTTGTATTGATAATAGCATTTAATTTGTACCTGCTGCTAAGAGAAAATAAAAAGCATTCTAAAGAACTGGCAATTAAAAACCGGCAGCTTAATGAAGCAAATCAAAAACTTAAGGAATACGGAGATAACCTCCAAACTCTGAATGACACCAAAGACAGATTCTTTTCAATCATAGCTCATGACCTTAAGAATCCTCTAGGCGCTTTCATCAACATAGCCGAAGTACTCAAAAATGATTACAAAGATTTTTCGCATGAAGAAATGGATGATTTCCTAGATGAACTTCATACATCTTCGAAGCGCTTGTATGAACTTCTGAATAATCTGCTTATATGGTCGCGTTCGCAAACCGGCAGGATAGAATACCGCCCTGAGAATGTAAATGTTTATAATATAACAGCTAATGTTTTAGACGTTCTGAAGATGAATATTAAAACAAAAAAAATTGACATTGAAAACAAATTGCCCGAAGATGCTTATGCCTATGCTGATCCTAATATGATCTCCACAGTCATGCGTAACCTTATTTCAAATGCCGTCAAATTTACCGGCGAAGGCGGAAAAGTCATAATCGGACAGACTCAAAAGAATGGAAATAAGCTTGGCCTGTGTGTGCAGGATACCGGCGTCGGCATTAGTGAAGAAGACTTGGCAAAACTATTCAGACTTGATAAAACCCATACAACAGACGGGACAAATCAGGAAAAAGGAACCGGACTGGGACTTATACTCTGCAAAGAATTTATTGAAAAGCACGATGGAGAAATTAAAGTAGAAAGCACGCCCGGTAAAGGCAGTTCTTTCTGTTTTGAACTGCCCTCATCATGATATTTTCATAATCAAAGCATAATTATTGAAAATATTTCATTATTTTACGTATTATTGTTCATTAAGGGATAGCTGTACCTGATTGCAAAGAATGATATATACTATAATACAATATTATCTGCTTTTTAATATTTGGGGAGAAAGTTATGAAAAGAGTTCAACTCGGTTTATTCTTATTGGCTCTTATGAGCTTAAGCTTTATAACACAAGAGTTATCCGCTCAGCAGTGGATAAGGAATATTTCGGAGACTAAATTTACCGCAATTGCAGTATTCGGGGATGAAATATTCGCGGGGACTTATACCGGTGACGTCTATAAGTCAACAGATGGAGGATCACTTTGGATGAATATTTCCCAGGATGCGAACGGCTATGAAATCACGGGATTTGTTCAGCAGGATAATAAATTATTTTTAACTACACACGACGGGGGGATATTTAAATCCACCAATAACGGAAACTCCTGGGTAAGCGTACATTCACCGCAGGCTTATACTTTAGCAGGCATTTCCAAGTACGAATTTAGCATTTTTGTTGCTACTAATTCAGGTGTGCTGAGGTCGAATGACGTTGGGCAATCATGGGATCTTCTTGATAATGGCCTGGCAAGCGACGATGTCCGTCAGGTTGTTAAATCCGGAGACTGGGTATTTGCTGCCACAGAAAATGGAATGTTTCGATCATCAAATAATGGATCGGATTGGATGGACGCAAGCCAGGGTATGACTGATAAAGATCTCCGCTGCGTTAATTATAACGGTTCGATAGTTTTGGCAGGCGCGGCTTCAGGTATAATTTACAGATCCTCTGACCATGGCCAGACCTGGACTAATACTAATTCGGGGTCTTTGAATCCTATTATTGATATTGAGCTTAAATCAAATACTTATTACGCGCTGTCATCTACTACGGTCTATAAATCCACAAATACCGGAGCTTCGTGGTCAGGCACGTCTGTCGCCGCGCTTTCATCACCTGAGGATATGGTTGTTACCGATGTTCCTTTCGCGGTGGTTGAAAATGGTATTGTTAAATTTGACCCGGTTTCGAGCAATTGGGATTTAGTAGCTTCGATAATTAACAGATACAGCTCGACTACGGTCGGCGGATATTCTAATGTTATTTTTACAGGAACCGATCAGGAAGGAGTGTTTGTTTCAGATAATAAAGGCAAACAGTGGAAAAAGACTCATCTGGCCGATAATAATGTAAGTTATCTTTCTTCATTAGGCATAGATGGATATTATTATATCGGAACTGAAACCAACGGTTTGTACAAAAGTATCGATGGTAATAACTGGTCGCAGGTTAATATCGGACTTGGTTCAAACAAAATAAACAACATACAGCATTACGAAAGCATTCTGTATGTCTCATGCAATTTAGGGGGACTGTTCAAATCCACAGATAATGGCGTTGTTTGGTCGGGGATCAATTCAGGGCTGCCCACAATCGATATTTATTCGCTAATCATCATGGACACTTTTTACTATATAGCAACGGCCCAGGGGATTTTCAGAAGTACAAACACCGGATTGAACTGGACTTCTCACAATAACGGCCTGACTTCATTAAATGTAATAGACCTCGATCGGGATAATGACACCCTATACGCGGTAACACAGGACGGAGTATTTAAATCCACCGACAAAGCCGCTAACTGGGTCGAAATCAATAACGGCATCGGCGGGGCAGAGGTTAATAGCCTGGTAGTTAATAAGGGATTTTTGTTTATTGCCACAGAACTGGGAGTGATGAGAAGTACAGACAAAGGCTCCAGCTGGGAAGACTACAATTTAAATGAAATATCATCTGCTGTTTACGAATTATCAGTAATCGATCAAGAAGTTTATGCTGCTTCAAAAGATAATGGAGTTTACAGGCTGACTGAACTAAAAGAACAGCCTTCATCTAATCCGGCTGAACTGAGATTAGTTACAGTAGGTTCTAATAGCGCGACAGTTGAATGGGAACATTCAACAGGAGAGGTGCTGCCGGACGGCTATCTGCTTCTTGGAAAAAGAGGAGCCAGCTCATATGCTTCATTTGCCGACGGCACGGAAATTCCAACAGATACAAACTGGCATTTTAATCATTTTGTTGTTTACATCGATTATGATGAAGATGTAACGAGCTATTCCTTTGATAATCTTGATCCTAATACGAATTTCGGAGCCAAGATAGTTGCTTATACAAATAATAGCGTGGATATCAACTTTAATCCAAATGATGCACCGGAAGTATCATTCAAGACATACGAAGCCGAACCTTCCAACCATGTAACCGACTATTCTATTACTGCAAGGTCGCAAACATCATTAACTTTAAGATTCAGAGGGTCTTTTGGTGGAGTTATTCCTCATTCTTATCTGATACTTACCAGGTCATCTCAGGCATCTTCATGGCCGGTCGTTGAAGACGGACTGCCGATCACCGATGACAGTGATGTTTCCGACGGAATAGTGGCCTATAATATTGATCATAAAAGCGGCATGATCGATTTTGAAATAACAGGACTTCTTTCAGGCGGAGAATACAACATCAGGATATATCCCTACACAAATACAGGCGATGCCATCAATTACAAACTTGACGGAGAATTACCTGAACTTTCAGGAACAACTTTAAAAGAAGAACCTGCAGAGCATGTAACAACACTTATTACTGAAGTGATCAGTTCTGACAGCATTAAGCTGCTTTGGCAGGAATCCGTTGTTCCGCCTGTACCGGATAAATATCTAGTCGTAATCGTAGAAACAGGCACTGAAATGCCCCTTATTGAAGACGGCATACCTTACGATGATGACAGTGATTTCAGTGATGGAATTGGTTTTGCGAACGTGGATTACTTCGGGGGGTCAAATTCTAGTACTATAAACGGATTATACGGCAACACAGAATACACATTCTATGTGTATCCGTATAGCAATAATGATGATGATATTGATTACAAAACTGACGGCGAAGTACCGCAAACCACGGCAACCACATTTCCGGGCCCTCCGGGAGTCGTTACTTTAAATGCCAATGTGATCAGCTCTTCTTCAGTTATTATCGAAGCTGAGATAAATGCTACCGGAGGAGAGAGTGCTTATGAGAGAGGTGTAATTTATTACGATTACGACTTACAGGGTAAATTCATCGGCGATGAAGGAGTAACACTAATAAGTGAAACAGGAGAATATCAGGCAGGCGCTTACTCGGTAGATATTGATGAACTGGAACCGCAAAAACGATATTCAGTCAGGGCTTACGCTATTAATAACGGCGGCACGGGCTATGGCAAAGCAGAATCATTCTGGACATTTTCCCCGGAACCTGAATCCCACGCCGATAGCTTTTCTGCAATAATAGGCGATGATGTGGTTTTCAATTTTCCTCCCGCTGCCTCAATCGGTAATGCAAAAGGATATATTATAATTGGCAGGGACGGGCAAATACCCGAAGAACTCCCCGAAGACGGCAAATCATACCTGAGCGGGAATATGATCGGCAATAGCATGGTTATGGCCGTTATAATTAATCCGGATGCAGAAAGCTTCGTTATTGCTGCCGAAGATAATTATTCCAATTATACTTTCATGTTAGTGCCCTATAACTGGAACAATACCAACTCCAACACTTATAATTATAAGACAGACGGCAGCATCCCAATTTCCGAGCCGGGTCAAAGTGTGAAACAGCCGGAAGCAATCGGCATTGAACTTTCAGTAAATCCTAATCCAGTAAATGAGGTTTCAGATATTGAAATAAGATTCGGCAGCAGCGGAGATTACAAAATATACCTGAATGATCTGAATGGCTTAAAGGTTAAAGAAATTGCAAAAGGCTATACGGCCGCGGCCAGCCACAGATTTCAAATAGAATCGTCCGGGCTAAGCTCGGGACTATATTTCCTGATGATTAGGCACAAAGGAAAATTATCCGGTATTAAAATACAGATCACGAAATGATTAAAATTACGGGCTGCCAAATGGCAGCCCTTTCGATTTTTATGGAATTGCCGCTTAAGGTTTTTACTAAAATTTAGGCATGGCTCAAATGATTTAATAAAAAAAACTAAAAAAACGTTTAAAAAATGTGACAAATGTTATATTCAACTGTTTATTAATTGTAGAAACTGTTAAGTCAATAAAAAGCTTTTATTTGACTAAGATCAATAAATGAAAAATGAATTAAAACATAAAAGCGATGAACAGCTGTATGCTCTGCTGAAGAACAAAACCTCGGCAAAGGCAGCGTTTGATGAGCTATACGAAAGGTATTCAACCAAACTATATAACTATTGCCGGAAAATATTGAATAATCAGGAGCTAGCAGAAGATATTTTTCAGGAAACATTTACAAGATTTTACGAAAGTGCTCAGGTTGACAGGCCCATGTCCAACGTAGCGGGATATTTGGTGAGGATAGCGAGAAATCTCTGCCTTAATGAGAAAGTTAAAAAACATAATGATAACGTTCCTTTAGAGGATTTTCATTTTCCCACTTATGACACAAATTATGATAAAAAAGAGCTTGCCGACCTGCTCGAAACAGCTATAGAGGATCTGCCGGATCAGTACAGAGAAGTAATAATTCTAAAAGAATATTTCGATATGTCTTATAAAGATATCGCTGAAACTCTGAATACAACAATGCCGGTAATAAGAATAAGAATATACAGAGCAAGAAATAAAATCAAAGAGCTTATGGCTCCGTATATGAAAGATTTTAAAAGTGAAAAAAATAATAATCTATAATAATGGTTAAATATAATGGACCAGTTACATAATAACGGTGAATTTCTCACAAATTCGGAAAAGTTGATAGCTTTCCTTGATGGCGAGCTATCAGGCCCTGACGCTGAACAGCTCTTTTTCGATATGGCACAGAATCCGGAGCTTCAGTCTGAAATGAGGGAGCACGTGCTAATTAAGAATATGTACAAAGGCTCGATGAGTCAGCCGCCGGCAGCCCTTAAACAAAATATCCTAATGAGTACGGGCCTGGCTTCAGGCGGAACAACCGATACCCCCGCAGGCGGTTCATCCGGTAGTCAGGGAGGTTTTTTTGCCGGTAAGCCTTTTATAGCAGGTATGTCGGCATTGCTCGCTTTTTTGGGGGCGTATTTGATATTTAATACGGCCGATGATAATCTACAGGCTGAACTTGCATCTAAAGATCTTGAGCCACTTATACAATCGTTTGAAGATAAATCATCAGACAGGCCTGAAATCAATTATACCGAACCGGCGTCACTGACTACCGCGGCTCCTTCGGAAATAAGCCAAAGCCTTTCAGCAGGCACTAATAAAGCGGCGAATAAAGCGCAGGCCTCCCTTAACAATCCCAAAACCGAAAAGGCGAACGACAATGTAAGCTTGCAACCCGGCATGCCTGTAATACAGCCGGAAATAGCCATGCTTACTTATTCGAATTCCCGCCGTGAGCAGCTTTCGATCAATACTGTTGAGAGGCCTCAGCCTAATATGCCGATTGAATATAGAAATTACGGGCAATATATCAGGAATTTCTCCCTGCAATTCAGATATAATTTTACAAACCCTATTAACGGTAATGATGTTGCACCGCTTTCAGAACCAACCATAAACAATATGGGGATCAGCCTTGCATATCAATTCGACGAAAATAATTCTCTCGGAGTAGAAGTAGGCCAGGAAAATTTCATGATGAATTACAGCGGGAAAGTTGATAATATCTTTGTTGACGAAAATATTAACTATCTGGGATTTTGGGGAGGATTATATTACCAGTACGATTTCGGGTCGGTAGCAGAATTTGATATTGTTAATCTGCAGCCATTCGCGCGAATATTAGTTGGAGGCACGGAAGTAGGGCCTCTTATCAGGCCCATGATCGGAGCAGAGTTAATACGTACTGGCAAGATCTCAGTTTACGGAGCTTTAGAATATACCCGCCTTTGGTATTTCTTCTCAGGTAATACCTTCAATAGTGATAAGGCAGGGTTAACGGCCGGCATCAGGGTCAATTTGTGATGATAGCCGTAAAGCATATATTGATGCTCGCTGCTGCCATAGCCATGATCGCTCTGGCAGCCTGCAAATCGCCTACTGATGTACAGGCAAACAGGGTTAGTAATAATCAGAAACCTATTGAAATTCAGCCCGGTACGATTGATTTTGGAGTTGTTAATGTTAATAATTTCTATTTGCAGAAAATAATTATTAAAAATATAACCATGGGTGAACTTGAAATTACTGAATTTCATGCCGAATCAGGTAATGCAGAGATCCAGCTAAGGGATTCCCTGCCTTTTACTCTCGAACCAAGAGATTATATTGGCGATACAGATACCCTGCTGCTTTTATTTAAAGCAGTATCACCCGGCGATATTTCTCAACAGATATACTTCAATGACCTGACATCATTGAAATATAATGTAAAGGCATCCGCGCCGCCTGTTTTTATCAGCGATCTTAATTTCGGCCAGCGCAAGGTTAATAATCTGCATATCCAGGCAATAAATATTTATAATCATACGGGAATGGAAGTCAGAATAGATGATATCGGCATGAATAATGATTATTCTAATTTCAAAGTTGAAACAGACTTTCCTTTTATTATCAACAGTAATTCACCAAAGCAGATGTTTGTGAGTTTCAAGCCCGGTGAAGCCGGTAATTATGCTGCTACATTCAGATTCAATGTCGTAGCAGGCGGCAGCGAATCAATCCAAATATCCTCTGATATCAGCGCTATAGCTGTTGAGTAACTAATCTCCATGCTTATGCATAATAAGTTATAGTTCCCAGTATTTGCGATAATCTTTTACGTAATCCCTCAAAGAGCGTGGTTTATTCCCGCTTATCTTTTCTACTTCATCAGTTACCTTATTGGCGTGCCCGTGCCTTACTACCGTAAAGAGCCTGTCAACTATATCGACAGATTCCGGTGGTACTCCCGCTTCCAGAAGATACTGCCGGAATTCGTCAGCTTCGGCAGATTTATATTGAATGTTTTTGCCGCTTACTTCACTAATCTCTTTAACAACTTCATCAATCGAATGCGGCATGGGGCCTGTCAGTGTATAAGCCTTATTATCCAGTGAATTATCTTTAAGTGCCGCATTGGTACATGCCGCAATATCTCTTGTATCAATGAATGATATCTGAGCGTTTCCTGCGGGAAGCATCAACCTTCCCGTTTTATTGATCTGGCCGGCGTACTGGCTGTTGAATACCTGAAAAAACCAGTTCGGCCTGAATACAACGTAATCAGAACCCGATTTTTCCAGGTGTATCTCAGTTGCTCTCAGAGGCAGGTTTTCGTCAAATTCCACGCCCATGGCGGACATAAAGATGATTTTTTTTACTCCGCTTTCAATAGCTTTATCGATGAAGGGGATCATCAATTTGTGATTATCGGGATGGGCCGGCGGTGAGTGCATGAATACGTAATCCATCTCTTTGAGTATATCCGAGTAGGTTTCAGGTTTATTATAATCAAATTCATAAGGCTGAATTTTTTTATGCCAGACAGTTACATTACCGGGATTTCTCGATGCCGCCAGGACTATATAACCCTCAGAGGCAAGCTTTTTGGCGACTTCCGATCCAGCGTTCCCGGTACCGCCTACAACAAATACTTTATCAGGCATAATTATTTCATCTCTCGTTAACCAAAAAATATATTATTTTTGTTCATCTATTTAAGAGAGGCTGTTTTAAAGCTTTTATTGTTATAAAAATTATTATTAAAACGGACCGGTTAATGAAAAACGTTACGCCTGAACAAAACAGTAATATCACCAAAAGGCTTCTTTTAAGCCTTATCTCATTTATTGCCGGAGCCGCGATTACTGCTCTCGCGATTTTTGCTTTCAGAGGCAAAAGCAGCGCCGATCTTGATATCAGCTATAGTGAAACATCGCACCCTGCGCCGGGGAATAAAAATTTTCTTGTAAATCCCCTGTATGATTGCGAAGAATACCGCTTATTGAATTTTAGAGAAATAAAGACATTCGAAAGCGATATCAGAAATTACATAAAGAATTTTGAAATGCAGGATACTGTTTTTCATATTTCAGTATATTATAGAGATTTAAATTCGGGATACTGGTTCGGAATTAATGAAAAAGAAAAGTTTAGCCCCTCCAGTCTAATGAAAGTGCCCATCCTGATAGCCATATTCAAAATTGCTGAAACGAATTCGGCAATCCTTGAAAAGCAGATTAAATACATTAACAGCAGGGCGGGTATTGTACTTGGAAATCATTCTCAAAATTCTACTGAAACCCAACTTGTTGAAGGCGAATCATACAGTGTGGAACAGCTTATTGAGTACATGATAGTCAATTCTGATAATGAAGCCACAATTCTTTTGTATGACCTGCTTTTTGCCTATGATAAAGACTTTTTGATCCAAGTGCAGGAAGATCTTGGTTTTCAGCTTGAAAAAAATGTTTCTTATGGCGATAATATCATGTCTGTAAAAAGCTATTCGTCTTTCTTCAGAGTACTGTATAATGCTTCTTACCTTTCTCCCGGGTATTCACAGAAAGCGCTGGAACTTTTAGCTTCTGCCAATTATCCCTTCGGCATACGTGAAGCGGTACCCGGAGATGTCGAAGTTGCTCACAAATGGGGAATAAATTCTTATTTCGACGGTGAACAAAACATATTCCGTCAGCTGCACCACGCGGGAATAGTTTATATGGAAAACAAACCCTATCTGCTAGCGATCATGACCAGGGGAGACAGCCGTGAGCATATGAACAAGGCTATTTATGATATAAGTTCCATAATATACAATAGCCTCGATAAAGAGCTTAAAGAGCATCCATCGTCTTATCTTGGCCGCGACATGGAATAAATTTTATTTGGCCGCGGCAAAGAATAAATTATTCCAGCAGGCCTGAGAATTTATTAATATCTTCCGGCCTGCCGTAAACAATAAGCAGGTCGTTTTCATTTAATTTCTCGTCCGGGCCGGGATTGGGGTTCACATTGCTGTTCTTTTTGACGGCAAGTATTGTAACATTATACTTTTCTCTGACGGCTAACTCTTTAATGCTGGAACCCTCTGCGAACGAACCCGCCTTAACTTTAAATGAGCTGATATCGTGATCAGGAGCGTGAAATGCCAGGCTGCTGAAATCCTTGGTGCCGGGCTTATCGCGGAATCTTTTATAACCGCTCTGCCTAAGATCGGATACAAGTTTATTGATTTCATCGCGAGGTATCATGTATTTGTTCAGTACGCGCACGAAAATTTCGAGCGAAGTTTCAAATTCTTCGGGAATAACTTCATCGGCGCCAAGTTTATAAAGTTCATCAACCTCGGAAATATATCTTGTTCTGATAATCAAATGAACTTCGGGGTTCATTCTTTTGGCAAGCTGCGTAATTCTGCGGTCAGAGCTTGGATCGGGAATAGTAGATACCACTATTCGCGCTTTTTCGATGCCTGCTGCATGCAGTATAGTTTCATTGGTAGCGTCGCCGTAAATTATATTTACTCCTTTGGCTTTTTCCTGCCTTACCGTCATCGGATTGACTTCAATGACTGTATATTTTATACCCGCATATTCTGCGGCGTGAGAAATATTCCTCCCGTTCAGGCCGTATCCGATAATAATAATGTGCCCTTCAGAACTTACCGGTTCTTTGGGTAATTCCCGTATATCCCTGAATACAGAGGCAATTTTCGGCGCAAAGTTAAACATAAAAGGTGTCGCTGCCAGTGAAATAACTGAGGCCGCCAGGAAATTCTGGTAAATACTTCCTTCAAGAAGTCCGACATCTAAACCTACCTGCATGAGAACGAAAGAAAACTCACCGATCTGCGCCAGCGATAAACCGGCCATCACCGAAATCCGCCATGGGAAACCAAGTACCTTTGCCGCGGCTGTTGCCGTTAACGCTTTGAGGATAATCAATCCTGCTGACAAAGAAAGTATGAAGGGGATATTATCAGCAAAATACGAAAGATTGAGCAGCATACCGATAGAAACAAAGAAGAAGCTCGCGAAAACATCTCTGAGAGGCTCTATAAAGCTTAGAGCTTCATGGCTGTATTCCGTTTCGGATATTATGATTCCGGCGAGGAATGCTCCCAATGCCAGCGATATTCCCATCAATGAAGAAAGCCATACAATACTAAAACATATAAGCAATATGCTCAGCAGGAAGAGCTCTCTTATTCCTGTCTTTGTTATAAAGTACATTAGCCTGGGCATTACGTACCTTATGGTAACAAATAGAAAGACAAGTATAGCGGCAACTTTTAGCAGCAGGTTCAATATTGATGCGCCTGTATCTGCCCCTGTGCCCGCGAGTATAGGAACAAGCAGGAACATCGGCAGCACGGCTATATCCTGATAAATAAGAACACTAAGCGAAATTTTGCCCTGCGGCGAATCAATAAGGCTTTTGCTTAAATAAAGCTTCAGTACAAGCGCGGTACTGCTAAGCGCCACCAGGAAGCCCAGAAATACTGAAATATTAGGGTCAAAACCTGTTTGCCAAGCCACTATATAAACTATGACTATTGTTGTAAGTACCTGTACCGAGCCGCCGATAAAGATATTCTTCTTAATCCGCATCAATTTAGTGAATGAGAATTCTATCCCGATTGAAAAAAGTATAAGTATTACGCCTATCTCTGCAAGCACCTCGACTTCATGGATCGCGGATACAAGCTTGAAACCGTGAGGGCCTGCTATTATACCCGTTAATAGAAAGCCTACAATTGGTGGTAACTTTAGTTTATTAAATATCAGGACTACTAGGAGCGATACGCCGAATATTATGACTATCTCTGTTAAAAGATGCGGAACCATTTATTATCTATTAATGATTATTATTAATGATTAAAAAAAAACCGTACTTCTTAGTACGGTTTAATATTAAATATTATTTTTAAACAGATTTACGATAAAAGCCCGCTGATGATAAGGTCTGTGGCCTCATCTTCGTTAAGCCCGCGAGCCATAAGTGTTTCCAGCTGGCGGCTGTCAACAGCTCCCAGAGCGGCTTCATGAGTGATGTGGGCTTTGGGGTTATTTACTTCTACAACCGGCACAGCCTGAGCCGTGGCGTTATCTTTTATGATCTCCTTGCAGTCCACATGGCCTCTGGCTCCGGGAGCGTTCGCAGTGAGCTTATTATAAATTTCTGCTTTAGCGTTGTCCCTGACAGCAATGTAAGAAGTCAGCACACCTCTTGAATTTTTTCCCAGCAGAGCGCCGCTTTCGCTTATTTTAATATAATCATCCGCTTTGCCGTATATTCGAGCATTCATTTCGAGCACAGAGCCTTCGCCGCAGTCTGTATGGTAGTCAATATCGATTTTGCCTACGCGGCCTTCCAGCAGGTTAAAATCTGTTTTAAATTTAGCATTTTTCCCTAAAGTGACAATTGCTTTGGGTATAACCTGAATGCCGCCGGTATTACCGTGCACATGTGTTTCTTCGTAATGATATTTCGCGCCTTCTTCCAATATTATTTCAGCATCCATTTTGTGGATAATATCGAGCGCGTTGGGGAATACGCAATGCGCTCTGATCGATATTGAGGAATTTTTCTTAAGCAGCACATTCATGATGATCCTCTGCACGCCTGTTTCCGGCATAACTCCAAAGCACATATGGACGGTTTTAGGAATTATTACTCCTTCATCAAGAGTGATATCCGCCCGGATGCCGTCTTCAAGTTCTTTAGTATCTACATGAAATCCCGGCACCAGCCTTGATCCGGTAACTTTATTAAGGTGAACGGATAAATAAGCAGTATCCGGGTCATCTATAGCATGCCGGCTTAATTCAGCCGTATGCAGCATTTCATTTTGAAGGTCAATTAGAGCCATTGTTTTCACTTTCTCCGGTTAATTCTTCTATTCTTGGTTCATTCTGATGATCACAACTGTCGCAGACATCCACAAAATATGAGTGAATGGAATCTGTTACGCCTTTTTTTAACAGTTTGCCGTTGCAAAGCAGAAAAGCATGTTCGGCTTCTTTAAGAACGGTTTCGCTGTGAGTAATTAATACGATGGTACTGCCTTTATCTTTCAAAATTCTCATCACATCGAAAATCTTTATCAGGGAAGCCACATCTATTCCTGAATCCGGTTCATCGAGCATAACTATTGCCGGTTCCATAACAAGTATAGATGCCAGCTCGATTTTTTTTCTTTCGCCGCCGCTGAGTGTTTTATCAACAGATCTGTTTCGGTATTTTTCCGGATCCAGCCCAACGGTTTCAAGTGCGCTATCCACAACTTCATTAGTTTTCTTTTTTGCGGCCGCCATTATGAAAGCCTTGACGCTAAGGCCTTCGTACCTGGCGGGTTCCTGCCAGGCCATAGTTATCCCGAGCCGAGCCCTTTCATCTATGGGAACATCCCTGATTGATACTCCGTCAAAAATTATGTCGCCTTCGAAATGCCGGTAGCCTTCCCTGCCCATTATAATAGAAGCAAGAGTCGATTTACCGGCGCCGTTCGGGCCTACTATGGCGTGAATGTGCCCGTCCCACAGATCGATGGTTACTCCGTTGAGTACTTGTTTCTCGCCTAATTTTATTTTAATATCCTTTAACTGAAGCCTGCCCATATGCTTTTCCTTTTTATAAAAATCGAATGAACAATATTATGAAAAAGCAGGGAAATAACAAACTATCAGTTGAAACAACACAATGATTACATAACTAAAAATTAATTTTTAAATTCTTTAGTTATCACTAAATTAGAACTGTAAGATTAGCAAACAATTTTATTTATGAAACAACTTAATCAACATATTGCTGCCTTTTTGATACTGCTTATAACAGCAGGGGGTTACGCTAATCTTAAAAACATGCATTTTCATATACTTCCAAACGGCCAGATTGTAGCACATTCTCATTTCTATGATGATATAGGTTCAGAAGGCAAGGGGCATTTCCATTCGGAAAATGAGTTTAATTTTTTCAATCTTCTCGATAAAATTTTCAATATAGCTATTTTGCCGGAAAATTGTTCGGTGAATATCAAATTTGTTTATAAGCATTTTTTTTCTGACTCAGTCAGTTGCAAATCATTACTCAAGAATATATTTACTCAGGAGAGGGCACCGCCTGCGTTTTCATTGTATATCCAGTTTCAATAAATTCAAATTAAATTGTTTTTAACGTAAATAACCGGACTAAAAATGAAAACTCTATTATATCAATCAAGTGTGGCATTATTGTGCCTCATTATGGCGGGATCCGTATCATTCGCCGGAACGAATTTCTCCATAAAAGGTAAAGTAAAAAATGCTGAAGGCAAGCCAGTTGCCGGCGCCAGCGTCAGAATAGATAAAACCGTATTAGGCGATGTTGCCGATAAAAACGGTGAATTCGAGATAAAAAATGTTCCCGCGGGAAGACAGATTTTGCAGATCACCTCTGTTGGGTTCACCCGATTTATCGATACTGTAAAATCGGAAGAAATTTTTGACGCCGAGCTTGAGGTAACATTATTGGAATCTGTTTCTCAAACAGAAGAGGTAGTTATAACCGGTACACGAACCGAAAAGCTTTACGATGATGTACCTGTTAAAATATCTGTTGTTGACGATCTGGTTTTCAGCTCAACTGCAACCGGAAGCCTGAAAGAAGGTATTCGTTTCCAGCCCGGGCTTAGAATTGAGAATACCTGCCAGAATTGCGGAGTTAACAGCATAAGGCTAAATGGCCTCGACGGCCAGTATTCACAGGTATTGATAAACAGCCGCCCTGTTTTCTCATCATTGCTGTCGGTTTACGGACTGGAGCAGATACCGGCGAACATGATAGACAGAGTGGAAGTTGTACGCGGCGGCGGATCTTCATTATACGGGCCGAGCGCTGTCAGCGGTGTGGTTAATATCATAACAAAAGAGCCATCACAGAACACTTTCCAGGCTTCATATAAGAATTCCTTTGTAGGCGGAACAGCAAATGACGGAATAATACAAATATCATCTACAATTGTTGACAGCGAGCAGAAGTACGGGCTTTTCCTTTATGGGCTTCACCGCGAAAGAGAACATTATGATGCAAATGATGACGGCTTTTCTGAAATAGCAGAATTAACAGTAAATACTTTCGGCGGAAAAATGTTCTATAAGCCGGACCATATCTCAAAATTTACATTAGACGTCTCTACTGTATTTGACGACAGGCGGGGAGGGGATGCATTCGATCTTCAGCCCCACCAGGCAAACATATCCGAAGCCGCTGCTCATAAAACATATTCAGGCGGCATAAACTATGAAAGGTTTATTAATGAAGGTAAAAATAAGATTAATGCCTATGCATCATATCAGGCCACCATCAGGGATTCTTATTACGGAGCAGGACAGGATATAAATGCTTATGGAACAACAGATAATAATACACTGGCAGCCGGAGCCCTTTATTCGCACGTTATTGAAAATCTTGCAGGAGGGCATGTTATAACTATGGGCTATGAATACACTGCCGATCATATTGAGGATAACTATCCGGCTTATGACAGGTTTATTGATCAGGAATCGATTTCACACGGATTTTACCTGCAGGATGACTGGGATTTCAGTAAATTCTGCCTGCTTTATGGTGGCAGGGTAGATAAGCATAACAAGATTGAAGATGTTATCTTTAGCCCAAGGGTAAACCTGCTCTATAAAATGAACAGCCGGATAAACCTGAGATCAAGCTATTCAACCGGTTTCAGAGCGCCGCAGGCATTCGATGAAGACCTCCACATTGGATTTGTAAATGCCGAGCCTTATTACATAACCGTTGGTGAAGGACTCAGGCCTGAATACTCCAAAAGCCTAACATTCAGCGCCGATTGGTCGAACAATCTTTTCGGGCTGCCTTTGAGTATTTCGGCTGAATACTTCTATACAAGGCTTGAAGATGTATTCGTCGATGTCGAAATTGACGCTACCACCGAAGGAACAATACTCGAAAGGAGGAATGGCGAAGGAGCAACCGTTTCGGGAACAACACTTGAAATGAAGGCAATGCTGAGTGATAAATTCAGCCTTATGTCTGGATTTACCTATCAGCAGGGTATATATGACAGCCCCGAGGCATGGTCGGAAGACGCCCCCGCCAGCGAGAATATACTCCGTTCACCTGACTGGTATGGCTATATGAATGCTTCATATAAAGCAAATGAAAAACTTCTGCTTGATATTTCGGCTGTGCTGACCGGCCCGATGTATGTGCCTCATTATGCCGGCGGATTGGATCCACAGGGTAATGTAGTGGCTTCCGACGTGCTCGAAAGGTCAGGTACTTTTCTCGATCTTGACGCTAAGGTAACATACAGAATATATTCCGCGCCTAATATTTCTATGACTTTAGGCGTACTTAATTTCCTGAACAGCTATCAGGATGATTTCGATAAAGGCATGAACCGTGATGCCGGCTATATATACGGCCCGGATCTGCCCAGAACTTACTACATAGGCATAAAAACTGAAATGTAAAAAATAAACAACATTTTGATTACATTAAAAAAAATTATTTTTTGATTGTGTTAGTTTTATCTATCTTGCTTATTAGATAATCCTAAAGTAATATTAACGTTTAGACTTAAAAAAGAAAAGCGAATTAGATAAAATGACACTTTATGACCTGAATAAAGGCGAAAAAGCGATAATCACAAAAGTACGGGGCCGCGGAGCATTCCGCAAAAGGATCCTTGAGATGGGCTTCATAGCGGGAAGGGAGATACAATCCCTTAAAGAAGCCCCTCTCAAAGACCCCGTTGAATACAAGATCATGGATTACCATGTTTCTTTGCGAAACAGTGAAGCTAAGCTTATAGATATCATTACGCCCGAAGAAGCCTTACAATTCCCAACAGAATCGAAGAATTTCAGCCTTAAAAACGGCGACCTCCTTAAGCAGAGAGCTAGAGAAAAAGAAAAAGTCATCAATATCGCACTCGTGGGCAATCCCAACAGCGGTAAGACCACCTTATTCAACCACGCGTCTCATTCGCGCGAAAGAGTCGGTAATTACGGTGGCGTTACGGTAGATTCCAAGCAGGCTACTTTTAAAATGAACGGATATACATTTAACATAGTGGATCTGCCCGGGACTTATTCCATTTCTGCTTATTCACCCGAAGAGCTATTTGTCAGGAATTACTTAAATGAGAATATGCCCGATCTGGTTGTAAATGTAGTTGACGTTACCAACCTGGAAAGGAATATGTACCTGACTACTCAGCTCATTGACATGGACCTGCAGATGATCGTCGCGCTTAATATGTACGACGAACTTACAAAGAGGGGCGACGAATTTAAATATGAGGAACTGGGTAAAATGCTCGGCATTCCCATGGTGCCAACCGTCAGCAGCAAAGGCAAGGGAGTAAAGGAACTATTTGCCAGAATAATACAGGTTTATGAAGGTAAAGACAATACCGTCAGGCACATACATATTAATTATGGCCACAGGATAGAAAACTCTATAAGTATTATTCAGGATAAAATTAATCATCAAGATAATATTGAATTTACCAGCAGGTATTCTACCCGCTTCACTGCCATTAAACTGCTCGAAAAAGACAATGAAGTCAAGAAAAAAGTTTCCGGCCTAAAGAACGGCAATGAAATAATTGACGTAGCCGAACGGGAAATTAAAAAAATTGAAAAAGACCTTAGGGAAGATACCGAGACTCTCATCACTGACGCCAAGTACGGCTTCATTCAGGGAGCGCTTCAGGAAACATACGAGCACAGGCCTGAGGAAAAGCTTACAAGATCAGAAGTAATCGATAAAATTGTTACACATAAGCTGTGGGGAATACCCACATTCCTCTTTTTTATGTGGCTGACATTTTATGCCACATTTACACTGGGCGAATTGCCAATGCAGCTGATCGAAGCAGGAGTAGGCGCTGCCGCCGGATTCTTTGGCAGCATATTAAACGATGGATTATTCAAAGACCTGCTTATTGACGGAATAATCGGCGGTGTCGGCGGCGTGCTGATATTCCTGCCGAATATTATCTTGCTGTATATGTTCATATCCCTGATGGAAGATACCGGCTATATGGCAAGAGCCGTATTCATAATGGATAAAGCCATGCACAAGATAGGCCTTCACGGCAAATCGTTCATACCACTGCTTATGGGCTTCGGTTGCAATGTGCCGGCAATTATGTCGGCAAGGATTATAGAAAGCAAGCGCGACCGGCTTCTGACTATATTGATAAACCCCTTTATGTCGTGCAGCGCCAGGCTGCCTGTTTATGTGCTTTTTATAAGTGCGTTCTTTGTGGATTATAGAGGAACCATTCTTTTTAGTATTTATTTGACGGGAGTGCTTCTTGCTATAATCACAGCTGTCATTTTTAATAAAACACTTTTCAAAACGCAGGATATACCCTTTGTAATGGAGCTTCCTCCATACAGATTTCCAACAGCCCGCGCGATATTAAGGCACATGTGGTTCAGGGCTTCAATGTACATAAAAAAAATCGGCGGAGTAATACTAGCGGCTTCGATAGTGATCTGGGCATTAGGCTATTTCCCCAGACATCCTGAAATCACGGAGAAATATGACCGCAAGATTGAACAGGTCAAGTCCGAATATTCCGCGATGATAAAGCAAGCTCCGCCTGTCAAAGCAGAAGAGCTCGCTGCAGAAAAAGAACTAAAAATAAACGACCTGAAACTGGAATCCGAATCAGAGAGGCAGTCTCAGTCATACATCGGACACCTCGGCAGGGCAGTGCAGCCTTTGATGGCGCCGCTCGGCTTCGATTGGAAAATGACAATAAGCCTTATAGCCGGTGTATCGGCAAAAGAAGTTGTTGTTAGTACCCTTGGGGTTCTCTACCAGGCAACCGATGAACCCATGGGTGAAGAGCAGTCCCTTGTAAAGAAAATTCAGGAACAGGAATACCTCCACGGCGGAAGAAAGGGCGAAAAAGTATTTACACCTTTGGTAGCTATGAGCTTTATGATATTTATACTTGTTTATTTCCCATGTATAGGAGTGGTCGCTGCCATTAAAAGAGAAGCCGGCGGCTGGAGGTGGTCACTGTTCAGCATGGCCTATACAACGATCCTGGCGTGGTTATTGTCATTTATGGTATTCCAGATCGGATCGATTATTTTTTAATCACGAGTATTAATTTAGGCTTGTTATTATCAAATATTTAGATAAGTTTAAAAAATTTCTTAGTTTTGTACAAAATGATATAGAGTGTATAAATTAGAAAAAGTGAAGAGAAATGTTAAGTCAGGCAGTACAGGATTATTTAAAAACAATCTATAAGCTGGAAGAAAACGGCCCGGTTTCGACAACAAAGATAGCGAAGGAGCTGAATATATCCGGCGCGTCGGTAACAGGTATGCTTAAAAGGCTTTCCACTATGGGGATGGTGGATTATAACTCTTACAAAGGAGTAAGGCTTACCGGCGAAGGGAAAAAAATAGCCCTTGAAATCATCAGGCATCACAGGCTGTTGGAGCTTTACCTGAAAGAAATGCTCGGATTTTCACTTGAAAAAGTGCATGATGAAGCCTGCAGGCTCGAGCACGCCATTTCAGATGAATTTGTGGATAAGATCGATAAGTTATTAGGTAAGCCGCAGTATGATCCCCACGGACATCCCATACCGAACAAAGAAGGCCGCTTACCGGAGCATAATGAGAAAAAACTACTCGATATTGACCCGGGAAAAGAAGTGATCATCAAAAGGCTCTCGGATGAAGACCCCGAAATGCTTGCTTACTTCGAAAAAATGGGGCTTATACCTAATGTTAACGTGATAGTTATAGATAAAGCCCCTTTCAACGGGCCAATTACAATCAATTATAACAAACAGAATAAAATAATCGGTCATGAAATTGCCGGAAATATTTATGTTGAACCCGTGAAGGAAACTCAGGACGCTGAATAATGCCCGGGCAATCCCACGGAAATCATACTCATGATGAAGTCAGCGGCGGCAAGCTATTAGCCACGGTTTTTCTGAATTTTATCATTACGGCCGCCGAAATTATCGGCGGCCTTCTTTCTAACTCACTCGCTCTTCTATCCGATGCTATTCATAATCTGGGAGATACCGTTTCGGTATTTATTGCCTGGGCGGCCTTTAAGATAAGCAAAAGAAAATCCAATGAACGTAAAACCTTCGGTTACAGGCGGATACAGATTCTCGCCGCACTTTTCAATGCCGTTACCCTTATAGCTATATGTTTATACCTATTCTACGAGGCATGGCTTCGCTTTCAGAACCCTGAGCCGATAAAAGGCTTGCTGATGTTCATTGTGGCTTTGATCGGCCTGCTGGCGAACTTAGTCGCGGTATTACTATTGCACAAGGATAAAGCCAGGAATATTAATATTAAAGCTGCCTACCTGCATTTACTCGGTGATACTCTTTCATCGGTGGCGGTAGTTATCGGCGGAATTCTTATATATTTTTATGAAATGTATTGGATTGATCCTCTTATCACCGTGCTTATCAGTGCTTATATAATAAAAGAAACTTATTCCGTGCTCCGGGAAACTATTGATATACTTATGCAGGCAGCTCCCAAAGGAATCAATGTAGAGAAATTGAGGCGACATATCGAAAGCATCGACGGAATTGAAAACATTCATCACATTCATTTGTGGCAGCTCGATGACAAGCATTTGCATTTCGACTGTCATTTGGATCTCAAAGAAGACCTCAATATTAGCCGTATAGATGAGATCAGAGTAAATATTGAAAAATTCCTGATTGAAAATTTCGACATAACGCACGTGACAATACAGCCGGAATTTCGCTCGGGGCATGGATCGAAACTTTTCTGCCATTAACTCAGCATAATTTATCCCTTGAAGAAAAGCCCCGGATTTTGTAAATTTGTAATTATGCCAACATAGCTCAGCTGGTAGAGCAATTCACTCGTAATGAATAGGTCAGCGGTTCGAGTCCGCTTGTTGGCTCAGGCTCCGTTTCCTTCGGGGCGGTTTTAATTAATTGAAACCTTAAGTTTATCCGCTTATTTTAAAAATATTATCATTATATATTAGATTTTGGTTAATATTGATTTAAAACTTTGATGAACAGATCAATTGATTACAAATATTCCGAATTGAAGGAAGACATACATTTTCAATAATTAACCGCGCCGAAGAATAGAATATGCGCCTGTAGGAGCAGATTAAACTTGAGACTCAGAGTTAAAGGATAAATAGAAGAGATATAAAGCAAGAATAAATTAATTGTGATAGCAGTTAATTCTATCAAAAAAGCCGTCCTGAAAAGGGCGGCTTTCGTCTATTATCAAGATCGTCTTTTAGTTTTTAGCGGCATCGCATGAAGCGCATGGACTGGCAGCGCCGTTAGATGCTTCGGATTTAACCTTGCTATGGCCGTTACTGTCAGCGGCGCTTGTGCTGTTCTTGGCGTAATCAGTAAGGTAAAATCCCGAACCCTTAAATACAAGGCCAATATTACTGCTTAATATTCTGTGCACTTTGCCCTGCCCTTCAGCGCAATCGCATACTCCGGCAGGCGCCGTGGTAAGCGGCTCGTCATTAATGCTCTGCCTGTATTCAAAAGTTTTGCCGCATGTCTCGCATTTGTAATCATATAAAGGCATGGCTTTCTTCCCTTAAATTAGTGATTTGCCTTTTCATCAAACGACAAATATAAAAAATCCATTGTTTCTGACGTAATTTCGGCTAAAATTATTTTAGCCGAAATTTTTCTTCTTCATTGAAAGAAATAACCTTATATTCGTATAGCTTAAAGCATGAAAAATATTTTAACATAAGGGAATAAAATGAAAACTGAACTTAAATTCGGTGTTATAATCGGGCTTGGTATGTTTATCTGGGTTGTGCTGGAGTATTTTTTGGGATTTCATACAACAAATATCGCCATGCATCCCATAATTACGAATTTCGCCTTTTTGATACCGGTTCTCGGCTATGTTTTCGCCATGAAGGAAAAGCGTGACAGTGAATTTACTGAAGGCCTTCCGTACGGGCAGGGATTCAAATCAGGCATGGCAATTACCGGTATAGTAATAGTTATTTCACTAGCGGGCCAGATAGTCTATCACGAAATAATCAATCCGGATTTTTTCGAAACAATGAAAGCATATTTAGCGGAACATGACCCGGATGTGACAGCCGAAAGTATGGAGGCTTATTTCAACACTCCTTCATACCTGATACAGGTAGCCGGAGGCAGTTTCCTGATCGGCCTTATACTGTCTCTGATAACGCCGTTAATATTCAGGAAAAAAAAATAAGAGCTGATCCTTTTTTTTGATATTTAGTTTTGATACCGGTATATGCCGGCCAGTGCTGTGTAAAACCTTACTCATGCCCCGGGTGGCAGGCCATAGCGCATTAGCTCAGCCGAATCTTGTACGAAACAAAACAGGCGGGGGATTACCCCGCCATTACCAGAAGCAATAAATTACGGTTTATAGTCTAAATGAGTTATAACTTCTTCGCCCATTATTTCCCTGAGGGTGTTTTTAAGCTTCATGAGCTGTATGAACAGATCGTGCTCGGGAATGATTTCCTCTGAGTGCATGGGGCTTTTAAAGTAGAATGAGAGCCATTCCTGTATGCCGCTCATGCCGCAGCGCTGTGCCAGATCAGAAAGCAGAACCAGGTCGAGTACTATGGGCGCAGCCAGTATGGAATCCCTGCAAAGGAAATTGATTTTCAGTTCCATTTTGTAGCCCAACCAGCCGAAAATGTCAATATTATCCCAGCCTTCTTTGTTATCGCCGCGGGGCGGATAGTAGTGTATACGTACTTTATGATAATAATCCTTGTACAGATCGGGGTAAATATCCGGCTGAAGAATATCATCTATAACCGAGAGTTTGCTTTCCTCCTTTGTTTTGAAGGAATCCGGATCGTCCAGCACTTCGCCGTCCCTGTTACCCAGTATATTACTTGAGAACCAGCCTTCCAGGCCAATCATTCTTGCTTTCAGCATGGGAGCGATAACTGTTTTTATCATGGTTTGGCCGGTTTTGAAATCCTTGCCTGCCAATGGTACCTGGTTTATTTCGGCAAGCTGTCTCATAGCCGGCATGTCGATAGTCAGGTTTGGAGCGCCGTTAATATATGGTATTCCTTCCGATAGCGCGGCCCAGGCATAAAGCATACTGGGTGAAACAGAGTCGTGGCTATCCTTCATAGCTTGTTCAAAAGATTCAATACTTTCGTGAACTTCATGTTTTGACTGGAATATTTCCGTGCTTCCGCACCATATCATGACTAGCCGGTCACAGGCGTTTTCTTTTTTGAAATTCCTGATGTCTTCCCTGAGCATTTCCATGAGTTCGAACTTGTTAGAGCCATTCTTTATGTAATCGCCCTTAAGTTTGGCAACATATTTTTGTTGGAAAACCCCCTTCATAGGATGAAGTTGCGTAAGTTCGTTCTTAAATGGTTCAATATCGCGGCTATCGAGCACTTTGTTATCGATCGCAGCATCATAAATATTTTCATCCCTGATATCCCAACCGCCGAAAACAAGATTTTCCAGGCTTTCAAGAGGAACGAAATCTTTAATCTTAGGGAACTGCTTCTTGATTCGTGTGCCTATTCTTATAGTGGCCATTTGTGTAAGTGAACCGATTGGCAGAGCTTTGCCCTGTTTGATAGACATCACTCCTGCTAAAAAAGTAGTAGATATCGCACCGTTAAAACCAACTATCAGAACTCCTAATTTTCCTTGGGGGCCCTTAATATCTTTCTTATCCATTATTACTCCGTAAATATCTTTAAATTCTTATTCATCAGAAGCTTCCGATTACTGAGCTTCATTCTGATCTTCCAGTTTTGATTCAATTCTTTTGATGGCATTTCTAACCTGATCAAGGGATTTGATTATCACATCGGCGTCCGGAGTGGTATTAGGTTTTTTCCAGCTCTGGCCGTCCAGCCACACAGTAGAGCAGCCGATCTTTTTGGAGCTTTCAATGTCCTTTTCGTAATCATCACCGATAACTATGGCCTCTCGCGTACTTATACCGATATCCTCGCATGCTTCATTATATATGGCGGGGTCGGGCTTTCGTAATCCGACAACTTTTGAATCTATTATCGTTGTGATAAAATTCTGCAATTTAAATTCCTGCATGACTGTTTCCAGATTGCCGTAAAAATTGGAAACAACACCAATATGGTATTTCATGCTTAATTCCATCAGAAGCTTTGTATTGCGCAGTATATTTTTTGATACTTCGCTGTAAAGAAGGCCTGTAAGGTCTTCGATCAGTTCGTTCGTATCTTTTTTAACTTTTAGCCTGCTATTTTTTTCTAAAAATTGCAATTGAAGTGATATCTTACTTTCAATTATCTGGCGGAATTTCATATTCTCATTAATTTCCATCCTGTTCATCTGCTCATCAGCCCACACGTACGCCTTCTCGTAATCTTCCTTGGATACTGGGATATTTTTAAGTGTATACGCTTCCCAAAATTTTTCGCTCCAATGCATACCATCAGTATCAATGGTTCCGCCAAAATCAAATAAAAGAGCTTTAATTCGCATTAATTTGCCTCCGGAATATCCATTAGTTCTTTATTTTTCCCTTCCTAATTTAAAAAACACTACAAATCACTGTTTTTTATATTAAAGGATCAGCTGAATAGCAATCCGGCTGATCCCTTTTAAAAATAATCGTTTTATCGCCGCTAAACTTTAATTTAAATATTGAATTTCAATTTACCAAGAAGTTTATTCATTTTGTGTTAGGAAATATACTAAATATTAATTTATTTGATAATTAGGTCTTATCTAATAATTCTTTTTCCTTTCCGCTAAGTTCGGGGATCCTGTTTTTATGATTTCCTAAGTTATTTATTTTAATTAAAAGAAGCCCTATCAGAATCCAAAATAATTCTCTAATTCTGGTTATAAGGCTTACGAATACCCCCATCTCAGGGCTAATGCCCATACTTTCGAAAACAATATACAGCCCGCCCTCGCGCGAGCCCAGCTGCAGCGGCATAAAGAATAATATATTGGTAAATAATGTTACGCCGGAATAGACCATAAGTGTATCCGGGAAGCTGGCTTCGATATTCACTGCCAGAATTATAAAGTAAAATTCGCTGGCTGCCATTATCCTGCCGATGAACTCGAGCCCCAATGCTATAATAAAAGCTTTCGGCCTGTTGAAGTAAAGGTACTTGATCTGATCGTCTATCATTTTCAGGCTATCCTGCTTGCTCTCTATAATTTTGTTGATCTTTTTAAGAAATTTCAGCTTTTTGACTAGATTAGTGAAAGAAAGTAGGACGCCTGCTTTATACCTTGTGAAGAAAAACCACAGCAGTAAGAGTAGAACTGCCAGTGATATACTTAAAAATGTAAACAGAAAATCGCTCATCGGCCAGAATATCAGATACAGGAAAATGGTTATCACCCAGAAGATGATATGCGAAAACATATGCATCATGGTATAAAGGATAACCGATGATACTGCCTTATGAATACCTGTGGCTTCTTTTAATGCCATTATGCGGTATGGCTCCCCGCCAAGATTTACAAAAGGAGTGATGTAATTAATCGCGAAGCCGCTGACGGTTATGCCTAGGACATGTCCATAGCCTGGTGAATATTTTCTGCCGATAATGTAATTCCATGCAAAGGCATTCAACAAATAGATAAATAGCCATATACCGACAACCGGTATAAACCACCAGCCGGTTTTTAGAATATTTTCATAGATTTTATCAACGCCTAAGTCTATTACAAGGTAGGTAAGGATTGCGAATCCCAGGACAAAAAATATCATCCCCGATAATTTTGTCCCCTTCATTTGCTGTATTCCGGAATTTCTTCAGTTTCCGATTTTTTAAGCCCCCGCAAAAGCCTATTGCTTGTGCTTTCCTGCCTGATAACCATGTAAGCAAAGATCACGTTTAGTACAGTCAGTTCAAAATAAATATAAAGCAGAACACTATCAAGGAAAAGCGATATAAATAAGGCAATAAACCTGGTATTTGTAGTAAGGATATTTGTATATTTTAAAAGCGGCTTATTATATTTTTTATACTCTTGCCTGAAGTCTGTGGGATAGGGGTAATCGAACTTATCCTGAATATATCTGAAGAGCTTATTAAGCTTGGGAGTTAAGAGCTCCTGCTGCTTGGTATAATTTGAATATAGTTTAGTAAAAATTTTTCCGACGGGATTTTCTTGAAATCTTATCCGGCTTAATTCTTCGTCGATATCCTTAGAATCATCCGGCCTGGAATTTTTTACCCTTGCCACAATATACAGATAAAAGTTCCTGTAATAGTCTGCCAGAGCGGCCTGGAATGAGTGGTTAACTCCCGTAACAAGCAGCAGCAGGAACACTGCCAGAGGGCCGCCGCCTGATATTACCCTGAGGCCAATATGCACATAAATGCTGAGGAACCAAAGATTACCGGCGAACCCGTCGAGGAATCGGCCTGTTTTGGTCGTTTGCCCGGTCATACGGGCCAGTTGTCCGTCCGCGCTGTCGAGTATATTGGCGCATATAAGCAGCAGCATACCGGCGATATTTATCCATATATTATCATAAAAAAACAAATGTCCTGCAACGGAGCCAAGCACAATGCTTACATAGGTAACAGCATTTGGCGTCAAATTCAGCCTTTCAGCGAGGAAGGCAGTCTTTAAGCCGATCGGGCGGTAGAAATATATGTCTATAAATTCTTCTGTGTCTTTGGATTTAAAAGTCGATTCAAGGCTTATGTTGCGCTTTTCAGGCATAATGATTTCACTTCAAAAAAGTTGCGTAATTTCATCCTGTTTAATATTTAAGAATGATTCCGTTGATTTGCTCAGTGAATCGGCAAAAGTAAACAAAATCATTTATCGCTCAGAAAAATAATTTAAAATTGAGCGTTCAAAAATAATGAAAATTATTAATTTTGCTTAAGAAAACTTTGCGCTTTGGTAAAAATAAAATCCGCTATCACTGATGCGGCATGTTTGCGTACGGGCGCGAAGCTCGGCCAGTCGTTCAGGTCGATCACCCTTATACTGCCGTCGGGAGATATTACAGCGTCACCGCCATATATATCAACACCGAGCACTTCTGCTGAAGCGATGGCGATCTCATGAAGCTTTTTCTCACTGAAATGTATGCCTTCCTTACGGTCGAAATAGTACCAATGGAAGAAATCCGTTCCGCGCACGGCGTAGAACTTAACTACATCGCCTTCCAGATGCTGCTGGAGAACGGCTTTTTCTATGCCGCGTTTATTGAATTCCATCAGGAGTTGGTCTCTTTCATCAGGGCCGAATACCGCGGCTACATCTTCTCTGTGCAAAGCGTGTACATCCCCGCGCTTGACCCATATTCTGCCGTTTGTAAAGCCGTTCAGGCTTCCGTTCTGGTGCTCTCCTGTTTTTATGATCTTATTTTTAGGAAATGGGATGCCGCTATCCGGAAGCATTCGGGTCATGTTTTCGCGATAGCAATTCAAAATTGCTTCGGGAGAATTAATAACAAAAGCTCCGCTGCTGATCTTACTGCTTAGGTAACTGAGTGCTGCTTTGCTGCGAGTCATGTTAAATATGAATTCTTCTTTAATACCGCCATTGTTAAGGTCACATTCTTCATATATATTAACTTCGGCGCCTTTTTCTCTTAGCGCGGCGGCTGTGCTCTGGATGATCCTGTCGTCAGTTTCGACATGATTAGGTGAAAATTTGGTATCTCTTTTAATTGCGGCAAATTTTAGTTTCATTTTTTTACCTGAGTTTTTTTCAATATTTGGTGTAAGCCGAAACAAATTCTTCGGCTGCCTTTATATCGCTGATATGATCCACATCTACTATTTTTGTGAAAGGCCATGCTTTAACTTCATATCCGGCGCTGATCAGCGATCTTTGGAAATTCCTGAGGTGCATTTCGCCGGAATTTATTAGTTTTTCTAGAAGGCCGAATATTGTTCCAGGGAGGTAGTAAATACCGCCGGTTACATATGTATGGCCATTGATTTCGTCATCAAAGGACAGGATATTCATATCGTTGTCTATCCTTGTGTAAAGCGGCTTTTCGTCGTCAATATAATCCGTTACGGCTATAACTGCCTTGCCATTATTATTTTTACAATAGTTGATGAAATCATTGAATTCATCTTCTTTGAAAATTGTGTCTACAGTTGTAAGGCAGAAATCCCTGCCTTCGAGGAACCGTCTCAGCTCGAAAAGGCTGTGCATGGAACTGGCGGTGCTTTTAACGGTAAGATTGATTTTTATCGGATGATTGTTATTAACAAACCATCCCAGCAGATCATGCGAATGGTCGTTAACGATGCAGCTAAGTGAATCGGCACCATGCCTTGCGGCTATCTCGACAAGCCTTTCTATCATAGGCCTGCCGTTTATTTTTACAAGGCCTTTTGGGAAGTCAATTCCTTCCTCCTTTAGCCTGCTTCCTTCACCAGCTGCGATTATTGCAAAATCCATTCCTAGTTTATTACTCCTCTTTATTCTGAGTGTTAATTATTGAATACGGTTAATCGTTTTAAATGTTCACCAAAAACTAACACAATCCACACAATAATAGCATCAAAAATGCCATTTAATTGCAATATAACAATATTTAGGCATTAAAATTAAAAAAAAATCATAAATAATTAATTTGCTATTATTATTTAATCAGTCACTGTTAAGATGTAATACCGGTTTATGTTAATAATCTAACCATATCTTAACAATGAGTAATAGGGCGGAGATTGGATTGTTTTATTGTGAACTATATTTAATATAATCGATTAAAAGCGGCCGGGTACAGGATGTTCAATATTTCTTTCTTCCCTGAAATCAAAAAGTGTTAATCTGCGGAGCCTGTAATAAGCCACCTTGAGGCTGCGAAGCGTTTGTATATAGGACTGAAAAGCGTTATCCCTTTCCCTTTGGGCTATAAAAAGGGAGTTCAGGTCAATTTTGCCGACCATATATCTTTTTCTTGCAAGCTCGAATCTTTTTTTTGCGATAGTATCAGCTTTTGCGGCAATAATAACCTGTTTCTGAAGCTGATTGAACCTGAGAACCTGATATTTAACATTCAAAATAAACTGATCGCGGTTTATTTCATTTTCGGTTCTTACTACTTCCTCATTGGCAAGTGCGGCATCAATCTCGGCCGAGCCCTTGCCCCATGTATAAAGGGGTACCATGAAAGTGAGATCCAGCCTTTCCTGGTCGAGCAGTTCCCGGTAAGCCTCAGGCAGGTTCCCGGCACTCTGGTTCAATCCGAAACTCGCTGTAAGGCTTGCAGTGAAGTTATTGTTGCTTCTAGCCTGTTGGAGATTTCTTTCGGCTTCGACTTTGCTTATATTCTGGTCGGTTATTGTGGAGTTGTTTTCCAGAGCTTTGTTTATGGCAATATCAACATTAATAGCCGGAAATTCGGCCTCAGTTTCCGGAATTATATTTATTACATCGTCATTATTCATGCCAAGGCTTATTTTAAGCTGTTCGCGTGCTTCTGCGAAGTTCATTTCGGAGCGTTCAAGTTCAATGCGGGATTGTGTAGCCGCAAGCTCGCTTTGCAGCAGGTCATTTTCAGCAATTTTTCCCACCGAGTACCTGCCTTGCGAAAGAGCCAGAAGTGTATCGTTGATCTCAACATTGAACCGTGCATTTGCAAGATTCATTTCGGAAATGTAAAGATTAAAAAAAGCATCAGTGATGTTAATACTAAGATCTTCAATTGATTCTGTAAATTTTTTCTTTGAATTGAGATTGCGCAGGTCTCTGATCTTATGCTGCCATCCCATATCATTATGCCGGAAAAGGGGCTGGCTGAGGCTAATCTGCATCGGAGTGGCTCTATAAAATAAATCATCGCGGCTTCCCCATATATCTATTCTGCTTATTCCGCTTGAGATAAAGAATTCACCGCCGGTTAAGGCAATCCTTTGGCTTATAGACATGTCCATTGAAGCCGTACTTCTATTTTGCTGGGTATAAATGATTGATCCGTCATCGAGCGTGATCTGGTCGATGGCACGAAAAATACCCGGACCTGAGCCCGATAATGAAAGCTGCGGCAGATAACCAGCTTTGAATGATTCGTAAGAATACAGGTTATTCAAATAGTTGTTCTTTGCTATAACAGCTTCAGGGCTTTTGTTTTTTGCGAATTCAATACATTCTTCAAGGGTAAAATTGTATTCTACCGAAAGTGAATTATTTATTATTGAAAAAAAAACTACTGCCGATATTATCAAATACCTTATCATTCATACCTCAGAAGATCGATAGGATCCTGTTGTGCCGCCTTGCGAGCGGGCGTAATTCCAAAAATAAGGCCAATACTGATAGATACCAAAAATGCCAGGGCTACTGAAAATGGCGATACTATGGTCTGTATATCAGTAAGTGATTCAATCAAAATACTGCCTCCTACACCTATTATTATACCTATCAGGCCGCCCGTCAGGCTTATACTGACGGCTTCGATCAGAAATTGAAGTAATATGTCTGCTCTTTTGGCTCCTACTGCTTTCCTTATGCCAATCTCTTTTGTCCGTTCGAGTACAGAAGCAAGCATGATATTCATGATACCGATACCACCGACCAGCAGTGAAATGGATGCGATCGCTCCGAGGACTATATTAAATATCCTTTTGGTGCTCTGCTCCTGCTCCAAAAGCAGTTCAGGTACAATTACTTCAAAATCCTTATTGTCATTGTGCCTTCTTAACAGCATGTTTTCAATTACTGCTGCAACTGTTTTAATTTTTTCTGTGTTTTCAACCTGTACAACCATCCTGTCGATCTGGTGGTTGTTTATCTCAATATTTTCATTTTGTTGCCTTCTGTCGAGGTCTTCTTCCGTAATTAATGAGCGGTTAATGAATTTTAGCAGCATTGTGTTGATAGGTACATAAATATCATTATTCAGATCTCTAAGGCCCAGGTTTGAAATATTCTCATTGCTTAGCTTCAGTTCGCCGGTAATACCAATAACCGTTAGCCATTCCTTTCCGCATTTGATCCTTTTGCCGACGGGATTTTCACCGGCGAATAGCCTGATGGCAATTTTCTGACCTATGATACAAACTGGCCTTTCTTCATGGTAAGGCGTGAAGCTCGAACCACTGCTAATTCTTGAAGCATTAACCCGAAAATAGGAGCTGTCTATGCCTACAAGGTTAATCTCGCGGCTTTTACCGCTTCTGATGGCTTCTGTGGGCAGTACTATCTCAGGGCTTACGTACCTAATATCGGGGATAACGTTTTCGATGCTTAATTTATCCTCCAGGCTAAGCCCCGGTGAATACTTTTTGGCGCCTGATTGCTTTTTGTCGGTTGATTCGGTTTCTTCTTCGGTTTCTTCGCCTATTGGCCGGGGCTTGTTTTTATCAATAGGTTTGACGATTATATTATTCGTTCCGAGCAGCTTCATTTTTTCTACAATCTCAAATTCGGCTCCTTTTCCTATAGCCAGCATGGAAATAACCGAGCCCACACCGAATATGATTCCCAGGGATGTCAGCACGGCCCTGAGCTTATTCTGCGTCATAGATTCAACTGCTACCCTGAAATTGTAGAAGAATATTTTAAGCATTTTTATCTTTCAGATAGTGGATTTCGTAATTTTTGTTTTCGACAGGGACGCTTAGCAGGATTTCGTCCTCAGCGTTAAGTCCATCCTCGATAATGACTTCGTTGTCGTTCATCATTCCAGTTAATACTTCCTGACGGATAATAGCTGAACCGTCTTTTTTGTAAACATAAGTAAGCTTGCCTTCCTTTTGCTCAAGGGCGTGGAGGCATTCCAGGGGTATGTACAGCGCTCCGGGGACTTTGCTGACAATGATTTCATTACTTGTAGTCATGGCAGGAAGCAGGGTAGTATCTTTCTGCTCAATGTCGATAATCACTTCGAATACTTTAGAGTTGCTTCCGCGAAGCTGCTCTCCTATATTTGCCACTTTTATTATCTTGCCGCTGAGCTTTTTATCGGGCAGGGCGTCAAGGCTTATATTTACATTTTGTTCTTTTTTAATTTTCTGAATGTCAATTTCGTTTATATACGTCAGGGATTCCATTTGTGAAAGGTCGGGCAGCTTAGCGACAGTTGGATTCCATGCCGAAATAGTCGAGCCTACGACTTTTCTTCTTCCGCCCCATTCCCGGGCGTAAATTACCATACCGGGAGCCGGTGCGGTTATGGTGAATTCTTCGAGAATTTCCATTATCTGTGCTTTTTTCTGAAGCTCCATATTCAGCCTGGTCTGGAGTATGCTCACCTTGGTTTCGGCTTTTTTGACCTGATGGTCGTAGTTCCTGAGTGACTGATTGAAGCTTCTAAGAGTACGGTCGTAATCAATTTCGGCCTGCCTGATAACTGTAGGCGGTTCATACATGGACTGCTCTACCATGAGCTTTTTTTCCTCAAGGCTGAACTTTAAGTTTATGAGCTGGTCGCGTGCCTGGGATAGCTCCAGAGTGGTATCGATCTTTGATTGCTGCAGCTCTGAGCGCCTCTGGTCAATAGAAAGGTCCAGCTCTTTGAGCTGGTTGAGCACTTCGGATTGATCCAGTTCGGCTACAAAGTCGCCTTCTTTAACGATAGTACCCTCGGGCACCAGCTTAGATATCTTTAGCTGGTAGATGTTTAGCATCTGCGCCCTGGAAGGGCCTTTTATGTCTATGGAGTTCTTTGCCTGCAGCTCGCCTGTACCCATCACGGTGAGGACAAATTCGCCTTTTTCCGGCTTTATGGTAAGCTCGTCAACGAATTCGTCTGCCCTAAAATAAAAATACCAGACTGCCGCCGCAGCCAGGGCTGACAATAATACTACCGGTAAAATGATTTTTTTCATGATTTTTATATTTTGAATTAGAAAAAATCAGTCTCGTAAAAATGAATACAGCCTTTGCCCATAATTAATGGCCATTAATCCTTTATATAATAAAGCTGTATTTCTTTAATTGAATTTTTATTCATAATTTTGTGAATATATGTCTTTTAAAATAAGCAATTTCTATGCCTGACTTTTGTCAGAATTCAGAAGATTCAAAAAAAAATACAGCAAAAAACGCGCTTAATATAAAAACGGCCAAAAATCGGCTTGTTTTCTAATTCACCAGGCCGGTGGGTTAAGCGTTTTCACCAGGCCGGGGGTTAAGCGTTCCCGTTCATAAGAGAAGTAAATCATAATTTGTATATAATGACGTTTTTATAGATTAATAGTAACATTTGTATAAGTAGGAAGTTTACATAATTTGGAGGAAAAATGATCGAAATCAAAGAAATTCACAGTGAGAAGGATTTTAACGGAGATTTTACCCGAGAGCAGTTCATTGATTTTTTATATGAGCATTTAGATAAGTTCGGAGATCCCAAAGATGCCATTAATAACTGTCTTTCATACGCTTTTTCGGATGAACCGGGCAAAGGCGGATTTGCCTTAGCGGCATTTGAAGACGGAAAACTACTGGGGGCACTCATACACAATAAAATAAGAACTGAGGGATACATACCTACTAATATACTCGTTTATGTAGCTGTTCACAGAGACGCCAGAGGAAAAGGATTAGGCCGAAAGCTCTGCGAAAAATGCATCGAGATGTGCGACGGAGATGTCAAGCTCCACGTGGAATATGACAATCCTGCCAAAAGGCTGTATGAAAGGATTGGATTTACTAACAAATACGCTGAAATGAGATTTACTAAATAAGCAGAAAATTATAATGGCAGACCTAAAAATTAAAACAAGGCATGTGGTCCAGAATATTAAAAAAATCAATGATCACCTTGAAAAGCACGGCATCAAATGGTCGCTTATTACAAAGATACTTTGCGGCCATAAAGGCGCACTCGAAAAGGTTATGGAAAGCGAAGAGATACAAAGAGTACATTCGATAGGAGATTCAAGGCTCTCGAGTTTAAAAGTAATAAAGCAGATCAATCCAAAGATCAGAACAATGTACATTAAGCCACCGGCTATCCAGCATGCGAAATCGGTAGTGCAGTTTGCCGATATTTCACTCAATACTTCCTTTTCCACTATAGAATCTCTGAACAAAGAGGCACTTGAACAGGATAAAATACATGAGATCATCATTATGATCGAGCTCGGCGAACTCAGAGAAGGAATTATGAGGGATAATCTGGTAGAATTCTATAAAAGTGTATTCGAGCTGAGCAATATCAAAATTGCCGGTATAGGGACGAACCTGGGCTGCATGTACGGAGTAGAGCCCACTTACGACAAGCTCATACAGCTTTCGCTCTATAAGCAACTTCTCGAGCAGATGTTCAGCCGCAAAATGGAACTTGTTTCAGGCGGAAGCTCAATTACCTTGCCCCTTGTGAGTCAGAAGAAGATACCCGTGGCGGTAAATCACTTCAGAATAGGTGAAGCCGCGTTCCTCGGAACTTCACCTTATGATAATAAGAAGTTCAGGAACTTATCGATGGATTGCTTTGAGTATGAATCAAATATACTCGAACTCGAAGAAAAAGAATATGTCCCTGACGGAATCATCAGTGAAGCCAGCATAGGCCACATTTCCGAAGAAGACCTGAACGGCCGCGAAGACGGCACAAGCTATAAAGCAATACTTGACTTCGGCATACTCGACGTGGACGTTAATGAAATCGAGGCAAATGATACAGATGTCAATTTCATCGGAACTACGTCCGACCTGACTGTATATGATCTTGGCAAAAACCTCACGAAATCAGGAAGAAAAAAATATAAGGTAGGGGACAAAATCATTTTCACACCTAATTATATGGGTGTTGCCCGCCTTATGAATTCTAAATTTATTGAAAAGAAAGTTGTGTAATAAATGAGCAAATTAGGCAGCCTGCCTCAAATACGCAGGTACTTACACAGTATGCCGGAGCTTTCCGGCAATGAGGCCGAGACCTCGAAATTCATTATTGACAAGATCAATACGCTAAAACCCGCCGGGCTAATAGAAAAGCTCGGCGGCTATGGTGTTGCAGCCATTTTCAGGGGGAAGAATCCCGGGCCGCGTATAATGTTCCGCTCTGATATGGACGCGCTCCCTATACAGGAAATAAACGATTTTCCGCATAAAAGCACGAAAGCTGGAGTAGGCCATAAATGCGGCCATGACGGACACATGACGATAATGCTAGGCCTGGCGGAAAAGATAAGCGCTCTGCATGGCGATTTCGCCGGAGAGGCA
Organism: uncultured Hyphomicrobiales bacterium; assembly: GCA_964544155.1. GTDB lineage: Bacteria > Bacteroidota > Ignavibacteria > Kapaibacteriales > UBA2268 > CAZJAH01. The sequence goes on along the minus strand of CAZJAH010000005.1, from coordinate 15,601 downwards.
GTGATGCTTTTCCAGCCCGCGGAGGAAATTGCCGCCGGCGCCAAAGCTATCGTCAGGGATGAAAAATTCAAAGATATTGAACCGGATTACATTTTCGGACTGCATAACCTGCCGGGCTATCCTAAAGGATCGATAATTGCCAGAGATGGAGTTTTCGCATCAGCCTCGAACGGATTTAAGGCAAGGCTGATGGGGGAAACCTCCCATGCCGGCCACCCTGAGAACGGCAGAAACCCCGTACTGGCTATGGTATCGCTCATTAACGGACTTATAGCCATACCGCAGATGGAAACCGGCTTTTCGGCATCAGCTCTGATCACCGTTATCCACGCGAGGCTCGGCGAGGAAGCTTTCGGAACTTCACCCGGATTCGCCGAAGTAATGGCTACATTTCGCTCTCATACTAACGAAGACATGGAAAAAATGAGCACCGCCGCTTTACATCTTACGGGGAAACTGGCCGAGGCACATAAGCTTGATTACGAAACAGAATGGGTTGAAGTATTCCCGGCTATGCTGAATGATGATAAATGCGTCAAACTGATCAGAGATTCTGCCCGCAGCCTTGGTGTGGAAATCGTGAATAAACCCGAACCTTTTCCCTGGTCGGAAGATTTTGCCTATTACACTGAAAATTATCGCGGAGGCTTTTTCGGGCTTGGCGCGGGGGTAGATACCAGGCAGCTGCATAATCCGGATTATGATTTCCCCGATGAATTACTTGACAGCGGCGTTAATATATTCTATGAGATTTTTTCTAAGTTGCTGAAAGATTTTAAATGAATTTAAGGGATAACAAATATACGCGTAGATGAAAAATACCTCGTATATAGAGCTGAATAAAACCGCACTTGCGAAGAATATCAGATTCCTGAAAACAAAACTGGGGCCGGATGTTAAGTTCACTTCAGTTATCAAAGGCAATGCTTATGGCCATAAGATAAAATACTTCCTCCCGCTCGCGGAACAGTGTGGAATTGATTACTTCGCTGTTTCCGACGCGTACGAAGCAGAGATCACCCTGAAGATAAAAAAGCCCGAAACGAATGTTATGATCATGACAATGATCGATAATGAAGACCTCTACTGGGCCATAGAAAATAACCTGACATATTTTATCTTTGAGCCGGATAGGCTTTATCAAACTATCAAAGCAGCGAAAAAGCTTAATAAAGCCGCCCGGATACATCTTGAGCTGGAAACGGGAATGAACCGGACAGGCCTTGAAGAAAGCGAAATCTTAAAGGCAATAGAGCTAATAAACAGAAACCGCGAGTTTATTTTTGTGGAAGGCGTGTGCACGCATTTCGCCGGGGCAGAAAGCGTGGCAAATTACCTCAGGATACAAAAGCAAAAGGATATGTACCACCACTACTACGGCCTGCTCATGGATAATAATATTATCCCTAAGTACAGGCATGTGGCGAGTTCCGCCGCTACTCTAACATACCCCGAAACCATGCTCGACCTCGTAAGGATAGGTATCGCGCAATACGGATTCTGGCCAAGCAGGGAAACCCGTATGTACAACCTGCTTACGGAAGACAGCAAGTTTAAGCATGACCCCCTGCAAAGGGTTCTATCCTGGAAAAGCAGGGTTATGAGCTTAAAAACAGTCAGGCCCGGGCAATTCATCGGCTATGGTAATTCATACATGACTTCCCGCACTAGGAAATTTGCCACAGTACCAATAGGTTACGCTCACGGTTTCCCCAGGGGGTTGAGCAATCTGGGCCATGTGCTCATCGGCGGCAGAAAAGCATCTGTCGCGGGCATGGTCAATATGAATATGATGATGGTTGACGTTTCGAATATTCCGGTTGTAGAAAAAGGCGATGAAGTTGTGCTGATAGGAAGGCAGGGCAAGCAGGAAATTACAGTTGCGAGCTTTTCAGATATGGCGCGCTATGTGAATTATGAGCAGCTTACCAGGCTTCCGCTGGAAATTCCGAGAAGAATAGTACACAAGGAAAACTCAGGGCTTTCACATGAGTATCGTTGATTATTCCATTTTCATGTTTTACATGCTTTTGGTTTTCCTCGTTGGTATCTATTTTTTCAGGAAAAATAAAGACCGCGAAGACTACTACGTTGGTGGCAGGTCGATTAAGCCTTTCCATGTGGGGCTCTCAGTTGTGGCGACAGACGTCGGCGGCGGTTTTTCAATAGGGCTTGGCGGCCTGGGATTTCTTATCGGGCTTTCGGGAAGCTGGCTGCTTTTTACCGGATTGGTAGGAGCATGGCTCTCGGCAGTTTTTGTTATACCCAGGTTGAAAAAGCTCGACGCCCGCGAAGGCATGTTAACATATCCCGACTTCCTGAGGTACAGGTACGGAGGCGCTGTGGCGCTTGTAGCGGCGCTGATCTCGGGCATTGGATATATGGGATTTACCGGCGGGCAGATACTGGCAGGAGCAAAACTGGCTTCGGCTACACTTTTCTCGGACGCGCCTTTCGGGCTCGATCCGATGACTTTTTCCCTGGTTATAATTGCCGGTGTGATACTCATTTACACAGTACTGGGCGGGCTTAAAGCCGTTATTTATACTGATACCGTGCAATGGATAATCCTCCTCGGCGGTCTGATATTCCTCGCAATTCCTTTTTCAATGATAGAGATCGGCGGATTAGACGGCCTGAATGAAAAGCTGCCCGCGGAATTTCTTTCTTTAACTAATGTTTCAGCAGTACAGGTCATCAACTGGTTTGTGACCATAGTGCCCATCTGGCTTATAGCAATGACGCTCTACCAGCGCATGTATGCCTGCAAGGACGAAAAGGACGCTAAAAAAGCATGGTATATAGCCGGAGTATTCGAATACCCTGTAATGGCATTTGTCGGAGTGTTCCTGGGGATGGTAGCCCGGATTTACTTTCCCGAAGCTGAACCCGAAATGGGCCTTCCGATGCTGCTTAAGGACGTACTGCCTATTGGAGTCAAAGGCGTTATTATCGCGGCATATTTTTCAGCAATTATGTCAACGGCGGATAGCTGCCTGATAGCGTCATCCGGCAATTTTGTGAATGATATAATCGAGAGATATTTTTTCAAAAATCTAACCCAAAAGCAGCTAATGCTGGTTTCGCAGGTAGTCACGCTCGGCATTGGCCTTGTGACGATATGGATAGCCAGCTCATTCCATATGGTACTGGATGTTATCCTCGATGCTTATTCATTTATGGTAGGCGGGCTGTTTGTACCAACTTTGGCGGCATATTTTGCCAAAAGGGTCAATCCCAAAGCTGCCCTTGTATCGATGATAGCGGGCGGGGTGTCCACGATGTTCTTCCTGTATTCCGGGATAGAGCTGCCCCTGGGCCTCGATGAGAGCTTTTACGGGATAATGATCTCCGCGCTGAGCTACTTTGTGATGATGCCCTTAGCCGGCAAAAAAGTGCGCAACGCGGAAAGCTGATTATTTATTTCATAAACCTATAACCTATTCCCAGCCTGATAGCCGATTGGGAATAATTATAATCGGTTGTGATAAAGAACCTGTACCGTAAATCAAAATTTAGATCCGGTATAATTTCATACATTATTCCAAAATTAAATCCTAAATAAAGATCAGATGCTTCGCTATCTATTGGTAAAAAATTATTGTTTTGGCTTTCAAGTATAATCTCTTGATTAAAACTGACATTTCCGAATATTAAGCCGAAATAGGGATGGATACCCTTCGAATTTCCAAAACCGTTTTCAAAAATAAACTGGGTTCCTACATGATAATAAATCTCGGATATTTCCGATTGAAAAAAGAAATTTTCATTATTGTCCTGTACGTGGACAATGGTTTCATTAGAATTCCAGCCGATTAAAGCATTGATATGGAACGAATTAACGACTTTGGTGGTCAGTTCGAGTTCAAAATATCCCAGCTTGCTGTCTAATGACATATCATCAGTAAAATCACCACCCGGTGTTATAAAGGGCAGGGATAGCTTAACCTCCGCCTGCGCGCGTGCTTCCGATAGTATTCCAAATATGGAAAATATCAGAACCGCGGCTGCTAATGCTGTGTTTTTCATTAATTTATCCTGTGCGATAATTTAAAAAAAGTATGCTATATTATCATTTGAAATTATAACCGAATCCAATCCTGAAGGCAAATGTTTCAAAAATTCCCTCAAACCAATATCTAGCTCGGGCATCGACGTTTATTTTGGGACTTATGTCATACATCATACCCGCGTTTATACCGAAGTATAATTCTGAGTTTTCCCAGCCGAAAAAATCGTCACTGCAACAATCCAGTCTTTTTGAATTATTCTGAACGATAGAATTACCCAGGAACGCCCCCGCGTATGGATGTATGTTGTCAATTTGGCCAAATGCATTATCGAATTTTAGCATAATACCCGCGTGATAGTATAGGTGGTCCACATCGTAAAAATATTCATATTTAGTCAGTTCACCATCATTGAAGATATCCTCATTATCATTATAAGCGTCGTATTCCGCATGGCCTATCACAGTAAAGAAATGAACAATGTTCCATAGTTTCGCGTTTGCCTCCAATTCAAATTCGCCTATTGTGCTTCTTAGGTTATTAATATCTGCAAAATTTCCGTATGGCGTGATAACCGGAAGGGAAATTTTAGCTTCTGCCTGGGCGCGGGCTTCTGTTGATAATCCGAATGTAGTAATAAGCAATAAGGCTAAAATGAGTATTGAATTTTTCATGGTAATGAACCTTGTATTAAAAATAGTAAAGAACAATGAAAATTATAATTATAAAATAAAAAAAACAAATTAATATTAATTAATATTAGGCAGTATAAAAAAGGCAAAAAAAAGCCGTTCCCACAGGGGAACGGCTCTATAGCTGTCAATGCAGACTATTGATTAATAGTTGTCTATCTGAGCGCGCTGCAGTTTATCTGAGAAATCGACATAAACAGTCTTCCATTCGGTGAATATATCGAATACCGTCCAGCCGCCTTCGCGGTGGCCGTTGCCCGTGCCTTTAACTCCGCCGAAGGGCATGTGGGCTTCCGCTCCGATTGTCGGCGCGTTAATGTATGTAATGCCCGCTTCGATATCGCGCATGGCGGCAAATGCCTCATTCACGTTCCTTGTGAAAATGGATGAAGAAAGGCCGTATTCGCAATGGTTCTGCAGTTCGATAGCGTCCTCAAATGATTCGGCTTTGGTTACCGATAGTACGGGGCCGAAGATCTCTTCGTTAAAAATGGTCATATCTTTGGTAACGTCGGCAATGATGGTCGGCTCGAAGAAAGTGCCTTTTGCCAGGTCGCCTTCTGTGGCGCGCTTTCCGCCGCACATAAGCCTGCCGCCTTCTTTGAGGGCTATTTCGCAATAGTGTTCAATATTTTTCAGAGAATTTTCATGAATAACCGGGCCGACTTCCGTGCCTTCCTTTAGGCCGTCGCCCAGCTTGAGCTTTTTGGCTTTTTCTACCAGTAAGTTCAGGAATTCGTCATAGCAGTCCTTATGTATGATAAGCCTTGAAGTAGCCGTGCAGCGCTGTCCTGTAGTACCGAAAGCTCCCCATAGAGCGGCTTCGGCAGCCAGGTCGAAGTTAGCGCCGGACATAACTATCTGCGCGTTTTTGCCTCCCATTTCGAGTGAGCATTTCTTGTTCATTCTGCCGCATATCTCGCCTATCTGCGATCCGATACCAGTCGAACCGGTAAAGCCGATAAGGTCAACGTCCGGGTGCTCGACTATCATATTGCCCATGCGGCCCGTTCCGAGCACGAGGTTGAATACTCCCGCGGGAACGCCGGCTTCTTCAAGGATTTCCGCGAAGATAACGCCTGAGTGCGGCGAATCTTTCGAAGGCTTATAAACAACAGTGTTTCCTGCAGCCAGCGCCGGAAGTATCTTCCAGGAGGGTACGGCTACCGGGAAATTCCATGCAGTGATAATACCGCAAACGCCTACCGGCACACGGAATGACATATTAGCCTTGTTTTCCATTTCACTTGGGGCTGTATGGCCGAAAAGCCTGCGTGATTCCGAAGCGGCATAGTAGGCTGTGTCGATGGCTTCCTGTACGTCGCCTTCAGTTTCGAAAGTTGGCTTGCCCATTTCGCGTGTCATTATCTCGCCCAGTTCTTTTTTCCTGCGTACAAATATATCGCCGGCTTTGCGGAGTATATCGCCGCGCTTGGGAGCCGGAATTCTTTTCCATGTTTTAAATGCCTGTTTAGCGGCAGCTACCGCGTCGTTAACGTCGTCCTGTCCTGATTTGGGGAATTCGCCTATGACATCATCATTATTAGCCGGGCTAATATTCTTAAAGTATTCGCCTGCTTTGGGATCTACCCACTGCCCATTGATATAATTCTTAAATTTTTCCATTTTCCCTCCTTAAATAGTCAATTTCATATTATGCATCTATGGTAAAGTTCAAATTTAATTATCTTTTCTCAAATAACAGGGATTAGCTAAAAAAAATCTGAAAGGCTTGATTTCGAAGAAACCAAATATCTGATCAACAAAGCATATAAAAATATTGGGGGATAATGCTGATTAAATAAAAAAAATAGCCGCCGCCCCTTAGAGCGACAGCCATGTCATACTTAAAATCCTAAAAAACTAGTCTAAAAGCAGGGCTTTATAGCCGTAGTTAATAATGCCCGAAAAGCCTTCATCCGTGAGCTTGCGGAAAACAAGCTCCACGCGCGCACCTATTTTGATATCTTCATGCTTGCAGTCTGCTATCTGTGCCGTGAGCCTGGCGCCGTCATCGGTTTCAATAACCGCAACGGGGAAAGGCCCATGTGTCGCAAATGGATGAGATGCCACATGAATTATTGTGTATGAGATAATCTTGCCTGTGTTTTTAAGAATAACATTTTCGTAATCGCGTTCGCCGGTAGTGGGATCCACATACCTGTTGGCAAGCGTCACAAAGCCGCTTTTGAACTTCTGTCCTTCCAGCCTGTACCTGTGCGGTATCTCTCTTGTATATCTCGGTGAATTAGCCATTATACTGCCTCCAGAATATGAATTACACAACTTCCACCTGAACCGCCCATATTCTGGGTCAACCCTAAGCGGGCGTTTTGAATCTGCCTTTCGCCTGCCTGGCCAGTAAGCTGCTCATAAGCTTCTATCACCTGCGCGACTCCTGTCGCGCCCACGGGGTGGCCCTTGGCTTTAAGTCCGCCGCTGCTATTGAGCACGAACTTATCGCCATATGTGCCCCTGCCTTCAGCTATAGCTTTGCCGCCTTTGCCGTAATCGAAGAATCCCAGTTCCTCGGCAACAATTATTTCTGCGATCGAGAAACAGTCATGCAGCTCGGCAAAGTTAATATCGCCAATCTTAACGCCTGCCATCTTGAAAGCGCGGTCGGCAGCAAGCCTGACTGCTTCGAGCTTTGTCAGGTCTTTGCGGTCATGCAGCGCGATTGCGCTTGTTGAAGCGCCAATGCCTTTGATCTTAATGTAATTGTCAGTGTATTGCTTTGCTTTTTCCAGCGGTACCATTATCACGGCAGCCGCTCCGTCGGTAATAGGCGAGCAGTCCATCAGCCTGAGCGGGTCTGCTACCATAGATGAATTAAGCACTGTATCGAGGGTAAGCTCATAGGGATACTGGGCTTTTTCGTTTTTAACGGCATGTTTATGGTTCTTTATCGGTACTTGGGCGAGTTCCTCGCGGGTAAGGCCGAATTTATCCATATATGAACGCGCCATCATGGCATAAAGGCCCGGGAAGGTCACACCGTTATATGCTTCGTATTCCTGGTCTGCGGCTGTAGCGAGTATGTAGGTTCCGTCATCGGCGTCCCACATTTTTTCAACACCTCCCGCGAGTACCACATCTGCCATACCGGAAGCGATATCCATATAGCCTATTCTGAGAGCCGAGCTTCCCGAAGCGCAGGCCGATTCGATCCTGGCTCCGGCAGCGCCGCGCTGGCCTAAGTAATCAGCCATGAGCGAGTTTAAGTGCTCCTGGCTGGCGTATAATCCGCTGGACATAGCTCCAACGTAAAAGGAATCTATTTTTTCAACTCCGGCATTATCCATGGCCTTAAGGCCTGCTTCGGCGAACATATCGCGGATACCCTGATCCCACAGCTCACCGAATTTGGTCATGCCGACGCCGATTATAGCAACATCGCGCATTTTTACTCCAATTTAATCATTAAACATAATTTTTTTACGATAAGCCGCGTACTGTCCGTAATTCAGGTAAATCTTCTTTCCGTTGATGATATCTCTTGTGTGCGGGGCTTTATCCTGCACTTCGCTTATCAGGTCGGTAGCCTGGAAGATAAATCCGTCGCTGCCGGCGCCCGATCCGAAGGATACCATAAAGGCTTTTTCGCCCGGCTTGATAACGTCGAGTATCGAAGCCAGCCCTGTCGGTGAAGAACCCGAATATGTATTGCCCATAAGGCTTACAACCCAGCCCTGTTCGAGCTGATCCCTCTTAAAGCCGAGAATTTTTCCGGCCTTTAACGGGAATTTGCCGTTAGGCATATGGAATACCGCGTACTTGAAGTCTTCCGGCTTGTGGTTGGATTTTTCCAAAAGCGCGTCGGCGCAGCCGAGCACATGCTTGAAGTAAGCCGGCTCGCCTGTGAACCTGCCGCCGTGCCTGGGGTACATCTTGTATTCCCTTCGCCAGAAGTCTGCTGTATCTGAAGTAAATGAATGCGTTTCGATAACTTCGGCGAGGATCTTTTCCTTACCGAAAATAAATGCAGCTCCGCCTGCCGAAGCCGAGTATTCAAGCGCGTCGCCGGGGGCGCCCTGTGATGTATCCGCGCCTATGGCGAGGGCATAATCAAGATTGCCTGATTTAACGTGGCTGTAAGCAATGAACATACCTTCAGAGCCTGCTTTACAGGCAAATTCGAGGTCTGCCACATGCACATGAGGGCCAATGCCAATAGCTTCAATAAGAACGGTGCCCGAGGGCTTAACCGCGTAAGGATGTGATTCAGAGCCGATATAAACAGCCCCGATTTTCTGCGGGTCTATACCCGCGCGCTGAAGGGCGTATTTGGCCGCCTGTACCGAAATGGTTATGGTGTCTTCATCATAACCGGGAACGCTTTTCTCACTAAGGAGCAGTCCGCGTTCGATAATGGCGGCATCATCTCCCCATTGATCGGCAATCGTTTTCGATTTTATACGGTAAGCGGGTACATAAGACCCGTATCCGACTATTCCTGCCATCAATTTCTCCGCTTTTTGTTGAACAATGATTTGTTAATTTTTTCATAAGTTTTATTTAAAAATTTAAGCCTATACCTGGCATCCGAGCATTCTGGCTATTACAATGCGTTGTATTTCCGATGTGCCTTCGCCGATCTCGAGCAGCTTCTGGTCGCGGTAATAACGTTCGGCATCGTATTCTTTCATAAGGCCGTATCCGCCCAGTATCTGCACGCAGTGGTCAGCCGCTTTGTGTGCCAGCTCAGAGCAGTACAGCTTTGCTATCGCGGATTCCTTGGTTATCCTCTTGCCTTCTTCGCACATGCGGCAAGTATCGTAAAGGTAGTTCCTGGCGAGTTCCAGCCCCATTTCCACATCAGCAAGCTTAAAGGCATTTGCCTGATAGCCAATAAGCGGCTTGCCGAAAGCCTTTCTCTCTTTTGCGTAATCAAGCGCGTAATCAAGCGCACCCTGCGCCAGCCCGAGCCCCATTGCCGCAATCGAAAGCCTGCCGTTATCCAGCGTTTTAAGCATCTGCTTAAAGCCTTCGCCCCGCTTGCCGAGCATATTCTCTTCGGGTACGCGTACATCTTCGAGGTACATTTCCGCCGTATTCGAGGCTCTCCACATCATCTTGCCGTGCAGGGGCCTGACCGTATAGCCCGGTGTTCCGTTTTCGACAATAAAGCAGCTAAGCTCCTTTTTGCCGTCATCCCTGCTGCCTGTAGCCGCCAGAATAGTCGATCCTAAAGTCACATCAGTCGCGGCGTTGGTAATGAATATCTTATGGCCGTTGAGCACCCATTCGCTGCCGTCTTTTACCGCGGTGGTATTGGAATTGCCCGCGTCCGAACCAGACTGCGGCTCGGTAAGGCCGAATCCCCAGAGCTTGCCTGCGGCCAGCTCCGGAAGGTATTTCTTTTTTTGCGCTTCATTTCCATAATAGAGCAATGGCCCTATCCCGAGTGAATTATGCGCGGCAATGGTTGCTGCCTGCGATCCGTCCACACGTGACAGCTCTTCAACAACCATTATGTACGAAAGGTAATCCAGGCCGCTGCCTCCGTATTCCGGCGGCAGGAAAGCCGCGAGAAAGCCCATTTCGGCCATTTTTTGGGTGATCTCATAGGAAAATTCTTCGTTTTCATCGAGTTCCTTAGCGGCGGGCCGGATGATATCTTCTGCAAATTTTCTTACGGTTTCTCTGAGCATTATCTGCTCATCTGATAAATTACGGTCAAGGCTCATTTATGTCTCCTCACTGCTAAACTAATGTGACGCGGACCGGTATTATATACACGGTATCATATATTTTATTACATCTCTTTAACGTAATTCGGGGTAACACATTATATGAAATTTATTCATTAAATTAAAATTAAATTTGTTCAGAATATATAATTTTTTTTTTATATTATTATATAAAAATACCGGCACATCCGTCAGGAAGCTAAATTTTATGTATGACAGGGGATTCTGACGAATAAGTTAAAACGAAGCATTTGCTTAGCTTAAGTTAAACCGTAAATGCCTGTTAATTCCGGTTTCATTAAGATTTTTAATATTCTCATCATAAACAGAAAAAAAATAGGAGTTCTTCATGGATTACTTGCTTACTGACGAGCAGAAAATGCTCAGGGAGATGGTAGAAAAATTTGCCAAAGAAAAAATCGCTCCAGTAGCCTCAGAAAACGAACGTAACCACAAATACCCGGCGGATATTATCAAGGAAGCAGGCGAGCTGGGCCTGATGGGTATAGCATACCCTACTGAATACGGCGGCGCGGGCATGGATTTTGTTTCCTATATGCTGGCAATCGAGGAAATATCGCGCTGGTGCGCTTCCACTGGTGTAGTAGTATCGGCGCATTCATCGCTGGTATGCGATCCAATTTACCGCTTCGGTACTGAGCAACAGAAGCAGAAATACCTCCCGGGATTACTTTCCGGAGAAAAGATAGGCAGCTTCTCATTAACTGAAGCGCAGGCCGGATCCGACGCCGGAAATACAAGAACTACTGCTGTCAAACAAGGAAACAAATGGATATTGAACGGATCGAAGTTATTTGCCACTAACGGAAAAGAAGCAGATGTTTTCGTGCTGATAGCTTCAACCGAACCCGGCAAGAAAACAAGAGGCGTGAGCGCCTTTATAGTTGAAAAGGATATGCCCGGCTATAAAATTGGGAAGATTGAACGCAAGCTCGGTATAAAATCATCATCCACGGCAGAGATAATTTTAGAAAATGTAGAAGTTCCCGAAGAAAACCTGCTTGGCGAGCTTAACAAAGGATTCAAAGTGGCAATGGTTACTCTTGACGGCGGCAGGCTTGGTATAGCTTCGCAGGCTCTTGGGATAGCACGCGCCGCGCTGGAGGATTCAGTTAAATATTCCAAAGAGCGCGAACAATTCGACCAGCCAATAGCTAACTTCCAGGCCATTCAGTGGATGCTTTCGGATATGAAAATGGAATATGACGCCGCCTGGCTTTTGACTCACCGGGCCAGCCTTATGAAGGACCGCGGAATGAATTATTCCACTGAAGCAGCAATGGCTAAACTTAAAGCTTCAGAAGTGGCCATGTTCTGCGCAAATAAAGGCATTCAGATCCATGGAGGATACGGTTACACTGAGGACTTCAATGTAGAACGCTACTACAGAGACGCCAAGATCACCGAACTCTACGAAGGAACCAGTGAAATTCAAAGATTAGTAATATCGAGGAGTTTACTTAAGGATTAAGTTATGAGTTTTACAGAAGTACAAAGCGAAGTTCAGGAAAGAAAAAGCAAAATACATGATGTTTCAAATATAAGAGTGCTCACGGCGGCAGCCCTCTTCGACGGGCACGACGTATCTATAAACCTATTCCGCAGGCTGCTGCATAAGCGCGGCGCGGAGGTGATCCACCTCGGCCACAACCGCTCGGTAAGGGAAGTAATAACTGTCGCCATCCAGGAAGATGTTGACGCCATACTGGTCAGCAGCTATCAGGGAGGTCATAATGAGTACTTCCGCTATATAGTAGATTCATTAAAGGAATGGAAAGCGGATAATATACTCGTCTTCGGCGGCGGGGGCGGAGTAATTCTGCCGCGTGAAATAAAAGCACTTGAAGAATACGGCGTCGAACGCATATATCATGCTGAAGACGGCCAGAAAATAGGCATTGACGGGATTTCCGACGACATTATTAAGCGTATAAAAGAGCATAAGAAAGCCCTTTCCGGGGAAAGCTATTATGAAATTAACGATCAGTTAATTGAAGAAACAGGCACGGCCAATCATTATTTAATAGCAAAGCAGCTTACGTATATTGAAAATTCAGATTCTGAAGAAAGGCAGGCCCTAAAGAATTTGTACGGTAAGTATGACAAAGGGAAATCCATTGTTTTCGGTGTAACAGGTACAGGCGGAAGCGGTAAAAGTTCACTTATAGATGAGATAATTGGACGCTTTTTAAGCTTTACGGAGGATGTAACGGTAGGCGTTATTGCCATCGATCCTTCTAAAAGCCGCAGCGGCGGCGCTTTGCTGGGCGACAGGATCAGGTATAACCAGATATATGATTCCAGGGTATACTTCAGAAGTTTTGCCACCAGGGAAAGCCGCACTGAAGTAAGCGAGAGCCTTGATGATTCCATAGCCGCCCTTAAAGCCGCGGGATTCGACATAATAATTGTTGAAACCAGCGGTATCGGGCAGGGCGACAGCCTCATAAGCGAATTCGCCGATAAATCCATCTATGTTATGACCGCGGAATTCGGAGCTCCAACTCAGCTCGAAAAGATAGACATGCTCGATATTGCGGATTATGTTGTTATCAATAAATTCGAGAAATTCGGCGGTGAGGACGCCCTCCGCGAAGTTAAGATCAATTTTATTCGCAATACCGGATTCAAAGCGGACAAGAGCAAGACACTTGATGAGCTTGAGCTTCCGGTGTATGCCACTAGCAGCAATCAGTTCAATAACGCGGGAATTAACAGGCTATTCAGGGATCTGCTTAAATCCCTGGAAGAAAAAACCCATGCTTCCTACCATAAGCACAAGGATATGATCGATATCCTGCCGACAAAGGTCGATCTTAATTTCGGTATAATCGAACCCGATAGAAGCAATTATCTTGCTGAAATCGCCGATACCGTGGAAAAATACCACAAAAAAGCCGAAGATGAATCCGTAAAGTCCCGCCTGGCTCAATCCCTCAAAGATACCTATGAACACATGAAAAATGAGGATGGCGCGGAAAATATCAATAAGAAATTCAACGAAGTATGGGATTCTCTCGAAGAAAAAACAAGGTCATTTCTTGAAAGATGGCCCGAGCTTAAAGCAAAATACCTGCAGGATGAGCTTGAATATAATATTCAGGGAAAAAATATCAAAATAAAGCTCATCCACGAAAGCCTTGCCGAGACTAAAATGCCGCGGGTTATGCCGCCGACTTATGAATCATGGCGCGAGCTAGTCAGATACCGCTATCTTGAAAATTTCCCCGGGGAATTTCCATTCACTGCCGGTGTATTTCCATTTAAACGTACAACAGAAGACCCGAAAAGGCAGTTCGCCGGTGAAGGCTCGCCTGCCCGGACTAATAAGAGATTCCACTACCTCACAAAAGATGACCCGGCCAAGAGGCTGTCAGTAGCATTTGACGGAATAACACTCTATGCCGAGGATCCGGATACCAGGCCTGATATTTACGGAAAGATTGGTGACGCTGGCGTATCAATATGTACAATAGACGATATGGACAGGCTTTTGCAGGGATTCGACCAGACTGATCCACTGACCTCGGTGTCGATGACTATCAATGCCCCGGCGCCGATTATGGTGGCTTTTTACTTCATGACGGCATACAGGAGGGAGCTTGAAAAGCTTGGTCTTAACGATGCCGATCTAAGTTCCGAAAAAAGGGAAGAGGTCAAGGTCGAAACATTCAGAAAGCTCCGAGGTACAGTTCAGGCGGATATGCTTAAGGAGGATCAGGCGCAGAACACGATCATATTTTCGATCGATTTTGCAATGAAGCTTATCGGCGACCTGCAGGAATATCTTTCAAAAAATAAAATCAAGAATTATTATTCGCTGAGCATCAGCGGATATCATATCGCGGAAGCAGGAGCTAACCCCATTACTCAGTTAGCATTTACTTTGGCTAACGGATTTACCTATGTAGAATACTTCCTAAAGCGCGGCATTAATGTCGATGATTTTGCTCCTAACCTGTCATTCTTCTTCTCAAACGGCATGGATCCGGAATATTCAGTCATAGGTAGGGTTGCTAGAAGGATTTGGGCAATCGCGTTAAGAGACCTCTATGGCGGGAACGAACGCAGCCAGAAGCTTAAATATCACATTCAGACCTCGGGGCGCTCGCTTCATGCCCAGGAGGTTGATTTTAATGACATCAGGACTACGCTTCAGGGCCTTATTGCTTTCTATGATAATTGTAATTCACTGCATACTAACTCCTATGACGAGGCCGTGACAACTCCTACAGAGGAATCCGTCAGAAGGTCCATGGCTATCCAGCTTATATTGAGCAGGGAATTCGGTATGCTGAAAAATGAGAATCCCAATCAGGGAGCGTTCATCATTGAAGAGCTGACTAAGCTTGTTGAGGAAGCTGTTCTTATGGAATTCAGGCGCTTATCCAGGCGCGGCGGAGTGCCGGGAGCCATGGAAACCCAGTATCAGCGCTCAAAGATACAGGAGGAATCCATGAAATACGAGTATCTGAAGCAGTCAGGAGAATATCCTCTGATAGGTGTAAACACATTTCTGAAGGAAGACGGCGAAAGCCCTTATGATACAATGCAGGTTATTCGTGCCGACGAAGAAGAAAAACAGCAGCGCCTGCGCGACCTCGAAAGCTTCCATAAAGAACATTCAGGCAGCGCGGATGATGCCCTCAGGCGCCTTAAAGAAGTAGCTCTGCAAAAAGGCAATATATTCGAAGAGCTGCTAAACACAGTACAGTACGCCTCAATGGGGCAGATCACCCGTGTGTTGTATGAAATCGGAGGCAAATACAGGCGCGGAATGTAGTTTGTTTAAATAAATAATTGATGTAATAAGACAGGGGGTATCAGCCCCCTGTCCTCCAGGGGAGAATATAAAATACCCTCGTATTATAACCGCCCGTGCAGGTTATCAACCTGCTGCTTCCGTTCCCTCCCCATCGCCTGACTACGTCAGCCACTTCCCCTCAGCGAGGGGGAGAAAACGAATTGTGGTAATTAACAAACAATTGCAAATAAGATGCCACAATATCCCGAATACACCGCTACCAACCCCGAAGGTGAGGCATTATTGTAGCATTTATTGAGGCTATCCTCCGCCGGCGGAGGCGGCTCCGAAGGAGAGGGAAATGGATTCTTCTAAATTCACAATTTACCATTGCATATTTACCAACTTTGCGTATATTGGCAGTAAATGAACTGACCACTT
>CAZJAH010000004.1:0-140961 GCA_964544155.1 uncultured Hyphomicrobiales bacterium | reverse complement strand
TTTCTCAGCCGCTGCAGCTACAAATGAAAGCAAACAGGAAGCTATTGAAGTAACTACAGATAAACTTGTTATCACTGACATAGATCCTAATCCGGTACAGGTAAACCTGCCTATGAGCGTAACAGTACAGCTCCAGGATTATCTCGGGAACCCAAAAGCCGTATCTGGTTCAGCTCTTCAGGTTAATCTTTCGAAAGCAGTTGGCTCAGGCAATATGGCGGGTACTACAACAGGTATTATCCCTGTCGGGTCGAACTCAGTTGTAATTACAGGCGTAGCTTATGATGCAGATGAACCAGGCGTACAAATTCTGGCTAAAGATAACGCCGCGGCAAAAACAGCAGGCATAAGCGCTCCCATAGATGTACTTCCGGTAGCACCTGCAGGACAGGGCTCAGGCCTTACATTCTCAAATATACAATCAACATCTGTTGATGTGGAGTTTAATCTGCCGGGAGCTAATGAAAACGCAATCCTTGTTGTAAGGGCAGGTTCACAGATTGAAGATCTTCCCGTTGACGGCACAACTTATTATGCTAACAGCATATTCGGCGCCGGTTCATCGATCGGTGAAGGTTCAGTTGTTTATAAAGTTATAGCCAATACTGCAGATCCTATTAATCTTACAGTAACAGGGCTCGCTCCCAATACCGATTATTACTTCAGAATATTCACATATGACGGTAATAACGGCAATGAAGCGTATAACAGCATAGTCGGCGCTTTCACAGCAAGAAAAGTAACGACTACAGGTTCAAATGATGATGATGCCGAATTCGGCAATAATGATACATGGGCAAACGCTAAACCGATTGGAACAAACACGCCCGTAAAAGGCACTATTGACAGCGAGACAGACGTTGACTGGTACAGCTTCTCTGTAACAAACGCTGCTCCTAACGTAAGGATGGTACTTCAGAATCTTCCGGCCAACTACAACGTTGAGCTATACGATGCTGATCAGAGAAGGATCCGCCGCGGTATCCGCCTTTCAACAAGCAATGAAGCGCAGGTGATCAACAGTCTGCCCGCGGGCACATATACAGTTAGAGTATATGGAAATGACGGCGCTTACTCTGAAGACGATACAAGCGATTACTACATCCTTAAAGTGTCAACATTCACGGATGAAATATTCAGTGTAACTCCGTAAGGCAGCTACGCGGAATAATAATTAATGAGACTAAAAATTAATTATTAAAAATAAAAGGGATTTTAAATTATGATTACAAATCAGGTAAAAGCGGAAAGAGAAGGACACCGTTTTTCATGGAGGCACTTACTCTGGTTAGCCGTGGCGTTCGTATTCGTCGGGACAGAGCTTTATGCCCAGAATTATGAAATGACTCTCAATCAGCGCCGCATGGGCGATCAGATTGGTGTGGAAGTCTGGATGCGTTCTCTCAATTCAGGCGCGCCTAATGTTGGCAATATGTCGATTGCTGTTGTTTATAATAATGACAGGCTCACTCCCGCTGCTATCGGCGGTACGAATCCTGCATCGGAAACAGATTCGATCTATTACGATATGGATGTAACAAATCCTTACAGAACCATAAGTTCATCTTTCGCTGATGCCGTTTACGGCTACAGCCCGCTCGATGCTCAGGCTGCGGATGCCGATAACGGCAGTGTACACGCGTACGTGTTCCAGCTTGATGTTACTACAAGCGAGCCTGCTTCTGTAGGTTTCCAGCCGTCAACAAGTGGCCGCGGAAGCTATGTAGGTATGCTCAAATTTGACATTAATGATATGGACCTAACTGATTCAGACCTGACAGAGATTGCTTTCAATCCTTATTCATTTGTGGGCAATATACAGGTATTTGATATTGACGGAACTAATCAGACAGAAAACACACAGTTTGTAGATCCCGGCGACTTTAATATACGCGGTATCACGGTTTTGAACCCCAACGGCCCGAATCAGGCAGTTAACAGGTTCCCTAACCCGGCTCTTCAGAGCCTTGACCCAAACCAGGGCTATCCGATATTTTTCGAAAGGTCAGGCCTTCTCGAAGATATGGCTACCTACGGTGATTACGGCGAAAACACACTTGCTTACGAAGTGGAATTTTCACTCGACGCAGGCGGCTCATGGCTTGAGATCGGCCGCGTAGCCGAAACAGTCGATGGTGAAACAGCTCTTGGCGCTAATCTTGCCGACCACGTAAGCGGCGAACTCGATGCTATGCCCAGCGGCGGCGATGATTATTATATCATGGCCGGCGACGGCACTCCGCTCACAGTTGGCCACGGCGGCATTATCAGGCTCGTTTGGGAAGCTAACGAAAACTTCCCCTACAGGTCAGAGCAGGCCAAGATACGCGTTTCACAGCTTGAATATGATGAGGATGGAACAACAGTAACTAATGCTGATATTGACGACAGGGAAATGCTTACGGAAGCTGCAAGGCAGGACCAGAGCGATTTCACATTCGTTCTCGGCAGGCTGTTCTTTGCTCAGCTCGACGGCACAAGCCAGTATTTCAAAACAGCAACAAACTATAGCAATGCTACACAGCTTACAGTTGAAGCATGGGTTAACCTCAATAGCGTAGTTGACGGCGAACCGGCAATCATTGCTTCATCGGCAGGCTCTGCTTCCCCTGAGGAAGGCGCCTGGATGCTTTATCTTTCAGAAGGAAGATATCCCGCATTCCGTGCTAGAGAAATTGAAGGCAGAGGCCCCGACGGTTATATTGCGACTCTTGTTTCATCGGACGAACTGCCGGTAGCAAGTGACGCCAGCCCGATCCAGGACAGCCATGCTGACAACTGGACTCACGTAGCAGCTACAGTAAATAATAATGAAATAAGCCTTTTTGTTGACGGCGAGCGCGTAGCTTATGCTGAAAACGACCAGGCAGTAAACATCAGGATGCTCACAACCATACATCCGATCTGGGTTGGTGTTAATCCAAACGACGGTATCGAAGCCGAAGATTACCTCCATGCGGGTATCAAAGAAGCACGCGTATGGCGCGTTGCTCTCGATCAGGATGTACTCAGGCAGCACATTGGCGGTGTATATAATCCGTCAGATGTATCACTTGGTGACGAAAGAACAGCTCTCGAGCTGGACTATCCGCTCCAGGGCGCGAGGCTTGATATAGCCGATGTAAGCTATGAGCAGAATGACGCAGCTCCGTTGAACTTCTACGAAGATCCGGAATTATCAGCTTCACCTGTTAACAATATGATCAATTACAGGCCCGACCGCTCGCACGTCCGCCTTACATCACCGACAGGCGGCGAAGGTATCAGCAACCTGGAAAACGAGACTTTCCCGGTACGCTGGGTAGCATACGGCCTGGGTAAAACAGATCCTAATTCAGACGATATTCAGATTATGGTCAGCCGTGACGGCGGTGTATCATGGTTTGATGCTATCGATAACGCAACTCCCGCTATGCCTTTGGATGCCGTAGAGATCGAAGCAGGCCAGGCACTTTGGGAACCTTACAATAACGCCACTCTCACCGGCCAAAGCGATGACCTTCAGGGTGTTGTTGATATAGAAGGGAACTATTCGAAGAGCGTTATGCTCAGGATAAGCGGTACAGAAGCAAGAGGCCAGGAAAATATCTATGATACTTCCGGCGAATTTACTGTTGCTCCTAATTTCGCTTTCAAAAACACAGAGAACAATATTGTTAAAATCGATAACAACGCCGACCTTAACCTTTCAGGCGCTATCGGCTACATGGAAGCATGGGTAAGGCCTTACAGATTCCCGACAACTGAAGAAGCTTACTTCCCGATCATCAGCAAGAAAATGGATGACGGTACAGAAGACCTTCACTATGCTCTCAGGCTTCTGCCTACAGGCCAGCTTGAATTTGTAGTGGCTTCAGAAGAGGGGACTCCTTTAAGAACAGCTCAGAGCGATCCCGATCGCCCGATAGTTGCTCCTAACGTTCTTGAAATGGATTCTGTATGGGTACACGTAGGTGTTTATGTTAACTTAGCTAACGGCGGCGCCGACAGTGAAGTACGCTTTTACATCGATGGTACTTACCAAAACGAATATCTTGACAGAGATTTAGATACAGATATCACTGAGCAGCTTGGCTCTAACGTAACTGTTGATAACCTGAATACATATCCCGTATTCTTAGGTTATGAACCCGGTGCTACTGATGAAGACAGCAGGCATTTTATCGGTGAAATGAAAGAAGTCCGCTTCTGGGGCGGATACCCCGGCGGCCAGATGACTGGAACAGAACCGAGCGACCTGACTACATTCATCCAGGGCGCCCTGACTGTAAGAGCAGATGAAATCGGCTTCTACGGTGGAACTGATTATGCCGCAAACCTTCTTGCCGCTTACATCATGAACGGCGGAAGCTTTGTAAACAGCGGTGTTAAGAACAGCATCCCTGTATATCCGGCCAACAGCAGCCTCATGGCAAAAGTTACAGGTACTGACTATGAGTATGAAGCAACCAGGCCTTATATGAAGCTGATCACTCCTGTTTACGAACAGGCAGTACCGAATACACAGGAAGATCTCAGAATCCGCTGGGCAGGTTTCGACTTTAACAGAAACAACCTGACAGCATTCCGCAATGGTAATGACGGATCGAACCATGCTGACCTCGAATACTCGGTACTCGGCGGCGGCGGGCTTGTAATCCAGCCTTACCAGTATGTTGCAAGCGAAACTTACGCTCCTTCATACACAAACGCGATGACTCTGCCGACAAGCGATACTTACTATGAATTCCCGGGAACAGCGAATAAATCACAATATGCTGCAAGGCTTAATGTCGGTATCACTGATCCTGACCTGAACAATGACTCAACATTCAACGACCAGGGCGAAATCGGCGCGACCAGGACTAACGGACGCCTCCGCCTGAACGGACGTGCAACCATTAACGGCTACCAGTTAGAATACAACAACAGCGCAGACGGCCTCGTGCCGACACTCAGAGTAGAAAGCCCGCTCTTTGATATTACTCCTCCGAGTAACTTCACTGTAAGGGTACTCCTCGAAGGTTTACACGAAGGCGCGGTTGACGGTATTCAGAAAAACCTCGGTGCTGCTTATGATGACGGCGGCCTTATGATCAGGCTCTTTACAGAGAATGGCGGCCAGCCTCAGGTAGAAGTTGACCTCGGTGACGACAGCGACGTTTCACAATATGAAAACACAACTTCTGCGTTTGACGTGGCTAATATTAATGCCGGCGACAACAACTTTGCTAACGTTCCTTATGTATTTACTGAACTGCCCGATGGCGAATACTTCGTTAAAGTCGAGCATATTAACCACCTGCCTGTTATGTCCAGGTATGCTGCACCGTTCAGCTACTCGGGCGACGACCCCAATACATGGGGAATCGAATCAGGCTGGGATTTCAGGAACTGGGATCCATCAGGAACAAACGAAGCTCTGCTTCAGACTGATATGACTACTAATCCTCCGTCAATCGGATCGAAATACACAGCATGGGGCAATTTTGAAACTGATGCAAACCAGAGCGGTTATGCTTCAACAGCCCTTATTTACAATGACGGACGTGACGGTGATGCTGCTAATCAGCTTCCCGCTATGGTTGGCGGCGACGCTTACAAAGACAGCACAAACCAGATCAACGCTGCTGACAGAGCTCAGGTTCTCGCTGATAACGGCGGTAACGAAAAGAGGTCTGACATCACCGGCGACGGCGTAGTTAACTCTGATGACAGAGAAATCGTTTACAGGAATAACGGTAAAGTTTCATCACTTACCGCTGTATCACAGGTTAACGCTCCTATAATGAGAGAAGCCGGCCAGATACATCCTGACCATTACGACCTGTCCATGATGTTCATCAGGGCCGAAAGAGAATACGAAGTAATGAAAGCCGAAGGTATAAGCAAAAAAGCCAAGAAAGGCGGAGTAACACTGCTCAGCGCCATCGATTACAAAGTAAGCGCTAACCCCTTTGTTAACAATGGCTACATTGATGTGCCTCTGTACATCGAAAACGAAGGCGGCGACTTCAACATGGCTAACGCTACATTCGGTATTCAGTACGATCCTTCAACACTCAGGTTCGTTGAAATGGTACAGACTGAAGAAGTTATATTCAGCGATAAGAACGATCTCGGTTACTTCGCGGCATTCTCCTCACCTTTTGAGGATACAGAAAGCCCGATTTCCGACCTTCGTACAATCGATATTAACTATGACAGCTACAGCACAGACGCCAAACCGGGCCAACTCGTTCCGAGCAACAAGACTTATCTCGGTACACTGAGGTTCTCAATCGTGAATCCTCAGGGCGAATACATCTTTAACTGGTACGAAGAAGTTACTTCTGTACACGCTGTAGAAAGCGGTAACGTTACTTCACGCGGTTACTTCGAACCGATTCAGCCTATCCTTATCGGAAAAGATATCACTATCACAAACCCGAACGGCGGCGAAATTTGGAGAGCAGGCAACCTTTACACAGTAACATGGACAAAACCCGTACAGGATCAGCTTGTATTTATTGAATACTCAACTAATAGCGGAGCTTCCTGGAACAGGATCAACAACGAAGCTATTCCTGCAGTAGCAGGTAAATACAACTGGCTCACGCCGCAGATCAACTCAGTTGAAACACTCGTAAGGCTTGTTGACGCTAACTCAGGCGCTGAAATCGACAGAAGCGACGCCACATTTGAACTCGCACCGGCTCCTGTTGAGATCATTCGCCCGGCAGCAACCGACGGTGTTTACAGCGGTGCTGCTCAGGATTATATTCGCTGGTCAGTTGACAAATCCGTAACCATCAGGTTCGAATTCTCCGCTGACGGTATCGAAGGCTGGATGCCTGTAACTCCGGAGATCAGCTCCGACATGAACCAGATCGAATGGACTGTTCCTACAGTAAATACAAAAGAAGCTATTGTAAGAATGGTTAATGCCAATACAAACGAAGTAATGGCAGTTTCGACTCCGTTCAAGATACTTGCCGGCAGCCTTACAATTACCAGCCCGCGCGAGAACGACATTGTTAAAGTCGCTCAGGAAACTAACGTTCGCTGGATGCATGACAATGTAAGCAGGTTCGACCTTCAGTTCAGCGCTGACGGCGGCAGCACATGGAACTTCATCGGAGTAGACGTGAACGCTCTTAAAACAGCATACAAATGGATCCCGACAGATCAGAGCGACAACGCTGTGATCAGGGCTATTTTCAATGGCGATCCGGAAATGGAATACGACCGTACACCGGCATTCATTGTTGAAGGCAATAACTCAGCCGAAGACCTAGTGAACATCGGTTACGAATTTAATATGCCTAAGCCTAACCCGATGGAAACTCAAGCAGATCTAAGCTTTACACTGCCTGTTGAATCAGCGGTTACCATGACCGTTTACAACAGCGCAGGTGCTATCGTTGACGTTCTCCTGAACGGTAAGCTTATAAGCGCCGGCAGCCACACGGTAACATTCGAAGGACGCGACCTCCCGGCAGGTATGTACATGGTACGCCTGCAGGCAGGTGAGTTCAACATGTTCCGCGAACTGATGATAGTAAGATAAGCAAGTGAGATATGGTAATCACAAAGGGCGGCTCATTCGGGCCGCCTTTTTGTATTTAAGAGAGCTTAGGTTTACCCATAGTGATGCATTTTTATAAGTGGGTTGAATTCCACTCCGGGGAAGCAATTCTTTAGGGATTTGTATGAATATCAAACAGAATGCTGATAAATCTAAATATTTTCTTGCTTGTTTCGCTTTATGTATAAATGAAGTTCCTGCTTTTTGTAGTTAAACAAATTAAATGAAATTACATACAACTATTACATACAACTATAATGACATGCGAATTGTTTATTATAATAATAACAAGTTATATGATGTTTGCAATTGGAGGCAGTTTTGTCTTAAATTGCCGGAATTGCAAATGAATAATTATTGAAAAATACTAAAGCTATAGATTCTTATATGACAAAAATTCACTCTTTCCATATTCCTGTAATGGGAATTGGATACACGCTTGATACTCCTTTAAAAGTAGCGCCTTTGGGTATAGATTCCGTGATTTCTCTGGTTGACGATTCACTTCTTGAGCGGCTGAGAAAAATGTATTGCGAAAAATTTAAATTCTCTTATGAAGAAATCCCCGAAAATGCTCATGATTTCAGAGCAGAAAGAATAACATCTTATTTGAATATGATGAACAGAATAGTCAGCGATAAATTTGATGAACTGAAAAAGGCTGCTTCGAAACAAAGCAGTAAATTCAAAGAATATTTTGACCTTTTGCCTGACAGCTCTCACATAAGGGAAGAATTTGATAAGTTTTCTTCCAATTTCGGCATGAAAGATCTTAAGAACTTTATCAATGAACACTTCAAAAAAGGCAGCATTGATGTTAATATTATGACAAAAGTCAATAAAGTCAATTATTTAGAAAAAGAAACATTACCGGTAGAATATAATGACGCCCTGGCTGCTTTTAGGGGGTTCGCAAAAAGTGATCTTAATTCATCAGTCGTGCTTTCAGCAGGTATTAATCCGGCCTTGTATAATTACATGCAAAAATTTGACGATTTCTATCCTGATGAAAATGGAGTATTTAAGAAAAAAATTGTCCTGAAAGTCAGCGACTTCCGCTCTGCTTTAATACAAGGTAAATTCCTTGCCAAAAAGGGCTTATGGGTATCCGAATACAGAATTGAATCAGGTGTTAATTGCGGAGGACACGCGTTCGCCTCAGAAGGCAGGCTTATGGGTGTTATTTTGGAAGAATATAAAAACAGAAAAGATGAGTTGAAACAAACCATATATGACATATTAGTTAAGGCGCTTGCTGATAAAGGTAAGCCCGTTCCACAAAAATCCCTGAATTTGAGGATAACCGCGCAAGGCGGTATCGGAACAGCGTTTGAGCATGATTTTCTTTTGGATTATTACGGTGTGGACTCCGTAGGCTGGGGAACCCCTTTCCTGCTGGTACCGGAAGCAACAACCGTTGATAAAGCTACTCTGCAACAACTTGTAGAGGCTAAAGAAGATGATCTATATCTCAGTAATATTTCGCCACTGGGAATACCATTCAATTCTTTGAAAGGCAATACTCAGGATTTAAAAAAAGAAGCAAGAATTGCCCTGGGGCGCCCGGGCAGCCGGTGTACCAAGAATTACGCCGCCATAAATAACAGAGAATTCACTGAAAGAGATCTATGTACAGCTTCAAGGCGATACCAATATTTAAAGATCAAAGAACTTGATTCAAAGGATCTTTCCCCTGACATGTACAGGAAAGAATATGCAAAAATAGTTGACAAATCATGCATTTGCGCCGGATTGGGTACTTCTTCCCTATTGGCCTACGATTTGAGTACCAAACGTGAAGGCGACGGTGTATCAATTTGCCCCGGGCCGAATCTTGCATATTTTAACGATGTTTACAGCTTAAAGGATATGATTGATCATATTTACGGTAGAAAAGACCTGACGGCTCATGCCAAAAGGCCGAATATGTTCATCAAGGAATTGAATATCTATATTGAAATATTGAGGAGCAAGTTCATTGATACTGATATTTCACCTTCAAAAAATGATTATCAGGCCTTCATGGAATATATTACTAACCTTAAGGAAGGCATAATCTATTATTATGAATTATTCAACAAGATGAAGAATTCTTTCGGAAATGAAATTGATAATATATTAAGTGATTTAAGCAAAAGCGAAATGAGCTTAAATACTCTCGTCGCAAAGGTTGATAAGTCATTCTCCGGAACTGAAGCATAAATATAAAGTTCCGGAAAATGATACACCAATTCTTTCTATACAAAAAGACCTAAGCTGATTTGGCATTGAAGAGAAATTTTTGAACCAAAATAATGTATTGCAATATACCGTATTTACATTATTTTTTAAACATTGATAATCCTTGCTATCCCGCTAACCATCAAGAGATTTTCTAAACTGGTGATAATATTGAGTTTAAATATGTTAGGCATGCCTAAAATTAATTTTGATCATAAACAAAAATTAATTAAGTTCTGTTAAGAACCATATATTTTTTTACTTAATACAAGGAGGCTTAATGAAAAAAGTATACTCATTTAGCCGCGGATGCCTGTCGCTTTTTATAGTGATACTGGGGATTATGGCATTCGCCAGTGAAACAAAATCGCAATCCTGGGTTGCCGAAGCGCAGCAATCAGGATTTAAACTCAAGAAAGTCGTCAGCGACACTGCGGTCGCGACGGGGCAAACTTTCAGCTACACGGTATATTTCACAATTCCGGCAGGTGCAAACAGCGTTAACATATCGGATAATCTACCCGGATCCGTGGAATACATCGGGCATTCGGTAACAAGCGCGTGCGGTACGCCAACAGTGAGCGCTCCCGCCGCAGGATCGATGGGGGGGTTGTTCTCACTTGACTGGTCAAGCGTTGCGGGCGGATGTACGGGCTCATTTACTATTACGGTTAAATTTCCGAACGGGGTAACCTGTCCCGGTACATCAGCCAGGAATAACGTCTGTATGTCGGGCGAAATCCCCGGTGGATTTGCCGAGTTTTGTACACCTTACGTAACAACTGCTGCACTGGCAGATAATCCATGGAATGTGAACAAATACCCGCTTGATGCCGCATGGCAGGGCGGAAGCTGCTCATGGGCTTCAGGCAGCGATACACTTACTTACAAAATTTGCGTTTATAAAGATGTGGGAACAACAGGCCAGATGAATATGTTCAGCGGTGTGGTAACAGATACTCTGCCCGCCGGTGCAGTCCTTGTTAATTCAGACTGCGGTGCAACGCAGTCCGGAAATGTCGTTACATGGAATGTCGGCAGTATGAGCGCTACTAGCTCGTACAATATGCAGTGCTGCACATTGGATGTGTATTATCCATCAGGAACTTTCCCGAGCGGCAGCCAGATAACTAATAGCGCAACACTCAGCGGCAGCCTGGGCAGCCCGAATAATTCCTGCGGTAATTTCACCACACACAGCTCGGAGATATGCGTGGAACTGGTTGACCTTACCGGCACGTCATTGAACAAATGGGTATATACAAACAGGCAGCCCGGCTGCGACGGAAGATACCTTATATACATTTGCAATACTGGTACAACAACGCTGACCGTTACCGCAAATGATACATTACCTTCACAGTTGACAGGCTACAGCCTGGGTTCAACGAATATGTCGCCGACATTATCCGGAAATATTCTTACTGTAAATGAAACACTGGCTCCCGGGCAGTGCGGATATGTATACGTGGAATTCACTATACCCGCAACTGCTGCAGTAGGTTCTGTTATAGAGAATTGTGTTTATATAGATATTCCCGGCCAGCCGGTGCAGGAATCATGCAGAAGCTTTACTGTAGCTGCACCTGCTCCCAAGCCATGCCTCTGGAAAGAGATTTGCGATCAGCAAAGCGATTACGAACCGGGCGACACATTCCGCTACAGGCTGAGGATACAAAATATTGGCGGACTGCCGATTACAGGCGCTACATTAACTGACGCTCTGGATCCGAACCTTGAATACTCTGGCAACCCGTCATATTATACGGCTAACAGCTGGAATATCCCCTGTACGACAACTCCCGCGAATCCATGGAGCGGTGTGAGCCTGAACTATAATTCTTCTTCAAATGAAGTTACGGCATCAATTGACAGCATACCTGCTTCATGCCAGAACCTTTTCTATACAAATTGCGGCATGTACGGTTCTTCGGGAGTTCCATATTATTATATAGAATTTGACGTTACAGTGCGCGATACCTCGGCTCTTGGAAATATTCCTAATGAATTTAGCATGAGCGGCGGTTCGCTGACAAGCACCCATAATTCCAACACAGTTAATGTGCTTGTTACCGGAGTAGTAGGTTACAATCTCGAAAAGAGCGTTAAACCCGAAAACGCCTCCGGTTACGATAGTACGGCAACCGTGGCGGCCGGTTCAACCATTAATTACAAACTTGATTTGAATTCGTCCGGAACCGCGGCCCTAAGGCATGTGACATTTGCCGACCTGCTTCCGATGAATGACGGCTCGAACGATTCGCAGATACTGCAAGGCTGCGCTTCACGCGGAAGCCGCTATGACATATCATACAGCAGTACTCTGACTTCCTCGCCAGCTATTTCTTCAACATGGAATAATTCGGCAACATCACTTGCTGATGTGAATAACCTGACCCCGGCGGGAGCACCCGGTGCGGCATTTACTTTAGGATGCGGAACTGCCGGCAGCTGGTCCTCTTCATGGTCGGCCGGACAGCAGAACTTAGCCGCTTACTTCGGTTCAGCGGCTATTGGAACGGGAGCTTCACTGGAGTTCGCTGCTACTGTAGATGCTTCGGCTGATCCTGATTCACTCTCATGTAATACATTCGCTGCAAGCGGATGGACTAAGCACCTAATTCAGAGCAGCCTGCCAGACTATCAGCTGGCCGGCGAGCTTGAATCACCAAAGGTCTGCGTGAAAATCGATTCTCTCAAAGAACCGAGGCCATGCCTTGAAGAGATTAGAATAGATGTCAAATGCGGAGAAATCGGCCCGAACGGATTACAGCAATACCTTATAAATCTGAACGCTGTCAGCTGCGCGCCGGGTACCTTTATGGCCAGTTCGCCGGACGGCAGCTTCAGCCCTTCAACATATAATCAGACTTCATCGGCGTGGAGCTTTAATACCACCTTTACGAACGTAAGCGGAAATAATCCTATCACGATTAATTACGCTGTAATTTGTGAGAATGAAGTTTGCCGAGACAGCATCGTTGTTGATCTGCCGCCATGCGATGGCCAGGAGCCGAATGATTGCTGCGCGAAATTCATGCAGGAAATCGGGCGTGCTCAGATAAACGCAAGCAATTCGGGCAATGTATCACTTAGCGTGCCTATGGCTGCAGGCCCTGCACCTATTAAGAAGTTCAGGGCTACTATAGTCAGCGCTCAACGCAAGTCGCAGTGCTTGTGGTGGGGCGGATCTTGGGAACGCATATTCGGAGATATAGTAGCAGGCAACCTTACCGTTGCTCCCGCTCCGGGGCCGCAGCTGCTGACGATTTTCAGCCGCGAGGCTACCTGGGGCCCGGGCGAATGTATAGACTGGAATAAAGGCGCATCGCTCGATTTGGATATGGTATTCCCGGCATTCTCGGGTAATTTCCTCTGCAGTGATTCACTGAAGTTCAAGATACGCTATAGTTTCACGGATTGTGAATGTACTACATGCGATACCGTAATGACTTATAATGTAGCAAGAAGGTGGAGATGGACCCCCTGGGGTAATCTCAGCCCTGTCAGAGGCAATATTGCCGGTAAGGACAAAGGAACTAAAGGCAGCCAGGCACATGGGGAATATCCCGCGCATACCAGCCTGAAGATGGATGATATGGCAAATGGCAGCCTTTATGTTATCAGTCCGGATGAGGAAGATAATAATATTACCGTAACAGGAATTGAACTGCGTTCTGCTGACGCGGCATTTACCGAAGTCAGTTATCTGGGCGAACAGGGGCTTGTACAGGATGATATGGCCTACATACAGACCGATATAATGCCGGGAGATATGAGCGATATAAGCCTGAAATTCGATAACTCCGCTCTTAAGCAGTTCAAGGTTGAAGTACGCTTTGAATATACTGAAACAGGATTCGAAGGCAAGTTCTTCACGCAGCCTATCGAGTATATGGCGAGAGTACCGGGCGCTATTGATGACAGGCTTACAATTGACGATTACGCGAAAGAAGAGCATGTACAGACTTACGCTCTACACTTTAGCAACAGTAACGGCTATGAGGAAAGCATTGCCGCAATCGGCCTGAAGCCTGCTGATGGCGCCAGAATACTTGCGGTAGGCCCGCCAAGCGCTGAAGGTGATAAAACATACATTGAGCCGCGTAAGGTTGATGAGAATTCATATATCATAGCTGTACCGCATGCCAATTCCGGCGGAGTAGAACCCGGCACGGCTATGGCGCCTATATATATTACCATTGCCGGCGCGGTAGATGATAATGCAATGCTGGAATTCACTACTTATGATGATAATGACCGAAAAGTATCTGAAGGCGAAGTGATGCTTTCAAACCCGCTATCCGTGATAAATAAACTCGGAAACAGCCAAAAAGGGAGCGCCCTTATTCAGTCGGTGGCTCCTAACCCGGCAAACAGCTCGGTGACTGTATCATTCTCGGTTGATCTGAACATCGAAAATGCCAAAATGAGCATTGTCGATATGCAGGGCAGAGAGATAGTCAAAATACTTGACGGCGATAATTTAAGCTTCGGTTCACACATAAGAGTTGTGGATATAAGCAAGCTGCCGGCAGGAATGTACGCAGTAGTGCTTAATACACCCGAAGGCGCTGTGACTAAGCAGCTCACCATCGTGAGGTGATCATTATTAAATGAGGCGATTAATAAGGCGGCCCGGTTCGGGCCGCCTTTTTGTATTCCGCCAGAAAAAATTTCTGTAATAATCGATTATAATATTAGTCATAAGAATAAATGAACATTTTGATAATTAAGAATAGAAAATGAGATATATTGTAATAATGATGGCAGTTATGCTGCTGTCATGTACCGCGAGATCAGATGATGATCAAACTGAAAATAAAGGAGAGAACATGCAATACAAAGTACAAAAATCCGAAGAAGAATGGAAAAAAGAGCTTAGCGATGAGCAGTACCGTGTACTCCGCCGGAAAGGCACGGAAAGGCCTTTCACGGGCGAATACCTCAAACATGATGAAGATGGCGTTTATACTTGTGCTGCCTGCGGATACGAGCTTTTTACCTCCGATTTGAAGTATGATTCCCATTGCGGCTGGCCCAGCTTTTATGATGAGCCTGAGGGGGTTGAAATCGAGAAAAAAGAGGATACCAGCCATGGCATGATACGTACGGAAATACTGTGCCCTAACTGCGGCAGCCATCTCGGGCATGTTTTCAACGACGGGCCGCAGCCGACCGGCCTGCGCTATTGCGTTAATTCAGCATCGCTGGATTTCAAAAAAGATACTGCCAAAACCGGCGGAAAAGACAGCAAATAAGCTTCATTTTAATATAGTTAAAAAAAATCCGCGGAGTTTGTCCGCGGATTATTTACCGTGAGCTGAAATTACTTGTATGATCAGAATTATTCTTCAGCTGGCCCAGCTTCTTTGCCTCCCTGCTTTTCATCTTCTTCGGCTTTTAACTGATCTTTAAGCTCATCAAGCTTCTGCTGCGAAATATTTGCCACGTTTTTGATGAATGGCGTGAATAAGTCTATAGGCACCGGGAAGATAGTAGTAGAGTTATTTTCACCGGCAATATCCGCGAGAGTCTGCAGAAAGCGCAGCTGCAGTGCCACAGGATACACCTGTATCTGCTTGGCGGCATCAGAAAGCCTCTTGGCTGCCTGGTATTCACCTTCGGCATTGATGACTTTAGCTCGCCTGTCTCTTTCGGCCTCGGCCTGGCGGGCCATTGCCCTCTGCATTTCTAAAGGCAGGTCAACCTGCTTTACTTCCACACTCGATACCTTAACACCCCATGGTTCCGTATGTTCATCTATGATCTCTTGAAGCTTCTGGTTAATCTTATCTCTTTCGGCAAGTAGTTCATCGAGGTCGGACTGCCCGAGTATAGATCTTAGTGTGGTCTGCGATATCTGGTTTGTCGCGAAAAGGTAATTTTCAACATCTATAACGGATTTCGCAGGGTCTGTCACTCTGAAATAAAGCACGGCGTTCACTTTGATCGATACGTTGTCTTTTGTGATTATATCCTGCGGGTCGATATCCATCGCGATCGTCCGGAGGCTGACCTTGACCATTTTATCGATAAAAGGCACCAAAATGATAAGCCCCGGGCCTTTTGATCCCACAAACCTGCCAAGCCTGAATATGACCGCTCTTTCGTATTCTCTCGTTATTTTTAACGCCGAAGTGATAAGCATGATTCCGAAAACAACTAAAACAATAACAATTTCCATAAAGCCTCCCGGTTTGTTAAATTATATTTTTTAAAATTGCAAATTGAGACGATTTATTTCTGATAAATTTAGTTATATTTTAATTAAAATTATAAAAATATAAAAAATAATTAAGAATTAAGCATTAAGTTAGAATAATGGCAAAGAAAGAATCCGTGACATCTGCCATCAGACAAATTAGAGAAAAGGATATTGATTATAAGCTGCATATCTATGATTACAAAGAAAAAGGCGGAACAAAGCAGACCGCCGATGAACTCGGCGTAGATGAACATTGTGTAGTCAAAACTCTTGTCTTCGCCGATGATGAAAAGAATCTTTTCCTTGTTCTGATGCATGGCGATAAAGAAGTATCCCTAAAAGAGCTTGCGAGGCAGATTGGCACTAAAAAGGTAACTCCGGCGGATGCAAGGCAGGCTATGAACGCTACAGGTTATAAATTCGGCGGTACAAGCCCTTTCGGCATAAAGCAGAATCTGCCGGTTTACGTACAGGTAACAATATTCGGCCTGGAGCGTATTTTTATTAATGGAGGCAAACAGGGTTATATAATTGAAATTAAGCCGGAAGCACTTAATGTTTTAAATTTTTTAAAAATTGATGCGGCACTATAGGAAGTCAAATGAAAAAAATAATATTACTGATATTTGTATTATTAATTACAAGCGGAATTGAAGCACATTCAAAACTGCTATGCGCTTACTTTAAGGACAGCACCTGGATTGTGGTAAATTATGATGGCGAAATTATCGAGCCAGAGATTAAGATCAAGAGCATCGGCGGATACAGCGAGGGATTCCTGAGAATAAAAACTGAAGAAGATAAATGGGTATTTCTGGATGATGACGGAAATCTCGCTATAGAGCCGGACGCAGATCTGGTACGTGATTTCAACTCAGGACTTGCCTGTGTAATAAAAAAGGATTCACTCGGGCAAAGCTGGTACGGATTCATCGATACTACCGGTAAGCTGGTTATTCCACATAAATTCACATATTCTAATGATTTCTCGGAGGAGATTGCCTACGCTACTGCTCCTGATATGAGAGGCTATATAATGAAGGACGGCAATTGGTATCTTGAGCTGAAAAAGCTGGTTGGTTATGATTTTTCTGAAGGGATATCTGCAGTATCCACTGAAAGTTATGAGGTCGGTTTTATAAATATCAGTGGCGAAATGATAATAAAGCCTCAATATTTAGAGCCACATCAATTCAAATACGGGCTTTGTCCTGTTGTTAAAAAAGCTAAATTCGGATATATTGATACCACTAATACCTACATCATTCCTGAATTGTACGACGACGCCAGGGAATTTTATGAAGGCCTGGCCATTGTTGGAAATTTTGATAATAACCATAATGTCAAATATGGTGTGATCGATACAACAGGCAAAACCATATTACCCCTGATGTTTGATATGATGCAGAATTACAGCGAAGGTTATTCAGCCGTTAAGATAGGCGATAAATATGGCTTCGCGGGGCGAACAATTCTTGAATTCCCCAAGCCGCTCTACTTTCACTGTGAGAACTATGTTGACGGGATGGCCTGGGCTTCTATAAGGGACGGTGAGCCAAAACGAGGATTTATCAACCGGGCAGGAGAGTTTATCATTGAATTGCCTGAAGCCGATGCCTATATGGATCTGCGTCTGAACAAAAGAGTATTTAATTAACTTTTTGATAAATGCCATGGAAAAAATTATTGAAAGATCACCGGAGTTCAGGGAAGAATCCCTTATAAGCTATTTTAAGAATAAAGGTATCAGAGGCTGGCGAAGAAAAACAAAAATTGCAGGGCGGCCTGATTTTGCCTTTCCAAAGATAAGAACTGTTCTATTTATTGATTCCTGCATTACACGAGGACATAACTGTTCGTGCTGTCCGGCAAGAATGGAAGAATTCTGGGAAGAAGAGATCATTAAAAACAGGTTTTCTGATAAGCAGACAGATATTGAATTAAAGCGTAAAAAATGGAAAGTCTTGAGGATTTGGGATTGCGAGATTCATGACCCCGTAAGGCTTGATGAAAAATTTGAAGTGCTTGCAGGATTACTGGATAAAGCCGGTATTTGAAGCAGAAACGAAAATTCCGATATGTATCGAATTGTTTTTAATAGTTTTTGGGTGCCACATTGCGGAAAACAGGAAAAAGCAGACTCTGAGGCCTGCTTTTTCATATGTCATTGTTAATATGCTTTATACTGTTTCTTAAGCCTGCAGTTTTCGCCTTATGTTTTCCATCATTCTTGTTTCAAGGTATCCGTTTGATTCCCAGAAATGAACCTGGCCCGTAACGTGCTCTTCAAATCCGCTTACTTCGCCTTTTAGCAGCACTCTGACAGTGCCGTCTTCCTGCTCGGAAACTACGAACTTATACTGCATACGCCCGTTAATAAATACTCCGCCCCGGATAAAGGGCACCCTCAGGCTGTATTTCTTAAGGCTGTCCTGGACTTTTTCCTCGGCAGTTGCGGTCGCGAAAACGCAGAAATCCGAATGGATACTTCCTTTAAAGAAACCTTCGTCGGTCTGCCTTGTATTCTTGCGAATGACCATGCAGTTGCGTTCTTCGACTGAAGAAAGTATTGCTTCCCATACATCCTCGAATGGCGCATCAAAAACTTCTTCGTATTTTTCCTTATAGAATTTCATCCCTTCGGGGATTTCTTTCTGCTCTTGTTTTCTCCAGTCGGGTTCCTCATCGGATAAAATTCCCGACGTAGGAATACATAAAATTGCCGCTATCAAAAAAATGGTAAAATTCTTCATATCGCTCCTCCTTTTTCACGTGATATTTAACTTTATTAATCTAAACAATTTTTTCACAAAAATCAATAATATTTATTAAGACGTGTATAAAGATGGGGTATAACAGCCAGTTTTATACTAAGAGCCTGATCATATAATATTCTCAGCTATATAATGCATGGCTTTCTAAAATATTTTTCAAATTAAACTTACTTAAACAGAATCTGCGAGCTTTTTAAAGGATTTTGCCGGGAAAAAAAAGCCCGCCGGAATATCTGACGGGCTTAATTATTCTATAAAAATCTTGTTATCTACTGTATCCTTAAGGTCTGGCCTATTTGCAGCCTTGTGGGATTGATGTTCTTATTGTTGCTTTTCAGTGTATGGACAGAGACTCCGAATTTCCTTGCAATTGAGATCAACGTGTCACCCGGGCGTACTTTATAGTACTGAGGTGCTGACGATCCCGTTTTATCCCTGTAAATTTTAAGCCTTGAGCCTGAATAAATGGTGTTGCCCTTTATCTCGCGGAAATTCCATTCTCTCAGCTCGCTTATCTTTACTCCGTACCTTTCGGCGATTGCGCCGATAGTTTCGCCTCGGCGCACTTTATGGATGATAATATCACTTTCTTTTCTAGTATTTTTCGGCGGGGTATAGCCGGCATCGGTTTTAATCGCGAGGCTCTGGCCTGAATATATCCTTGTTCCCCTGAGTGAATTGAGCTGCTTTATGCTTGTAATAGTAACTCCGTACCTGTCGGCTATCTTTGCCAGGGTTTCACCTCTACGGACTTTGTGGTTGACTATCTTTTGCTTAGGGGGTTTATCAGTTTTTTGAGTTCCCGAAGGGCTTGCAGCTGAAGCATATTCGCCTTCTTTAATAAGAAGTTCCTGGCCGATGCGCAGCCTGTCAGTTCTAAGGCCGTTTAAAGCTTTAATTTCAGAAAGCCTTTTGCCGTATTTTCGGGCAACGGCGTAAAGGGATTCCCCTTTTTTTACAACGTGCACAAGGGGTTCTTTATCCTTACCGCTGAGCCTGTCGGCAATTTCATCGCCTGTCAATTCAGAGGCGCCTTTCTCTTTATTTAGCGGTATTCTAAGCTCTTCGCCAATGCGAAGCCTGGTGCGGTAACCGCTGAGATTATTCATAGCGATTATGTCATTCATGGGAATGCCGTATTCGCTTGAGAGTTTTCTTAAAGTTTCGCCGCGTGCTATCTTATGAGTAACCCAGGGCTGCCTTTCTTCCTGCGATAAAGCAAGGAAGTTTATGTCGAACATAGTTTTGGAGCCTTTTGGAATTTTCAGTGTGTAGTACCCGGCATCGGGTGGTGTGCAGTTCTTAAGCAGTTCGGGGTTAAGAGATTTAATTTCCTCTTCGCTAATATTAACACACTTTGCCAGTGTCGAAAGATTCAGTGACTGCGTTACCCTGACAGTATCATATACATACTGCGGCTCGAATTCCAGTTCATCCACTTTGAAACCGTATTTCTCGGGATTCATTGCCATTTTTGCGGTGGCAATATACATGGGTACATAACCCTGGGTTTCTCTGGGCAGCCTTTTTCTAACCTCCCAGTAATCCGGATTTTCTTTGCCCGTACGGCGGATAGCCCTTGTTACGCAGTAGGGCCCGCAATTATAAGCGGCGAAAGCCAGATGCCAGTCACCAAACTGAATATACAGGTCACGCAGGTGCCTCATAGCCGCGCGAGTGGCTTTTTCAGGGTCTCTTCTTTCGTCAATCCAGTATGACCTGTCGGCATTAAGGCCGTACATCTCGCCTGTTGAACGTATAAACTGCCATAAACCCACGGCGCTGGCGCTCGAAACAATAGTCGGATTCAGGCCGCTCTCTATCATTGATAAGTAAATAATTTCTTCAGGAAGGCCTTCTTCTTCTGCTATCCTCATCATCATTGGGAACCAGCGGGTTGATCTTTGGAGCCAGTTCCTAAAGAATTTACGGCCTTTATCTTTGCTTAAAAAGCTTATAGCTTTTTGTACCGATACATTATCCGGCAGCTGAATATTCAAAGTATCCGGAGGGCCTGGCAAGCCTATGCTTTTTATTACGGCAATTTCTTTTTCTACAGGTGATACTTCTATCTGCGAAATATCGGTATTTTCGATTTCTTTGTATAATTTATTCCTGACAATGAACAGCGGGCTGTCATCGTTAAGGTCATCGATTGAAGTTACATAAGATTCATAGTCATCAATTATGGATTGTGCGAGGTCTGTGTAATTTTCATTTTCTTCTATACCCGGTATGCTGACGAGGTTATTGAGTATTGTGATAGCATTCTCGAAATATCTCGCAGCCTTGGCTGTGTCTCTTCTTTCGATGAGTACGAGTGCCTGCATATAGCGCTGCTTTGATGTGGCCATGGTCTTCTTGATATACGCGTCGTCTGGTGTTCCGGCTGTGCCCGGATCGTCCAGATCGGAATATTCGTCGGGAAATACATCCCTGTTTAGCGGTTTATGTTTGCTGTCGTTATCCTGAGCGATAGCGGCAGTTGAAACAAATAAAATTACTAAAAGAAGAGCCGCGATATTTTTCATAGTAAATATACTTTGCTTATTTTGATAATACATTTTTAACCCCCGAAATGAAAAACCCCTTTATGCTTATATGTAATATAACTTATATATATTACAATGACAAGAAAGATTTTGTTAACATAAAAAAAAGTTATGGATTTTTCAACTTAATTGTAGATCCCGCTTATATTATTTGGCTTACGAATTAACAATAGATTAATTAATTTTTTTTTCTGTTTTTAAACTAAGTTCAGACTTTTTTATAATTTCAGACTTTTTTTATAAAAAATGCCGCCCCGAAAATCGCCGATTGAATTATAATTATTGAGGCCCCGGCCGGCAGATTAAGATAATACGCTGCCACCAGCCCTGCAAGCGATGAAATTATCCCTATAATAACAGCCTTAACGGTCATTTCGCCAAAACTTTCTGATACTAACCTGGCTGCAGCCGCGGGAATAACCAAATACGCGGCCATAAGGATTATTCCCACAAGTTTAATAGACGTAACAATAGTTAAAGATGTTAACAGCAAAAGCAAATATTCATTTGCCCGTGTTTTAATATTATCGGTAGCCGCAAGCTCGAAATCAAATCCGGCGTAAGCCCATTTTCCCCACAGGATTTTGCCGGCTGCCAAAGTAATGATACATAGTATGCCGATTGCTATCAGGTCTTTTTCAAATACTGATAATATCGATCCGAAAAGATAGGTGAAAGCGTCCGAGGTATATGTGTCGATAAGGGAAATAAAAATTATTCCCAGGGCAACTGCCAGTGAAAACAGCACCCCTATAAGTGTATCGTGGCTGAGCCGCGTTTTTTCAGATAAAAAAGTAATGAATACCGATACAGCCACAGTAAAAGGTATAGCCGTATAAAGCGGATCAACCTTTAGCAACAGGCCTAATGCCACTCCGCCGAAAGCAGCGTGAGCAAGCCCCGTCCCCAGGAATGACATTTTTCGCTGCACTATTAAGGGGCCGTAAAATCCACCGAGGAAGCCTATCATGATTCCTGCGGCAAATGCTCTAATCATAAACGGGTAGCTGAAAATATCCATCAGTTTTCTTCGCCAAGTTGAAGTTTTACTTTATGATGCAGGCCGTAATTGCTGAATGTCCGCCCTAGATTTTCGTCAGTAAATGCCCTTTCAGGCTCGCCGAAGAATTTCATCTCTTTATTAAGAAGCATCACCTTATTGGCGTGATGATAGGCGGAAGTCCAGTCGTGGGTTACCATAATAACAATGTTATCACCTTCCTTATGGAATGATTCAATCAATCCGGTGATATTTTCTTCGCAGACAAGGTCTATTCCGGTTGCGGGCTCGTCGAGCAGCAGAATTTTCGGCTGCCTGACAAGCGCCCTTGCCAGGTAAAGCCTTTGCAGTTCGCCTCCGGACAGTCCTGAGAGTTGCCTGTTTATAAGGTGGACTGCGTCTATTCTGTCAAGTATTCGCGTAATTCTTTCTTCGGCAGACTTATTTTTTAAAAAAGGCCATTTTTTGCTGATACCGCTGGCAACAAGTTCATATCCCGTGGCCGGAAATGAAGGATCGACTTTTTTAATTTGCGGCACGTAGCCTACATCCTGCGATTTAAGTATCTCATTACTATTTGCGATTAATTCAATACTGCCGCTTCGGTAAGGGATGATGCCGGCTATTGCCTTAAGTAATGTGGACTTGCCGGAACCGTTCGGACCTACTATTGCCAGAAAATCCCCTGCGAAAAGCCGGATATCTATATTTATAAGTGCAGGCGTATCGCCATAATAAACAGTCAGCCCCTTTGTTTTGATAGTGCTTTTCATAATTATATAATCCCTGTTTAAATCAACGCTTTCTTCAGAGTCCGGGCGTTGTAGAGTATTATATCCGCATAGGTGTTCTTTCCTTCCGTTCCGCCTATCGGATCCAGTACAAACACATTTACCAAAGCCGATTCTGAGACTATCTCGGCGGGCTTTTCAGAAAGCTGGGGTTCCGAAAATATAGCTTTAACGCCACTTGCTTTAATATCATCAATTATTAAAGCCATAGTTTGAGGAGTCGCTTCTTTCCCGGGCGATGGTTCTATTGAGCCGGAGTATATCAGCTTGTATCTTTGAAGGAAATACCTGAATGAAGGATGGAAAAGATACACTTTGCTGCCTCTTACATCCGAAATGATATCACTTACCTGCCTGTGCAGAATATCCAGCCTTTTCGCGTATGCGCGGGCATTAGCCCTGTATATTTCAGCATTATCGGGATCAATTGCCGCGAGCGTATCTGCAATTGCCGGTAGAATGGCTTTAACCGTCAAAGGGTCAGTCCAAAAATGAGGATCAATAACTTCCTCTTCTTTATGGCTAATAGTATCATTTTTTCCGTGGCTATGATCATGATGAACTTCATTGTGTTCATGATGCTCATCAAAATAAAGAATACTTTCTTCGGGCAGCATATTCAGAAGACTTATCTTATTATCGGAATCCAGAGCTGCTACCCATCCGTCCAGATGATCGCTGACATAAAAAAGCGCGTCAGCAATTTTCGCGTTTCTGGCGTCAGAAGGCTTGTGCTGATACGTATGCGGCGAATGGCCGGGTTCGGCCAGTACGATAACTTCAGCCTTAGTTCCGGCTATCTCGCGAATGATTTCACCAATGGGGTGTATGGTTGTGACCACGACCTTATTGGTGCCGCGAGCCTCGCATCCGGCAATAAAGCTTACAGAAAAAAGTAACAAAATCCATTTAAACGGTGACATTCCTTTCCTAATATATTGATTTGGTATAATTTCTGCTTAGAATTTAACGGGAAAATATATTCTTTCATAGAAAAAAATGAATTAATTTATTAAATAATTGTGAAATATTTCTTAAATTCAATATATACTGTGGTGTATTATGATTCACAAATCAAAAATACGAAACGATTTAAAGCCGCAAATGGCAAAATCAGGTTTTCATATAGGGATTATTTTTATAGTCTGTTTTGCCGTGTTTCCTATATTTAAAGGGAACGCGCAGGTTAATAATTCCAGCCCTGCAAACTGGCTTTATCCAAACGGTAACGCGGAGTCAACCAGAAATACCGTCCATACTTCGGCCCGGCAGAGTATAGATTCAATTTTTATAAAATGGTCAACCCCCTTTATATCAGGGGATGTACAGCCGCTAATCGGCAACATCATAGACAATCCGAAGCTATATGATGATTTTCCTTTTACTCCAAACGAACTTGCAGCCGTTATGGGTGATGAGATCATTATTATCGACGGCGCCGGCAGGCTTGCTACGAGAACAAATATTCCCGGCGAATACGCCGCCGGTGTTAGCGCTATTTCGGTATTATTCGATACCCTTAGCACGGGAATAGGCGCTCAGCAGAATTCGACTCTTGTACTCGGGCTCGAGACCATGGAAATGCCCCGCCATGAAGACAGCCTGGCTTACGCTTACATAGCCGGATTCAATCATGATTCTGAAAGAATAAATATTTTAAAAAGACTGGCAATTGACCTAAGAGTGTATGAGCCTAACATTTTTGCTTCGATTAAGCCTGTTTACGGAAAAAATGTAGATGGCGAAATATTAATATATTCATTACTTAATATGTCAAGTCCCGTTGTTCCCGATCCGACTGACATACCTGTGCCCGTGCTTAGAGGCATAACATTGTTTAATACCGAAAACATGCTCTCCTCCTTTCCTATGCCGGACCTGGGTGATGACTTAGATTACAGAATAACCTTAGGCCCCGAAGTAAATTCCGCACAGCCTTCATTCACCCCGATAGCCCCGGGCAATGAAGCAATACTGCTTCCCAGCTATCCTACACCCGGCCTGGATATTCTGGTGGATAATCCCGTTACCGCTTCAACAGTTGCCGACAGGCCATATTTATTTGGATTTGATATCAGCGGAAACGCGATAAATGAAAGTTTCTTCCCCTTTGATTTCTCCGCGTGGGTTTCCGAAGACAGCCGACCGAGGATAACCCCCTATTTTTTAAATATTGGAGACGAGGGGAGCAATGACAGCCTATTTATGCTTGTAGCAGAAGAATATAAAGGTATAGATGGCTCAAACGGACGCTCGAGGTTACATTTGTTCGATGCCAATGGCGACCCTCTGACATTTGTCGGTGATCCAATTGAACCGCCGTTCACGGGTGATACTAACCACTACTGGTCGGTTGCTGTCGGAAATGTTGACGGCAATTCCGATAACAGCTGGCAGGAATACTACCCGAATAATCCGGGCAATGAAATAATCCTGTCGCAGTCATCAGCTGATTTTGCCGTACCGGGAAGCAGGCTTATGGTTATGAGATATAATTCGGGTACAATCATTGAAAAGCCATCGCCGCCGAATTCTTTCCTTTTTCCTTTCGATACAATTGCCACACAGCGGATAAACGGCTGGGTAGCAGCAGTAAACGATCTTGATAACGGCGATGACGGAAAAGACGAAATAATCATAGTGGACGGCTCCACAATAATGATTATGAAAATGCGCGATTATGCTTCTAATGAATTCAGACTGGGAAATCCATTCGATACATTATTCAGCCACGAATTTTTTAATGAGACAATTTCTTCAGTTGCAATTGCTGATCTTGAAGGCGACGGCAGAAATGATATAATCGTAACAACCTACGACAGCACTTATGTCTTTGGTACTATTAATAAAAATACTATCGATGTAACTCATCCAATTGATTACATGGATCCGCCCGAAGAATACTGCTCGGGCGATACCGTGGAGATCGAATGGGTAAATAAGATCAGAGGCACTGAAAGGGTAGATATTAATTTTATAAGATATTCCGGAGGCGGCCCGCTTCCGCTTGAACCGATAAGCATAGCTGAAGGCATACATAATGACCGCGACACCATGACGTATAATGTTGTGGTTGACAGCTCTATTTACGGCCTTGAAGGAAAATTTATAGTTGAAAGTTCATTCGGAGGAATGCAGGTATTCGATACCACAACAGTGCTAAACTTCAGGCTGCCATTTATAACAGCCGATCCGCCCCTTAATAATGAATATACCGTGGGGGAAACTATTGAGCTGACAGGCACGGTATCCTGCCTGGATACAGCCTTGCTGCAGTACAGCTACGACGGCATTGTATGGGAAACTCTCGATACCACGGTAACTGAAGGGCTTGACAACTATTCCATAAACGGAGAAATACCCTGCGTTGACCTGTTCAACTGCACAGCTCCCGACGCTGACAGCCTTATATTGTTCCGTACTTTTGCTTTTGCTGGTATTTATAAGGATTCTTCAATATCACATGGAGCTGTAATCAGGCCCGCGAGACTTCCGGTAA
This sequence comes from uncultured Hyphomicrobiales bacterium, assembly GCA_964544155.1. GTDB lineage: Bacteria > Bacteroidota > Ignavibacteria > Kapaibacteriales > UBA2268 > CAZJAH01. Next base: position 114,371 of record CAZJAH010000004.1, on the reverse strand, counting down.
GCTTCGATACATCGCTTACAGCCTGTCCCACCAAGGAATTTTTATGGGATTTAAGCAGCGTAGAATACTTATGCGATACAATAACAATTTCAGTTTCTACAGATTTTGGCAATACTTTTACCTTTATTACATCTGTAAGAATGAATGAAGGAGGTTACTTATGGCAAATTCCACTTAATCTGCCACCGCAGATAGTAATGAGATTTTGCTGCGAAAATTCATGTGTCAGAACTGATACTGTTTTGGGCGATTATAAGCCGCGATTTATTGAAATCGTTGCTCCAAATCCGGTCAGGGCAGGCCTGCAGGATCTGGAAGTTGTTTATAGCGTACCCGAAGAAACCAGCGTCAATTTGAAAATTTTTGATCAGGCGAATAATTTGGTAGCCGAACCGGTTAAGAACCAGCTTAGGAACCCCCAAACAGCTTATTGCGATAAATGGGATGGGAGGCTGGCTAATGGCGCACTCGCGGCGAACGGGCTTTACTACCTTATGTTGGAATTATCAAACGGAATGAAAGAAGTATACCCCGTATTCGTCAGGAAATAATTAATAATAATAAATTTGTATTTTGTTCAGGGAGAATAATTAAGATGAGAATACTTGTTGTTGAAGATGAGCGAAAGGTGGCTAATTTTATAAAGCACGGCCTCGAAGAGGAAAGATATATAGTCGAAACCGCGTCCGACGGTATCACAGGCCTTGATATGGCAATGAACAACCACTTTGACGCTATTTTGCTTGATGTTATGCTTCCCGGAAAAGACGGCTTTACAGTATTAAAAGAATTAAGAGATTCCGGAGTATCTACACCTATTCTTATGCTCACGGCACGCGGAACCACTGAAGACAGAGTAGAAGGCCTGGACCTCGGAGCTGATGATTACCTGCCTAAGCCTTTCAGCTTTGAAGAACTGGCAGCAAGGCTCAGATCGATACTCAGGAGATCAAGCCCTGAAAAATCAACCAAACTCCGCTGCGGTGATCTAACGCTCGATACGGTTTCACACCTCGCTTACAGGTTCGGTAAAGAAATTGAGCTTACAACTAAGGAATACGCGCTGCTTGAATATCTTATGAGAAACAAAAACAGGATACTCAGCAGAAGTACCATTACACAGCATGTGTGGAAGCATAATTTCGATCCGGAATCAAACATAATCGATGTTTATATCAAAAGGCTTAGGTCAAAAATCGAATCCGACGACACAAAACCCTTAATTCAGAGTATAAGAGGGGTCGGATATAGAATGAGAGAAACAAGCGAAGAAGAAGACAGATCGAAAGATTAATATGGCTAAGAAGTTGCAGGAATTATCCAATGATTCCTTAAATAACTTACAGCAGGCTTTTGATAATTATCAGAAAGCTTTTTTTCCTGAAAGGACAGGCGAGTTCTTCTGCCTCGAATTAAACGGCGAGGCGGGAGAACTGGCAAACCTCGAAAAAAAGAAATGGAAAGGTAAAGAGATACCGCATGACGCTCTTGCCGATGAAGCTGCCGATGTATTCATCGCGCTAATGAATTATTCCAATTCTCGCGGAATAGACCTTGGCAAAGCAGTATCGCAAAAGCTATCCAAAATCGATCATAAAATGCGTTTACTAAAAGAAAAAGGCTTGGATTATTAAGGCCATTTTATTTTACCAGCCAAATTATATTCCAAAAATTACTATAAATAATTATGACATCCTCAGAAAATATCTCCGTCAATTATTCTGACCTAATTGGCGAAATTGAAAAAGGCAAGGTAAAAATTCCGCAATTTCAAAGAAAATTTGTTTGGGATTCTTAGTCTTCAGCAAAGCTATTAGACAGTATCATTAAAGGATACCCGATCGGAACCTTCATTTACTGGAGGACTAAAGAAAGATTAAGGTCACTAAGAAATTCATTAGGATTCAGGTATTCGTCCGGTTTAGAAAGTAAATTAGCGCAGGATATAGAAAAAATTGAAAAAATCATAAACGGCGAATTGCCGAAATAAGTTGAACCGGAAACAGTCAATTAAATGACTAAATAAAATATTTTCCAAATATCAGGTAATATGCGCGCGGCAATTTATAGCCGCACTTTTTGCGCCTTTACGTGATGAATCCTTATGCTCCTCGCTTTTTGCTGCTTTGAGCGGCCAAACTCCTCCTTATTCATTCATCTCATCAATTTCCTGAATATTTCAAATTGAAAGGCCATCTTTTCGTTACATATCCAGTTAGCTTTTTTTTATAAGAGCAATAAATCGTATTTTTGGTATTCCTAAGTTTTTCAAAATAAAATAAGAAATCATTATGAGAGCAGTAATTCCGGTAGCAGGAGTAGGAACAAGATTGCGCCCCCATACTTACACATTGCCAAAAGTATTACTTAACGTAGCAGGCAAACCGATTTTAGCACACATACTCGATGCGCTCAAAGAGCAGGGAATTAAAAAAGCCTCGATAGTTTACGGCTATATGGGAGAGATGGTCATCGATTTCGTTAAAGAAAGATACTCCGATATGGAAGTCGATTTTGTTGAGCAGGAAGAAGCCAAAGGCCTCGGCCATGCTATCTGGTCTGCCAGAGACACATTCGGCAATGACCCATTGATGATAATTCTCGGCGATACAGTATTTGATGTTGACCTGAGCCTTGCCCGTATATCCGGCGGCAGCTCTCTCGGAGTAAAAAAAGTTGAAGATCAGAGAAGGTTCGGAGTAGTTTTGCTTGATGACGACGGAAACGTTACCAGGATGGTAGAAAAGCCCGAAGAACCTATTTCAAAGCTCGCGCTGGTTGGCATTTATTATATCACTAACCCGGTTCTGCTTAGAGAAAGCCTTGAGGATCTGATAGTTAAAGACATTAAAACCAGAGGCGAATATCAGCTCACAGACGCTCTGCAAATAATGATCGAAAAAGGCGAAAAATTCAAAACATTCAGGGTAGAAGGCTGGTACGACTGCGGCAAACGCGAAACCCTGCTGAGCACAAACCGCTACCTTCTCGATAAATTCCCTAAAGAATATAAAATTGAAGGCTCTGTGATTATACCGCCCTGCCATATTGCTCCCGATGCCAAAATTGTCAACTCAGTTGTCGGGCCTTATGTAACAGTTGCCGATGGCGGACGCGTACAGGACAGCATAGTGCGCAATTCCATATTAAGCAACGGAGCGAATGTGTCGCTTTCTTTGCTGGAAAAATCGATAATCGGCAATCATGCCATTGTTAATGGGCATTTCCACAGCTTCAATGTGGGCAGCTCAAGCGAAATTGACAGAAGTTAATCTATTTTTGACAGGATACATACGAATGAAAAAACATAACTATTTCTTTACCTCAGAATCGGTATCTGAAGGGCACCCCGACAAGATATGCGATCAGGTGTCAGACGCGGTGCTTGACGCCATGCTCAAAGACGATCCCTACAGCCGCGTGGCTTGCGAATGTTTCGCCAGCACAGGTATGATCGTCGTTGGCGGCGAGATCACTACCGATACTTATATTGATCTTCAGACTATAGTCAGGGGCGTCATAAAGGATATAGGATATACAAAGGCAGGTTACAGGTTCGACTCGGAATCCTGCTCTGTTGTAAACGTAATCAATCACCAAAGCCAGGATATATGGCAGGGTGTGGAAACAGGCGGCGCAGGAGATCAGGGCATTATGTTCGGGTATGCCTGCAATGAAACCCCTGAGCTGATGCCGGCCCCGCTGATGTACGCCCATAAACTGGTACAGAAGCTTGCCGATATAAGAAAAAATGATAACCAACTCATGCCCTATCTGAGGCCGGACGCTAAATCGCAGGTTACCATAGAGTATAATGATAATGATGAAATTGTCAGGGTAGATACGGTTGTTATCTCCACACAGCATGATGAAGACGTAACCCAGGAGCAAATAAAAGAAGACCTGCTTAAATATGTTATAAATGAAATTATTCCGGGAAAATACCTGGATAAGAATACGAAATACCATGTAAACCCTACCGGAAAATTCGTAATCGGAGGGCCGCATGGCGATACAGGCCTTACCGGCAGAAAGATCATTGTAGATACTTACGGCGGTAGAGCCCCTCACGGCGGTGGCGCTTTTTCGGGGAAAGACCCCACGAAAGTAGACCGTTCGGGAGCTTACGCCGCGCGTCATATCGCAAAGAATATCGTTGCGGCGGAAATAGCTAAAGAATGTACGATACAGCTGTCATACGCTATAGGCGTGAAAGACCCGATATCCATACACCTGGATACTCGCGGAAGTTCGAAAAAAACCGATCATGAGATTGCTGAATATATTCATAAACATTTTGAACTGACTCCTTCAGGCATAATCGAACGATTTAACCTGAGAAAACCCATTTACAGGCCTACGGCCGCTTACGGGCATTTCGGAAGAGATGAATTCCCATGGGAAAAACTTGATTTAGTTGATGATTTAAAGAAACATTTCGGATGATAAAGTAAAGGAAAAAAATATTATGGCTGATTATCCACCCAAAAAAGCGACAGGCAATTTTTCCGAAGTACCGGGACAGTATTGCGTAAGAGATATATCGCTTGCCGACGAAGGCAAAAGGCTTATTGACTGGGCAGAATCCAGAATGCCCGTGCTCATGAACCTGAGAGAAAAATACAGTAAAACCAGGCCCTTTGAAGGCTATACCATTGCAGGCTGCCTGCATGTTACCAAAGAAACCGCCGTGCTTATCAAAACTCTCGAAGCAGCAGGCGCCAAAGTAACATGGTCGGGATGTAACCCCCTTTCAACCCATGATGCTGTAGCAGCAGCGCTCGCGGCAGACGGTATTTCAATCTTTGCGTGGTACGCCAATCACGAAGATTTTTACTGGTGCATTGAAAGGACTATTGACCAGAAACCCCATCTGACACTAGATGACGGATGCGACCTGATCAATACTATGCACGAAAATCATGAGCAGATGGCCCGCGAATACGTAATCGGAGGCACGGAAGAAACCACCACCGGCATACAGAGGCTCCGCGCAAGGGCAAAATCTAACGCTCTCTACTATCCCGTTATGGCGGTGAACGACGCTGAAACCAAGTGGGATTTTGATAACGTTTACGGTACAGGACAATCGACGATTGACGGTATCCTCAGGGCTACATCAGTGCTTATAGCAGGTAAGAACTTCGTTGTAGCCGGCCACGGGCATTGCGGTTCAGGTGTTGCAAAAAGGGCAAAAGGCCTCGGAGCCAATTCGATTATCACGGAAGTTAAGCCGACTGCAGCTCTAAAAGCTACACTTGAAGGCCATGAAGCAATGACAATGGACGAAGCAGCAAAGGTCGGAGATATATTCGTTACAGCTACGGGAGTTAAGGACGTTATCGTTAAACGCCATTTCGAAAGCATGAAAGACGGCGCCATTGTTTGTAATACAGGCCACTACGACGCAGAAATTAACCTGAAAGACCTTGAAGAGATAACCGAATCAAAACGTCAGATCAGGAATAACTGCGAAGAATATACTCTTAAAAACGGTAAAAAGATTTTCGTTCTGGCCCAGGGACGGCTCGTAAACCTTGCCGCTGCTGAAGGCCATCCCTCAGAGGTAATGGATATGTCCTTCGCAAATCAATTTATGTCACATCTGCTCTTGCTAGAAAAGCACAAAGCAGGCGAAAAACTTCCTAACGAAGTTATCGACCTGCCCGAAGAGCAGGATGAATACATCGCTAAGACAAAGCTCGAAATGATGGGGACAAAACTGGATAAATTAACTCCCGAACAGCTTCACTATATTAGTGATTACAAGGCGGGAACATAATTTTTGGCATAAAGCCCCGGCCCAAAACCGGGGCCTGTTTTTTCATTTAGTGATATGAGATTATTCATTGGCACATTCGCGGACAGCTCCTTATTCGAGATTATATATCCCGAGCTGAAGGATAATTTCAGTGAATCACTAAGAGGAAAATGGGTAGAATTAGAGAACCTGCATTTCACTTATAAATTCCTGGGGGAAGTGAATGAAGATAAAGCTTCTGAAATAAAAGACGACTTATCTCCCCTGCTTACTGAATACAATGCTTTCCTGCAATTCAGGGGTATTTCAGCGTTTCCGTCGCTAAGCCGCCCTAAAGTAATGTTCGCCGGAGTTTATTCTGAAGATAACCTAGTTAAAAAGCTCCATGCCGGTATCGATGAAAAACTTTATAAATTCGGCTTTGAGAAAGACAAACGCGATTTTACTCCCCACCTCACATTAGTCAGAATAAAAGAATATTCCGCTAAAGAATTCAAAAAAGCAGCCGGAGCTTACAAGGATCACGACTTCGGTATGATGCCGCGATTCCGGATATCACTCATAAAAAGCGTGAACACATCAAAAGGGCCAGTTTATAGTTTATTGGATTGAGATAATCTCTCTATTTTATGCCAGTAATAAAATACTTCTTGTTTTTATCCCAATAATTTATTTCATTATAAATAATATTATAATGTGGATTGATATATTTTTATTGATGGAGACTTAAAATGGGGAAAATCTATTTAATTATTCTATTGCTGCTATCCTCCTATAGCGCTTTCGGACAGCAATCCGAAGAGCTTAAGGAAGACAAATCCAAGTATGAACATCCTAAGCCTCTCATGAGAGCCTTGGATTTCATCGGCCAAAGGGCCTATCCCTTTAACCGGATAAGCCAGGAACAAAGACTAAACGCCATTGAACAGGAAGACAAATTAGTTTACAAATACAAGTATTCTTCGGCTTATTTGCAGGCCGCGCAGCCGGAATGGAAGAACATAGGCCCCTTTGATATAGGCGGCAGGGTAAAATCTGTAGCACATCATCCAACGATTGAAGGAACTGTTTATATCGGAGCTGCTGCCGGAGGCATCTGGAAAACCACAGACAGAGGACAGTCATGGAGGCCCATATTTGATAATGAAAATTCTATAGCTTTCGGATCGATTGCCATAGACCCAGCTAATCCCGACATACTTTACGCCGCTACAGGCGAGGCCAGCAATAATGTGGACGCCTATCTTGGTTCAGGTGTATATAAATCTACTGACGCGGGCGAAAGCTGGTTCTTGGCCGGATTATCACATGTGGGTGCATTTTCTAAGATATACGTTCATCCGCTAAATTCCGATCTTGTCATAGCAGGCGCGGGCAAGCGTAATGGCGGCGTTTATAAATCAACTAATGCCGGAGGCAGCTGGATTAAAATGTATGACGGCTTTGTAACTGACCTTTCATTGCATCCGCACCTGCAAAATGAGATCATCATCGGCGTCTCCGGTTTGGGAGTTTTACTGAGTACTGACGGCGGAAATTCTTGGGAAGAAAAAAATAACGGGCTTGGCTGGGAATCAATCAGGCGGGTATCCGTACAGTTTTCGAAATCGAATCCGGAGGTACTTTACGCACTTATGGAAAGAGGAGACAATAGAGACGGTGCTATATACCGCTCGAATGACCACGCGGGAAGATGGTTTGAAACTAAAGCTCCGAACATAGATATTTTCGGGCCTAACGCCCAGGGATTTTATGATAATTATATTCTGCCGCATCCTACAAATCAGGAAATATGCTTTGCCGGAGGTATCGACCTTTGGAGAACAACGAACGGAGGCTTAACCTGGAATAATATCACTAACGGATATGGCGGCGGGCACGTACATGTAGATCAGCACCACGGCGCGTTTAATCCCATGAATCCAAATGAGCTGTATATAGGAAATGACGGCGGGATGTACCGCAGTACCAACATGGGCAGCCATTTCGAGGATATTAATGAAGGGCTTTCGATTACGCAGTTTTACGCCTTTGCTATTGATAATTCCAAACAAAGCCAGAATTACGGAGGAACTCAGGATAACGGCACACTGGGGAATTTTACAAATAACTGGGGGATATATGTAGGGGGTGACGGATTCAGTGTACTTGTAAATCAGCAAAATCCGGATATCATACTGGGAGAATTCCCTAATGGCAGAATCTGGAAACTCGATCTGGGCCAAAATACCATGAATATAAATATGTCCGGAATAAATCCTACTGAGGGCGCCTCCTGGCACGCCCCTCTGGCGGCCGATCCAAATAATGAGGGATTTGTTTATCACGGCAGGAAGCATTTTTATATATCTTTTGATTTCGGCGACGAATGGTATAAATTCTCCGAAAAGCCTGTTGAAGATTATTATACATCTATTGATGCCGCGCACGGTGAAGAATTTCTTGTTTATGCCGGTACGGCTACGGGCGAAGTATATACTTTTACCGGAGAAAATGTTGATATGGAAGAAGTCCATACCAACGGCCTTGTCAATAGGTATGTAAGTTCAATAACAGCTTCGCACTTTGAATTTAAAACAGCATATATCACATTTTCGGGATACGGCACACCGCACGTATTTAAAACAACTGATGCAGGATCGAGCTGGGTCAACATTAGTTCTAATCTTCCCGATGTGCCCTGTAATGATATTGTTATACACCCTGATGACCCTCACACACTTTTTGTGGCAACCGATATTGGAGTTTACGCGAGCTATGATGATGGTGGTACATGGTTCCCCTATGGCAAAAATCTCACTCGAAGCCCTGTTGTAGACCTTGAGTTTCATCTCGATAGAGTTATACTGCCTCAGCTAACTCTCAGAGCGGCTACACACGGGCGGTCAATCTGGGAAGTGGAAATTCCTTCAGAAACTGTTATCAGCCCGGAGATCACCAATCCCGCCGGCGGCGAGATACTTGTCGGAGGGTTAGAACAGTTAATTTCATGGTATGGTTTTAATGGCCCCGTTAAAGTCGAAATAAGCTTCGATGACGGCCAAACCTGGCAGATGATAAATGAAAGCGCCGAGGGCAGCCGGCTGAATTGGGAAATAGCTAATGTTAATACTCATCTCGCCAGAATAAAAGTAAATGATGAAAACACTACTTTGATAACTAACACTTTCACTATTCAGCAAAGAAAAAAAGGCTCCTTATTGCAAACATCGAATGTATCGCATGTGCCATATGGAATTACATTAGACAGTGAGGGATTTATATGGACTACAAACTTCCGCAATAATAAGCTGATCAAAATACACCCCAATGATTTTAGTATTGTTAAACAGATTGATCTGCCCGTTGACAGCCTCTTAACCGATCTGGCCATAGACAATGAAAATGGGATATTCTACATACATCAGCTAAACAGCACAAATCCTTCCTCTGACGGAATACTGTTAAAAGTGGATGCGAACGGCAATGTGCTCGATGAGTTCACAAGCCCGGCAGGCAAATATCCCATAGGGGTAGCGTTAGTTGACGGCTCACTTGTTCTTGGTGAAAGAGATGGTGCCAGAGAGTTATACTATGTTAATCCAGATAACGGATCGGTTATAAGAAAGGTGAAAAATCCCTGCCAGGCAAATTTAGGCCCCAGAGGATTATGCTATGACGGCGAGCGATATATTTATCAGGTATGCACTGAATTCCCGGGCAATGTGCTATCCAACGCCTATATTATTAAAATGGATAAAAACGATCCCGCGAAAGAACTTGAGCGTATCAATCTGGAAAATCTAAATGGTATAATTAACGCTAGGGGAATACAATATGACCCTTCTGACAAAAATTTCTGGATAAGCGATTTTGGCGGCGGCCTGTACAAAATAGCCGGCTTTGAAACCACACTTAGCATAGAAGAACCAGATATTGCGATACAAAACAGTATTGGGCTTGAGGCCTATCCTAATCCGGCCTCGGGAATGATTAATATCTCTTTCATTACTGATAAATTGAAGCATATAAGGATTGAACTTTATGATCTTTATGGAAGAAAAGCCGCATTGATCGGTGACAAGAATTTCTCCGGGGAAACCCTTATCAGTTTTGATACCGGCGCACTTCCTTCAGGGCATTATTATCTGAATGTTTATGAAGGCAGGAGTCTTATCAATTCGAAAAGGATATTAATTTTGAAATAAGTCAGCCGATAATTAGAGCATTGCAAAAAAGAAAAACGAAAAATTGATAAGAGACAGAAATAAAAACTTAAATAAGACAAGCGGGTCGGCAGACAGGTATCTGATAACCTATGCCGACCTCATAACCCTGCTGTTGGGTTTATTCGTAATTCTGTACGCGACTTCACAAGTCGATCAGGAAAAATTCAAAACCTTCCGGGCAGCGCTTTCGGAATACTTCAGCTCGGGAAACGTACTTGAGGGCGGCGACGGCATACTCGAAGGCAGAAGAAGCGGAGTCCCCGAGCCGATCCTTCCTCCCGGCGCGACAAAAGAACTGAGCGATATCCGCGCGGAAGCTTTAGAAGCTTTGAAGGCTTATGTGGATCAGGAGCTGATAGGAATTCAGCGAACAGGCAGCGGGCTTGTACTTACATTGCCTGAAAAGCTTCTGTTTAATTCAGCCAGAGCAGCAGTATTGCCCGAAGGTGAAGAAGCTCTCGACAGTTTGGCAGGAGTTTTGCGGGGAATACCAAATCAGATAGTTATTGACGGGCATACTGACAACAGGCCTATCAGCAGTTTTCAGTATGAATCGAACTGGCATCTGTCCGGGGCAAGGGCAATAAACGTTCTTTACGAACTCAAACAGCGCGGAGTAGATGAAAGCAATATGAGCTTCCGCGGATTCGGATCGCAAAAGCCCATCGCGTCTAATAGCACAGGTGAAGGCCGGGCAAAAAACCGACGCGTTGAGATAACAATTTCCGAAGCAGCGGCTAACGGCCCATCAAAAAAAGGCTATACAGATTTAGATACAAATGTCCGATAATTTTTTATTATATTAATTGGTAGATTTTTTTGTAAAAATATTGAAAAGACCAAAAAAATAATCACATACAGGATTCAAGATGAACAGGAATATTGATAATAAGATCAGGAAGATCAAAACATTACACTTCGGCGAGATCGACGTAGAATCGCAATATATTTTTAATTTTCCCGAAGGCCTGCTTGGCTTTGAAAATTTAAGGGAATTTGTTTTAATCAGCGAAGAAGAAACCGTACCTTTTAAATGGCTTATCAACTTAGAGGAACCCGAAATAGGTTTCCCTCTGCTCAGCCCCTGGCATATAGACCTGACTTATAATCCGGGACGACTGTTCAATATGGAAAAAGAGGTGATATTTGTGGTTGTTACACTCGAAGATGAAAAAGGAAGGATGACAGCAAATATGAAGGCTCCCATAATCCTCAATGTAGAGGATCAAGCCGGAAAACAGGTGATTTTGCCGTCTGATAAGTATTCAACTAACCATGTTTTTCCCGAGAAGGAAAAATAAAATAAATTTAAGGATTAACTTATGCTGGTATTATCAAGGAAGATAGGTGAGGTAGTTACTATTGGATCGCAGGTACAGATCACTGTACTTAGCTTCGATCGCGGCGTAGTCAGGCTGGGTATCGAAGCACCAAAATCAGTTCCCGTACACCGCAAAGAAGTACACGATAAAATTATTGAAATGAACAGGCAGGCTGCCAGAACTGAAATAAATGCCTTAAAAAGCGCTATATTGCAGAAAAAACTTAAATATGGTAAATCCAGACAGGCTATTGAAGCGCCGGAAGTCAGCTTTACCGCAAAAGATAAAGATCAACAATAAATATATGGTATAAAATGGCTGAATACTCGGTTTTAATTATCGACGATGATATCTGGATGCAGAGGATATTATCCAAAACTCTTCAGAGTTACGGATTCAATAAAACTTTCCTCGCTTCAAACGGATTTGAAGGTATTTCCCTGGCTGTCGAACACCAGCCTGATCTGATTATACTGGATATTTTAATGCCTGAGCTTACCGGTCACCTGACGCTTAAAATTCTCAAGCATATTAAAAATGTAAGAGATATACCCGTTATCATGGTGTCGGCGCTATCTGATGTTGAAAATCTCGGCCTGGCTGTAAAAAGCGGCACAGCCGGTTTTATTTCCAAACCATTCACACGCGCGACTGTTTTTGATAAGCTTGTGGATGTTTTCGGTAAGGAAAAAATTGAAAAAATTTCCCGCGGCGAATACGTTGAACATCCTATTTCAAGCGGTAAAGATGCTTCTAAGGCAAAGCACGAAACCGGTGATCATGAAAAAATACCTGAATTCGAAGAAATGAATGAAGGTGATGAAACTAGCAAACAGGCTGCCGCTAAAAACAAACTGCTGCAGCATTACCAGGATGACGAAAAAAGAAGCATTGAATCCATAAAAAAACTTCTTTTAAAAACCCGTAAATAATTTCTTCTGTTTTGATTATTTAAGCCGCTCATCTGACCGGCTTTTTTTATTTTATTATTGTAAGGCGTTTTGCGATTATGTCAAATGGCGCAGTGAGCTTCACTGTATACAGGCCTGCCGGGAGCTTTCTAATATCCGGTTTAATGCTGAATACTTCGTTTTCTTTTTTATTAATATTTTCAGAATAGACAAGCCTGCCGTTCAAATCTATTATATCTAACTTCATAGCACCTTCGAGCGTTCCTGCTATTTTAATATGAGGTGAATTTTGAGACGGATTCGGCAGTATATCAAGGCTCAGTGGATCAAATGATTTAATCCTGTTAAGCGGCAGTACACAAACTCCGTTAACGCTAAGGATACCGCCCTGGCTGGTCACATTAACCAGGTTGTCATGCCATTCATAATGATAGATTAGCGCCGGGTTATCATCCCTCACTCCCATAAGCACTCTTCCCTGAATTTCGCCAATAGTAACGGGTGTTTTGCCAATTTCCAGTTCGGGGCCGTTTAGACTTATGATGACAAGGCTGTCCTTGTAAGAGGACTGAACTTCAGGCTTAAAGGCTCTGAAATCAACAGCTATTTTAATATCAACAACTGAGGAAGTTGTTATATCACTCTCAGTATTGAGGCGTCCCAAAAGCTTTAGCTTTAAATCTGAGCCTACTTTCCCTTTTTCTGAAGGTATCCAAAGGATTAAGTCGAGTTTCAAACTGCCTTTTAGAGGAATCCGGTAAATCCCTTCACAGGGCGCAAGCATTTCAATTATTAATGTATCCGTATAATAGAGATTATCTTTAGGCCTGAACTTTAAATTCAGGTTCATATTATGCCCGGGATTAAGCTCTTGTCTGCCGGGTTCGGCAAGGTGAAAAATATCCCCGTTTGCAAGGCTCGCGTTGAATATAAGCGGTGAATCGAGTTTGTTGATTATTTTCAATGTTGTATCCGGCCTGCCCTGCCTGCCGGAGCCGAAATCAATTTCGTTTACTTCATCAAAGTGAACGTCATAATCTTCTACAGTATGCTCCCAATAATACTCACAGCCAAAAGCATCATAGCTGGTTAGAGAGTATTTTCCTCCTTTGGTAATCCTGATAGACCTTGTAGTTTCGCCATTGCTCCACTCATACCGGGTCAGGCCTTCTCCGGTAGTGAGGTAACCCTCACTTCCTTTACAAATATACTTAGGAGCGTATATCCTGTAATCAGGCTCTTTTGCGAACTGAACGTTTATCTCAGAACTGTCAATGCACCCTGCATTGTTCTCCACGTACAGCTTATAGACGCCGCTTTTATTAACTGTTAGGTAAGGGCCTTCCATGCCTGTTGACCAATAGTACCTGAAATATGGGTCAATTACTTCAGCCTGCAATTCCACGTCCCTGCCGGAACAGAAATTCGGGTTTGAGGCGACCTCGATATTAGAGTTAGGCGATGATATTACCGCTACCCTGTAAACTATGTGGCCGGTAGTATCCTGATTGCCATCCTTATATCTGACTATGAAATGATAAAATCCCGAATGTTCTTTTCTTATATTGGATATGCGGAGGTCTTTATCATAAAAAAATCCCGCGGGGCCGTCCCAATAATACTCTTTGCTTTTCAAATAAGCATAAACAAAATCGCTTTCTATAAAAATACTGTCTCCCTCGCAAACCGTTAGCTCATTATCATAATAATAGTAATAGCTTTGGATAAAAGCGGGCATGCTTACTCTCGGATCCCTTCCGCCAAGATTAATCCTGTTTCTTTGGTAATCGCAGTTTTCACCCTGCAATTCAGGATTTTCTATTACGCTAAGGCTATTATTTCCCGGTGTATAGATCTTTTTATCAGGCCCCATTTGCATAAGAGAAGGGGGGCTTGTTATGCCGATTTTTATAAGTGAATTAGCAACAGCTTTCTCATCGCCTGCCTCCAGGTCTATTTGATAAATATATCCTGAATTACTCTCTCCTGTTTTACTGGAATTTGTCGATATATAAATGAATTTACCCGAAGGAGAAAACTCAAGGCCGTATCCCATCTCGTTATCGGGAAGTTGTATGCTGAAAAAACTGTCTGATAATTTGCCGCTGTTAATATCAAAATTAAAAACTTCTACCAGGCCTCTATTGGCAATTACACAGGCAAGCTTTTTTCCGTCGGGGGAAAACTGCATCTGGCCGATGGCATTCCAGAAAATTCCTTTATGCTCTGTGCCTATTTTGTTAATCACCGGGCCGTCTATCCCATTTGAATTTATCCTGTACATGTAATATTCATCTGAATCCCACTTGTGCGCTGCCAGCCAGACATCCTTCGCGTTAGTATGAAATATCGCCGCCATTTTCTCTGTAGCAGGATTCAAGAGCGGTATGTCTTTTTCGATTATATCACCCAGGCCGCCCTCCAATGTCATATCAATAATTGAATAACTAAGACCGCCGCTGCCTTCTTTGGCAAGAGTAAATAAAAGATAAATATCAGGGTATTCAGGCTTGGGAATTATAAGCGCCGATTGAGTGGTTGATTGATGGCCTGAGAGATTGTGGCCGTTGGGCATAATTTCATGGTTTTTATTCCAAACGTTTATACCGTTTGAATAAAAAAGAAGATTACCCTTATTATCGGAAATCGAAGCGCAGCCTTCTCTTGTACGCATTTCGCTATCCAGTAATATCTGCGGCCTGACTCCATCTTTTTCAAACCTAATTCCAGCTTGTCTGCCAAAATACCAGTTACGCGCGTAATTCTGGGCAAAACCCTCGGAAAAGATGAGAAAACTTAAAATAAAAGCAAAAACATACCGCATAAGCTTATTTTTTTTTATTTTGTTTTTTTGTCAGGTAGTATTTTTTAAATATATTTCATTACCATCAAATTGTCAAATAATACTTTTTAATTAAGCAAGAAAAGCAGCTTATTGTGAATAAAAGAATAATAATCGGAAGCCGGTCTAGCAGGCTGGCACTTTGGCAGGCCAATTTTATCAAAACTGAACTGGAAAATTTTTTTCCGGAAATAATTTTTGAAATAAAAGAGATAAGCACTTTAGGCGATCAAATCCAGGATAAAGCTCTTTATAAAATCGGTGATAAAGGACTTTTTACTAAAGAAATTGAAAGCGCCCTGCTCAATGAAGAAATTGATATAGCAGTGCACAGCATGAAAGACCTCCAGACGGAAATTCCCGAAGGACTGGCCATATCAGCTGTCACTGAAAGGCATGACCCCAGGGATGTGATAATCTCCAGAGAAAAAGGCGTCACTTTAGATAATTTAAGTAAAAACGCCCGGGTTGCTACCGGATCGTTAAGGCGCAGCGCCCTGCTATGCAGGCACAGGCCCGATGTTCAAATAAGAGGCCTGCGGGGTAACGTCCCTACGCGTATCCGGAAATATCTGGATTCAGACTGGGACGCTATTATACTTGCCAAAGCTGGGGTGGAAAGGCTGGAGATGCAGAATTATATCAGCTCGGTTATTGAAAAAGACCTGTTCATACCGGCTGTTGGCCAGGGGGCGCTTGGTGTGCAGATAAGGGCAGATGACAGCAGGCTTATGGAAATTTCTTCAAAACTTAATCACCAAAAAACCGAAACGGAAGTTAAAGCCGAAAGATCCTTTCTCAAAACTGTAAGCGGAGGATGCCAGGCGCCTGTAGCGGCTCACGGAGAAATTACTCCCGACAGCGTGTTGATTTTCGATGCCATGATAGCTTCAACTGACGGAATAAGATTCTACAGGGAAAAAGGTACAGGCAGCCCCGAGGAAGCCGAAATGATCGGTAGAGAAATTGCCATGGAACTGCTTGGCCGGGGCGGAAAAATCATTATAGATGAAATATACGGAAGAAAATAAATAGGAAAGAAATAAAATTATACGGAAGAAAAAAAAATTCGGAAGGATAAAAAATGATGTTTAAAAGATTCAGAAGATTAAGAGAAAACCCGCTCACCAGGGCTATGATCAGGGAAACCAGGCTGCATAAGAGCAATCTGATTTACCCTATGTTCGTTATGCCCGGCGAGAATAAAAAAGAAGAAGTAAGCTCAATGCCCGGTGTATTCAGGATGTCCGTCGATAATATCAAACGGGAATGTGAAGCACTCACGAAGCTGGGAATACCGGGTATAATCCTTTTTGGAATTCCCGAAAGTAAAGATGAAACAGCCACAGGCGCCTACGATGAAAACGGTATCATCCAGAAATGCCTCCGCGAATTAAAGAAAGAAAATCCTGATATATTGCTTATAACCGATGTGTGCCTTTGTGAATACACGTCGCACGGGCATTGCGGACTGATTAAGGACGGCGGCATTGCCAATGACGAAACTTTAAAGCTGCTGCAGCGCACTGCCCTGAGCCAGGCAGAAGCGGGAGCGGACATGATTGCCCCATCCGACATGATGGACGGCAGGATAGCAGCCATCAGGGAAGTACTTGACAGCAGCGGATTTAATCAGATGCCCCTTATGAGCTATGCCGTGAAATACTCATCTGCTTATTACGGGCCTTTCAGGGATGCCGCGGGGTCGGCTCCCTCATTCGGGGACAGGCGTTCCCACCAGATGGATTACTCCAATAGCTGCGAAGCCCT
Organism: uncultured Hyphomicrobiales bacterium; assembly: GCA_964544155.1. Lineage (GTDB taxonomy): Bacteria > Bacteroidota > Ignavibacteria > Kapaibacteriales > UBA2268 > CAZJAH01. The sequence continues at coordinate 97,557 of CAZJAH010000004.1, read as the reverse complement.
GAGAGAAGCAGGAGCGGATATAGAGGAAGGCGCTGATATCATTATGGTGAAGCCCGCCGGAGCTTACCTTGATATTATCAGAGCAGTAAGTGACAGCTTTAATATACCCGTCTCAGCTTACCAGGTAAGCGGAGAATACGCAATGATAAAAGCCGCCGCAGAAAGAGGCTGGCTGGACGAAAATAAAATTATTATGGAATCGCTTACATCCATTAAACGCGCCGGGGCTTACATTATACTGACATATTACGCTAAAGAAGCGGCTAAGCTTATTGAGCAGAATTTCGGTGAATAACAGGAGAAAACACATGAACATTACTAAAAGCAAAGAATTATATAAGAAAGCTTGCAAGCATATTCCCGGCGGAGTAAACTCACCCGTAAGGGCGTTTAAATCTGTTGGCGGCGATCCTGTATTTATTCGCGAATCCCGGGGCTCAAAAGTCATTGACGCCGACGGCAATGAATATATCGATTATATCGGAAGCTGGGGGCCGCATCTTTTCGGCCATAACGCAAAGTTCATAAAGGACGCGGTTGCTTCAGCTCTTGAACTTGGTACCAGCTTCGGCGCACCCACAGGCTTAGAGGTTAAATTCGCCGAATTGCTCTGCTCGCTCGTACCTTCCGTGGAATTGGCCCGTATGGTAAACAGCGGCACTGAAGCCACAATGAGTGCCATAAGGCTCGCGCGCGGATTTACAGGAAGGGATAAGATCATTAAATTCGAGGGCTGCTACCACGGCCACGGTGATTCCTTTCTGATAAAGGCAGGTTCAGGAGCGATGACTTTTGGCGTGCCCACTAGCCCGGGTGTTACCAAAGGCACCGCTGCCGATACATTAACCGCTGACTTCAATGATATAAATTCAGTAAAAAAATTGATTGATGAAAATAAGGAAAATGTCGCCGCGGTAATAATTGAACCTATAGCCGGAAATATGGGAGTTGTTCCTTCAAAGAAGGAATTTCTGGTAGAATTAAGGCAGCTGTGTACCAATGAAGGTATAGTTCTGATATTTGACGAAGTGATGACAGGTTTCAGGGTAGCGCCGGGAGGCGCGCAGGAGCTTTACGGCATCCGGCCCGACCTAAGCACATTCGGAAAAGTTATCGGCGGCGGCCTCCCCGTAGGCGCTTTCGGCGGCAAGGGCGATATAATGGGAAAGCTATCCCCCAACGGGCCGGTCTATCAGGCGGGAACGCTTAGCGGCAATCCCCTTGCAACTGCCGCAGGCATTGCCGTACTAACAGAAATTAAACTAAAACCTGAAATTTTTTCAGAATTAGAAAAAAAAGGTGCCCGGCTGGAAAGCGGCATGCGGAAATCCCTTGAAGATAGAGGTATAAAAGCCGCCATAAACAGAGTAGGCTCGATGATATGCCTGTTCTTCACCGAAAGCGATGTGGTTGATTTTAAAAGCGCTTCCGCATCTGATACAGGTAAATTCGCGGAATATTTTCGCTTTATGCTGGATAATGGCATACACCTTGCACCGTCTCAATTTGAAGCAATGTTCGTTTCGCTGGCACACAGTGACGATGATATTAATAAAACCCTTGACATAGCCGCTATGGCTTTAGATAAGATTTTCGGGAAATAGGATGATACTGAATTTTTCTCTTGTAAATGAACTTTTCAGGGGGTTTCATATACTCCGCTGGAACGACCGCGTGCGCCCAATGGATATGATCGAGATAGACAAGCACGCTCATAAAATGGTTATAGCTTACTGCCTCGGCAAGTACGAGGAAATGAACGGCAATAAAGTGGATTGGGATAAAATTATCAAAGGAGGAATTTACGAACTGCTCCGCAGGATAGTTATCTCTGATATTAAATCTCCGATATATACCGAGATAATGAAAAATAAACAGGTTTTTTCAAAACTGAATGAATTTGTTTACAAATCCCTTGAGCCAAAAATCGAAAATGAAGAACTCAAGTCCGAACTTAAGACTTTTCTTATCGAAGATCATGAAGAGGACCTGAACATCAGAATCCTTGACGCAGCACATATTTACGCAAGCCTTTGGGAATTCAGAATAATAAAACAGGCTAATCCCATCGATTATCAGAATGACCGAATTTACACAAGCCTGATCAAAAGAGTAAACAAGTACGAAGGCCTCAGCGGTATAAAGAAGATGCAGGATCAGGAAAAAATCGTCAACTTTATTGATATGGTGGGGCAGCTGCGGTTTCAGTTCCGCTGGGCGCAGATACCGAGGGTGCCGAAAACATCAGTCCTTGGGCATACCATGCTTGTCGCCTGCATTTCATATTTTTTCGCGAGAGAAAACGGCGCCTGCCCGCAAAGGCTATTCAATAACTTTTTCGGGGGGCTGTTCCATGACCTGCCTGAAGCAGTTACCAGAGATATTATATCGCCGGTAAAGAGGTCATCATCCGAGCTGGATAAGCTAATTAAAGACCTTGAAGAAAGCCTTTCCGAGCAGGAAATATACCCCTACATTGAGCCGGAATGGAAGAACGAACTTAATTATTTTACTAAAGATGAATTCGTAAATAAGATATTCCATAACGGCCATATTTTCAAGCAGATGAAGGGCAGAGATATCACAGTGGATGATATCAACGCTAAATATAATACCGATGAATATTCAGCCTTCGATGGAGAACTGATAAAAGCAGCAGACCATTTGGCGGCATTCCTGGAAGCATGGAATTCCTGTAATTCCGGTATTAAGACCGAAGAGCTAAGCCGTGCCGCCCATGATATTAAGAGCAAATACAGGAATCAGGTAATCGGCAAAGTGCAGATAAAATCACTTTACTCATACTTTACTCATCCCTGCTGATTTTAAAATCCGCCCTTCATTGTTTTAAACATGTCGTCAGCGTCAGATGGAGGCCCGGTGAAAAGGCTTACTGCAATTGTATGCAGAAGCGCCGAGCAGAAACGCCGGCACTAGTTCATACATGGCAGATTTAGCGCGGAGAGCCTAATCACATATAAACAGTGAACGCGCACCGGCAGCATATAATTCCGGTCTCGATTTGCAGCGTATGAGTTTCTTCCATTGATGGTCCCCGAATCGAAAGCTTGACGAATATTCCAATTTGGCTAATTATTTCTAATAATCGCTAAATTTAGAAAATTCAACCCGAAAATGATAATCCCAATCAAAAGGAAAACAAGTCATCATTAATTTATTATAATTTCATTTTTTTTTTTTTGAGTAATTGTGAAGTTAGATGTGTAAAAAAAAAATAAAAGTGCCTTACAATCGGGATAAATAATAATGTAATTAAAAATAATTAATAATTATATTCAAAATCATGGACCCGAAATTTCCTTACTATAGTATCAGCTCTGAAGAATGCATGGAAAAGCTCTCTTCCTCCGAAGAAGGGCTCTCAGGGGAAGAGGCAGCCAAAAGGCAGGAAAAATACGGCAAAAACGTTCTGCCCGAAAAAGGTAGCACGAACCCGATAAAGCTATTCATTAAGCAGTTCAAGGATTTTCTTATACTCATACTTATCATAGCCGCCGGTATTGCCGGTTGGGCCGACCAAATGGCTGATGTTTACATCATTCTGGGTGTGATCCTCTTTAATGCAACTATGGGATTCGTTCAGGAATACAAGGCCGAGAAAGCAATACAATCGATAAAAAGCATGGTCAAGAAGAAAGCATTTGTTCTCAGAGACGGCAATGAAGAGGAAATGCCTGCCGCGGAGGTTGTCCCGGGTGATGTCATTATTCTGAAAGAAGGTTCAACTATCCCTGCTGATGCACGGGTTCTGAAGAAAAAAGACCTGCGTACGACCGAAGCGTCACTGACCGGCGAATCCATGCCTGTTAAAAAAAATACTGATAAGCTTGATAAAGACACTCCTCTGGGCGACAGGAGTAATATGGTATGGAAAGGAACCAATATTGCCCGCGGAAGCGGCAGAGCGCTCGTAACTGCCATTGGCGAGGATACCGAGATCGGAAAGATCGCCGCCTCTATGGGCGAAATGAAAATGCAGGAATCCAATTTCAGAAAGAAAACCGCCACTCTGGGCAAGCAAATGGCAGGAATAGCCGCTTTTACAGCATTAGTAGTTTTTTCAATAGGGTATTTTTACAGGGATTTTGAATTTCGGGATATATTGATGGTCACCATTGCGTCACTGGTATCCTCCATTCCGGAAGGCCTGCCTGTTGTGATTTCTATAGTTCTGGCAATCGGCGCTAAAAGAATGGCAAAACAAAACGCCATAATACGGGAATTTACTGCAACGGAAATGATGGGTTCCGTTTCAACTATTCTATCGGATAAAACCGGAACGATCACCCGGGGCTTACTGACAGTAAAAAAAATATTCAGCGGAAGCGGCCGGGAAATAGATGTTTCGGGCAGCGGCTATCAACTTAAGGGCGAATTCAAAAAAAATGATGATACTATTGACATTTACGATTACCCCGCTGAAAGCAAAATGATGGCAATTGCAGCTTTTTGCAATAATGCCAAATTGAAAAGTGAAGGTAATAAAAAAAACAAAGAAGAACCTGAAATAACCGGCGATCCGACGGAAGCCGCGATGTTAGTTGTAGCGGAAAAGGCCGGCATTTCCGAAAAAGAGCCCTACAGGGATTACAAATTAGTGGATGACCTTCCTTTTAATTCTGAGCAAAAATTCAGGGCCAGCCTGGTTGATACCCCGGAGGGCAGAGAGATATTTGTTATCGGATCGCCTGAAAAGCTGCTTGAGCTAAGCGATAAATGGCTCGGCAGTGACGGCACTGAAGATATGGATGATGAAAAGCGGGATAAAATTCTGGAAGAGATAAACAAAATGACCGGCAACGCAATGCGCGTTATTGCTCTGGCTTACAGAAATTCCGATATTGATTCAGTTACTGCAGATGATGTTAAAGGCCTGAGCTGGGCAGGAATCACCGGAATAATAGACCCGCCGAGGGAAGGCGTGAAAGAATCCATCAATGAATGCGGAACAGCAGGTATCCGCGTGATAATGGTCACAGGGGATCATAAGCGCACAGCAGCGGCTATTGCCGAGCAGGTAGGAATTGTTGAAAGCGCTGAAGATAAGCAAAATCAGGAATTTCCCGTTTCAATCACCTCAAAAGAGCTTGACGTTGATGATGAAAAATTTGATGATTATATAAACAATGTTTCGGTTTTCGCGCGGGTAGACCCCGAAACCAAGCTGAGGATTGCTGAACGGCTGCAGGCCAAAGATACCCTTATTGCAATGACGGGCGACGGAGTAAATGACGCCCCCGCGCTTAAGAGAGCCGATGTTGGCATATCTATGGGGCTGCGCGGAACAGATGTTGCAAAGGATGCTTCGGAAATAGTACTTCAGGATGATAATTTCAGCAGTATAGTCAATGCCATACGGCAGGGAAGGATTGTTTTTGAAAATGTAAAGAAAACCAGTTACTTCCTGCTGACCACAAACTTTGCTCAAATATCCGTGATTGTCGTGGGTCTGCTTTTCGGCTTTCCCCTGCCATTGACAGCCGTGATGATATTATACGTGAACCTTGTTACCGATGGCGTAATTGATGTCGCGCTGGCAGCCGAACCAGGCCACGGAGACATAATGAATCAGCAACCCGTAAAAAAAGGAGCCAACATATTATCATGGGATGTCATCCCCTTCTTAATAATGATAGCTGCTATAATGGTTACTATCGCAATGTTTGTCTTTGACTACTATATACAGGAGGGGATTGAGGCAGCGCGTACCGGCGCATTTCTTGTAGTTGCCCTTACAGCTGTATATAACGCCTTTAATATGCGCTCTTTAAATGAATCAGTATTCAAAATCGGTATGTTTACAAATAAATGGCTGAATTTTGCAATTTTAGCTTCAATACTATTGCAGATTATGGTTATTAAGGTGCCTTCCCTGAGAGATATATTCGGATTTTCTGATATTCCGGCCACTGATTTTGTTGTGATTTTAGTTTTATCATCACTGGTATTGTGGGGCGGGGAAACATATAAATACATTAAAAGAAAAAGAAGCTGAACTATATTTATGGCTGCCCTGCCATAAAATGAGATTAAAAAAAGCCGTGCTTTTTTGTGGCACGGCTTATCAATATAGTTTTGCGTTTATATATTAGTTCATAGATTGCAGGTCCAGTGGAATGTTGTCATAAACAGCATTTTTGAAGGATTTTTTAAATACCTTTGTAAAACGGCTGTCAATCTGGAAAACAGTCTTTTTCTTCATAATGTTTATATCTCCGATCTCAACATTTTTCTGCGGCAGATGCCTGTTAATGATCTTTAATACATGCCTGACCGATACATTATTATTTTCGCCGATATTTATCATAAAAACCGCGAATTTAATGTTTTTATCCTTCTTCATAGATTTATCGCCGCGTTTGCCGGGGCTTTTTTTAGCTGGACGCTCAAATTTATCAGTATTGACATTTAAATCGGCAGAATTTTTATAGTATTCAATGAATTTCTCAAATTCAAGCGCCATAAATCGTTTAAGCAGGTCTTCCTTACTGATATCAGCCAGTTTATTTGAAGCGGCTTCAATCATGGCATTCAGTCCCGGAAGTGTGGTGTCGGCCATGTTTACTCTGTCGATCAGTTCATTCATCCTGCCGGCAATAATATCATTTCCTGAAGGGATGTTTTTTCTTTCGAATTTTTTGTTAATGCTTTTTTCAATCAGCATGACTTTATGTAAGTCTTGCCGGCAAATAATGGAAACTGATATCCCGCTTTTACCGGCTCGTCCCGTTCTACCGCTTCTGTGAATATACAGCTCGAGGTCATCAGGCAGATTGTAATTAATAACATGGGTGAGATCATTTACATCGAGGCCCCTTGCCGCGACATCCGTGGCTACAAGAATACGCACGCCCTTGGTTCTGAAACGGTTCATAACCTCATCGCGCCTGATCTGGGAGAGTTCGCCATGCAGGGCGTCGGCATTATAGCCGTCTGTAATAAGTCTTTCAGCAATATTTTTTGTTTCCATCCTTGTACGGCAGAATACTATTCCATACACATCGGGATTAAGGTCGGCAATTCTTTTAAGTGTTTCATATTTATCATGAGCTTTAGATATATAATAATTATGAATTACATTTATTGCCGAATCATTCCTTTTATCTATTGAAATTTCTTTCGGGCCATTCATGTATTTTTTCGCGATAGTTCTTATTTCATTAGGCATGGTGGCTGAAAAAAGCAGTGTCTGCTTATTAGAAGGTATCGATGAAAGTATGGTATCCAGAGATTCCTTAAATCCCATATTCAGCATTTCGTCAGCTTCATCAAGCACAAGAGTTTTAATGCTTTCCAGAGCGATTACCTTTCTGTTAAGCAGGTCTATCACTCTTCCGGGAGTACCGATAATTATTTGTACACCTTTTTTAACTGACCTGATCTGCCCTTCTATAGACGCACCGCCATATATGGCAACCGTTTTAAGCCCGGTTTTAAACCTGGAATAGTTGGCTATATCTTTAGAAATTTGCATGCAGAGCTCTCTGGTAGGGCATAGTATAAGCGCCTGAGTATCATTGGAGGACACATCGATATTATGAATTAGCGGAAGTCCGAAGGCCGCTGTTTTGCCAGTACCTGTTTGAGCGAGCGCGATCAGATCTTTTTCTGATCCTAAGATGTAGGGTATTGTACGTTCCTGAATCGGAGTCGGTTCGATAAACCCGAGACCCTCAATGGCCTGAAGAATCCTGCTGTCCAGGCCCATTTCTTTAAAATTCGGCATTTTTTACCTTAAATTAATTTTTCATTATTTCCGGGACAGGAAATGAAAAATATTATTAAATATTTCGGTTGAATAACACAGGAATATTAAGGTTCTTACAGAATTTTAGCGGTAAGAACTTTCCAATTATCACTTTCGATACAAAATCAGAGTATTCTGAGTTAATGCCCCCTGATGTAGTTCGCATCTGTTATTATCCCCATTTTATGATAATCAGAAAGCTATATAAATGCTTATATGACGCTTTAACAGATATTGAACTCCATTGATTTACACTGTTTTCCGTAAATCATTTTAAACCGATTTTAAATATACGGATTATTTTCGAATAAAAGTGTTTTTTTTATTTTGTTAATAATACTGATATTGATTTGATCAAAGCCTGTTTGCCATTCGGTTTTCAAGCCTGTAACCCGTTAATCCGGCTATTGTATGGGCCGCGAGCAATACAAGCACCGGATATATCTCATAGAATATCCGGAGCTCATCAATAACTCCCCAGAATATGGCAAGGGCTAGCAAAGGAATCCCCATAAACAGCGCCTCCCGAAGAAATTTAGGCTTTTCCTTCCATCTGTAAAACAGCAGGATAACAAGCATGATAAAGCTCATCACGCCGGGCACGGAATGCGGGGAAAACAAATAGGGGAAATTGAATTCAAAGAAATTAAATTCTGCCGGTACGCCGGGATTATTCATGTATATAAGCATGATTATTGATCTGATAACCAGAAAAATACCGAGTTGCAGTCCTGCGGATATCCAATACTTTTTTGGATCCTGCTTTCTGCTATGCCTGAAATATATCATCCATAACATGGGTAGTAAAATCGCGGTTTCCTTATTGATCGACGCCAAAATGAATACAATGATATAAGCCTTAAACCTGCCGCGGGCAAGCATAGCCAAAGCAAGAGTAAAAAGAAGCAGGGTGGGAAAATCATAAGGATAAATGTAATAGCGGAACATCACCGGCAGCAAGAGTATGGAAGCTACAGCTATCAGATGATGAGCAAACCCGCCGGATTTGAATAATCCCCGGGACAGATAAGAAATGGTGTACATAAATGCCATCAAGCAGGCGAACATCAGGATCAGCCCGATAAGGTATTCAATGTAATATTCCTGGTTCCAGCCCATTTTATCAATAACTTTTTCAAATGGATATATTTTGGCTATAAGCGATTTGATATTCTGCTCGGCGCTATCCGGGAGGGCTTTTTCAATACTAAGAATTACAGCAGGCATTAAAGCCCTGTACACATAAGGGCGGTGCGCCTCTCCGTGTACCATATCGCCGAACCTGGCTTTATCGTAGCCGTCGATATTAGGCTGCCTGACACCTAGTAAAAAGGCGTACATGGCACAAACAAAGTAAAGCAGAAATATCAATGTTTTTTTCATTTATTAATCTTGACGGATGTTCATCCTAATTCAGTCATAAAGATTCAAATATATGGAATAAATGAATAATTTTAATAAAAAAGGGAAGCCTGAGCCTCCCTTACTATAATATTGCAGCTTAATTTTAGATACTTAATAGGCTCCCTGTTCATCTTTTGTTTCTTTGGTGTCTTCGTTTTTTTCCCGGTGTATAGTACCGTCTTCTCCGATAATAACAAATTTTTCTATGTCATCTATTCCTTCGGTATCCATTTCGATTTTAACTTCATATGCAATTCCCCACTCAGCTGAATCGAATAATTCCGCTTCTTCTACTTCATGCCCAGGATAAGTGCTGTCGAGCGATGCTTTAACGGCAGCGGGGAGTTCTTCAACTTCTTCTTCCCACTCTGTTTTTATCCATGTGCCTGCCGCGTCGAATTCGGCTTCATATTCCTTTCCGTCCATTTCGAATTCAGCTTCGTAGATGCCTTCTTCTTCTTTTGCCCATTCAGTATCTTTTGCTCCGGGATATTTTTCTCCAAAAGCCGCAGTGACTTCTATGGGTACATTCTGCGTGCCGATTATTTCTTCGCTGATCTCTTCCTCTGCCTCACCGCATGATACAAAGAGCATGGCACAAAGGAGAATAAATAAGTATTTCATTGAAAAACTCTTCATAAAAAAATCTAACAAATAAATTTTTTATGTGAAAATTAATCGAGGGATTAATAATGACTATATTTTAATATAACGAGATAATTTTTACGTATTTTCAACAATTTTATTAATAGAATACAGGTATTATCTGCCGCCGGCGATTGATATCCTGATATCCAGGCCTACCTGGGTAGTATGGAAGCCGGGCTGAGCAGCTCCTTCGGTGAAGGTTCCTTCATAGCGTACAAAGAACGAAGCCGTAACCCTGTTGCTCATGGAGTATCTAGCTCTTGGCTCGAGAATGATTTGTGTATTGCCGTCGAGTGTCTGGCCTTCATTATTGTTGAAAGTATCCCTGTTAAGCAGGTCATAAGTTGCTCTGTCATTGTTTTTGTAAGTAGCCATAAAGCTTAGCTCGAAATCATTCTCCAGGATCAGCCCGAATAAGGGGAACTCAAAGCCTTTCATGGTATAAGCAGCCTGTCCAGTGATCTCTGTGGTACTCTGCCGCGATATAGTCGATCTCGCCGCGGAATTAAGCGTAAATGATGATTGTGTTGCAATCCTGAAGTTAGCCGTAAGATTGCCGTCGAGTTTATCATCATCGAAAGTAGCTGTCACGCCGACAAATGGCTGGAAACCGTACTGTGCCATCTGACTTTGAACCGACCTGCCGTCATCAGTTATTTCCACGTTCTCCTGGTAAGTTGATACATATGAATGTTCAACCGACATGCGTTTGATGAGCCCCTGCCACAGTTCCCATTCTTCAAGCCCTTCCCACCGGATAGCCCAGTTAATGGCTGGAAGGAACCTGCCTGCCGAGCCTCCGAATATTGAGAATGCTTCCAGCCCGTCATAGAATGCTCCTGAGAGTGTACGCTGCAAATCCCTGTTATACTGAACTTCGTTGAGGGAATCTACCTCAGTACTTCTATCTTCGAAAATATTAACAACATTGTCAATAGTATTATTGAAAACGTTGAATCCGAATATCGTTGGCATCATAATAAAGGTCCTGTTCAGGTTTTCCATTGCGATGATATTCTTAAATGTCGGTACACCGAATTCATCGGTAACGACAGTCTGATCGCGGCTGTATCCCAGCGAGGTCGACCAGTTTAAGTCGAGGTCCGCTCCCTCCCAAAGCTGCCTTGTAGTCTTTATCTCAAAAGTAGTCTGCTGGGAATAATTATCCTGCATAACTGCGTTTGGCGGCCTAAGCCCGGTATATGAATCAAAAGCAAACCATGGGAAGCTCCCCGAAGGAACGAAATTAAAACCACCGTGCGGATTGGATATAAGCCCTAATTGATACGCAAAACTCGGCCCGTAAGTATTTTGGCTTTCGCGGAAAGTCATTCCGCGTCCCCAGAAGTTTGTCAGGCCGTTACCCCCGAATACGCCGGGATTCATGGAAGAATTAGTCTGATTGAAGATGAAATCAAGTTTTTCCCAATCCAGGAAAATTGTTTTTAATCCCAGCCCCAGCGATTCAGTGAAGCTTTTAGACTCAGCACTTTTTGCTGTGTCAGGCTCGGCCTGCCTGCCTCTGCCCATACCAGGCCGCCTTGGAGGCGGCTGCACACCGAACCAGTTGTCAGCCATGCTCTTAAGTCTAAGCCCGGCATTAAAACGGATCGAATTATTCCAGCTGGCATTTTTGGCAACATCCCTGATCCTCGGATCCGGCTGCAGGGGGTCCTGCCAATTATATGTGGTATTAAATGAACCGGTAATATCCAGGTAATTATTAATGCCGCCAACATCCGGTATTCTTGGCTGAAGATTAATGTTAACAGTTTGTGTATGCTGTGTGTTTTTTCCGAAATCAATTAGCTGCCCGTCATTAAAAAATATGGCATTGGCTATTTCACTACCGGTTCTCTGCATTCCGTTTTCATCAAATTCAAAGGGTACCAATGTGCTATACGAATTCATGGTATAATCGAACGCCGGGTTAAGAAATCCGCCTTCAGATAATTTCCATTGTATCTGGGCTGTTCTGTTAGCTGTAAAGTCGCGTATCACAGGGCTGGCAAAGTCCAGGTAACGCGATTTCTCGGTTTGCCTTCTACGGGTCATGTTAAGCCCGGCCGAGAAGTTGTTTGGCAGGAAGTTCAGCTTAAGCCCGCTGTAAGTGCCGAGTATGGGAACATTTTCCGCCCAGCCGAGAGGTTTAAGGGTTAATAATTCCGAAATAGGAACAGAATACTCTAAAGTCAGCCTCCACATCCAGTTGAAGCGTTTTTCATACAGATAAGACCGTTCGTACTCCTGCGAGTAAGAATAGCCGATGGTTATTTTATTAAAAGTGTCATCTATTAACCAGTTCTTAATCGGAAGGCCGAGTTTAACACCGGTCATAGCCCAGCTGTCCTGCACTTTCATAGTTTGAGAGCTCATGAGTATTTCCTCCCTTGCCAGGTCACCTATTCTGTCTGCTTCATCGGGGCTCGCGCCATTATCTATGGCTCTGTCATAAGCCTGTCTGTAAGCCGCGTTCGCGGCTTCTTCAATATTAACATCACTATTGGCGACAAATTCCGGGTCTTCCATAAACTCGGTATGTGTATAATTGATTGGCAGTTTCATTGACTGGAACGATTTAGGCGCGAATTTATCAAGATTGCCCTGCATGGATACAGACCAGTCGGTAGTGGTTTTTCTATTACCAAAGCGTTCTTCCAGGCTGTGGAAATTAGGTTGAGAATTCCTGAAGCTGGCGTTAATAGAACCAATATCTGCAAGCTGCATATCAACGCTGGCGACGCCTGCCCAATCAGCGCCGTCTTCAGCTTCCACCAGCCTTAATTCGTTTACCCACATTGTAGCCTCGAGTTCCTGGAAATTTTCGGATTCGTTGGCTATACCAAATCCGAAGAACTGTACTCTGGTAAGTATAGGGCTGCCTTTGATCGCGAAATATCCGAGATCGTCGCCTTCAATTCCGATAATTTGCCTTTCAAACAAATTGGAAGTATCCCTAATCTGCTTTATTGAAGTTAATTTAGCAAGGTCGATAGAAATATCCTGCCATCCTCTGATTAGCGGCCTGCGGTATTCGTAATAGTTGCTGGAATCGATACCGAATCTTACGAAGGCATACGCCTGGGGTTTTGCTCCCGGCATTACGCTTCCAGGCATTGTGCCGTCCCCGTGTATAAAAAACTTAAGTTTTTTGTAAAAGAATAAGTCTAGAGGCCTGAAAATTCTCGTTGCCATTCTCTCCTCACTGGGTTTTAAATTTTTCACGCTGATGGCAAGAGACTGCTCATTCATCCTTATATCCTGCGTTGGGTCGGGATTATTAAGCTGCCTGGGGGCACTTACTCCCGGAGGCATTTCATAAAAATCGGGCGGGCCGGCGTTTTCCCACAGATTGACAAAAGCCAAAGACAGTACGCTGTCATCAGGGGGTACATTTTGGAAATTGCTTATTCTCTGCCATTGCGAGCCGACAAGCCGCCAATCGGCGATCTGCCCGCGGAAGATACCGCCCTGGAACCTTACTCTTACATATTGAATATGTGAAAACAGGGGATTACCCACCCTGTAGCTGGGTTTCCTGATGGGAATCCTATATAGAAACCAGCCCTTATCAGGGTTCCCGCCGACTATCTGTGTGTTGATATTCGGATCGGGCTCAAGATTTATTTCATAAACAAAATAATCATTAGCGAGTGATATGGACTGACCGTTACTTTTGTTAAGTATTTCTGTATCCGGAAACTGGCCTAATTCCGAAATTGTAGAATTACCTTCAAAATTATTATAATTTACAAAATCATTTTCATCGCGTTCTCTGTCATCTTTATAAAAATCAAATGCATAATTATCCCTCGCGGGATCATCTTCAAGGTTAAGCGGCTCAGGATAGGTTTCCTTTTCCACATTATCAAGTATCGCATCTATACCTCTATCTTCGCCGGCATCGATAATATTATTCGGATAAGTATTATCCTCGGTAATTCCATCTTCTGTATCGAGTGAGTTATTGGGAATAATATCTTCGCTGATCTGCCCTATATCCACAAACATCTTGGTATTGCCGGGTTCCCATTGATTTATTTTAAGCATGATCTCAACAAACTCGATATTTTCTGTATCGAAATTGGTATTAAAGGCCGAAAAGAGCCTCATCATACCGCCCCAGATCTTTCGCCTGTTTTCAGGCTGCTGAGAAAATACAGGACTTCCTTCCTGATATCCCGGATGGTCTTCTTCCAGATATTCAAAATTCCTGTTATATATACCGCGACGATCCGGGTCGAAAGTGATCTCGAGCGGATTGATGTTTTGATTACCTGTCTGGTATGTTTTATTATTTGGATAAACATCACGCAGCCTGACCCTCGGAATAAAATACTGGTACCAGAAGAGCTTACCTCTGTATAAGGAAGCGTCCTCCGCGTTGGGCCATAATGTTGTATCGGTAGGCTGCGATGAATGCTGCCACTGTGTGGCGTTAAGCCCGAGGGAAATATATCTTTGCGCTCCTTCGAAATCATCTATGTAAACAACAGATTCGCCTTGATCGGAGCTTATCTCGGATGTTCTTTTATTCGGATTCGGGAGCATCAGCGCCCATTCGGCTCTTGCCGTGATAGATGATTTGGCCTTTGTGTCGTAAAAAGGCAGCAAGTCTATCAATTTAGTGAGCCAGGGTGTATCCCAGTTAAATGTACCGTCGAATCCTAGCATGGTATTCGATACCGGCTCTTCGCCCAGCCTTACCCTATCTATGAGCGCCGACTGGTCATAGTGCATTAGAGTCATGCCTAATCCGGCATTAGCGTGCCGCGATTTTAATATATTATAATCAGCCCGCAGGCCCATCAGGGTACGGGTCGAAATATTAAATATGTCCTGCTGTTCGTATTCTATCTTGAGATTCGCGTTTGGCAGTGTAGCCCTGGGATTTCTTAGGGTCAAAGTCCCTGAGTAATAATCCACAATGTAATCTTCAAACTCTCTTAATGGCACGCCGTCCAGAGTTACCCTTACGCTTCCCGGAGAAAGATTGAAGGATCCGAGCGATATCCTGTTGGTCTGACGTCCCGATACTTCGCCGGATATTACGAACCTGTCCCTTGATGTATTTCTGGCTGCAATATCGTAAGTAGTATCATAAACATCAGGAAACCTGTATTGGTTTGCAAGCTCGGGATTGCCAAGCTCTGTAAAATACTCTATCAAAAGAGAGTCAAAAGGTTCCGGATGGGGAAAAGTGATTTCGCCCGTTATTGGATTAAAAAATGGGGGCTTTAAATCAAATACTCCGTCAGGAGGGGCATTACCTGTTGAATTATTCACCTGGTCGACACCGAATATAGTTACCAGCTTATCGGGAGCACCTTCGAG
The DNA here is from genome assembly GCA_964544155.1 of uncultured Hyphomicrobiales bacterium. Lineage (GTDB taxonomy): Bacteria > Bacteroidota > Ignavibacteria > Kapaibacteriales > UBA2268 > CAZJAH01. The sequence continues at coordinate 82,403 of CAZJAH010000004.1, read as the reverse complement.
AACATCCGTCGAATCATTAGACTGCCTGATATACCAGAGATTGACACTTGTTTCATTAATATTTACGTTCGATGCGTTTATGGAGTAAATGTTTTTCATCTGCCTGTCCCAAAGAACGCCGAATCCGGGCTGCATATTAGGATGATATACAAGTTTAAGCAAGAGCGTATCGCCCCGGCCAATTTCATTGGCAAATGTTCCGAAATATACATCATCAATGTTATCGTCGGTGGCGCCTTCTATCTTATAACTTACGGCATAGTACCTGTCCGGCCTAAGGTTTTCTATGGTAAGGGTGCCAAGGTTATAGTCAACATCATAGCGCATTGAATCGAGCCTAATGAAATTACCGCGGGCAACCCTTCCGGTTTCTATGGTAGCATTTTTTTCAGCCGGCCCGTAGTTCTCATCCATTTCCCTTCGTACGCCGCGCAGGTCGGCAATCGCAACGGATGCTGATTGGTGGGGGTTTTTCTGGTCAACCTGCGCTTCCCAGACTTCGATTCTGCCTATCCTTAACGAATCCGCCAGCCTTGATGAAGGTGTTACAGGTGTAGAATACTGGAAATATTCCTTATAAACATCTTTGTAAGAAAGATCGAGGAAAAAGTGGTTTTTAGACCAGTCATAAGCTCTTATGGAGAACTGCTGCTTGCTGACCCCGCCCCTGACATCAACGAATTTTCTTTGCCCTCTTCTTTGCGAGAAAAGTGTTTTCAGGAAAAGCGGCCCGAACTGAAAATCTGCTCTTACCCCGAAAAGCGCCTGTCCGCCCCCGATAAGTGAAGAATTTAGCGGTAGAGAAACGTTGCCAACTTCCACAAGTTTAATTATATCGTCGTCGTAGCCTTCATAACCGACTTTGAATTTATTATCATAGTCAAATGTCCTTCTGGTGTTCCAGTCGGTATTCAGCTTGAGTTTATCGCCTATACGGCCGTTTACCTGCACCCTTATATCCTGATGGAACAAAGGCGAAGACTGAGTCTGGCCGAAAGCCGATACAGTACCCAGATTTTGCGAATCCCATCGCCAGCCCACTCTGAGGTTAACTTCACCGTTAACATTGATGCTTATCTCAGGCTTGCCGAAAATGCCCATAAGCGGGTTTGGCGGCAGAGGAATCGTAAGGCCGGTTGACTGCGCCATAAGCCGCGCCAGATCTCCCCCGGAGAGAGCTTTCTTGATATCATATCTTGTAATGAGTGAATCCCAGGTTTGCTCCTGGATCTGCTCTTTCCTCTTTAAGAGATACTCATTCAGCCCAATCTCATATTCAGGCGTAATATCTATGCCTTCTATTTGTTCGCTAAAGTGGTAAGTACCTTTGGCTGTATCGATTGCATAATTTCGTTCATATCCCGGAGGTATTCGCTTATTATCGAATCTATATCCCGGATCGAGCCTTTTGATATCAGGAGCTTTTAAGAAGCGAAGCCTGGTTTGCCTGACAGTATCGCCATCAAATAGTGATTCATCTACGCGGAACAGGCTTTCATCCTGTGAGTAGAGAAAATTACTGCTGAGAGTAATAAGCAAAGCCCATAATAACAGCTTTGAGAATATTATATAAAAACTGCCGCTCAATTAATCATTAAACCAAAATAAAAAATTTAAGACAATATACATCGTATTTTATCAACCGTCCTGAATGAATCAGGTAAATACAAAAATAACCTATTTTTATCGCCCGGAAATTATTTTTACCGGGTCTTTAAATCTTTAAAACATAAAAAGTAGCAGCAATTTTCGATAAATATCCTTTTTGTATGGTTTCACAAAACTTAAATTTAATATATTTCAATGCCTTGTGCAATATATTTTAAATTTCACGCATAATTATTATCAATTTTGTATATTGGCCGATAAATAACAAAGGCCTGTCCGGTATTTATTTTTAATAACAAAATTAATATTACATTGTTTCAAAGAAAATTATCATGACAAAACAGCTGTTGATATTATCTGATAGCAGCCAAATGCTCTCCGGGCTTGCCGAAAAATTGCGGGATCATGGTATCAGCGTTTCACTCGGGGATAATTACAATCCCGATATGCCCGGTGTTTTTTTGTTAACACAGCCTGTTGTAAAAAATCTTAACGGTTGTTCTCATGAATATATTACAATAGGGAATAAAGAACTTTATGAAATTAATAAAAAACCTCTCTTAGAAGCCAGCCCTGAAGAAGCCACATCAGCATTATTCCTCAAAGCGGTGAAAGCCATTAATGATGAACTGCAGGAAAGAGTATTTCTACCTGACCTTAACGATACAAGCAGGGCTCATCTGGATAAAATTCTAGACTTAATACCCGCGCCGGTGTTTTACAAGGATACTAAAGCAAGATATATCGGCTGTAACAAACGTTTTTCCCGGGATATGCTCGGGATGGATAAAGCGGAAATACTCGGTAAAACTCCACTTGATTTAAAGAATAAATATGGTGAAGAACTGGCTATGGTTTATTACAGCCATGACCTCGAAATACTAAACAAGCTCAAAACCCTGGTCTATGAAAGCAAAGTACGAATGTCCGATAAGGAAGAAAGAGATTTTGTTTTTTATAAATCGCCCATCTTCAACAGATCTGAGCTGGTTGGGATCATGTGTACCATGTGGGATGTTACCGAAAAAAATATGATAAGCGGGAAGCTTAGCCAAAGCCGCGAACAATATAAAGACCTGATCAATATGCTGCCACAGGCAGTTTTCGAAACTGATGAGAATGGCCGGATATCGTATATGAATATTTTCGGACTCGGCAGATTTAATTACACCGAAGATCAGATTAAATCAAAAGCAGGATTTTGGGAGCTGTTTGCCAGCACTCAGAGAAATTCTATCCTCGAAAATTTTAAAAAATTAGCACATCAGGGCCACAAACAAACCATAGCATCCGAATACAGCGCCGTATCAAAGCATGCCAACATATTTCCTGTAATTCTTTATATTAATTCCATAATTCAAAACGGCATTTTCTCAGGGATTAGAGGCATAATACTCGATATTAGCGACATCGAAGGCCTTAAGACCGCGCTCCGGGAGAGTGAAGAACAGCTGAGGTCAACTATTATGTCAATGGATGACCTTGTTTTTGTGCTGGACCGGAACGGTGTTTTTATAAATTATTTCCAGCCGAATTACGCAGGTGCCCTGATAGCACCGCCGGAATTTTTCTTAGGGAAACATTACGCAGATGTTTTACCCCCCGAAATAGGCACAAGGCTTAGTGAATGTATAAAAAATGTCTATGACTCAGGAGAAGTTAAAGAATTTGAATATCATATAGAAGTCGAAGACGGTGTTCTCTGGTATAACGCTAAGATATCCCCACGATTAGACAGCAGCGGTGAATTCGCGGGGCTGACAATCGTTGCCAGGGATATCACTAAAAGCAAGCTTTCTGCCGAAGCGCTAATTAAAAGCGAACACAAGTTCAGAACTGTAGTGGAACAAATACCCGGCGGCATAATGCTCGCCGATTCCAACGGCATCATAACCGAATGGAATCCGGGCATGGAACATATATTCGATATGCCACGGGATAATATGCTCGGTACTTTAGTTGAGGATTTCGATACCAACTGCAGGCCCATAGAAGGTAATGAGGATGTATTCGCCACGATAGATTTTAAAAATATTTTTGAAAACCAAAAAAATGTTGATGCAACATTCGAAAGAGAGCTTCTGCTCAGAAACGGCATGTTCAAATATCTTCATACACACATATTCTCTATCGGAAAAAATGATGAGTGGATGCTGGCCTTTTATGTGAGCGATATTACCGAAAGTAAAATCTCTGAAATAGCTATCCGTGAAAGCGAAAAAAAATACCGGATATTAACCGAAAACACTCCCGATATAATCACCCGCTTTGATAAAGAGCTCAGAATAGAGTACGTTAATTCGGCAGGTATAGATGTACTGGGAATCGATATTAAAAGCTTCAGGAATGACAAGCTGAACATGCTGGGCCTCGAAGAAGAATTCCTGCGGAAATTCAAAGAAACAGCCGAAAGGGTCTTCAGTACTCAAAAGCCTCTAATAAGGATCATACAGCTAAAAAGCAAAATATTCGAGTGGCACTTGATACCTGAATTCAATACCAAAAACAGGATTACTTCAATTTTGTGCTCGGCAAGAGATATCACATTGATCAAACAGGCTGAAGAAAAATACCGCTCATTATTTGAGAATATGGCTGACGGTATATTGCTGCAGGAAATTGTTTATGATAATAATGGGAATCCTTCTAACGCTATCGTCAGAGAAGTTAATGAAGCTTATTTGAAAATGACAGGCCTGAGCACAAACGAAGTTAAAGGTACCGACGCAAGAACCCTATTGAATGAATTTGATATTAATTCCCTGCTTCTTGATGAATTTTTTGAAAAAATTTCAAAAGGCAAAAGCCACAGCAGGGAATTATATGTTAAATCTTTTGGTAAATGGCTGCTTCTGACGGCATTCATGGTTTCGGCAGACAAATTCGTGACAGTAATGAGTGATATAACTACAAGAAAGCACGCCGAGCTGGAAATACAAATGCTCAACAAGGAACTGGAAAGCCGAGTTAAAACCCGTACAAGCCAACTCGAAGAAACCCTTCAGGAGCTGAGATTCGAAATCATGGCCAGAAAGAAAACAGAAGAGCATTTGCTTAAAGCACAGCAGGATATGGCGGTGGCGTTCGAGAGAGAGAAAGAACTAAATGAGCTGAAATCGCAGTTCATTACTACCGTTTCGCATGAATACCGCACACCGCTAAGCGTTATTTTATCATCGGCAAACCTGCTTGAAAACTTCTTTGATACCGATAACAGAGAAAAATTCATCAAGCATCTCGATAAAATAAGGCATTCTACAAGAAATATGGTAAGAATGCTCGAAAACGTACTCACATATGGCAAAAGCGAAGCAGGAAGGCTGGCTTATAAAGAACAGCTCACTGACATCAATGAACTTGTTCTGGGCGTTATTGAAGAAATTACTATTACTGACCGCCACCGCCATGAAATAATTTTGAACGAGCCCGGTGAAAAGGTCACACTTAAAACCGACCCCAACCTGCTATACCATATCTTGAGCAATATTCTGTCAAATGCCTGCAAATATTCGGATCCGGGAAAAGAGGTGCTTGTCGATATTAAGAAAAATAATAGGGAACTACAACTGTCAGTTAAAGACCGGGGAATCGGAATCTCTGAAAACGATATTCAGAAACTCTTCGAACCCTTCAGAAGGAGCGAAGAAGTCAGCGCCATAACCGGTTCAGGAATCGGTCTGTCAATAGTTAAGACCTGTGCCGATAAGATCGGTGCAGGTATACTTGTCGAAAGCAAAAAGGGCAGAGGATCAGTTTTTTCAATAGTTTTACCAATTAATTCAGTTGATGAAAGAAACAAAAAAAATACTAATAATTGAAGATGATCCCGATGTAATAGATAATATCGAGGATGTCCTTGAATTAAAAGGGTATAAAGTGATTGCCGCCAGAAGCGGGAAAGTCGGTATTAAACATGCCAAAGCTAATATTCCCGACCTCATAATCTGCGATATAATGATGCCAGGTATGGACGGTTATGAAGTGTTGGATACTTTAAAGAATGACCCGGCAACTTACTCCATCCCGTTTCTGTTTTTATCGGCGAAAGCTGAAAGAGAAGACCTGCGGCGCGGTATGGACCTCGGAGCTGACGATTACATAACCAAACCATTTGAGAATAAGGATATACTAAGTGCAGTCGAGACAAGGCTTAAGAAACACTCGAAAATCGAAAAGCTATATTCTGACAAGCTGGATGAATTAAGGCAAAACGTTACTAACGCGCTGCCCCATGAAATGCGCACACCTCTGAATTCCATCTTGGGATTTACTCAAATAATGAAAAACAGCCTTAATAAATTATCAAAAGCAGAAATTGAGAAAATGCTTGATGATATCCATGATTCAGGCATAAGGCTGCTCAGGCTTATAGTTAATTACACATATTATATTTCGCTCACCGACAAGAATGAACAGGCTTACATAAGAAAAGACAGTATTACGAAACACGTTGAAGTGCTTATTAATGAGCAAATGTACGAACTTGCGTACAAATACGGACGCGCTGATGATCTTAAATACCACATTGAAGACCACCCCGTTGCGGTAGAAGAAAAATTTTTCCTTAAAGCAGTTGAAGAGCTTGTTGATAATGCCTTTAAATTCTCAAGAGCGGGAGAGAACGTGGCTGTCAAAGGGATTGTAAGCGGAAAGAAATACAAGCTCGAAGTATCTAATGCCGGCCGCGGCATGACAGAAAAAGACATCCGCAAACTGGGCGCATTCATGCAGTTCGACCGCAACAGGTTCGAGCAGCAAGGCTTAGGCCTGGGCATTGCCCTTGTCAAAAAAATCGTCGATTTCTTTAACGGAACTTTTGAAGTTTCGGGCACACCCGGTAAATGCATTACCTTCACGGTAACATTTCCTTTAGCAAAATGAAATTTTTAATAAAAAAAATTCATTAATCCTTTTTTTGTTTTTTTCTTATTTATTTTCATATATTAACCGGCATTTTTTTTAGAATACCGTAAATAAAAGTTATCGCATTTTTTGAATTTTAAAGATATAAAAAGGTCAATGCTTATGAATAAGATAAGGGAAGCAAAAGTCATCGGGCCTGAGATTAAATTATTTAGGATCGAGGCGCCAAAAATAGCCGAAAAACGAAAAGCCGGGCAATTCATAATATTAAGAGTGCACCCCGGAGGCGAGAGGATACCGCTGACTATCGCTGATTCGGACGCCAATGAAGGCACGATCAGCATAATAGTTCAGGGAGTGGGAAGAACAACCCGCCACCTTAATTCACTCGAGGCCGGCGATTACATTAATGACGTTGTAGGCCCGCTCGGACAGCCCTCACATATTGAAAAATTCGGTACAGCCGTTAGTATCGGCGGAGGCGTTGGAACTGCTATTGCCTATCCGACCGCCAAGGCCCTTAAAGATGCCGGAAATGAAGTAATCAGCATTATCGGCGGCAGGTCGAAGGAATTTGTCATTCTTGAAAACGAAATGGCCAAAGTCAGCGATACCGTTTATCCATGTACCGATGACGGCAGCTACGGATTCCACGGATTTGTTACTCAAAAGCTGCAGGAAATAATTGATTCCGGAAAAAATGTGGATTTTGTGCTTGCCATAGGGCCGATTCCAATGATGAAAGCCGTTGCCGAAGTTACCAGGCCGTACGGGATAAAGACCGTAGTCAGCCTTAACCCGGTTATGGTTGACGGTACAGGTATGTGCGGCGGATGCCGTGCCATTATCGGCGGGAAGACTAAATTCGTTTGTGTGGACGGGCCTGAATTCGATGCCCATGAAGTTGATTTTGAGACTTTAACCCAAAGAAATAAAATGTATCATGTGCAGGAACAGGAATCTCTCGATCAGTTTACCTGCAATTACGATAAAATGTTCAACAAAGCTTTAAACGAGCAGAAAGAGGAGACTGCAAATGGCTGAGCTGACTAAGAAAGAAAGAATGGAGATTAAGAGGCATCACATGCCTGAACAGGACCCTGCTGAAAGGGCAAAAAACTTTCTGGAAGTAAACTTAGGATACGATGAAGAAACAGCGCGGCAGGAAGCAGAACGCTGCCTGCGCTGCAAAAAGCCCGTTTGTATAGATGGCTGCCCCGTACATGTAAAAATACCCGATTTTATAAAAATGATCGCCGAGGGCGAATATGATAAAGCCGCCTCAATTTTGAAAGAAGATAACGCGCTGCCTGCTGTTTGCGGCCGGGTTTGCCCGCAGGAAGAGCAATGCGAGCTGCACTGCGTGCTTGCCAAGAAAGGCACTCCCGTTGCAATCGGCTATCTGGAAAGATTCGCGGCTGACTGGGAAAGAAAAAGCGCGGAGCTTATAGTTCCTGAAATTAAAGAAAAGACCGGCAAAAAAGTAGCTATAGTCGGCGGCGGCCCCGCGGGTCTAAGCTGCGCCGGTGACTTAATACAAATGGGACACGAGGTTACCGTTTATGAAGCCCTGCATGATATCGGAGGAGTTCTTCTTTACGGCATACCTGAATTCAGGCTCCCCAAGGATATCGTTAAGGCCGAAGTTAACGCGCTCGAAGCCAACGGCGTAAAATTCGAGCCTAACTATGTGGTTGGCATGACCGAAACCATAGATGAGCTTTTAGAGCGCTTTGATGCTATCTTTGTAGGGGTAGGAGCGGGATTGCCATACTTTTTGAATATCCCCGGCGAGCATCTGAACGGTGTTTACTCATCTAATGAATTTCTCACAAGAGTAAACCTGATGAAAGCCTATGAGTTTCCGAATAATGATACCCCGATTTTCGACCTCAAAGGCAAAAGGGCGGTAGTATTCGGAGGCGGTAATACAGCAATGGACGCAGTAAGGACTTCACTCAGGCTGGGCGCAAAAAGTGCGACAATCTGCTACCGGAGGACTGAACAGGAAATGCCCGCGAGGATTGAAGAGATCAAACACGCTAAAGAAGAAGGCGTTGAATTTAAGCTGCTCACATCACCGATAGAACTCGAGGGTGATGAGCGCGGATGGCTGCGCAGCGTTAAGCTTCAAAAAATGGAGCTTGGCGAGCCCGATAAGTCGGGCAGGAGGAGACCGGTACCTATCGAAGGCGATATTGAAGAAATGATGGTTGAAGCAGCCGTGGTTGCCATCGGCAATGGCTCTAACCCGATTATCAGCCAGACTACACCGGGCCTGGACGTTAACAAGTGGGGCAACATCCTGGTTGATGAAAGCAGTATGAAAACAAATAAAAAAGGCATTTTCGCCGGAGGTGATATCGTTACCGGTGGAGCTACAGTAATCCTCGCAATGGGGGCCGGCAGGACAGCCGCGAAATCCATAGACGATTACCTGCGTACCGGAGAATGGCTCTAAAATTTTTAATTATTATATTTGAAAAGCTGTTCCTTAATATATAGGGGGCAGCTTATTTTGTACAGATTATTGATTTTATTTATATTAATCATGATCTTGACATAATAGATGAACTAGATGATAAGTGGTGGAAAGAAATGAATAAGCAGATTCATTCTATATGAAGCAGGGCTGTTATCCTGAAACAATAACATGCCCTTCAAAAAATTATGAAATTGATATTGTCAGCTAATTCAATTGAAATCGGCTTCATCGTAGGAGACTATATACCAGGCGCTGTCAATCATTTCGGTGCGGAAGCTCATACGCTTCAGATAATCAAATTCCACATTGATCTTTTGAGAGTGATTAGTCAGCGTATCAGTTCTGACAAGAGTAATAGGCATATCTCCAATAAGGCGTTTCACCCGGGCTATTTCGTAACGCATTTCGTATTTTTCAATGGCCAAATATTTGTATCCGGCGGAATCGGCCAGCAGTTGGGTAGCTGCGGAAATATTATTGCTGTCAAGCTCAGTTTTAAAAAGATATACAGTTCCTATAGCAGAGGTCTGGTCAATATTGAAGATTTCCTGCTTTGAGTATTTTGTACCTATAACTATCAGCTCACAGCTGTTCAGAATAGCCAAAAAAATTATGTAAAGTATTATTCTAATCATTCAGTTCCAAAAATTCCAGTGTTTCATTTAAAGCCTTTTTCAATGATTCCGAAACATGCTTCATCGGGTGGCCGCTGCCGTAAGTATGGCCTGCTTTTTCAATCATTTGGCTCCTTGTCATTTCAGGATCAGCGGCTTTCTTCAACTCGAAAAATTCTTCAGGTGCAACAGTAATATCCTTCTCGCCATGCAGCAGAAGTACGGGTATTTTCAGTTTTGATATTGTTATTAAAGGACTAAACCTGCTCTCGTTTTCGAGTTTATCCTCAAGGTAAGAAACGTTTAGCCGGAGCTTCTGTTTTGTAATTGCTTCGGTAAATTCCATATAGCCCTTTTCGCGCCATTGCTTCTTCTGCCGTTCGGTATTTCTGTCTAATTGAGAAATTGAGCTCCATGAAACCACTTTTTTCACTCTTTCATCATCAGCAGCAACGATAAAAGATACTACAGCTCCCAGGGAATGTCCCATTAAATAAAGCTGCCCGTTGAATTTTTCCATATCCAAAGGCAGTTCGCCGTCATATATCCAGTCTATTATTTGTTTTAAATCCTCGACTTCACGGCTGACCGTATTACGGGAAAATTTATCTACATCGTAAATACCGTCATCTCCGCCGGTTATCCCCGACAGAGAAAAATCGAAGCTTACGGCTATGGCACCCGCTTCGGCAATAACACGGGAAACATAAGGCATAAAGCCCCAATTCATAAAGCTTTTAAAGCCGTGGCTTATAATAACCAAAGGGTAAGAGCCTTCCTCAGCCGGAATGATCACTCTGCCGGCTATCTCATCATCGTATTTATTCGCTAATTTAAAAAATTCAGTATTAGTATTCATGATCGACAAAAATAACAAAAAGCCGCCATTAATAAATAAAAGCGGCTTAATTAATTTTATTTAAAGTATATTACTTCTTTTCCGCGAGAGTTACTTCAAGTACCTTTTTCTGCGAATTATCCGGCCCCCTGAGTACAGTAACCTGAAGAACATCACCGGCTTTATGCTCTTTAAGCATATACATAAAGTCGTAGAGGTTCTCGATTTTCTTGCCGTTGATATCGACTATAATGTCATCTTTTTGCATACCAGCTATCCTTGCGGGGCTTCCGGCGCTGGTACCGGAAATCCTGGCACCGAGGTCATTCTCTTCGAAATCCGGAATGATACCAAACCATACATTTCCGTATCCGTGACTGCGTCCGCTTCTTTCGCCTGTAGGTACTTCAACCTGTGTGTAAACAGGGGCTTCGCTCATATCTGCAATTTCTCTTGTAACATCTTCCACATAGGCGATAACTTTAGCCAGGCCTTCGTAGTTAAGAATGTCCCAGTCATCGGCGGGTCTGTGGTAAAATTCGTGTACACCGGTGAAAAACATCATAACTGGTACTTTTTCTTTATAAAATGATGAGTGATCACTCGGGCCGAATGCTTCATCAGCTTTGACGGTAATAAGCCCGTGTTCTTTTGCAATGCGGTCAGCGACAGGTTCGAAAGCTTCCGATGATCCCAGGCCGAAAATGTTTATCTTATCATTTTCCATCATACCGATCATATCGAGGTTGATCATGGCAGCGTATTTATCAAGGGGTATTGGAGAATGATTCACAAAAAATGCCGATCCGATAAGTCCCATTTCTTCAGCGCTGAATCCCAGAAAAAGAACAGAACGTTTTGGCGGATTTTCTGAGAATCGCCTTGCCAGCTCCAGAACACCTGCCACGCCTGAAGCATTATCATCCGCGCCGTTGTGTATCATTGGCTCATTGCCACGGTACATGGAGCTCGGGCCTCCGTAGCCCAGATGGTCATAATGCGCGCCGATAACTATGTATTCGTCATTGAGCGCGGGATCGGTACCTTTTATATATCCCATGACATTGAAAGTAAACTGCTTTTTCTTCCTTAAATTGACATTCAAATGCCCAGTAATGTCATCCATAATAAATGACATGGGCTGCATGTTTTCATTGATTTTATTTTCAATTTTGATGAGTTCTTTGCCTTTTGGGAATAATGGCTCTATTGAAGTTCTTTTCGCCTGTACGGCTATTATCCCCGAATTCTGTCCTATTGAGTTGTAAGAGAGTTCTTCGAGCACATTAGCGCTGTCTCCCTGAGTATTAAGGAATATAATGGCCTTTGCGCCTTTATTTTTCGCGTTGGTGGCTTTATATCTCAGGCTGCCGTAACCTTGGAACTTATCATCATCCTTTTTTTTGCCCGGGATTCCGGTTAATACTACTACTATTTGGTCTTCAGCATCAATATCAGCGTAATCATCATAATTTTGCTCTTTGGAGCTGATGCCATATCCCGCGAATATCAGATTTCCGGTGATTTGGCCGCTTTCACTAAAGGATAGCGGCATATAATCTTTCTCCACATCCCAGGATTTGTTTACAGTGCGCCACATATCCCTGGGCACTCCGGGCCTTTCGAAGAGCACGTCGAATCGGAATTTATTGATTCCGCCCAGTTCAACGCCCGTTGTTACTTCAAATTCCTGAATGTAATTACCGTTGACCGGCTTGACTCCGTAGCCCTGGAATTGCGACTTTATGTATCGCATTGCCAGCGTATCACCTTTAGTCCCGGGGAATCTGCCCGCCAAATCATCAGAAGCAAGATATTTAACATGGGTTTTTAAATTAGATACCACATCGGCATCTACATTTAATTCGGTTTCGGTATTTTGCGCCTTTAAAGGCATGGATATAAGTACCGCAAACAACAAATACTGTATGTTTTTTTTCATCAGCTTTTAAAGGATTATTATAAAAAACTAAAATTTAATTTCGTGACGTATAAAGAACTCTGTTTAGTTAAACGAAAATAAGGAAATATTGATAAAAAAAAGCGGCCCTTGAGAAAGAACCGCTTTTGGTATAATAAAAACCCCTTCCTTTTACCGTGTGATAATAAACTTTTTCAGAGCGTAACCTGAGCTTGTCATGACTTTCAGGTAATAACTGCCTGCCTTCAGCATTGAAGTATTAATAGACATATTATGCTCTCCCGCGCCGAGATTCCAATTTTGGCCATAAGGCAGCTTTCCGCCGTTGATGTTATAAAAGGACACATCTACTGCAGATCCGTTAAGGATAATCGCAATTCGATTTGGCCATTTGCAGGCTGCGGGCTTATGCTTCTGATGCTGACCGATGAATTTACAGGCTTGATCTCATCTACTGAGCTTACACCTTCAGAGATCGGAACAAAAGCTGTGTAAATGCTGACATCACCCTGATTGTCCCTGCCGTCACCCCATACCGGTATTGCATAGTAATCAGTGGCTAATAACTGATTATATTCGCCGATACCAAAGCCGTTATTCCTGGCGCCAATGCTGGTGAAATCAGAAGCCGCGGAACTTACGGGCATCTGAACAGGGAACGTTTCGCCGCCGTCAAATGAATATGATATGTAATATTCCGTTAGAAGGTCACTCTCATCCATACGCCTGTCGTACCAACTGATAATGACAACGCCTCTGCCGTTAACCGTGATTGATGGATAAAACTGGCTTGAGCGGACACCTTTTTGGTCATCATTTACTATTATTGGCTGCTGCCAGGTCTCACCACGGTCAGTGGACCTCGAAAGATAAATATCGTATCCGTTGCTTTCTTTTTGATCAATTCCATCGGCAGTCCAAACAGCATATAGGTTGCCGCCATTAGGCCCGCCGGAATTATCGCAGGTAAGCATTGGGGCCGGGTAAAATCTCTGGTTTGTAATTCCTTTAATACTATCCGGCGCATTGCCATGCTCACCAACCGGAATTGTCGAATGAAAATCAGATATCTTTATCTCAGGAATAAAATTAGCCCCGCCGTCATCTGAATATGTATAATAAACAGCATTGCCTCCTTTTTTTCCGTAGAACATCACATGCAGCCTTCCGTTATTATCAACGGCGCATGTACTGAACTGAAGCATGTCATATTGATTAGCATTTACAATATTGCTTTCAAATTCCGTATCTCCGGGCTTAAGCCTGTGCAGCATGATATTGTAATCTTCACTGCTGCCGCTCATATCGATTTCGGTTACTGTTGTGTAAACATAGTTTTTTGATTCGGCATCGCTCCTGTCCGCGCACATCCACTGCTTATCTGACATTTGTTTGAGGCTGAACTGTGGAGCGAAAGGCATATCAATATGGTATCTTGTTTCCGTAATATACTCAGGGTCTTCATTCCACGAAGTACCGCCGTCATCTGAATAAGCGTAATATAAAGAAGCAATGATTGTATCCGCCTGAAATATTTGGCCGTTCATCCAAAGATGTATCCAGGATAGATGCGCTCTGCCGTTATCATCAAATACTAGTATGGGATCGCCGCCGCCTGCAGCCTGCCCTTCTCCTTTGGGCAAAGCTTTAAAAGAGCTTTCCTGCCAGCTCGCGCCAAAATCAGTCGTAAAATATATCGGGCAGTAGAGGCCTTCGGCGCCGCCCTGCCTGATCGGCGATACAATGATATTATTTGTATCATTCGGATTGATTGCCGCGTGAACTTCAGATTCTACTTCATTGCTTTTGCTAATTTTCGTGTTTTCGTCTGATTCTAGCAATGAAGCACCGGGATTGTTGGTTTTACCCTGTGCTTCAAGTATCTGCTGCAGCTTCCATTCTCTTGGAACATAGCGCCCTTTTTCATTTTCTTCAGCTATAATGTCAAAGTTTAAAAATAATATCATTAAGACTGCAATAATTAGTTTTTGCTTCACGATTTACTCCGTTTATGCGTATAATTACCTTTCCTTTACAACAAGTACACATAAAACTCCAAATTGTTACCATAGAAAATCAATTTTTGTGAATTATTTTTCTTGTGAAAATCTCATCATAAGCAACAATTATAACATTATATACTCCTGTAGGAAAGCTTGACAAGTCTATTGTAATATTTCCTTTTGAAATAATGTTATTTTCAGTCATTAGTTGTCCAGTAATGTTATATATTCTAATAGTGGCATTTTCCTTTTTGCTTATTTTTTCAGGAATAGTAAGAATTGCAAATGATCCCGCGGGATTTGGAAATATTCTAATGCTGTCATTTTCTACCCTGGCTGAAGTATGAATTTCAAATCCGAGTATTGTGAGTGAGTGAGGAGGAAAGACATATTCCTTATTAAATGGAACTTCCCATGATTTAATACCAATCTTTCGAGTATTTTGTTTTTCATTCAAATCCAGGAATGAAGATGAATACATTTGGTATACTTTATATTTTGAAGGTTGTATGTTATTATCATAAGTAAAAGCGGTATTGATGGAATCATTTAATGACCGATTAAGTACCGAAATAAATACAGAATCGGCAGACCGTGTAGCAACAACATTTAAATATGGTATTTTTTCTGTCAGGTAAGGCAGGCCATTGATATGTTCTGTTTTATAACTATCACACTCAACAGTTGATTCCAATAACATAGTTCCTGAATGGTTACTAAGCATAGCTTGAGTCAACATAGAAGGAGTAGCATATATTTTCTTTTCGCCGCTTCCTTTGATTGTATCATTTCTTATGCAGCATAAGCCAATTGTTCTTTCGGCCAATGGAATATATTCAGAATATTTCATGATGGTTTGTAAATACGCCGCGTTGGCGAGGCCGGATTCGAGAGAAGCCCCCCGGGCTGCTGAATCAAGCCAAAATGTGTTATCTGTATATTGTATCCACCATTCAGTAATGGCTTGTTCTATTTCAGAGTATTCACTTGATTTGATTTTTGATTCAATCCTTAATATATCTTTTTCAATATATTGAGAAGCACCAAGCATCGCTTTGTAAATTTGGCTATTGTCAGCAGGTTCCTTTGGCACTCCTGCTGCTAACCAATGCCATCCGTAATACTGGCATTTTTCACCGACTTCTCTCATTAATATCTCAAAGTTATCGGGTTTGCCCCATATATTCCCGTCGATCATTAATTCAATCGATGGGTCTTTGGCTTTCATTGCGTCATAGTATTGCAGATATTTCTGGGTCATTTCATATTCATCCCCCCACTGCTCATTGCCGATTTCCCAGTACCGTACTTCATATGGCTCGGGATTGCCGTTGAGTGCCCTTATCTTTCCGTAAGTAGTATTGGTGTCGCCATTGCAGTATTCCACCCAATTAGCAGCCGCCTGGGGATCATTAATCCCAAGGTTAACAACTAAATGCGGTTCCATTTCAAGATTTCGACAGAATTTAATAAACTCGTCTGTTCCGAAATCCAGCCTCTGGATATTAAATCCCGCTCCATGGTGAATTGGCGCTTTTCTCTGATCAATATCACCAATTCCGCCCTCCCAATTATTATCGGGATTATCCGCGAAACCACCGCCCGGGTACCTCATTATATTCGGCTTCCACATCCTGAACAGATCATAATATTCCTTTCTCACACCGTCAATATTATTTGCAGGCATAAGGGAGGCTTCATCTAATTCCAATGAGCCTTTACCCTCGAAATATATCGTTAGTAAATATTTATGAATATTCTTGTATCCCGGAATAGTTGAATGGTATTTAGACCATTGCTCTGATACATTACCGAGGCTGATATCTTCTAAAATGTTGCCCGTTTGCGAATCTTCAATTCTCAATTTCAGTTCGATATCATCAGAGCCTTTTGCCCAAACATAAAAATCTGATTGAATATTATCATTAACATAAGCGAGTTGCGATATCCCGCACAAACCTTTGTCAGTATGATTTTCAATCTTTTGGAATAATAAGCCGTTTTGGTTAAACCCGCCGTCAATCATTTGCCAGTCAGCACTATCAATTTCGTCCGGGTTATATTTATACCAATAAGTTGGTGTTTCAAAATTGTCAGTTACATCAAATCCTCTATCGTACAAATCTTGTGACCAAATACCTAATGGCCCGTTAACAAAATCCCGGAGCATTTCCATGAATGCGCCATAGATATTGGGGTTAATTTTATTCTTTTGGGAATCAAGCGCGATAAAAACACTTGCTGATTGTTTGCTTTCACCGGGATAGGTGCAAATTGCAAAAAGAAATATTAAAAATAGTGCTGCTTTTTTCATTTTTTTTCCTTTAAAATATTTGTAATTGCAATATATAATTATCCTCAGTTTAAACATTATTTTTAAACTAAAATATTTTTATATTTTCCCGAAACAAAATTCTGTTTCATGTGTTTATCTTATGAACAGTCTAATTAACTATGATTTTTTATGTTTAAAAAACTATATGCTTCGATTTTTTTCTTATATGCTTTATTCTCTGTAACAGCTTATGGAGAAGGGTTGGATCATGGCCTGTCTGCGATGGGCAATGAGTTTTGGATTAGTTTCCCCCCAAATCTGAGTCAGCTAAAAGAATCCGACAATGAAAACATTACTTTGTATATATCATCAGTGTACAGTACTGAAGCCAGAGTACGCGTACCTGCCAAAGGTTACGATTACATACTTGAAATAAATCCCGGTAAACCTGAAACACTCGTCATACCTGCGCATTTCGCTCAGCCTGTCATCAATACCGGTGATACTCTTGATGATCCTCATAGAGTATTCAAAGGTGCAGGTATTTATATAACTTCAGGAATGCCTGTTTCTGTTTATGCAATTTCATATTTCAGTGAAACCGCTGAAGGCTTTCTTGCCCTGCCTGTTCATTCCCTGGGTAAAAAGTATATTATCAGTTCATATCCGGATGTATCTGAAAATTATGATGAATACAAAAGCCTTAAATCAATGGCCGCGATAGTCGGCGTAAGCAATAATACCAGAGTTAACTTTACTATGGGCGGTACTAAAAACAGCAGGTCAGGCAGTCTGAAGCCTTCGGATACCATGATCAGGACTCTGGATAAAGGAGATGTCTGGCTGATATCATCTACGGGAGATGGATCTGACCTAAGCGGCAGTATTGTAGAAGCCGATAAGCCTGTTTCTGTAATAAGCGCAAATCAGGCGGCAGAAGTGCCTGTAGGTACTCTCTGGCTGAATTACCTTATAGAAATGGAAAGGCCTCTTGAGACTTGGGGTAAAGAATTCCTCCTGGATAAATTCAAAGAAAAAGGCCACTTCCCCGCCATACGCATTTATTCTTCCGCCGGGAACTCTCCTATCAGTATTAACGGAGAGTTGACAGATACCATTCATTATTCAGGCGGAATAAAGGACTATGGTTACATAGAACCGGATTTAAGCTCGTATTCGGATTTAAACCATTTGCATATTAGTTCGGAAACCCCGATCAACGTTGTAGTTTATAATACCGGAGCCTTGTCTTCTTTTAATCCCGAACAGGCTGGTGGTGCGGGAATGTCTAATTTAAAACCCCTGAGTGGCCTCCAAAATGACGCGATTTTTCTTCGCCCTGATCTTGAGGGAGCTATAGGATTACAATACCATTATCTTTCAGTATTCTCAAAAAATAATCCGGATGGCTTGAAAGATACCACCCTGGAGATAGCGAGATATAACAACGGGAAATGGAATTGGTTCAGCCTTGCTAATTCTTTCTGGATAGAAGATATAAGCACCATTGACCTTGGCAGCGGCTCGGGAAGCTATACGCGTTATTTATTGAAAATTCCATACAGCGGCGCGTTTCGCATAAGGTCATCATTTGGATTTATTTCTTCCTCCTATGGCTATTTTCACAAAAACGGTTATTTCTTCAACAGTTATGAAATTTTAAAAAACAACTCATCTGCTGACAGTATTGCTCCCTTGCCTATATGGGAAATGGATTGTAAAGGAAACGTTAACGGAACGGTAACTGATATGCCTGATGACGGTTCTTCAAATCTTTCTCTGCCAGTATTTTTTGCTGATAGCAGTGAAAACTATCATTTCAGTAATGACCCTGTTATTGGCTCCGAAACAAAGTCTGTCAATTGGAGCCTTACTGTAAAGGATTACAAAAAAGATGCCCGGGCTCTTATCCGCTTTTATGATAAGGCCGGTAATGATACAACAATCTCTATTGTTTATTACGCCTCGAAAATTGCCGTTGAACCCGCCCCAATTAATTTCGGATCATTAAAAAAAGGGGATCTGATTGAAAAAGTAATAACTTTAATCAATTACGGCAATAGCAATTATGTACTTACACAGCTAAAACTAAAAGAAAAAGCTTTAGGCCTTAGAATAGATGATAAGTCAATAGATTATCCCGTAACAATTGAACCGGGCGGGGAGTTCAAATTCAGGCTTAAGTTCGCGGCCATCAGGGACAGCGTTTTATCAGATTCACTTGGCATTGGCGATTCATGTGTTTTTTATTTCGCCGAAGAAATTAATATAAGGGTAGGAAGCCCTGAAATAATTGCCGATGATCTGAAATATAATGATGTTACGGTCAACAAGCACGAAAGAAAAACGGCCTATATACATAATAAAGGAACAGCTGATCTCTATGTGTATGAATTTATGGGCCCCTTCACAGATCATTTTGAAGTATTGCCGGTAAGCTTCACCGAAGCATACCCATTAAGACTGAAGCCCGGTGAAAAACATCCTATAGAAGTCATATTTAAACCCGGATCCGAAAGCACGATCATCGATTCGCTGGAATTCGTCACTGATGCAGGCCGGTTTTCAGATCCTATTATGAAACTCACCGGTAACGGCGTAGCTCCTGGGCTTGTAGCAACAAGCTGGGATTGGGGCAGAAAAAAAATATGGCGCGAGAATTTCCCTGCCGGGCCTTACAAAATGGATAACATTCATCAGGCGCTCAAATTATTTAATAGCGGCAGCGATACAGTTAAGATTAATGGCATAGAGATATTATCGGACAATAAGGGCGGAGCGTTTCTATTCGACAGGACTGCTTTTGATGATATAATTTTAAAGCCCGGTGACAGCCTTTTTGTGCCCATATCGTTTCAACCACGGGATTTGGATTATCACGAACTGATCTTCAGATATAAAGATAATTTTGCCAGCAAAACCAAGAGCGAATTAAAAGGTTTTGGTACTGTGCCACGAGCAAGAGCCGAAATAGTTAATTTCGGAGAAACCCTCGTAGGCGATCCCGATGATATTATTTACAAAACCATTAAAATTACTAATCAGGGCACTGATGAATGGGAATATGCCGGTGAACTGGTTTTTAACGGATTTGAAAGCAACGGATCAATATCATTTAACTGGAATGATTTCGATGGTAAATCCTTTAAAATTGATTTTGAAAATGATTCACCCCCGCTTATTATTATGCCTGGCGAGGAAGCATTGATTCAAGCAGCTTTCAACGCGAAGAAGACCGGCCGGCTTAATGAAGCCCTACATCCCCTTACTGATGCCGATAATCATATAGAAATTGAAATTCAGGGTACAGGAATTAAAGAAAAACTGGCTTTTCAGGGTGTTTCACTCCAGGCATGTCCCAAGGAGAAAGCTTATGCAGCGTGCGTAATTAAAAATAACGGTTCCAAAGAAGTCAACTTTTCCGGAGTTAAGTTTGATCCTCCTAATCAGGAATTTTCTTTTGCTGACCCTGTGATTGCTCTTAACGGCTTTGCTATCGGGCCTAATGAAACGAAAATGATCGATATTATTTATAGAGCGGGTGATCCCGGGCTTAGCAATACAAATCTGGTACTGACAAACTCTGCGGGTGAAGACTATTATGATAAAATTAATATTTCCGGATTATCCACAGTGCAAATTGCTGATATAGCACTTGCAAACGCAAATAATCCCTCCGTAAATAATACCTATACAAGCGGTTTACAGCTAAATTCCGTATCTGACCTCTCTGAAGCCGAAATAAAAGAAATCGATTTTAATATAGTCTATAACCCTACTTTGCTCGAATTTCGCGAAGACTTACTGACAAGCGGCACGGCTACACAGGGTAAATTTATTATTGATAATGTAGAAGTCGATAATATTGAAGGAGTCGCGAATTTCAGGATCATAAGCATAGCCGGTTCCAATATAGGGTCTAATGCTGAACTGGCAAAGATATCCTTCGATACTTATTTGCCTTACGATACACTGGCAGGTAGTTTTATCGGAATTACTGCTTATACTCCTGATAATAATTGCACGGAAATTAACAATTATTCGAAATTCCATAAGATAGATCTTTCCTGCGGCGATGATTTGCGCAAAGTAAATTTCAGCGGCCATGAGTACGAAATGAGCGTTTCTCCAAATCCCGCCGGCAGCGGAGCCGTCGAAATTAATTACAGCATTGCTATAGATGACTTTACTAATATATCAGTCTATAACAGCAAAGGCATTTTAATTGAATCTCCAGTCAATAAATTCGTCGAAGCCGGTAAATACAGATTATCATTTTCCACAGAAAAATTGTCATCAGGCATATACTGGCTGAGAATGAATTCCGGGCCTTATTCCGAAACAAAAAAAGTATTCATCATTAAATAATATTCATAATATTTCCGCCACAGAAAGCGTTATTCACTGATAGTTCAGGCCTTAAAAGAGGTTTTGAGCAAAGCAACATTTACATGCAGTTTACGTTGTATTAATTACTAAATATTAATTTAAATGATTATCAAATGGGAGGAAAAGAGTGAGTAAGATGAGCAAAACCTTAGGCACATCGATTCTTTTGTTAGGTGTTGGGATATTCATCGGCGTCATGCTTGTATCAAACATAAGGCCGGATTTTATTACAGGTATGTTCGGACAGGAAAGCCCTGTAGTCGGCGCAGAGACCGCCCCTATAGAGCCATCCGACGCGGCTAAAATGATAAACGATGCATTCGTTGATGCCAGTGATGCCGTACTTCCGACAGTGGTAAGCATAAGTGTGGAAATGGAAGCAAGAGGCAGCAGAGAGGAATTTCGGGATTTCTTTAGATTTTTCGGCATCCCTGAGGAAGAAAGGCGTTCCAGAGGCGCGGGATCCGGAGTGATCATATCATCTGATGGTTATATAGTCACAAACAATCATGTTGTAGAAAACGCAACAAAAATTGAAGTAATAACTTCTGACCAGAGGAAATTCAAAGCCGAATTAATCGGTAATGATCCCTTAACAGACCTCGCGGTTATAAAAATAGAAGAATCAGGACTTCCGGTGGCCCACTTTGGCAAGATAGAAAAGGTTCAAATCGGCGAATTTGTACTGGCTGTAGGAAATCCTCTCGGGCTTCAGTCAACTGTAACAACAGGAATTATTAGCGCAATTGGCAGAGGCCAGCTCGGCGGCAGGAGCAGCAGCTACGCGGTGCAGAATTACATACAGACAGATGCCGCAATTAATCCCGGCAACAGCGGCGGAGGCTTATTTGACTTATCCGGGAGCCTTGTAGGTATAAATACCGCCATTGCTACTGAAACAGGCACATATATCGGGTACGGCTTTGCAATCCCGGTCGATCTTGTTGTAGCCGTTATAAATGATTTGATCGATGATGGCGAAATCAACCGCGGTTATATTGGTGTATCAATTCAAACGGTAGATGAAGTTTACGCGAAATCACTTGGGCTTGATGAAGTAAAAGGCGCTCTCGTACAGGATGTTATTGAAGGAGGCCCGGCTGACAAAGCAGGAATCAGGCCTGAAGACGTTATCCTAAAAGTAGATGACAGGGAAATTTCCACTTCAAATGAACTTCAAAGCGTTATTGTATTCTATAAAGCCGGCGATGACGTCACGCTTACAATCTGGCGGGACGGTAAAGAGATCATAAAGAAAGTTACACTCCAGGAGCGTGATGAGCAGGCAGGATTCTTATCTGAAGGCGAAACGCAGGAATCCGAAGAAGGGGAACCTGCCAGAGGCGGGCCCGTCGAATTCGAAAATCTTGGCTTTACCGTTGATCAAATCGACAGCGATATAAAACAGGAATATGATGTTAATAACGGCGTTATTGTAACAGCTGTGAGAAGATACAGCCCGGCGTCTGAGAGAGGCCTATTCAGGGGTGGCGTTATTACGCAAGCAAACCGGACCAAAATAAAATCCATAGAAAACCTTAAGGATCTAATTGACGGCTTAAGCAAAGGCGACGTGTTGCTATTAAGAGTAAAATACCCCGACAGGAATCAGATTGTCGCAATGGAAATACCTGAATAAATGGGTAAAATTAATTAATTTAGGGCCGCGTTATTAAGCGGCCTTTTTTATTAATTGTATGAGATTATGATATCAATTAAGGATCTGCATAAAGCTTTCGGGCAAAAAAAAGTTCTGACGGGAGTAAACCTTCAGATTAACGACGGAGAAACCTTTTGCATAATCGGAAAGTCAGGAAGCGGTAAAAGCGTGCTTCTGAAGCATATCGTCGGCTTATTGAACCCTGATATCGGCAGTGTTAAAGTTGACGGCCGTGAAGTAAGAGGCCTTAGTAAAAAAGCACTCTTTGAGCTAAGAAAACATTTTGGCTTTGTATTCCAAAGCGCCGCGCTATTCGATTCCTACACAGTTTATGAAAATGTAGTGATCGGTATGTATGAGCACGGAATCAGAGATACAAAAATCCTGAGCGATGAGGCAAAGAGAGTTCTCGAAGCTGTCAGGCTGTTGCCGGAAAATGACGGGAGCGGAGAATTTGATAAAGAATGGAATATATTAAGCGAGAAAAAGCCGGCGGACCTTTCCGGTGGTATGCGTAAAAGAGTCGGCGTAGCCCGCGCGCTTGTCGGCGAACCTAAATATATTTTCTATGATGAACCTACTACAGGCCTGGATCCTGTTACATCCGAGCAGATTGACGGCCTGATCGGCGATCTTGCCGAAAGGATGAACGTTACTTCAATTGTCATTACTCACGATATGTTCTCCGTACAAAGAATTGCAGACAAAGTCGCTATGCTATTTGATGGGCAGGTGACTTTCGAGGGCACACCCTCAGAAATGGAAACAACCGATAATAGGCATATATCAGAATTCCTGAAGAGATACAGCTAGCAAATACGTTATCAGATGATCAAAGTAATACCTATCTTGAAGCCGTCAAAATTCAGGGCAGGAGCCGAATTATAGGGCCAGTAAATATCATCGCGCCTTATTTCATAAAGCAATATTGAAATCGCGTTTTTATAAGCGAATTTTACAACAGGCCAAAGATTACCGTACTGATCGAGGAAATCATCCTCAAAAAAATCGATCCAGCGTTGAAGCGCGTTTTCAGCCAGCCAGGTGCCAAACCACTTACCGAAAAGGTGCCTTTGGTAAATTAGGGCATGCTCATAGCCGGCTGTAAGGTGTACTGTTGAAAACAAGTTATAAGTAAGGCCGCCTCTGTAAACCATTCCAAACCTAAACCTCTCGTCAAAAAGATCCATACGCTTTTGATCTCTTTCTACAATGCTATAATTCTCAAAATCAGTATGAGACCATATAAATGATATCGAATGATCCAACAAAAGCTCATCGCCATTTATCTTATAACCGTAACCGGAATTAGTGCCAAAGCCGAAATGCCATATATCGCTGGTTATGCCGGGGCTCAAATCCCCCGGAACAAGATGAGAGCTTCGATTGCCTAAAAAAGTGAACTCCCCGGCGTGGCTGAAAATACCGGGATAGTCTTCTATTTCATTAATTCTTTTGAATCCGTAAACAATTTCGGCAGTGTATATATCTGACATATCAGTCCGGAAATTCCTTTCCGGAAAACTCTGCTTTCCCGGATAAAAGTAAAATTCCAGGAGAACTTTATTCTTATAATCCCTTTTCCGGTTGAGGTAATTATCAACAAAGCCGCCAAATCCGGTTTTATTTTCTTCCGCGGATAGAGGCAAAGCCATGAATATGATCAATATCGTAATTATCGCAAGTTTCACTTTTCTTAGGACGCAAAGCCTTAAATAATCTTAAATTGAAAATAATCACGGGCTTGTGGTTAGCTTAGCTGTAGGGCGATTCGCCTTCTCTGCCTTTTAATCAGGCTGCCTCCCGGCATACCCCTTTTAATCCCCTCTTAAAAGCATCACAGCCGCCATAATTATCAGCAAAAAAAATTTAATTAAATTTGCGGTATTAAATGTACGATACTATTTTTAACACAAGGTAAAAATCTTTAAAAGATAATCATGAGCGTTAATTCAATCAAAGATTCAGAAATATGGATAGACCGGGGCGACGAGTTTGCCCGCAATGAAGACAGTTCCAAAGCGGTTGAATGTTATACAAAAGCAATTGAGCTTAATCCAAGGGCCGCTTTCGCTTACTTTAAGCGTGGAAACTGCCTTGCCGACTTGAAGCTGTACAATGAAGCTGTAAATGATTATGACAATGCCATAGTACTGAATAATAATTTTTCGTTCGCTTTTTTTAAAAGGGGGTCGGCTTATCTTGAATTAAGGCAGTACACAGCCGCTGAAGCTGATTTTAGCCATGCCATTGAGCTTAATGAGAATTTTTCATTCGCTTATCATAAAAGAGGGCTGTGCCGCAGAATATTAAAGGAAACCGAAAGAGCCATCGAGGATTTCACTAAAGCAATCGAACTGAATGAATCCTACATGCAGGCATATTTATACAGGGCTTATTGCTACTACGAGCTCAAAAGGATAGAGGAAGCCATTGAGGATTACACCAGGGTGATTGAACTTGACCCCCGCAATGAAAAAGCCTATATTTCCCGCGGTATAGCGCACGGTAACCTGCAAAAGCTGGAGGAATCCATAAGCGACTATTCCAAGGCCATTGCTATTAATAATAATTCGCTGATAGCGCATAATTACCGGGGCCTTGTGCTTAGCAAGTTGCGCAAATTCGAAAAAGCAATCAAAGATTTTAACAAAGTGATTGAACTCAACCCGAACATGGCCGACGCTTATAACAACCGCGGTATTGCTAATTATGCACTTAAGAATTACGAAGCGGCAATTCATGACTACACTAACGCTCTGGAATTAAATCACCAGTCGCCAAATGTTTATTACAACAGGGCAAACGCAAATTACTACGCAAAAAATTTCCTTGAAGCAATCATAGACTATGAATCGGCTATCGACCTGGAACCGAAAATGCTGCATGCTTATTTCGGCCTGGGGAACTCGCGCTCGGGCTTAGAGCAATACCGGGAAGCCATAAAGGATTACAGCAAAGCTCTGATGATAGACCCCCGCTTTTACCATGCCTACATAGGCAGGGGAAATGCTTTCATGAAGCTGAAGTATTATAAAAAAGCTCTCGAAGATTTCACTCTGGCAATAGAGATCAAGCCGGAAAGCGCCCAGGCATACATGAACCGCGCCATAGCCTTCCGTTCGGAAGGTAAGAATGACGAAGCCGCAAGGGATTTCAACGAATTCCTCCGGCTGCAAAAAACCAACAGCGCCGTTGCAAATCAGGTCAGAAGCTGGCTCAAGAAAAACGACCTCCCGGTTGAGTATTGATCCACATGATTTTAATCTCATACAATTCTGGGAATCTTTACCTTTCTTAAGCTATTATGCGATTTATAGCCCGTGTGGTGTGACTATTGATTTATTTGAGATCTTAACTGATATATTATAATAACCATAAAAAAAGCTGCTCCCAAAATGGGAACAGCTTATGGAAATTCATCAGGTCCGGCAAGATCAGTTGCTGCTGATTTCGCCTTTGTCTTTATCTTTATCGTTAGTTGCGGCCTCAACGGTTTCGCTGTCTTCAGCTTCGCTGCTTTCTGTATCTATCAACGGTTTATCCAGGTCTTTTTCGTCTATTTGCTTGTCACCTTCGGTAAATTCAAAGATGATCTTGTTTTTATCATGATCAAGGTAGCCTTTGATCTCCGAGCCGGGGTTCAGATTGCCTCTAAGTACTTCTTCGGCGAGCTCGTCTTCGACATAACGCTGCAGGGCTCTTCTGAGCGGCCTTGCACCGTATTTTTCGTCATAGCCTTTATCCACGAGGAAGTCTTTCGCGTCTTTGGATAAATCAAGCGACATATTCTGAACTTTAAGCCTTTCTGTAAGATATCCGAGTTGGATATCGATAATTCCGTAAATATCTTCTTTCGCGAGTTTGCGGAAGATGATGAAATCATCAATTCTGTTGATAAATTCCGGATTAAAGAGCTTTCTTATCGAATCCTCAATAGTATCTTTGAGGTGTTCGTAATCGCTGTCTGCTTTGTCTTCGGTAAAACCTATCCTTCCGCCGAGTTTAACGTCCCGTGTACCGACGTTCGAAGTCATAATGATCACGGTGTTCCTGAAATCAACTCTTCTTCCGAGGCCGTCAGTAAGCACACCGTCGTCGAATACCTGAAGCAGTACATTGAATACATCCGGATGCGCTTTTTCGATCTCGTCGAGCAGTATAATGCTGTAAGGCTTGCGCCTTACCTTTTCAGTGAGCTGTCCGCCTTCTTCATATCCTACATATCCAGGAGGCGATCCTATAAACCTCGATACTGAGAATTTTTCCATATACTCGCTCATATCAATTCTTATAAGAGCATCCTCGGAATCGAACATCACGCGCGCCATTGCTTTGGCCAGCTCTGTTTTACCAACGCCTGTAGGCCCGAGGAACATGAAGGAACCTATTGGCCTGGATGGGTCTTTAAGGCCTGCCCTTGCTCTTCTGATAGCTTTTGAAAGGTGGCCGATGGCCTCGTCCTGCCCTACAACGATTTTCTTAAGATCGTCACCGAGATTGAGCAGCTTATTGGATTCGCTTTCAGCTATTTTATTAACAGGAATGCCGGTAACCATAGCTACCACATCAGAGATGTCGTTTTCCGTAACCGGAAAGACTCTTTCAGCGGATTTTTCTTCCCAGTCGATCTTAGCATCTTCAAGTTCCTGCTGCAGCTTCTTCTCCAGGTCGCGTAGCCGGGCTGCTTCTTCGAAATCCTGCTTTTTGACGACTTTATTTTTGTCTTCTTTAACTTTTTCGATATCCTTTTCCAGATCGAGTATTTCTTTTGGTACAACGATATTTGCAAGGTGTACCCTTGCGCCGGATTCGTCGAGTACGTCAATAGCTTTATCCGGGAACATCCTGTCGGTAATGTACCTTTCGCTGAGCCTAACGGCAGATTCAACTGCTTCAGGTGAATATACCACAGAGTGATGCTCCTCGTACCTGTCCTTGATCTTGTCAAGTATTGTCAGGGTTTCTTCAATTGAGGGCGGTTCGACCAGGATCTTCTGGAACCTTCTGTCGAGAGCGCCGTCTTTTTCTATATGCTGGCGGTATTCATCGAGTGTAGTAGCGCCAATGCACTGTATGTCTCCTCGCGCGAGCGCCGGCTTGAACATATTTGAAGCATCCAGAGAGCCTGAAGCTCCGCCGGCTCCGACAAGTGTATGCAGTTCATCTATAAATATGATAACATCCTGGGCTTTTTCAAGCTCGTTTAGCACAGCTTTCATCCTTTCTTCGAACTGGCCCCGGTATTTTGTGCCCGCGACAAGCGAAGCTAAGTCGAGAGTAACTATCCTTTTATCAAATAAAGCCCTGGAAACTTTTTTCTGAACTATCCTGAGTGCGAGCCCTTCGACAATAGCTGTTTTACCAACGCCCGGCTCACCGATAAGTACAGGATTATTTTTCTTACGCCTGGAAAGCACCTGAGATACTCTTTCTATCTCTTTCTGCCTTCCGATGACGGGGTCCAGCTTGTTTTCGGCGGCGAGCTTAGTAAGGTCGCGCCCAAAATTGTCGAGTACTGGAGTCTTAACTTTTTCTTTAACGGGTTTTCTGCCGGCACCGGTAATTGCTCCCTGCTCTTTGGGCGGAGTACTGGGTTTGCCGCTGATAATATTATCCAGCTCTTTTCTTACATTATCATAGTTAACTGTAAACTGCATCAGTATCTGCGCCGCTATGTTTTCTTCGTCGCGGAGCAGTGACAAAAGCAGGTGTTCCGTGCCGATAACGTCAGATTTATAAAGTTTTGCTTCGAGATAAGTGATCTTTAGCACTTTCTCGGCCTGCTTTGTAAGTGGAATATTACCTATTGTTATTGTCGAGCTTGAAGACCTGACTGTATCTTCTATTCCTTTTTTCAGTTTGTAAAGGTCGACACCCAGATTCCTCAGGACTTTAACGGCAAGGCCTTCTCCCTCGCGGATCACTCCTAGCAGAAGGTGTTCTGTACCGATGTAATCATGTCCCAGCCTGAGAGCTTCCTCACGGCTTAGCCTGATAACATCGTTTACTCTGTTTGAAAAATTTCCTTCCATATTATAACTCATTTATTATGATTATTATCAAATTTAGAATATTAGAATAATTTTTATTTGTTATACGTTAAATTAATTCTGAGCCATCAAAAAAACAGTATTGCTGACGCATCATAATGTTAAATATTTACATTATAGACACTACCGAACTCAATTAGTTACAGTAATTTATTGAAACCGGCCTCTGCGGCGAAGCATAAGAGGGGTTTAATTGAGCAGGGTATTATCCCCTTTAGTTTTCGATATTAGTGAAAAAATCTTTAAATTAAATTTTGTAGTATTTCTTAATGGCTCTATATGAATGACGCAGCCGGTAACGCCATATTACTTAAAGATACACCTAAAAGGCTAAAATCCCAGCGTATAACCGCATTGGATCTGGCAAGGTTCATTGCCATGCTGATGATGATTCAGGGCCATTCCCTATATGCTGTCGCATCGGCTCAGCAGCTTGATACAAGCATATTTCCCTGGAATTTGTGGGAATTTCTCAGGGGATTTACCGCCCCGGTATTTCTGATGGTGTCCGGAGCAGTACATGTATTCGCCAATAAACGTGAACCTGACGGATATATAGCTCCTGCCAGGCTGAATAAAAGAATCAAAGTTTCATTAATAATTATGGCTGTCGGATATCTTATGATGTTTCCGGCGGATAATATTTATCACTTGCCTTTTATCGAATATAAATACTGGCTGAATTTCTTCCAGGTCAATATTCTGCAGCTTTTTGGAATATCATTAATTTTATTGACGGGAATTTTCAAATTAAGCAAAAGCGACAGCTCACTTGTATATATGTGTGCTTTAGCTGCGGTATTGTTCACTATTCTTACGCCCATCGCGCATACAGTAAATTGGTATGATGTAGTCCCGGCGCCTTTCGCGGCATATCTTTCTTTTGAGAAGGGATCACTGTTCCCCATTTTCCCTTATTCCTCCTACTTGTTTTACGGGGTATTGCTGGGAGCTATTCTTAAACAGACTGAACCTGAGCGCAGGACAAATTTGCTGATTAAATGGGGCATACCATTCGGAGTTTTGTTCATTTTGGCGGGATATGCCATGTCGTGGGCATATTATGAGATTGGCTTCGATATTGTCAGCAGTTTCGGCAAAGCTGACCCGGGAAGGGTACTCAAAAGCGTCGGCTTTGTGCTGGCAGGCCTTTCATTTATAGCCATGTTTTATAAATTGACCAAAGGGCTGGCCCGGTACTATTCATTATTCGGAAAAAAAGCGCTTTTCATTTATGTAGTGCATCTGGTAATCATCTACGGCACGCCCGGCTTTCCGAGCTTCGCGCGTATATATGATAAATCTCTCGAATTGGTTTATGCAATACCGCTGACTTTATGTATCGTCATAGCTACCATAGCCATAACCTGGTTCTTTGATTATTCCGTCAGGCGGTGGCCCTTGGCAAGGGAGTTTTATAAGTATGGTATAACAGCTGTTCTTATACATATGCTGTTTATTTAAATAATTAATGAATTAATCAAAAAAAAGAAATAAATGAAAGAAAAACGCACACTGGTAATAGGTATCACAGGCGGTATAGGATCAGGCAAAACTATGGCTGCAGATTTAATCGCCGAAAAAGGCTATCCTGTGATCAAAACGGATATTATTGCGGCTATACTCATGAATACGGATAATAACATCCAAAACAGGCTCAAACAAGAGTTTGGAGACAATATCATTAAGAATGGAAAGCCCGACAGGACTATGATGGCAGAGATGGTTTTCGGAACAGATGAAAAGAGCAGACGAAACCTGAATAAGCTTAATGCCCTTATACATCCGGCGGTGATCGATTCCATGTCGCAGCAAATAGAGATATATGAGGAAACAGGCACCGATATGGTAATTGTGGAAAGCGCGCTCATATTCGATACAGGATTGTATGAAGGCTTTGACTATGTGATCACAGTTGAAGCAAAAAAAGAATTAAGAATAAAACGCCTGAAAGAAAGCCGCGGATTAACTGAAAGAGATGTCGAACTAAGGATGGCTAATCAGCTCAGCTCAGAGGAAAGGATGCGCCTGGCAGATTTTGTAATCGAGAATAACGGCACCCCGGAAGACCTCGAAAAATCAGTGAATTTCATACTTGGAATTGTGTCATCACTGCCGCCGAAAGATTTTTCAAAGAGCGATGATGAGGAAAATTACTAATTTGATTATGCTAAGTGGCTTGAAAAGTTTAAATTTGCCAATAAATATTATATAATTATTTTTATTTTAAAACGGAGAAAATAAATGGAACTATATGTGGATTCCGCTAATATCGAACACATAACCGGCGCCGTAGAGTTAGGCTGTATTACGGGTGTTACAACAAACCCCTCACTTCTTTCTAAAGAAGATCCCAATATTGATATCAAGCAAAGGATTCTCGATATACATAAAATGGTCGAAGGGCATCTTTCTGTCGAAGTAAATTCGACCGAAGCAGTGGGCATGTTGAAAGAAGCTGAAGAAATACTCAAATGGTTCCCCGAAGCAACAATCAAAATACCAATGCTTCCGGAAGGCCTGAAAGCCGTTAAAGAGCTTTCGGCACAGAACGTACCCACAAACGTAACCCTGATATTCAGCCCCACGCAGGCAATTGCCGCCAACAACGCTGGCGCTACCTACGTATCTGTATTCATGGGAAGGCTCGACGATGTATCGCAGAGCAGCGCCCGGGTAGTGGAAGAAGTATGCGAGATATGGGAAGTACAGGATTATGAGTCATTCATAATTGCCGCTTCCATCAGGCACCCGATGCACATCATCGAAGCCGCTAAAGCCGGTGCGGATATTGCGACAGTGCCTTACAAAGTACTCATGCAGTCGCTCAGGCATCCTCTTACTGATAAGGGGCTCGAGCTTTTCCTGGCTGATTATGATAAAATGCAGACCGAAAGGCAAAAGGCCATGACCGTTTAACTATGTCACCAATGCAGGCGGCGGCTCTATTGGCCGCCTGCATGACATGTTCCCGATATTACTTTTTGAAAACAAAAGAATAACATTCAAATGCCGGTGAGTGAGTTTTTCAGCCCCGAAATATTAATCCGAGCATACCAGGAAGGCTTTTTCCCCATGGCGGAATCGCGTAAGGGGGAAATTTACTGGCATTCGCCCGATCCAAGGGCTATTATTCCTCTCGAAAAAGTTAAACTTCCGCGCTCATTAAAGCAATCAATTAAAAAGTATAATTTCAGGTTCACGGTGAATAACGCCTTTGAAGAAGTAATCAGCGCCTGTGCTGACAGAGAAGAAACCTGGATATCTGACGAGATAATTGAGAACTATCTGAAACTTCACCACATGGGGCACGCCCATTCAGTCGAAACATATATAGATGATGAACTTGCAGGAGGCCTTTACGGAGTTTCTCTCGGCGGAGCTTTTTTCGGAGAAAGTATGTTCAATAATATTAGCGATGCTTCCAAAGCAGCTTTTTATCACCTTGTAAAAAGGCTTAAACTGAAAGGCTTTATACTTTTGGATTCTCAATATATCAATGAACACACAAAAATGCTCGGGGCCATTGAAGTGCCCCGGGATTTTTACTTAAAGCAATTGACCAGGGCACTTACACTTCCAGTTGATTTCGATTGACTAACCATTATTACATTGTAATTTTCGCAACAATTAATTAATTTTACCTGATGAGATTTGCCCCGTTATCAGCTCTGATATTAATTTTAGTCTGCTTTCTTCCCGGATGCAGGCTTGGTAAAACCGTGCCCATAACGCTTAATTGCCCTGAGCCCGCGGAGAACTGCCTGCCGGGCAGCTGGAGCGGTGTCGCGGCCGATACTTCTGTTAAAAGCGCGAAGGATAAGGGCTATTATTACAGGATCAGCAGGGTCAAGAATATCAACACAGCAGATGACGAAATGCAGCTTGCTTTTCACGGCAGCAATAAGGCATTGCTTACTTATACGAATAACTCCATACAGAATATGATCGATACCAGAAGAGTAATGCCCGACCGGTTATCAACTGAATCAGGCATACATATACCTCTTGAAGGACATACCGGCTTAGCTGATATCGAGGGTGATGATATTTATTTTTCATTTTCTCCTAAATTTGATATTCCTGACAGCCTTATATTCGATAAATCAGGCGGAAGGATATTAGTACCGTATCAATACCGGATAGGGCAGACAGCAATTTATAAAGGAAAGTTTATTGATGGCCGCGCGGAAAGCCTTGAACAGATCATAAGCATGGACTCGTTCTTTGTTTCTCAGCCGGCTGTATATCCCGGCGGAAAAGCGCTTTTCTTTGTATCCGATATGCCCGGCACTTATGGGGGTACCGATATTTGGTTCATACTAAATGAGAACGGCCGCTGGTCCGACCCCGTAAACTGCGGCCCTTTGGTGAACAGCCAATGCGATGAACTCTCACCATTTATTAGCAAAGACGGCACAGAGCTTTACTTTTCCTCCGCAGGCCATGAAACCGTAGGCGGTTACGACATTTTTAAGGCGGCTATATTACCGGGATTCGACCGTATGATAGATAATCCGGCAAATGAACATTTCGTAAATGTTAAAAATCTAAAGCCGCCTGTGAATACCCCTTATGATGAGCTGTTTCCCTCCAGCCCCGCGGCAGTTGATTCTATCCTCTATTATACTTCCAACCAGGCAGGATATAATTCAGGCATGGCTCAGTCCTATGGCGGATTTGACATTTATGTGCGTGAGATAATTTATTTAGATGAATTTATCCCCGATGAACCGATAGCCGCTGATGAGGACAGCCCGGAGCCTGCTATGGCTGACGAGCCGGCTTATGCAGAGCCGCGTATTGCGGTGCCGGACAGCTTCCTGCTGACGGGTAAAGTTTACCGCGAAGAAAGCAGCAAACCGGTAGAGGGCGCTGAAGTTACTGTCAGAGATGAACCGGGCAGTGAAACTGAAAAATCCGCAAAAACCGATATTAGCGGCGAATACGAATTCAATCTGGAAAAAAATAAACCATATAGGGTAACCGCTCAGTCGGATACATTGTTCTTTGATTCCGAGCTTATAATTTACAATGAGAAAAGCGATACCCTGAAAAAAAATCTGTATCTGCCGTCGAAATTAATACTGAGAATAAATTTTCCAACCGATGAATTCAGCAACCCTTACAGATATGTATTGGATAGCAACGGTATTTCGACTAACCGCAGCTGGGAGGAAGAACTCGACAGGCTGGCAAAGAATATCAGAATGTCAGAAGATATTATCGATAAGATTATACTTGTTGGGCATACAGATGATATAGCTTCGCATGAGTATAATTTTCAACTGGGAAAAAGAAGGGTGGATTTTGTAATATCACAACTTGTAAGAAGGGGAATTCCCGCATATTTGCTTGAAGGAAGGTCGGCAGGCGAAACAGAAAAACTTAAAAGACGTCAAAACGAAAACCTTGAACTATATAGAAAAAGACTGAGAAGAGTTTCTATTGAAAAAATATTAAAAAAATAAACAGAGAATTAAATATCAAACCATGACACCGAAGAAATTATTAATAATACTTGTATTACTGACGGCCGCGTTTATAGCCGGCCTTGTTATATATGTAAATTCGATAATATCCGAAGGACTGCCGTCACTTGAAGAGCTTGAAAACCCGTCACAGAATTTTGCCACACAGGTATTATCCGCAGACGGAGCGCTGCTCGATCATTTTTATATCGAAAGAAGAATAAATTTGCCGCTTGACAGCATTCCCGATGATTTTATAAACGCCCTAATTGCCACTGAAGACAGGGCCTACTGGGACCACTGGGGAATACATGTAGCAAGGATTTTTAAAGCGGCAGTTAAAGACATAATGGCTATGAGGCTTAAGGAAGGCGCATCCACGATCACCATGCAACTTGCCCGGAATCTGTATCTTAACCGTGAAAATACATTAAACCGCAAAATAAAAGAGGCTTTTACAGCTGTTCAGATAGAACAGACCTATTCAAAAGTAGAGATACTCGAAATGTACTGTAATACAGTTGCATTCGGGCGGGGAGCATACGGTATTCAGGTGGCTTCGCAGGTATATTTTGATAAACCGCCTATGGAGCTTTCGACTGCTGAATGTGCCTTTCTTATAGGATTATTAAAAGCGCCTGAATATTATAACAAGCAAAAAAATGAAGATAGAGCTTTAGGCAGGCGAAACCTGATACTCAGACTGATGCATGATCAGGGATTTCTTACTGCCACGGAATTCGCTGAAGCCATTGAAGAACCCATAAATATACATTCAGGCTATGCAAAGATACAAAAGCGCAGGCGCGACGGATTTTTTGCCCCTCATTTTGTTGAAATGATCCGGCAAAGCATGAACGAAAAACCCGAACTTAAAGGCTATGACCTTTACCGCGACGGCCTTGTAATTCATACAACTCTGAATTCCAGAATGCAGCAATATGCAAATGAAGCAGTTGAAGAGCATCTTGTTGAGTTCCAAAAAATGTTTGAGCAAAAATGGTCCTGGGCACAGCACCAAAACCTGCTGAATGACCTCATAAACGAAGCCATTAAGGCCAGGCCCGAATACAAGGCCGCGTCATCAGCCAATAGAAAAAGTATATCAGATAAACTAAAAAACAGCAAAGCATTTATTGATTCCGTAAAAAATGTGGCCACAACGATCCAGGCCGGTTTAGTTATACTGGATCCAGCTACCGGCGCTATTAAAGCAATTGTCGGAGCTTCCCCCAAATTCATGGAGGAGCACCCCAATGCAAAATATTCACTTAATCATGTAACGCAGATAGTCAGGCAGCCGGGATCGGCATTCAAGCCATTTGTTTATGCCAGGGCTCTGGAATCGGGCCTGACACCTGATTATGAAATCGAATGCGGGCCTTTTTCATACAAGACTGAAACAGATGAAGTCTGGAGCCCACGCGGGACGGGAGATTGCGAGCCCGGAGATTTTGTTACTTTATATGAAGGCCTCAGACGTTCGATAAATACAGTGGCTGCCAGGCTTGTTACCAACTATACTTCACCCGGCGCCATAGTTGAGCTTTTGCGTAAAACCGGCATAGATACCAGGCTTGAGGCTGTTCCGGCAATTGCTCTCGGAGCAGGCGGAGAAGTAAAACCCATACAGCTGACATCAGCCTACGGTGCTTTTGCTTATAACGGTATACACCTGGAGCCTTACTTTTATACAACTATTGAGAACCGCAACGGCGAAATAATCGACAGCAAAAGGATAACGACTGATGTTACCGATGCTTTGAATAAAAATATAACCGTTCAGCTTACTTATATGCTCCAGAGGGTTGTCGATGCCGGTACAGCTTACAGGATAAGGGAGTACCTTACCGGTGTGGATGCGGCAGGTAAAACAGGCACCACCAATGATGCCGCCGACGCCTGGTTTGTCGGGTATACACCTCAATTAGTGGCAGGCGTATGGGTAGGATTCGATGACAGAAGGATAACCTTCGACCCGATAGGATCACAGGGTTATGGCGGAAGGGCCGCCGCCCCGATTTGGGGAAGGCTTATGGGAAAGATATACAGCGATCAAACCCTGCCATATAAGCAGAAAGAATTTTCTTTCGTGGTTTCGGATACAAGCGGATTCAATATTGAAAAATATTATCTGCCTGCACAGAAGAATTATCTGAAGAGAAAACCAAAGATGAAAAAGGACAGCGTTGAGAAAGAAAGTGATAACTTTCTGAAACTGCCATTTCCTAATTTATAAGTTAAAGGTTGCAAAATGGCTCAATATGTATTTAAAGATGGTAGAAAGCTTGATGTAGGTATGATTTACTGCGTGGGTAAAAACTACTCCGGGCATGCCCGGGAGATGGGCGGAGAAATACCCGATGATCCGGTGATATTTATGAAACCGCCCTCATCATATTCGAGCAACGGCTCAAAAATCGATTACCCCGAAATAACAAATCTCCTTCATTATGAAGTAGAGCTTGTTGCAGTTATAGGCAGAGATGCCCGAAATATATCCCCTGAAAAAGCCCCTGATTATATAGCCGGATATGCCGCCGGCATAGACCTAACATTAAGAGACGTACAGAAAAAGGCCAAAGAAAGCGGCACACCCTGGGCAGTCGCGAAAGGGTTCTATTCATCGGCCCCGGTTTCGCCAGTAGTGCCTTCCAAGGAAGTCGATGATCCGCACATGGTGGAGCTGGCTTTATATAAAAATGGTATCCTTAAGCAGAAAGGCAATACCCGCGACATGGAAAGAAGTATTTTCGAGATAATTTCTTATCTTTCAAAAGTTTTCAGCCTTAGATCGGGAGATTGCGTTTTTACTGGCACACCCGAAGGAGTAGGCGAACTTAAAAAAGGCGATAAAGTCAGAGCCGAACTTATAGGGCTGACCTCGATCAGTATTGAAATAGTATGATTTTGGTTAAATAATTGAAGATGTTAATATGCGCCTATTTGCTGTTTTGGCCATAAGCGTTACCGTGGCTCTGATCACAGGATGCGCCTCGCTAACGAGAACAGAACAGGATGTCTTTACTATCACGGAAAAAGACACTGTGAGCAGTTATTTTGTGAAAAATGCTCCCGGCAATCGGGATAACGGTATTATTTATCCTTCTTCAAAAGAAATCCGGACCGAAAGAGCGCTTATTCAAAGGGATAGTGTTATAGAGCGTTATTATCCCAATTTCATAAGGCTGGGGCTTTTTGAAACCATAGGAACCATAGGCGGAAACGGCGATTATGGCCTTGGTACCGGGCTTTTCGGTATTTTTCAGGATTTTAACAATCTGAATGATAAAAACAGAGGCAGCAAGGGGAATCTCTTCACCGGCGGTATTTGGCGCTTTGGTGTAGCTGAGTGGAGGCTGCGCTGGTTCCGTGACGCCGAAAACTGGACCATAGGCACCAGCGCTTTCGAAGTACTTGCTCCCGACGCACGCGGCGAAATGATCCTGGCCGGAGCATTTCCGATTCAGATCAGGAAAAGATATTATTTAAGGGATAAAATCCCTTATGTAACACTTACCCCGCTGATAGATTTATCATATCTTCCATCCCAGTATCTGAACCTGGCGCTCTCTCTGGATGTGGGTTCTATAGGAGGATTGAATGTCAGATCTTATATTGGGCTTGCCCTGGGCTATAACGGCAAATATACCCCTCAGATACGTAATAATGATTTTACGGATGAAGGCGAAACCGTAATTTACCCCTACCTGGGAATCGGCATGTCGGTACTGGATTTTCATAACAGGGTAGAAGAAACTCAAAAAGAGTGGAAATACCACGAACATTCAGGCTGGGATATTGGCTTCATGCAGTTCTCCTTCCTTCATTCCGGCGCGGATATCAAGGATAACCCCTTTAACAGTATTAACATGAAAATCGCGAATTCATATCTGGCGCTGCCGGTGCTTGACTATAAACTTTACGCGGGGACTTCCCTTGTGAATTATATGAGTTTCAGCAGTATTGAATATTTTACCGGTGTGCTGCCCATAAGGATAGGTTACTGGCAGACTCTAATCGCTGACGAGCTTATTGCTGAACCCTTCGCGGAGTATAATTACTATCCCGACAGTTTTTTTAATATCGGGCTTAGAGTAAATCTCAGAATTTTTGAGAGGTCAAATCTGAGCTTACTCATCGGCCATGCATCAGGCACAAATGAATATCTGAACGAATATGTCGGCGGTTCAGAAGATGTCTCGAGGTCATATATAGGGATAGGACTAAATTTATTAGACAGGATATTCTATCGGGATCATTTAAGATATGACATTAAGTAACAATTATATTAAATACTGGATAATATTAGTCAGCATGATGATATTAACCTCATGCTATTCAGATTATTACGTGCTTAATCAGAGAAGTACAGAACCTGTTTCCGGAATAAAAATGAGCGAATACGGGAGCTTTGAACAGACAGCTATGAATGCCTTTATCCTAAAGGAAAACTCAGCTACCGGTTTCGGACGGGAATACTTAACTAATTACCACGCGGATATGACGCTCAATATGATAAAAGGTGATTCAATAGTTATTGCACTTCGTACAATAAGTGAGAACTATCCTGAAGATAGCGGTATCCGGATAGGTTTAAGCACTTCTGGAATCCTTATAAGCGAACGCGGGCGCCGGATATATCACAGCAAAGATATTACATTGGCGGAAGAAGGCCATACGCGGCTTCAGTTCATACATGACGGAAACAATGTAAAGATAAAGGCAGATTGTGACGAAATAGAATTCAGGACTGCTCTACCGGCAACGGAGTATGTTATTGTTCAAACTCCACCCGGTACAGAAGCTCAATTTTACGGCATACAAATTGCAGAAGTACTTTCAGAATAAAAAGTTTAACATAGTTCTTTGACTTATTAAAAAATAATTAATTATAACAAAAAAATTATTACTGAAAGCTAAAGTCGTAGCAATTCATGCCGAAAATGTAGAATAAGAGGAATAAATCAGTTTGTTGGCAGGATGCCCTAATATCAAATATTTATACACGGAGGTTTACTATGCCAACAGTTTTTTCTGGCGGAGGCAGAATACGGACTAACATCCCGGCGAATAATGCTTATAACGCTTTAATGTCCGCGAACACCAATATCGCCACTCGGCAGCTTCGACTTTCAACAGGTAAAAGAATTAACGCGGCCAGCGATGACGTAGCCGGTTATATTACATCAAGAGCACTATCAGCACGTAACGGTGCATTGAAATCAGCAATGACAGCTGTAGGTGAAGCTAAGAACGTTACCGCAATAGCTCAGGATGCGCTTGATAACATCAACGGCCTTTTGTCAAAGATCAAAGAAGCCGCTGCGCAGGCATCATCGGGAGCCTTAGGCACAGACGAAAAAGTCGCCCTTGCAAAAGGAGCCTACAGGATGGCACAGCAAATACAGTTTGCGACCGACTCAACCGTTTTCGGTGGCAAGCAGCTTCTTCAGGGGGCATTCACCGGCGATTGGACAATCGGCTATTACGCTGATGAAACATTGCTGGAAGTCGAGATCAATCTTTCTAAAGATAATGCCGACTATAACATACTCGGCACAGCAAGCGATGATTTCGATTTAAACGCTACATCCGAAGCAACCGACGCTTCTGGCGCCGGTGCTGTAGCAACTAATTTTGCCGGTGTGGCAGGATTATCACTCGAAGAGCTGAATAATGTTTCACAGAGCGATCTGGGTATATTCGCAGAAGGTAGTATTAACTCGACTTTGACTTCGCTCTCGAACGCTCTTAATAACGTAAACAAAGTAGCCTCATATTTAGGCGGTATCGAAGTAAGGCTTAATTCACAGGAAGAACTGCTTACTTCGCAGATTACAAACTATAAGGCAGCTATTTCAAGGATTGAAGATGCTGACGTTGCTACCGAACAGATGGAACTCATCAAAGGACAGTTCCTGCAGCAGTCTTCAATAATTTCATTAGCTCAGTCTAATCAGAACCCGCAATCGTTCCTGCAGCTCTTCAGCTAATTGCAGGCCTAAACAGGAACTGAAGGGTTGATGGTTTATAAAATAAGACGGGCTAATAGCTAATTAGTCCGTCTTTTTTAGAAAGTAGAATTTATTTTCGGGGTATTATTAATATGGCTTCAGCAGCGCAGCAATTAGCGGCAAGCAAAGTGTACGGCGGAGGAAAAGACAAAAAGATCCCCGCTTATTTGGAACAGGAAGTTTACTCGTGGAGCAAGGAAAAGCTCATACTTAAAATGTACGATCTTTTTATCGTCAGTTGTAAGAAAAAAGACGTCACAAAAATGAGCCGCGTACTTATAGAGCTGATGGGCGCGTTAAACTTCGAATACGAAGAAACTGCTACGAGAATGTACAGGCTTTACGAATATTGCCAGAGATGCATTTTTCAGAAAAAATTCGACGAAGCTCTTTATATTATAAAAGAGCTCAGAGACAGTTGGGCAAAAGCTTTTGATTTAGAACAATGATTAAGGCGAATAAATGGATCTTTTAGGAACCAGTGGTTCGGGACAAACCCAGACTGATATGTTGGTGCAGTCATTCAGACAGACCCAGCAGTTCAGGCTGGATTCTCTCAATTCCAGGAAAAACGACCTGGAAAAAAGGAGCAGTTTCTTTAACAACCTGAACTCCAGGATCAACTCGCTTGTTTCAGCAATTGATGCGTTCACTGCCGATAACGCTAGTGATAAATTCATCACAAGGAAGTCATCATCTTCGGATACTTCTGTTTTATCTGCCAGCGCCAACAGCGAAGCCTCACTTGGAGTATCACAGGTGAGGGTCAACAGGCTGGCCTCGAGAGATATGCTTGTTAGCTCAAGGCTTAACAATAGCGGTTCCTTCGGCGGTGTAAGTGGTACTGAAACTATCACCTTGACCATAAACGGCGAGTCAAAAGACATAAATGTAGAGTTCGACGGAACGGAGACTAACGAGCAGGCCATGAAAAAAATTGCAGCAGCCGTTAACCTCGATGACGAACACGGTATTAACGCAACATACATTAAAGATACATCAACTACAGGCCGGCTGACATTTGTTGCTGCCGAATCAGGGCAGGATAACTCAATTCAGCTTAGCGGAAGCAGCATTCTGAACAATCTTGGCATAGCGCCCGGACAGGTCACTCAAACGGGCAGCTCAAGAACACTCACTAACGGAGCAGGAGCCGGTTACAGAATGGCGGATTCTGCCGAACTTAACTCCGAGATAGAGATCAACGGCATACAAGTAACA
This sequence comes from uncultured Hyphomicrobiales bacterium, assembly GCA_964544155.1. Lineage (GTDB taxonomy): Bacteria > Bacteroidota > Ignavibacteria > Kapaibacteriales > UBA2268 > CAZJAH01. The sequence continues at coordinate 40,985 of CAZJAH010000004.1, read as the reverse complement.
AGAGACTCTAATACAATTGACGACGTACTGGAAGGGGTTACCTTAAACCTTAAAAAACCTCAGGAAGCTGATGAACTTGAAGTTGTTGTCAATACTGAAACAGATATCGATGAAATAAAAAGCTTTATAGAGCCATTGCTCAAAAATTTTAACGATACCTTAAAATTTCTGAATTCCAATAAAGCGCAAAGGCGTTCAGATCCTGCCATGGAATCACTTTACGGAAGGCTGCGCGGCATGGCCTCCCAAAACTTAAGCAACGGCGACCCCGATACTTTCAGCTACCTGATGGAAGTCGGTATCAGCATTGGAAATGACGGTACTTTATCCATCACTGACGATGCCAAACTGGAAGAAATGATACGGGATAATCCACAGAAAGTCGCCGAATTATTTACTTCAGAAAGCGGTTTCGCCGGGAAACTTGAAAATGCCATTGCTAATCTGAAAGGAGAGAACGGGCTTATTAAATCAAGAACCTTATCCCTGGCAGATCAAATAGATGCGACAAAAGACAGAACACAGGAGGTGCAATCACAAATTGACCAGCAGGCCAATGCCATGAGAAAGCAATACGAAACCCTGCTTCAGACTTTCTTTGAAGCCCAGGGCCAGAATCAGCTTTTTATAGGCATGGATACCAGCGGGTATAACAGCCTGTACACATAATAATATAAGCGAAATATTCCGGAGGCTATATGATAAACGCCATTCAAAATATGCCGGCTACACCTAAACATAATCCGGACAATCCGGGAGATGATTCTATTCGCTATGGTGAGCGCTTTGCTGAAGTTCTGGCTAATTACAGGAAAATCAGCCGGGAAGACAGAAAATCTCTCGATCTAAATAAAGCCCTTGAGCAAGCACCTGAAAATAAAAAAAATGTTGATTTCAAGCAGCTTGAAGCAAGGCTCAGATCTTTGCTCGATGAACAGAACCTTACAATAGAATTCTCTATAGATGAAGATACTGAAAAAATGATCATGAAGCTGATCGATAATGAAACCCAGGAGATTGTTCAGCAATTTCCTCCGGAGATCACTCTGAAAATCGCAAAAATCGTGGCAAGTACCTTAGGAAGCGGGCAGATTACAAATGCGAAAATTTAATGATGAAAATATTGACATTTTCGTTAAAGATCTCGAAGAAATTACCGATAAAATTACAAAGATATTAGATGAAAATGAAAATTTGAGTTTTGAAGAAAGTGAAAATCTTTCTAACTTGTATAAAATGCGTAAAGTTATTGCTGATAATCTTAATGAGTACCTTAATACTGAGGACAGAAAATCGTCTTTAAATGAAAACGAAAACTGGCGGAATTGGCTGAAAGATTTTACGGAAAGGGACAAACGGAACTTAGAAAGGCTGGATAAAGCGAAAAATGACGCTAAAAGTGATATCAGCGCATTAATGAAGAAAAAAGCATTACTAATTTATACAAAGAAATAATTTTAATTTTATAAGAGATAAGAGATGTCAATTGAACAAGTAAACAGATCGAGTGAGCTTTACAACAGAAGCGTTTCTGAAGTTAAGCAAAAGCAGACAGAACAGCAGGCTGCCCAATCAGCCGAGGGTGCACGAAAGCAGGATAGATTAGAGCTTTCAAGCGAGGCACAAAAAGCAAACCCAATACAAATGAGAATAGAGCAGGGTTACTATGATAAACCCGAGATCATAAGGGAAACCGCCTCACGAATTAATAAAGAAGTTTAATTTAAAAAGGGGATGCTTAAAAGCTCCCCTTTTCATGTACAGATACTGATTATATACAGATACTGTATGATCAAATCATTTATTATCCCGTCTTTCGTAATTAATCCCTTACTTCGCAAGTAATCCCGGCCCGAAATTAAAAAATGCCCTTTATTTAATTATCCGGCTTATTTTTTACCGTAAAATCAGAATTTTTCATAAAGTTCATACAGTTTACTTAAAACAATTCTATAAATTCATTTTAATTTTAATATTATTTCAATATATTTACGTCAAAGGAAGCATTTCATGTATTTTCTTAGTCGATACATTGAGAATTATAGATATTTAGCTTGGAGATTAAAGGTATGTCGCGATCATTGAATAAAGTGATGCTGATTGGTAATGTTGGAAAGGACCCCGTACTGCAATTCACACCCGGCGGAATTCCCGTAACATATTTAAAACTTGCAACATCGGAAACTTGGAGGGATAACAATAACAGATTAAGAGAACAAACTGACTGGCACACCGTAGTAGCATGGAGAGGTTTGGCGGAAGTAGTTTGTAAACTGCTAAAAAAAGGCGACAGAGTTTATATTGAAGGTAAAATTCAGACAAGGACGTTTCATGACAGAGGCGGCAAAAAAAAGCACGTTGTAGAAGTAGTGGCAGACCAGATGCTTACGCTCGAAAATAAGGGCAGGCATAACGATAGCTTAAATTATTCGTCCGATAATGAAGACGACGAAGCTCCGCCCAGAGATGATGATGAAATACCATTTTAATTAATTCGATACAGAAAGGAATTTAAAAAGATGCATTCAGAGCGATCGAGAGAGATCAAGGTTGGAATAGTGACACTTTTGGCGATTATATTACTAGTTGGCGGTATTTCGGTTGGTAAAAATCTAAGTGTATCCGTTTCTGATAATATGCTGATCATGAAATTTCCCAATTCAGGCGGAATACAGCCATCGGCCCCGGTTGTTGTAAACGGTGTTAAGCTGGGGACTGTCAGTTCAGTTGAGACCCTTAAGGATTCGGTATTAATAAAGGCCGAAATGAAAACACTTAATGAACTGCGAAAGGACGCGAGCGCCAGGATCACAATCCTTGAAATAACCGGCGGAAAAAAAATCGAAATACACCCCGGGTATTCAGATGATCAATTGTCTAAAAATGATACCATAAGAGGCAGCACGCCACCTGATATTGCTGAACTGGTTGCATTGGTCGGCGAAGTAAGCGGCGACGCCATAAAGCTTCTGCGCAGGATAGACACAGTAGCGGCTTCAGCTACCGATTTGTTCGCCGACGGCACGGTTGTGGACGGCATAAGGGCTTCAGTCGATAATTCGCGCGAGCTTACCGGCAATATCAATCTGCTGCTTAAAAATAATTATACAAAGCTGAACGCGACAGTCGATGACCTTCGATTTATTACTTCAGAACTGAAAGACGCCATCACGGATAACAGGCCCGCGCTCGAGTCGATTATTACAAAACTGGATACTACATTAAGCGAGACCCGAGTGCTTGTAAATTCGGCGGGCAGAGCAGTCAGCTCGGCTGATTCACTGATCTATGACGTCAGGGCCGTAACTAATGATGTCCGCAGCAATGAAGGCCTTGTCAACCGGCTCATCTACGACAAAGAATTCGCTCAAAGGCTTGATTCCACACTCAATGTACTAAACGGGTTCCTTTATAAAATCAACGACCATGGTGTGAATGTGAACCTCAGGTTGGGTACCAGGCCTTAATTCGTAATAAGCGATAAAATTAAACGTTTTAAAACTGTTGAAAAAATAATTGAAAAAAAGGAAAGAAATGTCATTCAAGCCTACACCGGTATCTGAAGAATTATTCGAATATCTGTTAAAGAATTTTTCCGCAGAAGATGATTTTCTGACACAATTGAGAAAAGACGCAAAAGCTTCAGGAATGCCGGAGATAACAATTTCCCCCGTGCAGGGAGCTTTCATGCAATTTATGCTTAAAATGCTCGGCGCCGGGTATGTCCTTGAAATTGGTACGCTTGGCGGCTATTCTGCTATTATCATGGCAAGAGCAATGAATGACAGTGGACACCTTATAACTGTGGAACTGAACCCCGTTCACGCGGAATTTGCTAAAGAAAAGATCAAAGAGGCAGGACTTGATCACATAATCGAGGTAGTGAATAAGAGCGGTCTGGATTTTGTTAACAGCTACAAGCCGGATAAGCCGCTTGATTTCGTTTTTGTGGATGCCGATAAGCCATCATACTACACATATCTTCAACAGCTTACGCCCTATATACGGCAGGGCGGCATATTCGCGGCGGATAACGCATTCGCTTTCGGCTTTCTACTCGATGCGGCGCCTGAGCGCAATCCGGATGATGTTAAATCCATTATCTCATTTAATACTAAATTTAGAGAAGATAAACGCTATTTTACACATTTGCTGTCTGTAGGTGACGGATTAATTTTAGGATTGAAAAAATAGAAAAAATGAATTTCCGAGATTTAAGACATATATCAATTTTTGCTTTCATACTGCTTTTACCTGTATCCTGCGGCACAAAGCGGCCCACCGGATACGAAATGATGGAACAGATGAAAGAATACTCCTTAAGCGATACAAGCATAAAAGAAGAGATTTACCTTTCGGGTACAAAGCGCGTTGATTCAATAGATCCCGGTAAGATCTTTTATAATATTTTCAGGATAGAAATAGACGAATACCCCGATCAAATTAAAGTCTATGCCAGAGTAATGGATTCACTAGGGCATTTTGTTACAAATATGGCCGATCCCTACCGGCTTGATTCCACGGTTTATTTCACGGCGATAAAAGAACAGCTCGGAAAAGTCTATGACGTAAGGCACGAAGATATTAAGGATTTCAAAGTCAGAGAATTCGGCGCAAAGGATTCGATACCGTATAACATAGTTATGTCGGTAGATTACAGCGGCTCAATGTCTCCCGTGATGAGTGCAATATATGACGGTACAGACCTTTTTGTGGGAATGAAAATGCCTTATGACCGCATAGCGCTTACATCTTTCAATAATAAAGGCCTCGACGTTAAAGTACCTCTTTCTCATAATAAACAGTCAATACTTAATCTTTACAATGTAAAGAAAGAACAAGGGATGGGGCTATTTTCGAATGTTAATGACGCTGTTTTTAACGCGATAGACCTGTTTGAAAATACCGATGAAGAAGTTCCCCGCGTCCTGGTTATATTCACCGATGGAGATGATAACTATTCCCGGACAGAAATAGGCAGCCTGATTGAAAAAGCAAAAGAAAATAATATAAGTATATTCAGCGTGGCTTTCGGCTATTCTAAGGACGAGCACTTACGCTATATGGCAAAATACACAGGCGGAAAATTTTACAAAGCCTATACCCGCGAAGAGCTTATAGCAATATTCAGAGATATTTATATGAGCCTGAGATATTATTATTTCATTACTTACAAACCGCCGGAATTTTGGGGTTACCATAAGATAAACGCTTTGCTTAATCATCCGGAAAGAGAGGATACACTCTATGCCTATGGCGAGTATGATACATCAGATCTATTCCCCTGGGATGATATCAGCAAGGCTTTCCAGAGGCCGATACTATTCGCTTTTGACAGTGCTACTATCAGGCCACAGTCTTACCCCATAATTAATGAGCTGGTGGACGCCATGAAGTCCAGGCCAAAGCTCAGGCTGGAAATTCAGGGGCATACGGATAATGTCGGCGGAGTGGAATACAATATGAATCTGTCGAAGGAACGTGCCAAAGCTGTGATGAACGCCATGTTAGAGCGCGGAATAGATCCGCGCAGGCTCAGGGCAAGAGGATTCGGTATGTCTGAACCTGTGGCAAGTAATGAAACCGAAGAAGGCAGAGCTCAGAACAGAAGGACTGAATTTGTTATACTGGCAAAATAATAAGGCAATCAATGGAAAGGAATGAATTAGCAAGAAGAATTTACGACGCTGCTTATATCACAGGCGAATTTAAGCTGCGCTCCGGAAAAATCAGTAATGAATATTTTGATAAATATCAGTTTGAGACTGATCCTTTGCTGCTTTTCGCAATATGCGAGCAAATGGCTGAACTGCTGCCCGAAGATTTCGATATGTTGGGCGCGTTGGAAATGGGCGGCATACCAATAGCAACGGTATTATCACAGATAACAGGCAAACCGGTCTGCTTCATCAGGAAAAAAGCCAAAGATTACGGAACCGCGAAGCTTGCCGAAGGCCCCTCAATCGAAAGCAGGAAGCTGGTAATGATAGAAGACGTTATAACAAGCGGCGGGCAGGTGATTGAAAGCGCCGCGGAATTAAGGAAGAAAGGAGCAATTATTACCAACGCTATCTGCGTTATCGACCGTGAATCCGGCGGTATGGAAAAGCTAATCGAACACAGCATAGAGCTAAAGCCCTTGTTTAAAATGTCATACCTTAAGAACGCTTAAATAAAGCAAAAAAAGCGGGCCGATGCCCGCTTTTTTTACAAATACCCTTGTTAAATATTAGCCGCTAATCTGATAATTATGAATCCGTACGGCATTTCGTTAGAGTTGGTTTCAATATATATTTCTGAAGCCAAGAGACCCTGTTCCGGTTCATATCCAAAAGCAGCTCCGGCATTCAGCTGATTGTTTTTATACTGAATTAATTTATCATTTTGCAGATTTTTCATTAGAAGTTCTTTTCCTGTAATCAATTCACATCTATCACATTCCTGCAGATTAATCAAATTATCGGCTTTGAATTTAATGTTTGAAATTTTTATGATTTTTTGCCCAAATTCATAAAGAGCGTCATCTTTTATATTCTCCAATTCAAAATTTATGTCGGCAACAATGCCGTTATTTGTATCGATCTCAAATTTAAAATAATTGAACTGATACTCATTCGAGCTGTTCCTGTAACTGCCCGTTGGAGAATAAATTACAAATTCTTCAATCAAAAAATCAATTTTATCAAGATCAATAATGACCTTTCCGGGTTCTTCTCCGCCTCCTCCCGGCAGCGGGTTAATTGGTGTTTTCCTGACGCTGTCATCTGTATCAAGAGGCGATGAACACGAAAATACAGCTATGGTAAATACAAATAATAAGTATCTCATAATCTATCCTAAAATATAAATGTTACTCCATAATGGAAACCAATTTTCGGAGATAAAAACTCGTTGCCGGCATGTTCATACCTGAGCAGGCTGCCCTCCACTCCGAATGTGAACCTGTAATCATAACCGGGCGAGAATTGCAGTCCGTACATTATCCTGCCTATCTGGCCGACTTCATTTCCTGCAAGCGAAGCCTGCAGGAAGTTATCCGTCCCGAGCGCCTCAAATACTTTGTACCTCGCGGTTATGCCTGCCGCCATCAAGTTTGTATGCTGCTCGTATTTATATCTTGTATTGTTTTCTCTGCCTTCATAATCCATAAAGAAAAATTCCTGCCTTAAGTCGATACCTGCTGAGAATTGATCAGAAAATTTATAAAGCAGCAGAACCGATCCGTTTTCAAAGAAAGGCTCGGAAGAGCGTTCCATGGTAGCTCCGGGGAATGACCAGTACTCGCCGGCTTTTACCTCCAGAAAGAAGTCATTTTTACCGAAAAATCCAATGTCAAGGTTGTACTCAGGGCCTTCCGCTGTATATATATCAGACTGCGGGCCGTAAGTATTTCCATGGTGGATTTCGTCAATTCTGCTTATAGGCGCGGTGTTTATTCTGCTTACAAATATTTTGTTTTCATGATTCGGCCCCTGTGTGTAATTAGTTTCGTTAGATTTATACACAAGAAACAGTTCCCGGGGATCATCAGATAAAATGGTTTTATTGTTTTTCCGGTATTTTGATTTCACATCAGCTTTTTGATTATCAGCTGCTTTGGCAGTAGTGCCGGCATTAATGCCGGATTCCGGAGTGAGCCTGGCCGAATAAACAGAAGTTTCCTGATCATTTTTTAAAGAATTAAGGGATTTTGATGCCAGCTCTGTTCTTGAATTATCATCGCTTTCCTGAGAGCTGACAAGGGGAATATCTGTGTCTCCCTGATTAAGCTGTCTGCCGCCTGAAGCAGTACTTATTTCATTTTCGGAACTGCCTCCGCTCATAGCAAAGAACATAACCGTGGCAGTTACAAGAGAAGCAGCCACAGATGATATAATGGCGCTGCCGAATTTCGTGAAAAAGCCTGCTTTGGCTGCTCCCGCGGCGGCAGTTCCTGCCGCGGCTCCGGCCCCTATACCGAGCGCGCCGAAAACGCCCATGGTAAGGTTGGCCGATGGAGCGAAGGCGGCGTAATCGGCTTTGGCTGCTTTTTCGAACTCGATGAATTCTTTCAGTTCTTTGCGCAGCTCCCTGCTGGATGCCATTTCCGCGAAGAGTCTATCTTCGTAGGGCTTATCCAGGCTTCCGTCAACAAAATCGTGTATTAATCTGGTGAATTCCATAATGGCTTACCAATTTATTTAGTTTTCTATTTCTTTCATATAAGGCCTGAGCAGGTCTCTGATCTTTTCTTTCGCCCTGAAGACCCGTTTGCGGGCGTTCTGTTCGCTTATCTGGCAGACTTCGGCTATATCTCTATAGCTGAGGCCGTCATAGAGCCTTAGTATAAGTGGCTCTTTGTATTCCATTTCAAGCAATTGAATGGATGACGTAATCAAATCCAGAATTTCATCATTATTATCGGAAAAATTCTCTTCCTGAATGGAATGAAATTCTTCAATCGGTATAGTTTTTTTCGAATCCCTTTTAAAATTAAGGCAAAGGTTTCTCGCTATTGTAATCAGAAAGCCCGCAATGTTATCTTTTTCATGATCCGCACGAACATTCTGATAGAACTTAATAAACGTTTCCTGAAAAACATCCTCAGCCTGCTCCCTGCTATTCAGTATCTTTAGGCAATAAGCGTGCACTCTCGGGGCGTAGCGGCTGTATATAGCTTTAAAGGCTTCATCCGAAATAGCTTTATTTCTGCCCCTCATGTATTTGAGCAGTTCCTGATCCGAATATGAGTTAAAATTTTCCGACATATAATTTCAATCTTTGTAACAGCCTTTTTACTTATATACACTTTATAGCGGGAATGTTCCAAAAAAATAAAATAAAACAAAAATTAATTTTATTTGGTCACAAATCTTTTCCGCTTGTGTAATTGTTAGTAAAAGCGGCTTCGAAGCCTTTGAAAATTTGGAATAGATATTTAATGATTTCTCAGGAGGAAAAAATGACTACAAGTAAGAAACGGATTAGCGGACTATGGGCAGCGATGATGCTGATGCTGTTTTCAGCATTTCAGATTCAGGCACAGCCCGGACAGAACCAGCATTTTATGCTTGGAGTAGAACCCGGCCCTATGGGCGAGATGATGGCATTTTGGATGTTTGGAGGATCGCCTAATAATCCGAATTCGCCCGATGTTGACAGCTATAAACTTTACTACGCTGAAGGCGAAATAACAGATGTACAGGGAAATTTCTCTCAATTTACCGAAGCCGCGGATTTTGATGCTGACGATGCTGAAAACCAGGGCGGAATGTACATGTATTCCTTTATATTGAACCTCGATGACGGAGTTTACACATTCGCCCTGGAAGCCACACTTAGCAACGGCGGTACAGAGATTTCTGAGCCGGCAATAACAAGGATTGGAGGACAGATCTGGTTCGATAATATCGTCTTTACTACTGCGCCTGATTTTGATAAAATTCAGAAGGGCCAGACATATACTTATGACGCCGATGCCGTATATCTGGCCGATACTACTGAAGCGCTCAAATATGAAGTGCACACTCAAAGCCCGAATGCCAATGTGAGCATCGACGAGCAGACAGGCCTTGTTACATTTTCAACTACAGAAGCAGGCCCGCTGCACTTTGTTATAATCGCGACTTTGGTAAGCGATACAAACCAGAGAGGCGTGCAGCCGCTTCACTTCTTTGTTCAAAATTGCGCCGATCCGGCAGTACTGACGGGTACGCTCAAAGATCAGAACGGCAATTTGATTGATGAAGGTCATGTGGTTTTATTTCCCGCTGAAAAAAATGGCGGCCCGAACGGTGGTTTAGGCGGACAAACTGAAGTTGAAAACGGTACATTCTCATTTGAAACAGATGGTGGTGATTATATACTGTTTTACACGACTAAATTCGGACAGCAATTCTGGTATGAAAATGCCGCTACTCATCAGACAGCCAAAACTATTACTCTGAATTGCGCGGCAACAGAAACGATCGATTGGACTATCGACGTACCGACTGCGACCAAATACAATGTCAGCGGTTATGTTAAGGATGCTGACGGCAATCCTATCGAGGATGCGTTCGTAATATTTGAATCGGTTTACAATCAGAATCATCGCCATCACTATATTCAGCTTGAAGCGATGACTGACCAGAACGGCTATTACGAAGCTGAGCTTCCTGACAGCTACACATATGTCGCTTTCGCGGTCAATATGAATAATTTCGGCGGCCCCGGTTTTGGCCCCCAAATGGAGCTGTATTACAATCAGACTTATGACAGGTCAAAAGCGGAAGAGATCAATCTCACTGCCGACAGGAATGATATCAACTTCACATTCGGACAGACTAATGACTTTACACTCTACACAGTATCAGGTTATGTGAAATATGATGACGGTACTCCGATTGCCGACGCAATGGTAGCTTTCCAGGGATTCAACGATAATCCTGGCAGAGGATACCACAATATGGATTTTGAAACAATGACCGATGCCAATGGCTATTATGAAATCGAGCTCCCGGATGCTTTTAAATATGTGGGAATGGCACAGATAATTGACGGATTCTTCTGGGATGTGCAGTTCTATGATGGTGTAAAGGATCCATCACAGGCAACTACTATCGAGCTTACAGCCAATAAATCAGGCGTTGACTTTACATTCGAAAAAACTAACACGGGTACTGCAAGTATAAGCGGCACAGTTAAAGATGAAACAGGCAACGAAATTACAGATGCCGGAGTTATCGCTTTCAATATTGACGGCAATAACCAGCAAGTTAATCCTTACCAGGCTGTTTACGCGATGACTAATCAGCTCGGTGAGTATAAAATAGATAACTTAGTTGCCGGAAAATATATCGTTCTCGCAGTGCCGGACGGCAGGGACTATCTCCCGGGATTCTATAATGCAACCGGCCTCGCGACTATGGAATGGAAGGACGCTACAGAAATAGATGTAGTCGCCAATCAGGCTGTAGCAGGTATTCACATTGTTCTTGAAGAATTAAATCAGGCAGGATTTCCCGGCATGAAAGGCCGTGCTAAGATCAGCGGCAGGATTCGCGGCGATCACGGCCAGAACAAAACTCAACTCTCAGGCGCGCAGGTTTACCTGAAAGATGCCGGCGGCACTCCGGTAATGTTCGGGCAGTCAAATTCAAACGGTTCATTTATCCTGGATGAAATTGTTGACGGAAGCTACACTCTTGAAGTCAACAAAGTTGGGTATCATGAATATTCGCAGCAGGTTGAAGTAGAAGAAAACCTTGTTGACCTGGGCGATCTTACACTTACACCGACTGATATACTCAGTGTTGAAGATGATATTACCGCCGGCCTGAAGGTTTATCCCAATCCGGCAGTAGAGAAGATCAACCTGGTATTAAACGGTGAATCCGATGCCGGAATCAGCGTTATGGATATTAGCGGCAACGCGCTGATTAATACTACCGCTCAGCAGGGCACTTTAGTAAAAACACTCAATGTGGCGAACCTCGGCGCGGGTGTTTACTATGTTAATATTGAAATGAACGGCATAACAAAGGTAATTCCCTTTGTTATCATAAAATAATCTCCCTGGTTTAAAGAAGCTTTAATGCTTCTCGTATACCCCGGTGGTTTTGTTTCCCGCCGGGGTATTTTTTTTTATTCATCATTCAGCTTTATTCATTGCACGTATTTGCAGAAAATTGTATATTATAAAAAAAACTGTTCATTCAATACGGTCATTATGGATAATGGGAAAAGTACATATCGAAATTTGAAAAATCAAGATAATGCTGATGACGGCTCAAAAGTAACCGGCAATCAGAATTATGATATTAATCAATACTGCTCATCAGTATTTTTTCAAAATGATTCCCTCCCATCTGTAATTGTTAATGAAAGCACGGTTATATCGTCTAATAATGCCTTGCGTGAACTCATCGGGCAAGCCGGGGATAAAGCAAAGCATGGCATTCATGATTACAGGCCTGAACTTCTGTCTGAAATAATTGAATTATCCAAATTGCCCGATTATGAAATAGTTAAAAAAAATTTAAAGTACGAACTCAACGGCAATACTATATACTTCAGGCTGTCGGCAAACACATTTCAACAGGCTAATAAATCGTACTTAAAGATATCTCTTATAGATATTACAAAACAGCTGCTGTCTGAGAACACTATCAGTGATGAGCAGGCCAATTTCAGAAAATATATTCAGGAAACTAACTACGCCTATCAAAGCCTGGATATCAACGGTAATATATTAGATGTAAATGAGATCTGGCTCCGCGCTCTTGGTTACGAGAAGGAAGAAGTGGCCGGCAGGAATTTTAAAGAGTTTATTACCGGCGAATACAGGGCCGTGTTTAATGAAAGATTTAGCAGGTTTAAAGAAAAGGGTTCAGTTACTGATATTGTTTTCGACATGATCAAAAAAGGGGGTGATATATTAACTGTCTCCTATGAAGGCAGGATCGCCTATAATAAAAATGGCGATATTATCTGCACCCACTGCTTTTTCAAAGATATAACAAAGCAGAAAGAATTTGAAAATCGTTTAACTGAAAGCGAAAAAAAATACAGATTATTATTTGAAAGCGCTCCACTTGGCATTTTTACTTCAGTACCGGAAGGATACTTTACGGATGTAAATCACACTATGGCCAGGATGTTCGGCTATCGCTCCCGGGAAGAAATGCTAAGAATGGTAACCGATATTAAAAAGCAGGTTTACGCCAATCCACACGACCGGTATAATATACTTAAAATTTTAGAAAATACCGGCGATATACAGCAGCATGAGTTCACATTCAGAAGGAAGGATGGCACGCACTTTATCGCGAATCTTTACATAAAAAATATAAATTTCGGCAAGGGTAGGCCTCACTTCGAAGGCATGGTGGAAGACATAACAGTCCGCAAAAGGGCAGAAGACGCCTACCGTAAATCCGAAAGAGAAAAAGACCTCATTCTAAGCAGTGTAAGCGAAAGCCTTGTTTTTTATGATAAAGACATAAGAATTATCTGGGCAAACCTCGCTGCAGAAAAATTTTACGATAAATCAATTAATAATATCGTTGGCAGGATATGTTATGAATTAAGGGATTTAGAAAAAAAACCTGAGAACTGCCCTGTTATAAAGACTCTTGAAAGCGGCGAGCCCGCGATGAATGAAATGAAATGGAATAATTCATGGTGGATTGTAAGGTCTTATCCCGTATTTGATAATGATAATATACTTATAGGCGCAGTCGAAATTGCCCGGGATATAACCGAAAAGAAAAATGCCGTCATGATGCTGGAATCAAGTGAAAAAAGGCTTAAAGAAGCTTTCGATGCCGCGAATGAAGGCATCTGGGAATGGAATATACCCTCCGGTACCATTTACTTATCACCCAGGTGCTATACTATGATAGAATATGAGCCTTATGAATATGAACCGGAAATGCAGATATGGGAACAGTCAATTCATCCTGATGACCGTGGACGCGTCCTGAATATCTTGAACGAAAAACTCATAAGCGGAGATGAATACCGTGTTGAGTTCAGGCAGCGCACAAAATCCGGGGATTACAAATGGATCCAAAGCAAAGGAAAGGTTATCGAATATGATAATGAGGCTAATCCCCTTAGAATGATCGGTACTCATATAGATATCGGCCCATTGAAGAAAGCTGAGCAGGATCTTCAAAATCTGAATAAAGAGCTTGAATACCGCGTTATTGAAAGGACACGCCAGCTCGAGGAATCCAATATTGAACTGCTATACGAAATTGAAGAAAGAAAGCGTGTCGAACAGGAACTATCCAATGCCAATAAAGCAAAGGAAAAACTGCTTTCCATTATAGGGCACGCGCTCAGAAATCCCGTACAGGCATTGCTGCTTTCATCGCACTTACTTGTAAAGCGCGAATATGATGACAGCTATCTCCGTAAAAAACACGAACAAATTTTTAATGCCTCACGATCATTATCCGCACTGCTCGAACAGCTTCTCGACTGGGCAAGGGCAAGAAGCCGCAGGCTGGAAGTCAGGCAGGAAGTCGTCGGACTGAATGAAATTATTGCAGATAATTTCGACACAGTTGAAAACCTTGCCCAAAGCAAAGATATCAGGCTAATAAACACAATAGGCAGCGGCCGGAAGGTCTTTGCCGACAGGAATATGCTTAACGCTATTATTCGAAATCTGCTGATAAATGCCATAAAATTTACTAGGTCACAGGGATTTGTTAAGGTTGAATACTTCCGCGCGAATAACCATGACTGCCTGACAGTCACGGATAACGGCGTTGGAATGAGCGATGAAGAGCTGGCTAAACTATTTCGCCTGGATGTTACATTCACAAAAACCGGCACTAACAACGAAAAAGGCACCGGACTTGGATTAATTATAATAAAAGAATTTATCGATATGCATAACGGCTCGGTTGAAGTAAAAAGCTCCCCCGGAAAAGGAAGTAAGTTCACAGTTAAACTGCCGGCACTTAATGATAATAACTGACACAAAGCAGCTACTGCGCATATTAATAAATAAAATATCAACAAAAGCCACCCCATTGTTAGTAAGGGGCGGCTTAAGTCAGCTGCTGAACTGATCGTTTCTTATCGCTGTCATTTCTTAATGAGATATTTTTCAATTTCTGTGGTTTTATCGCATTCAATTTTAACTTCGAATTCCGGAACCTTGTAATCCTGATGCACGATATCCATAGTGTATTCGCCTTCGCAGATATTATCGATTAATACCACGCCTCCTTTAGTTTTGGCATAATCCAGCATTTTATCTTTTTCCCATATCCTCACTTTGGCATTTTCTATTTCAAGGTTTGTAAGTGAATCGCGGACAATTACCTTAATATTCCCTTTGCAGCAGTCATTTTCCAGCTTTTTAACGAATTCCTTTGTTTCATTGCATCCGAGCTCAAATGTAAACTCCATTTGTCCGTATCCTTCATGGATAATATCCACACTGTATTTACCTTTGCAGAGTTCATCGAACCATACTCCTGAAGTATCGAAATTCTCCTGAGCTATCAATGTACCTTCTTTCAGGAGCTTGATTTTCCCGCCCCGGAGCTTATTGCCGTTTTTATCTTTAATTAGTAAGTAAACCTTACCTTCGCAGCAGTCATCACCTTTTTTCTCGAGTTTGTAGGAATTTTCCAGGGGGTCGCAATCGGTTATGTTCAAGCCCTCTTCGAATAATACGTAGCCGTTTTTGAATATTCTAACCCCGTATTTACCGGGGCAAAGTTCTTCGAAGATTACGTATCCATCTGCATTGGTATAAAGCTTGATTTTTTTCTCGCCTAATGTGAGTTTTACTTCCGCTTCTTTTACCGGGCTGCCGTCCTTATCCTTGACACGCGCGATAAACACTCCGCAGCAATCTTCCCCTGCTTGCTTTTCGAGTTTTATTCTTAAGTCCAGCGTATCGCAGTCAGTATTGAATTTGAACTCTTTTTCAATTACTTTGTAACCTTCTTTTGCTATTCTAAGCAGATATTCGCCTTCGCAGATGCTGCTGAATTGCACCAGGCCGCTTTTACCGGTTAGAGATTTCTCAATTATGCTGTTGCCTTTAATAAGTTTAATTTCGGCATTTTCGATTGCCTGAGTGCTATCCTCGCCGGTAACTTTTGTGTTAATGAAGCCGCAGCATAATTCTTTTTCCAGGTTCTTTTCGATTTCTTTTACTTCATTGCAGCCAAGTTCAACTTCAAATTCAAAGTGCTTATACCCGGATTTGATAATATCGAAGCCGTAGACGCCTTCACAGAGCCCGTCGAATATAGCGGCGCCTTCTTTAACTTCCAGTTTTTCCTTTAGTTTGCCGTTTTTCCAAATTTTAACAAGGGCGCCGTTCAGAGCCTCGCCGCCGGCTGCATCTTTAGGCAATATCTTCAGAATTCCCCCGCAGCAGGTATCCTTTGCAGCTTTTGGTGAAAGCCGCTCAGTGAAGCGAAGTGTATCACAATCGCCCATGCTTAATTCTTTTTCCAGTACATTATAGCCTTCGGCTGCTATAAGCATACGGTAATTATCCGGGCACACATTGTCAAAATCCACAATGCCCGATTCGTTGGTTTTATGTTTTTTGATAACATCCTTTCCTTTATTTAGCCGGACTTCCGCGTTTTTGATAAAACTTCCGTCGGTAGTATCCTTTACGATGACCTCTATCCTGCCGCAGCAGCTATCGTTATTTTTCATCTTAATCTCAAAACCTCTGTCAGTTTTGAGGCTGTCGTGCATATACTTAAGTATCACCTGCTTTGGCGCGTGCTCAGGGTGGCTCAAGTGCAGAATGACGCCGGCGCGGTTTTCGGGCAGGCCCGAAAGTAAGAAGTGCCCTTCGCTGTCAGTTGTGTCGGTATCCAGTGTTTCATCTTCGATCATGGCTGCAACCATCGCGTCGCTTAGCGGCGAGTTGTCGTCGGTAACAATGTACCCCTCGAATATGCCGTTATTGGCGGGAGTATTGCTTTGCTCCGTACAGCCGTAAAACAAGGCCGTCACGACAAATAATAATGTAAAAACGCGCTTCATGTGAACTCCCCAAATAGATTTTCAAATATCTTTAGATCAATAATAACAAATTAATATACACAAAAGCACATTATGTTAAAAAATAATAATTATTTATGGAAAAAATAAAAAAAAGGCCGCAGTGCAAATGTCCGCGGCCTGATTTATAAGAGTGTTTGAAGCTGTGAATGATTACATCATTCCGCCCATTCCGCCCATTCCACCCATGTCGGGAGGCATAGCGTGGCCGCCTTTATCTTCTTCAGGCTTATCGACTATGGTAGCTTCTGTAGTAAGCAGCAGGCCTGCTACCGAAGCCGCGTTTTCAAGGGCAACTCTCGATACTTTAGTCGGGTCAATAACGCCCGCTTCATAAAGGTCGCCGAATTCGTCTTTTGCGGCATTATAGCCGTAAGCGCCCTGCTTATCTTTGATGCTGTTAACTATCACAGAGGCTTCCTGTCCGGCATTTGATACGATCTGGCGTACCGGTTCTTCGATAGCTTTACGGATGATCTTAATGCCTGTAAGCTGATCGTTATTAGCCGGTTTGAGATCATCGAGAGCGCCGAGGCAGCGCAGGTATGATACGCCTCCTCCGGGCACGATTCCTTCTTCAACGGCAGCGCGTGTGGCATGGAGAGCGTCTTCCACACGTGCTTTCTTTTCTTTCATTTCTACTTCGGTCGCAGCGCCAATTTTAATGACGGCTACACCGCCTGCCAGTTTTGCAAGGCGTTCCTGAAGTTTTTCGCGGTCGTAATCGCTTGTGGATTTATCTATCTGTACTTTGATCTCGTTCACTCTTTTCTTTATATCTTCGCTGGAGCCTGCTCCTTCAACAATAGTTGTGTTATCTTTATCTATAGTGATCCTCTTGGCTGTACCGAGGTCGGCAAGCTGAGCAGCTTCGAGCTTGAAGCCTTTTTCTTCACTGATAACAGTTCCGCCTGTGAGCACGGCGATATCTTCAAGCATTGCTTTGCGTCTGTCGCCGAATCCGGGAGCTTTAACAGCAGCAACCCTTAATGTGCCGCGGATCTTATTAACAACGAGGGTAGCGAGGGCTTCACCTTCAATATCTTCAGAGATAATAAGCAATGAGCGTCCTGCCTGCGAAACTTTTTCAAGTACCGGTAGCAGGTCTTTGATAGCGCTGATCTTTTTATCATGGATAAGTATGTAGGGATCTTCCAGTACGGTTTCCATTGAATCTGCGTCAGTTACGAAATAAGGTGAAAGATAACCGCGGTCGAACTGCATACCTTCAACAGTATCGAGTGAAGTATCGGTTCCTTTGGCTTCTTCGACTGTGATAACGCCGTCTTTGCCTACCTTTTCCATAGCTTCGGCTATAAGGCTGCCGATAGTTTCATCATTATTAGCTGAAATGGCCCCAACCTGAGAAATTTCCTTTTTGCCTTCTACGTCGCGGCTGAGCTTTTTGAGCTCATCTGTAACAGACGCAACCGCAAGGTCTATGCCTCGCTTCAGGTCCATGGGGTTCGCTCCGGCAGTAACGTTTTTAAGGCCTTCCCTGTAAATAGCCTGCGCGAGTACTGTAGCGGTGGTAGTACCGTCGCCAGCTACATCCGAGGTTTTTGAAGCAACTTCGCGCACCATATTGGCGCCGAGATTTTCTACAGCGTCCTCAAGTTCAATTTCTTTGGCAACGGTTACGCCGTCTTTAGTAACTGTTGGAGCACCAAATTTTTTATCGATGATTACATTGCGTCCTTTCGGGCCTAATGTAACTTTAACGGCATTGGCAAGCTTATCCACGCCTTTTTTAAGTTTGGCGCGTGCTTCGGTATCATAATTAATAAGTTTAGCCATGTTTGTAGCCTCCTGTTTTCTGTTTTATTTAATGATCAAAATTTTTTAATGTGTTAGCTGATTACAGCCAGAACGTCGCTTTCGCGCATGATGAGATATTCATTTCCTTCAATTGTGATCTCTGTGCCGGAATATTTTCCGTAAAGAACCTTGTCTCCCTTATTGAGCTGTAATTCGATTGTTTTTCCGTCCTCGGTTATCCTTCCTTTTCCAACTGCTATAACTTCGCCCTGCATGGGTTTTTCTTTTGCTGTTTCCGGGATTATGATTCCGCCTTTGGTGGTTTCTTCCGGTGTAGCAGCTTTCACGATTATTCTGTCGTGCAAAGGTGTTAAGTTCATTTTATGCCTCCGCATAAGTTATTGATAAATAAGTAAATTAAAGAATATTTTCCATATTTACAGTAAATCCGCTCAATCAATTAGCACTCCTAATTGATGAGTGCTAACAAGGCTTTTAACGGAGATTTTTTTGTTTTATTTTAAGGAATAATCAGGATAGCGAATTTTTTTATGTTAAAGCTGAGTTTCTTGAAAAAATTCAATAAATTATTTTTAATATTTAGCACAGCGCTTCGTTTAATCTTATTATATTAATAATGGTTAGTGAAAATATTATTAATTGTGTAAATTTGTCATGATAGCAAAGAAAACAATAAGAATTTAAATTAAATTAAAAGAGGTTTAAATGGTAAAAGCAGCTTACTTACGCGCGGCAATTTTTATTATGATAATTATCGGCTCAGTCAGTGCCGCCGCTTATGACCCGCCGGAACTTGCGGAACCGGCGGACAGCGCTCAGTGCCTGGGGCCTGAAGTTCAGTTCTCGTGGGCAGGCAATGACATTTCAGAAGTTGAGCAGTTCAGGTTAGAGATAGCCGATGACCCGACTTTCAGTAATATTATTTATGAGCAGACTACGGCTTCTGATGTTCAGTTAAATGTTTCTGTACCACTGGGCGATGAAATTTTTTGGCGGGTCTCCGCTACTTTCACTGATATGTCGGTAGAAACTTCCGAAACCAGGTATTTTACCTCTACGACGGCCGAGCCGGAGGAGCTTCTTTATCCCGAACCGGATCAGGAATGTGTAGAAAATAATTTGAACTTCCAATGGTCTGAAGCACCCTCGGCGGAATCATATAATCTGCAAGTCGCCTTAACGAATGATTTTAATCAGCCGGTCGTAAACGCAACTTCAATTACATCCACCACTTATTCGGTAAAGCTGGATCAATATGAGAAGCAATATTACTGGAGAGTATCTTCAAATAAAAACAACTGCACGTCAGATTGGTCCGATCAACAAGTGTTTAATACAACGAAAAAGCCACCGGAAAAAGAAACACCTGCAGATGAAACAACAGGTGTCGGGCTTGAACCTGATCTTACCTGGCTTGTTTCAAATGATTTTGATGAATATGAAATTCAAATATCAGATAATGCCGGATTTGATGAACCGATTATCAGCCACAGTGCGACATATACCGGCCAGTCTTCAGCTACTTATACGGCATCCCTCGATGAATATAACACAACATATTACTGGAGAATCAAAGGGTCATCTACGTTTTCCTGTTCTTCAGACTGGTCTGAATCATGGTCATTTAAAACAAAATATCATGCGCCTGAACCAGTATCACCGCAGGAGGACGCTGAATGCGTTCCGATAACGGCCTTATTCGACTGGGAAGACATGCCCGAGGTTTCCGGTTACAGGCTGCAAATAGCGGCAGATAGTGAATTTGATGATATTTACCTGGATCAGCCCGGAATTACGGAAAGCAGCTACGAGGAGGAACTGGCTAATTATCACAGTACATATTACTGGCGAGTAAGAGCGGAAGATACTGAAAATACCGGGTATTGGTCGGAATCGCGTAGGTTTAGAACAACTGTCAGGCCGCCGCAGCTACTTGATCCGGATGACAGCACAACCGGAATGCCGCAGTCGGTAGACCTCAACTGGGAGGATTTCGGGGAAGATGCCATTTACAGACTTCAGCTTTCGGATGACCCCGACTTCGGCAATACATATATTGATGTAGGCAGCAGCTCTACATTTTCCGTGACTCTGCCCGAATACAATACGAATTACTACTGGAGAGTTTCATCCACTTATTCAGGATGTGAAAGCGAATGGTCAGAAGTATTTACTTTTAAGACAGCTATAACTCCTCCGGATCTTAGGTTCCCTGATGACGGTAACGTCAGGGAATCACTCGTCCCTACATTTATCTGGCAAGTTGTGGATCAGGCAGAAACATATGACCTCGAGATAGCCGACGATCCGGAATTCAATAATGTTATTGCCGGAAGAAGAGGTATCCCGGGTAATTGGACAACTTTCAAGAATATGCCTCCAGATACCAAACTTTACTGGCATGTAAGAGCACGAAATAATGAAGGCTATAGCGAATGGTCAGAAGTATTTACTTTCACTACAAGCCAGCAGGGGCCGGAAGTTCCTGTATTGCTTTATCCCGATAATGGTGAAGTAATGCTGCCGCTTACTCTTACCTTAGACTGGTCGGACGCGGAAAGAGCCGACTTCTACGAACTTCAGGTATCTGATGATCCGGCTTTTCAGACTGTTATTGTAAACGTTACCGAATCCGCGGGACTGACCGAATCCGAATACGCACTGAATAATCTCGAAAATTACACTAACTACCTCTGGAGGGTTAGGTCAGTAAACGATTCGGGTAAAAGCGCCTGGACAGATATACATCAATTCAGAACCATAGCGATACCGCCTGATGACGCTCCTCAGCTTACAGAACCTGAGGACGGCACAGAACTACAGAAACTTAGAGCCACCTTCAGGTGGAATGATGTACCCGGGGCCACGGCTTACAAGCTGGAACTGGCAACAGATGAATCTTTCAGCAACATTGTTTTCAGCGATCCGAATATATTTCTTGGCTTCAAGGTTTATTCTCAACTCGACCCAGTATTGACTTACTACTGGAGAGTAAGAGCTTTCAACGAGGCCGGCGAAGGCCCGTGGTCAGAGCCATTTGAATTTTCCACATTCGATCCTGCTCCTGTTTACGAAAGGTTTACCGATAGGAAAGATATTAAAGTATATCCGAACCCTGCTGCAAACAGGGCTGAATTGACCTTTGACCTGAAAAAAACAGGCAGGATCAATATCTATCTTTACGATGCTGAAGGAAATCTCAGCGGAATACTTTATGAAGGAATAGCAAATGAAGGAAACAACAGTATTAAGCTTGACTTAAACGCATATTCTTCGGGGGCATATACAATTGTTATAGGCACCGAAACCGGTCGGATAGCCGGAAGGATAATTATAAATAAGTGATGAACACAGCATATCATCAATGATTTCGAGTTGGTCATCAATGATTTAGCGTTTTAGGATCAAAAAATAAGCTCCGGGGAGGTAAAAATCTCCGGGGCTTTTTACTTTTAGAATAATTTCACACTATCCAAAATATTCGAAAACGAAAATATGTTGAATATTTCAAAGAATTTATTACATTGTATTCAATGCCTGGTGTAAAAAACCGGGCATTTCATTAATCATCGTACGGTTTATTAATCCTGTTTAATATATTAATTATATTTAATATAATAAAAGTGTATCATAGTCGGTTGATAAACTGGAAGTTATAAGATTATTAATATGTATAATTATTTATTAAAATCATTATGAAAAAACTATTTGTTTACATAACGGTATTATTTTCTGCATACGCTATCACAGATGCCTGCACAAACTTACTTGTAACTAAAGGCGCGAGTACCGACGGTTCGACAATGATCTTTTATTCAGCCGACGCCGGCGGCTTTATGGAACCGCTTTATTTTCTGCCCGCGCAGAAGCACGAAAAAGGCGATTCAATCGAAATATATGACTGGGATACAGGCAAATACCTTGGTAAAATTCCACAGGTAGAGGAAACCTACCAGGTAGTAGGCAATATGAACGAATTTCAGGTATCGATCGGAGAAACCACCTTTACCGGCCGGAAAGAATTAAGGGATACTACCGGCATAATCGATTACGGCAGCCTGATGAGGCTGGCACTACAGAGAGCAAAGACTGCAAGGGAAGCTATTGATGTAATAGACAACCTTCTGCAGACCTATGGGTATTACAGTACGGGCGAATCATTCTCTATCGCCGACCCGAACGAAGTATGGTATATGGAAATGATCGGCAAAGGCCCGGGCAATACCGGCGCTGTATGGGTTGCCCGTAAAGTTCCGGACGGATATATCAGCGCTCATGCCAACCAGGCAAGAATCACCACATTCCCGACTAATGACCCCGAGAATACCTTATATACAGAAGATGTTATCGATCTTGCCGTGGAAAAAGGCTATTACGATCCCGATAGCGGTGAGCCATTCAGCTTTGCCGATACATATAATCCACTCGATCCAACAGGTTTACTGTACTGCGAAGGCAGGGTATGGAGCCTTTTCAGAAGAAGCGCTCCTTCGCTCAATTTGTCCCCGGATTATTTCCGCGCGGTAGTCGGAGCAGAGCCTTATCCTTTATGGATAAAGCCCGACGAAAGGATTTCGCTTGAATTTGCAATGAGCCTGGTGAGAGATCATTTCGAAGGTACAGATTTCGATATGAGGAAAGGGCTGGCTGCAGCTCCATTCGGCAATCCTTACAGGTGGAAGAACCTCGGCTGGGAAATCGAAGGTGATACGACAAAATACGGCTGGGAAAGGCCTATTTCCACTCAGCAGACGGCATTCTCGTTTATTTCACAGATGCGTTCATGGTTGCCCGATGAGATAGGAGGAGTTTTCTGGTACGGTACAGATGATAATTATTCGACTGTTTATGTGCCGCTTTACTGCTCAATAGAATATCCGCCCAAATCATTTACTGTTGGCGCGATAAATGATTTTACCATGGAATCAGCTTTTTGGGTATTTAACCTTGTGGCTAATCTGGCCTACACAAAATATGATTACATGATAAAAGACATACAAAAAGTACAGTCACATTTTGAAGGTAAATTCATGGCTTTCCAGCCCGCTGTAGATAAGGCAGCTTTGTCACTTTATGAAACCGATAAAAAGCTTGCAGTAAATTATCTTACGGATTACTCAGTATCGCAGGCCGAAATGGTAGTCGAGCGCTGGCGAGAATTATGGCGCTACCTGGTAATGAAATATAATGACGGCTTTGTAAATGACGTTAATGTTAAAGGCGGCCGTGCTCCCAAAGGAGTAGGCTACGGAGAAGAATTTTTTAAAAAAGTCATCGAAGAGCGCCCCGGTTACTATGATGTTGAATACAGATACAAAGACAGCAGCAAAAAATAATTAAAGCGGCCCAAAAATAATTAAAGAGTTTTTTTGCAATGACATTTTTTTTATCTTTGTAGTTCTCTGTTTGCATAAAAGGTATTAATTTATATATTAATTTTTAAGGGTGTGTTATGAAAAGAACGTACCAGCCCAGTAGAAGAAAAAGAGCGAACAAGCACGGATTCAGGGCTCGCATGGCTACAAAGAACGGACGCAAGGTGCTCAACAGGCGAAGAGCTAAAGGCCGCCACAGGGTTTCTGTAAGCCATTCAAACGCGAAATAACAATAAATATTTGCCTGCTGAAGCGCAGGCATTTTATTTTACCGGCCTGTACCGGCTGCTGATTGTTTTTTGAATTTCGGGGCAATGACCGCGTCTTGTTATCAATGGATGGGCCTCTATGGACATAAAAGCACTAGCCCCTTTGAAAGGATATAAAGCTTTCAACAATGCTTTCAGCCGGGGCAAAAAATTTCACCATGATAAAGCTGTTGCGGTTGTTATTTATGATCACAGCAGTGCCGGATCGGAAAATACTGTGAAATTCGGCGTGACTGTTGCTAAAAGAAGAGCGAAAAAAGCCGTCACGCGTAACAGAATTAAGAGGCTGCTGAGGGAATCAATAAAATTGAAGCTGGCAGAAACAGATATTCGTCATATCGACACACTGATAATCGCCTGGAAGGATGCACCGAAAGCGCCCTCCCGGATATGCCTCAGTGATGTTTCTCCCGTTGTGGATTTCCTGATTGATAAAGCTGTGACATATTATAAAAAATTCCTGGAGGAAGGCTGAATTGAAAAATCTTTTAATTTTGCTTTTAAAAGCTTATAAGCTGATAATATCACCTGTCCTGCCTTCTTCATGCAGGTTTTATCCCAGCTGTTCTGCTTATGCGATGGAAGCTGTCGAAAAGCATGGCTCCATCAAGGGTGTTTGCCTTGCCGCCAAGAGAATTGTCAAGTGTCATCCATTTCATCCGGGAGGATTAGACCCTGTACCGGAAGCTCATAACTGTATTGGTCATAAACATATTAATTAAACTGGAATTAGCTTCTCATGGACAGAAGATCGATAATCGGATTAGTTTTAATTTCAATTGTAGTCATTGGCTGGCTGGTTTATCAATCGGTTACTTATAAGCCGGTTCCGAAAGAATTAAAGCAGGATACTACAGCCCGGGTGCAGGAAGAAGAGCAGGGAGCCGCAATGGCTGGACTCGATGAAGTCATTCCCTCGGCAGAAACTGAGGCAATCGATCCCGAAGAAAAATACGGGCGTTATTTTTCGGAATTTGCTTCAGGGGCCGAAAAAATCATTACCATTGAAACTGATCTCTACGAGGCACGCTTGTCAAATAAGGGCGGCGTTATAAAAAAATGGAAACTTAAAGACTACAATAAATGGGATGGAGTTCCCACTCAGCTTATACAGGATCAAAAGGGAGAGCTCTTCCTTACATTCCTCACAATGGATAATAAAAAGATAGATACAAGAGATCTATACTTTGAATTCACGAATGTGGATAAGGCTCATTACATAGTCGGAGGAGACAGTAAGCTGGAGTTTACTGCCAGGCTTGAAGTAGAGCCCGGCAGCTACATAGAAAAGAAATTTATCTTCCATGGCAACAAATACCACCTGGATAATGATATTACCCTTAACAATATGGCAGAATATATTCCTTCCCGGGGGTATAACTATGTTTGGGATGACGGACTCAGATACCAGGAATATAATAGCGTGGATGAATCCGCTGAAGCACAGGCCATGGCTTCAATGAACGGAGAAATTGCCGAGCTTGACGCAAGCGACCCTGATGAGTCTGTCAGTCAGTCCGAATCGGGCATAGTTGATTACGCGGCGGTAAAAATCAAGTATTTTGAAGCTGCCATTATTCCCGAGCCCTGGCGGAGCTTCGACGGAACTGTGGATATGTACGGCGAAAGAGAACTTGCCAAAAATGAAGGCGTTGTAGAAAAGTACAGCCTATCTTTCAGGGTGCCATACACCGGTGCAAGCAAAACAAATAGCTTTAAGGTGTATATAGGACCGATCGATTATGACATTGTTTCCGATTACGGCCTTAGTGAAACCGTGAACTTCGGGCTGCGCTTTATTGTCAGGCCTATCGGCGAATACTTCATGCTGCCTATACTGACATTTATCCACGAATTTATACCAAATTACGGCGTAGCGATAATTGTCTTTTCAGTTTTGATCAAAGTGCTTCTATATCCCTTGTCTGTCACCCAGATGCGTTCAGCACAGAAGATGCAGCTGCTGTCTCCGGAAATGACAAAGCTTAGGGATAAATACAAAGACGACCAGACTCAGCAGCAGAAAGAAATGATGAAGCTCTATTCGGAGTATGGCATAAATCCCATGGGGGGCTGCCTGCCGCTTATACTGCAGATGCCTATACTTTACTCACTGTGGTCGCTGCTCAGGACTTCGATCGATCTAAGGCAGGCTGACTTCTTTCTCTGGATAAATGATCTATCCACACCTGATGTTATTATCGATCTTGGATTTAAGATACCGCTTATCGGAATGGATAAAGTTTCCGGACTGGCGCTTCTTATGGGTATTACACTTTATTTCCAGCAGAAGCTGACAATTACCGATCCCAGGCAAAAGCAAATGGTTGTGCTTATGCCGATATTATTCACGATTATGTTCTCGCATTTTCCGGCAGGGCTGAATCTTTATTATTTTATTTTCAACCTGATCGGTATCGCAATGCAGGTTTACATTAATAAATTCAGCAAGAATAAAGTAACACTTGAAGATCTAAAAAGAATGCCTAAAAAAGAAGGGTGGCTGCAGAAAAAAATGCGCGAAGCCCAGGAGATGGCAGAGTCACAGGGAAGATCAGTACCAGGCAAGACCGCTTCGGGCGAACCTGCCAGACCTTCAAAAACCAAATACGCCAGAAAGAAAAAGAAAAAGTAGCATTGTTATCAGAATCCAAAACAAAAGGCTGCCATTAAGGCAGCCTTTTGACTTTGTAAACTCAGTAGTTTAGATTGTAAGATTCAGCTATATGAATTTTATCAATTATTGTTCCTGCTGTATATTCGATACCGGGAAAGCTGCTTTAAAGGAAGCCCCTTTGCCGGGTTCACTTTTGCACCAGACAGAACCGTCCATGAGCTCTATCAGCTTTTTTACAATAGAAAGGCCGAGGCCTGTAGAATGCTCTCCCCCAGTCGGCAAAGTACTTAAACGAGAAAACTTTTTAAACAATTTGGATTGCTCTTCGGTGCTTATACCGGGGCCTTCATCTTTTACTTCAAGTACAATTTCTTTGTCTCCGGGATTTATATTTACCCAGACGCTGCTTCCTAATGGCGAATATTTCACGGCATTTGATATCAGATTTTCTATGATCTGATTAACGGCATTTCTATCGGCATAGATAAGCGGAACAGGTTTATTGCCTTCATTATAATGTATGGTGATGTTTTTTTGCTTTGCCTGCTCTCTGAAATACTCTATCTGCGGGTTTATTAAAAGCTGCAAATGAAAAGATTCCGGGTTCAGGTTGATTTTACCCTGCTCTATGGCATTTACGTCAAGCAGGTTCTTAATAAGCTCAAACATTCTTTCTGATGCCGTTAAGATGTCGGTGGAAAACTCATTAATATCATCCGGGGTCATGGAAGTATCTTCCTTTATGAGTTTGGCGAGCATTTTTATGTTTGATAAGGGGTTCTTTAAGTCATGTGCTGCAATCCCCAGGATTTCATTTTTTTCATTATTTAATTTAACAAGTTCTTTTGTTCGCTCGTTAACTTCGTTTTCAAGGGCAACATTGTATTCCTTTAGAAGCAGTTCTGCTTTTTTTCTAATGGTAATATCATGAAGAATTATATTGATCATCCTTCTGGACCCCATTTTGAATTCACTGACAGCGGCTTCGATATCGAGCTTAAAACCGGTTTTCGTTATGCCAATTGTTTCGTGTCTTTTGCTGATGAATTCCCTTCCGGAGTTGGAGTTTTTATCCCTTATGTATGCTTGTAATCTGGTATAAAAGCTGTCATCGACAATAGTGCTGAGATGCTTGCCGATAAGGTCATTTGCACCAAAGCCGAACATTTCCGTACCTGCTTTGTTAACTGATTCAATAGTGCCGTTGAGGTCAAGAGAAATAATTGTATCTGCGGCTGAATCAATTATGGCATGATTAAGGGCCATAGTGTCTTTAAGGTTCTCTTCGGCGGTTCTGAGTGCGAAGAGGTTTTCCTTAATTTCAAGGATCGTTTTGCGCGTTTTTTCTATCGTGATATTAAGGTCTTCAAAATTGATCGGTTTTGTGATGAAGTCATAGGCGCCGCGGTTCATTGCCGTGCGGATGTTATCCATATCGCCGTATGCCGAAACAATTATGGCCTTAAGCGTACGATCAAGATTATTAAGCCTGTCAAGCAGTGTGAGCCCATCCATTTCAGGCATATTAATATCAGAAATAACTATGTCAATATCAGGATTAAGGTCAAGTTTTTCCAGTGCATCTTTGCCGTCTTTGGCAAAAACAAACTGGTATATCCCTTCGCGTATCTGACGTCTGAATTTTAGCTTTACCAAGCCTTCTACGTCCTGTTCATCATCGACCAGAAGTATCTTGGTCGGGCTATCTTCCTTTTCTACTATATCCGGAAAATTATAAAGATACATATTTATGCAATATTATTTTGTGAAATAATTAAGACATCAACGCCTTTTTAAAGGCCTGAATATTACAGAATTGCTGTTAATGGGTGTTAAATACTGTGTTAAAGAATTATTAAATTGTTGTTTTACCAACTGTCTAATTTTTCACGGTAATTTCGATAAGCAGATAATTATGCTCTCCCAAAAGCGGCTTTAATTCAAATTTTATTTCACTTCCCGTCAGAGCTGCAAGCCGGTGAAAGCCTTTATCCTCAAAGCCGGAATTCTTACGTATATAAGTATTAGCTTTCATTATCGAATCCACGGCGGCGGGAGCAGCGCTTATCGAGGCAATATTGCCCGATACCACTCGATAGAGGTTGCCGTCATCATACAGTACAATCATACCGTTTCCGATTTCTTTATCCTTGATGAGGTTTTTTTCGGATGAATAGCTGTTTATGTTGTTCCCTAATTCAACAATGCATTTATACAGGTTTTCGGGATAAAGCGAGGCAGCATGAAAATTAAAATTATTTGCCATATCATATAGAGCTATACCCGTAAAACTAGCCACAACTCTTTTGTGGACTAAATGCTGGTTGAGCTCAAGGAAATCCTTTAATTCCATTTAGTTTAATTCCTTTTTTCTGTAAACAGGTATTTCTTTAATATGTGATGAAAGCTTATTTACCCTTACAACAAGAAATGCAGTCACCGCGATCAGGACAGCTACTATTACACCTCCGTAAAGGTACATGGCTCTTTTGCTAAGGGTGAGGTCGCTAATTTGTTTTTCTTTCCTTTTTAGCTCAATATTCGAAAATTCTTTAACTGCGTAATTATTCAGGCTGCTAAGATAATCATAATAGTCAACTGATAACTGTTTATAATTCATTTTCAGAAATTCAATGCCGCGGGCGATCATTTCTTCATCATCGATCAGAGCAGCTAATTCAAGGTAATTATCTAATGCTCTGGCTGTAAGTATATTATTTTTTGATAATTCTGTGGCTTTTTTGTAATAATCAATGGATACAACAGGAATATCGTCTCTTATTTTTTCTGCTGCCTCATAATATATCTGTGCACGGCTTATACTGTCACGCCCTGAAAGTATACTTTCAATTTTAGTATTTAATTCATTGATCTCATTTTCACTTATTCCACTGAATCGTGCAGTTAACTGATCTATTCTGTCTGAAATTATTCTTATTGGCAGGTTTTGTAGATTCTCGGGCAATGCCTTTTTATCATCAGTCAGCATATTTATGCCTTGCGTATATTCTCCGCGCAGATTTTCCAAACTCCTGATATTATCGAGCATCATCTGATACTCGTCATTTTTATTTAGCTCTTTCAAAGTGATTGTGATCTTGTATAAAGCTTCGGTTCTGATGGAATAAACCCTTTCATTCCTGCTTTCTTCGGGTATTTGGTCAATTATTTCGAGCGCCGCTGCATAGCTTTCACCCGAATAATAGTGATTATTCAATGAATGAAAAAGATCACCTATCGCGACATAACTTGCCGCAAGCCCCGGTTTAAATTTCTTTTCTTCATAGTTTTCAACTGCTTTGATCAGATTGTCAGTGGCTTTTTCGTATTCGCTTAATCTCAGATGTGCCAGGCCCAGCAGAAGCCTGGCATCTCCGCGCCCCATACGGTAGCTTACTTTTATTGCAACATCAACTGCATTTTCAGCAAGTCTTATTGTTTTACCGGGGTTGGTTTCCAGGGCTTGATAAGCATCGCTTAAAAGGAAACGTACCTTTTCAGCTCCGGTTTCACCTTTCAGTTTATCGTAATTATAATCTATGGTATCCTGAGTGTTCCGGGCAATTAAAATACAAGGTAATAACATTGCCAGGGCTGCTAATAAAATTCTATGTTTTTTCACTTCTTTAATGTTTTATATCAGACAAATTTATTGCTTTGACGTGCCTAAACTTTGCTTATTTATTAGTAACCGTACTTTTTGAATTTTGAAATGCTTCATTAAGAAATGCTTCATTAAATAGTAAAGGCTGCCAGGATCTGACAGCCTTATTAAATCGTAGTTTATTACTTTTATCTTTTGATGTCCTGTTCCATTACCTCATAAAGCATTTCAAGCTTTGGAATAAGTACAATTTCAGTCCTTCTGTTCATTGCCATGGCTTCGCTTGTTTCTTCGTTGTTTAAGGGGAAATATTCGCTTCGCCCTGCAGCAGTTATCCTTTTAGGTTCGATATCGCCATCTTCAATAAGGTACTTGGCTACCTCAGTGGCTCGAAGAACGCTTAATTCCCAGTTATCTCTGAACCTGTGGCCGGCTGTAACAGGCTGGGTATCTGTATGGCCTTCGATCAAAATCCCCAATTCAGGATTTTGAGCCAGTACTTTGGATAATTCCGTGAGTGCTTCTTTACCCTCGTTATTGATACTTATGCTTCCTGATGAAAACAGGAGCTTATTAGACATTGCAACATGTACTTTGCCATCTTCGATATAAACTCTAAGGCCGCTTTCAGTGAAATTCAGAAGCGCGTTTTCAAGACTGTGGCGAATTAATTGCAGATTGGCTTCTTTTTCGAGAAGACTTTTCCTGATTTCCTCGAGCCTGTCTTCTCTGTGTTTGAGGTCTGTTTTAAGTTCATCTACTCTGTTGAGTAGTTCTTTTGCGCCTTCTGTGGCGTTGTCAGTAAGGATGTTCTTCTCTTCCTCAATTCTCATAAGTTCCTGATGCAAATCCTCAATTTCTTTAGAATGCAGGAACATTTGCTTTTGGATTTCTGCCATTTCAGTTTTTATGGAATCTCTGGCGTACATGTAGGCGTCTCTTTCCTGAACAGCCTTTTCGTATTTGCTTGAGCTTACGCAAGCGCTTACAGCTATAGCAATGATAGTAAACAATAAGTATTTCATGATATTTTTATAAAAAGTTAAACATCTTTTTTGTTATCTGCTTTCACATTATCATCCGGGCTGAGTAGTTTATGCTCTGTCAGGTCATATTTGCCTTCAAGCTCATTAATAATAGTTTTCTCCCATAAAGGGATTCCGTCAAAATAAGAAGCTCTTCCCAGCATGTGCGCGGCTATAGGAGCTGTCAAAAATAAAAAAATGATAATTACCACAGCCCTGGCTACAATACCTACATCGCCAAAAAAAACAGCCGTACCGATAAGTACAGTTCCAACCCCAAGTGTTACTGCTTTGGTAGTGGCAGACATCCGCATGAAAATATCGGGCATTTTTATAAGGCCGACAGCCGCTAAAAGAATTAAGAACGATCCTACAAATATAAAAATAGCGCTGATAAGATCAATCATTATTCGAACCTCCTTTCAAGGTAATATGCGAAAGCAATTGTGCCGAGGAAGGCGACAAGCCCTATTATGATACCTACATCAAGTATGGTTGTAGTTTGGGTCATGACAGAGTAAACAGCAATATAAGCTATACCGGTAGTAGTAATAAGATCAAGGGCTACAATCCTGTCCTCCAGGCTGGGGCCGAGTATAAGCCTGATTAGCAGAATAAATACTGAAAGACTTATCATGCCCATCGAAGCATAGATCAATATAGTGGTAAGAGAAATCATCTGGTTACCTCCAACAGCCTTCTTTCAAGGCCGTTCTTTATTTCCATCTTGAATTCCTGCGGATCGCCCAAATACATAGCGTGAATGTAAAGGGTTTTCTTATCATCCGAAGTATCAAGGCTCAGTGTGCCGGGCGTAAGGGTTATCAAATTAGCCAGCATGGTAATTTCAAAATCTGATTCAGCATCAAGAGGCAGAGCTATAACGCCGGGCCTCATTCTGTCTTTGGGAGTAATTATGTCATAAGCTATCTTTAAGTTAGCTAATACTAATTCCTTCAAGAAATAAAATATAAAAAATACTATCTTTGGTAGCCTGGAAAAATATTTATCAGACCCCACGGCATAATTGGAAACATATAGGATCGCGTAACCGATTATTATCCCTTCGACGAAGTTGATAATATGTAGATTCCCTGTTAGCAACATCCAGGCTAACGCTAAAAGAATATTTACAAGCAGAGTTTTCATTTAATTAGCACCTTTAAGTACAGCTTCGATATAAGATTCAGTATTCAAAAGTTGCTCTGCGGCACTTTCGGATATATTAAAGAACGGCTCGGGATAAATTCCTATTGTTATTGTGATAATGGCAAGTACTACAGATGGAAGCACAAGCGCAATCTTATTGCCTATATGCATTCTGCTGTACTGCGTACTACCTTTATCATTTCTGTGTTTGGGAAAATCTTTCCAGAAAACTTCATTCCATATCTTTGTCATGGAAAAAAGTGTCATGAGGCCCACAAATAATGATACCGCTACGATCAAAAACTGGCCTGCTTCAAAACCTGCCTTTGCCAGCAGGAATTTTGACCAAAATCCGGAAAGCGGAGGCATCCCGGCAAGTGAAAGCGCCGGCACTAAGAACAGAAGCCCCAGGAGCGGCATTGCTTTATAGACTCCTCCAAGCTCCTTTAGCTGATAGGAGCCTTTAATATGATAAATAATACCACTGATAAAAAAGAGGTTAGTTTTAACTATTATATGATGAACTATGTAGAATATAGATCCTGCTATAGCTAGAGGAGTAAAAAGGCCCAGCCCCATAATCATATAGCCGATCTGGCTTATGATATGGAATGAAAGAATGCGCCGGAAATTATTCTGCGCGGCCGCGCCGAATACACCTGTAACCATGGTGAATCCCGCCAAAATCAAAATAATTGAGTGAGTAAATTCCACATTATGGGTAAATATCAGCGAAAACATCCTTATCATCGCGTAAACACCTACCTTGGTAAGCATACCGGCGAATATGGCCGAAACCGCGCTGGGCGGTGTGTGATACGATGCCGGCAGCCAGAAGAACAAAGGGAATATCGCAGATTTTATACCGAAAGAAATTAAAAACATCATGGAAACTATGTTTATCAGCCCCGGATTTTCAATTGTTTTGATCTTAACGGCAAGATCGGCCATGTTCAGCGTGCCTGCTATACCGAACAGTATGCCCACTGCCGCAAGGAAAATCGCCGAAGAGATAAGGTTCAATGTTACGTATTTCATGGCACCTTCAAGCTGTTCCTGCTTGCCGCCCAGGGCAAGAAGAACAAACGAAGATATCAGCATAACCTCGAACCATACAAAGAGGTTGAATATATCGCCGGTAATGAATGAGCCGTTAATACCCATCAGTAGTATTTGCAGAAGGGGAAAATAAAAGAATTTCTGTTTTTCAGGGCTTATAGCACTCAAGGAATAAACTGAGGTCACAAAACCGATAATGCCTGAGATAAGCACCATTACCGCACTAAGCATATCAGCTACTAGTGTAATACCATAAGGCGCTGGCCAGCTGCCTACGAACATTACCTCTATTCCGCTAATATAAACATGCCCCAACAGAAAGATGGAAGCGATAAGCTGAGCAAGTGAACCCGCGAAATTGACGGCTCTGTGAGTTCGCGGCTTACCTGCCAGGAATATCATTATTATCGCGCTGAATAAAGGTATTAATACAGGTAGTACTAACAGAATTTCCATTTTTTTTGCGATTAAATTTTATTAAGAAATTAGCTACAATAACGCTTATAGACTGATAATCGTTTTATAATTTTTTTGAAAAATTTTAAACCCGCTCAGTCAATTAAAATATTTTCATTATAGTTCGTGCCTAATATTATTAAATCAATCTTACTTACTATTATGATGATATTATTATCTGTACTTTTAAGAGCAATAATTAATGATTTTTTTGAATAATCACAGGAGGATATGATGAAAGTAAAAGATGTAATGACCAAAGGTGTCGAGACTATTAATCCAACTGATACAGTACAGTTTGCCGCAGAAAAAATGGACGAGATTAATACAGGATTTATTCCAATTAACGACGGAAATAAAACTCTCGGCCTGGTTACCGATAGAGATATTACAATAAGAGTCGTAGCAAAAGGCCAGAATCCTAATAAAGTCAAAGTATCTGATATAATGACTGACGATCCGATTTTCTGCAAAGATGACATGGATGTAAGCGCAGCTTCTGACCTAATGAAGAAAAATCAGGTAAGAAGGCTTCTTGTTACAGATAGTAATGATAAGCTGACAGGTGTTGTGTCACTCGGTGACATCGCCGTACACGGCAATAAAGAGGAAGCCAAAGAAGCGCTGCACGAAGTCTCAAAACCTGCCGAGCCGGAAAAATAAGTGATTAATAAGGGCGGCCCTGTCAGATACCGGGCTGCTTATAATTAAAATATTAAGAAAATTAAGTATAATGGAGGTTATAAATTATGGCAGAACTCAATGTAAATACACTTGAAAAAACTGTTCACGAAACAAATAAATGGCTGAAAGAAATTGACGAAAAGATGCATTTTGATAACAACCGCGAAAAGGCATATAAAAGCCTCAGAAGTTTTCTTCACGCTATGAGGGACAGGCTCATGCCTGAAGAAGCCGTAAATCTCGGCTCGCAGCTTCCAACAATGGTACGCGGCATTTATTTCGAGGGCTGGAATATGAGCAAAACCCCGGTAAAAATAAGGCATAAGGAAGATTTTCTACAGCGTATTAATGAAAATCTCGGAGATAATGCGTCTATAATTAATTCCGAAATGGTTGCTACGAATGTATTCGATACCCTAAAGAATAATATAGACAAAGGGCAGATTGAAAAAATTAAAGATTTAATCCCCAACGATATAAACGAGCTCTGGTCAGAAAAAAAAAGATGAGCTGAAAAAAAATGAACAAAATGATAAAACATAAAAAAATTATTTCTATTTACGATTATGAGAAATTTACCGGAGGCGAAATAATCGAAAGGCTCGAAAAAAAAGCCAAAAAGCTTGAAAACCTCCACGTGACTCATATTAATTCAACTTATTACGGCGGCGGAGTATCTGAGATGCTCCAATCGCTGACTATATTAATGAACAACGCAGACATTGAAACCGGCTGGCGAATAATACAGGGGTCACCCGATTTTTTCAGTGTCACAAAAAAATTCCATAATGCCATACAGGGTGGCCAGGTCAATATGACCGAAAGGAAAAAACAGATATTTGAAGACGTGGTAGCAGAAAATGCCCTTCGCAACCATATTGACCATGACTTTGTATTCGTGCACGATCCGCAGCCGCTTCCCTTAATCGAGCATTACCGCAAGCGGGGCCCCTGGGTTTGGCAGTCTCATATTGATATGAGCAATCCCCAGGGAATTTGCCTTGACTATCTGAAAAGGTTTATTAATAAATATGACGCAATTATTGCCAGCCTGGAAGAGTACAGACTGGATATTGATAAACCGCAAAGGTATTTTCTTCCCGCTATAGACCCCTTTTCGATAAAAAACAGGGATTTCCGCGAGGATGAAGTAAAGGAAAGGCTTGAGCACCACAATATCCCGACTGACCTGCCTATAGTCGCGCAGATATCGAGATTCGACAAATGGAAAGATCCTGAAGGAGTTATCGAAGCCTTTAAAAAAGCAAGAAAAGAGATTGATGCCACACTGGTTTTATTGGGTAATGTCGCGACAGACGACCCCGAAGGCGAAGATGTTTACAGCGCGTTACTTGACCAGCAGGAAGACCGGATACTTATACTCAGCCGGGAAGATACTTCACTTGTAAACGCCTTACAATGCAGAGCAGATGTAATTCTGCAAAAATCACTCAGCGAAGGGTTCGGACTTACGGTTACCGAGGCAATGTGGAAGAAAAATCCTGTGATAGGCGGAAACACAGGCGGCATCAAAAAGCAGATAGTCGACGGTGAAAATGGTTTCCTTGTTAATAATACCGATGAAGCCGCCGAACGTATTGTTTATTTGATCAAAAATCCTAAAAAACGAAAAGAAATGGGCGAAAAAGCTAACAAAACGGTGAAGGAAAAATTTCTTATGACAAGGCTTTTAGAGCAGTACTTTGATCTTATGGCATCATTTAAAACTTCGTTCACACTGGAGTAGTTCATGAATAACAGCAAAATCCATATCGGTACCTCCGGCTGGCATTATAAAAGCTGGAAAGGTATTTTTTATCCGGAAGATATCAGTGAAGAGCGCTGGCTTGAATTTTACCAAAAGCGTTTTGATACAGTGGAGGTAAATAATACTTTTTACAATTTACCTGACAAAAAAACACTTGAAGGATGGGTTGAAGCCACCGGTGATAATTTTTTATTTTCCCTGAAAGCAAGCAGATATATCACACATATGAAAAAGCTGAAGGATCCGGAAGAACATTTGAAAAAATTCTATGATGCCATAAAGCCGATTGAAAGTAAAGAAGCCGTTGTACTTTATCAGATTCCGCCCAATCAGCCGAAAGATATCGATAAGCTGCAACACTTTATTTATGCTCTGCCCAAAGATAAAAGACATACAATAGAATTCAGAAACGAGGATTGGTTTGATAATAAAGTCTGCGAATTATTGGAAGAACACAATATAGCCTTTTGCATATTTGATTATGACGGAAGGCTCTCGCCAAAAGAGCTTACGGCTGATTTTGCTTATGTAAGGCTTCATGGCCCTGAAGGGCCTTATAAAGGCAGATATGAGAAGAGCATCCTTTCTGGATGGGCAGGAGTATTAGAAAACTGGAGTAATGTTGTAAAAGATATCTATTTGTACTTTGATAATGACCAGGATGGAAACGCGATTCAAAACGCCCTGGAAATACAGGAAATGATAGAATAATTATAAATAAATATAAGGAGATATTCCATGGCTTTAGTAGAATTTTCTGTTATACCGGTCGATAATAACGACGCGAGCATGAAAAGTACCATAGTCAGCGTAGCTGAACAAATAAAAGAAAGCGGTATCCCGTATAAGATAACCGATACAAGCACAATCATTGAAGGCGACATGAGCGACTGCTTAAATCTCATAAATAACACAATGGTAAAGCTCTCTGATAATCATCAAAGAATTTACTGTGATATAAAAATTGATTATCACAAAGGCAAGAAAAACAGGATTAACCGGCAGTCAGCAGTGATTGAAGATATACTCTCACAATGAAAATGACAGCTAACCGCCGGATAAAACCGGCGGTAAGTTATTAATCACCGAAATCATAATAAAGCTGAACTAATCCGGATTTGAATTCCTTGGTGTTATTCAGGATAAGGTTATGCTTTGAATTTATCTCAGCGAAAAGCGGTATACCAGATCCTAATAAAATAGGGTGTATAGAAAGTATCAGTTCATGCACCATTTTTTTGTTCAGCAGAACGGTTACGATTTTACTTCCTCCCACCAGCCATATATTTTTACCCTTGGAATCCAGCAGTTTCTTAGTGAACTCAACCGGTTCGGCAGTAAACATCACGCGCTTATCGGGATTAGGATTGCTTTCTTTTGTGAAAACATAACACTTTTTATCGGGATATGGCCATTTCTTCCTGCTTTTAACGAGGTCGTAAGTTTTGCGTCCCATAAGGATAGTATCCACCGTTTCTATAAATTCGGCATAGCCGTATTCATCATCAGTAAAAAGCCATCCGATATCATTATCTTCACCGGCAATAAAGCCATCCAGGCTCGAAGCAATGTATAGAATTAATTTTCTCATGAATTCATGGAATACTATGAACAAAAATTATTTTCTGAATTATCCTGTTTAACCAATAAACGTAAGCTCTGCATTTAAGTATTAAGCCGGCATACAATCTGATTTCTAAAGAAAATTTATTAATTTGTTTTTTTATTTAAAATTAAAAAATATAAGAAATGAAAAAATCATTTATATTAATTGTATGCTTTCTTTTTCTGATAAATGAAAGCAGGGCGGGCAGCGGCAGCGCTTTTTTCTGGTCGGCAGAATCCGACAGCGCTAAAGTATATATGCTAGGATCGGTACATTTGGCAGATTCATCTTTTTATCCTCTTGATTTAGAAATCGAATCCGCGTTTAACGGGTCAGATGTTTTAGTACTTGAACTTAACCTGGATAAAATAGACCCCTTCTCCATACTTAATAAGGGGATGTATTCCGGTGATACTACATTGAGCGATGTGCTATCGCCCGGGGTTTATAGCAAACTGGCTAAACGCATGACTGACCTGGGGCTTCCCGAGCAGGCCTATAAACGCATGAGGCCTTGGTTTGCTGTTATGACCCTTCAACTGGCTGAAACAAAAAATATCGGTTACAGCTCAGAATACGGGATAGACCTGTATTTTTTAAAAAAATCCGAAAAGAATGAAAAAGTAACTGACGCACTTGAAACCATGGAAATGCAAATTAATGCTTTTATGGAAATGGATGCTGAACCGGATAAATTTGTGGCATATATGCTCGAAGACGATGCTAACTCTACTGAGACAGTTCAAAAAATGATGAATTACTGGAAAAATGGCCAAAGAGATAAACTTGCCGAGTATCTTGATGGGATATACAATGAAGACGGCAGATTCAAAAATTTTACCGATGAAATTTTATACAAACGAAATGAAAAAATGGCTGATAAGATAGAAAGCTTTCTTAACACAGGAAAAACGTATTTCGTTATAGCAGGCGCCGCGCATTTTTTAGGTGAAGGTTCAATAATAGATATTTTAGAAAAAAAAGGTTACAAAATTACTTATCCTAAGGATTAAAAAATGAATTTAACAGGTAAATTAACACTAATAACCGGCGCCTCATCCGGAATTGGCAGGGCATGCGCCGAAGTATTCGCTGATGCAGGATCGAACCTGATTCTGATGGCACGCCGCGAAGAAAAGCTTAAGGAACTGAAGAATGATCTTCAGCCCCACGGGGTTAAAATAAAAACCTTTAAGGTTGACGTAAGGAATTATGAAGAAGTAAAGTCTGCTATTAAAAGCCTGAACAGCGAATTAAGAAATATCGATATTCTGATTAATAATGCCGGCCTTGCCCGCGGCCTTGAAAAAATTCAGGAAGGAGTACTGAACAATTGGGAAGAGATGATCGACACAAATGTTAAAGGCCTGCTTTATGTGTCACGTGAAGTGCTGCCGATAATGGCAGAAAGAAAGCATGGCCATGTGATAAATATCGGTTCCATTGCCGGCCATGAAGTTTACCCGGGCGGCAATGTATATTGCGGCACAAAACACGCAGTTAAAGCAATATCAAAAGCCATGATGATAGATATGAATGGGACCAATGTACGTGTTACAAGCATAGATCCGGGGTTGGTAGAAACAGAATTCTCAAAAGTACGCTTCCATGGCGATACCGATAAAGCTGAAAATGTATATAAGGGCTATCAGCCTCTGCGGGGGAGCGATATAGCCGAAATAGCGCTTTTTGCCGCGACCAGGCCTCTCCATGTAGATATGCAGCAAATTCTGGTTACGCCTACTGCACAGGCTACGGCAACAATTCTTAATAAAACAGAGGCTTAATCCGTCATTATTTGACGTTGTTCATTAATTGACTTAAAATTGACGTTGTTCATTAATTAACTTAAAATTATTTAAAAGAATATGAAACTGTTTACGCCCAAAGAAGCAAATAATACTTTGCCATTAGTGAAGCGCATAATAAGTGATATACTGAAAGTCGGTACTGAATTGCGTGAAGCGGCTATGGCATCGCCGGATTATGAAGCAGAGGTAGAAAAGCTTAAAAAAATACTTTTCGAATATACTTCAGAGCTTGAAGAATTGGGCTGCCTATATAAAGACTGGAATTTCGAAACAGGACTGGTGGACTTTCCCGCGATGATTGGAGGAGAGCATGTTTACCTCTGCTGGCGAGGTGATGAGGAACAGGTTATCTACTACCACGGCATTAGCGAAGGATACACAGGCAGAAAAATAATACCCGAAGAATATCTTTAGGCCCGAAGAATATCTAAAAAAAAGTATTTTTTTTAAAAGGCGATATATCGTATATTTGTTACCTGAATAAATCAGCAAACGGAGAGGTGGCAGAGTGGCTGAATGCACCGGTTTGCTAAACCGACGTAGTGGTAACAACCGCTACCGAGGGTTCGAATCCCTCCCTCTCCGCAGGATAGAAGCACTAAGCCCTTGCAGGCCAATAACTTGCAAGGGCTTTCCTAATGCGGCTAAACTCTTTTCTAAACGTTTTTGAACTGGTACACCTAAATAATAAGTTCGCTCCAAATAGCGTCACGATAGTATCATTTACTATCCTTAAAAGTCCTGCATCATATTAAGCTCCGAAGGAGCGGCATTTTCATTCCGAACACAGATTAACAAGATACGAGGGAAGGACAGGAAGGTATCTGCCGCCAAACCAGCCTGGAGTGTCATTCAGAACGAAGTGAAGAATCCAGGGAAGATTGGAATTAATATCAATGCTTTACATTAATGATCATTGCTTATAAACAGGGTGGATACAGGCGCCTCCGCCTGTGCAATTAGAAACCTGCATACTCCCCCGTTCGCACCCCATCGTCCGGAACCGGCTCTGCGACCCGGCAGACGCATTATAATGCGTCTCTACAGTGAGAGGAAGAAAACAAATTGTGGTAAAGACAGCAATTTCAAATGGGATACCACAATTATCCGGATACACCGCTACCAACCCCGAAGGGGTGATATTAGTATAGAACAAACGCAGATAATTGAGCAAAAAACCCTGAAGGGGTGGCATTATTGTAGCATTCCGAAAACCTTATCGCTATTTCAACCTTAATAGAAAAAAGCGGCAAAAGAAAATAACC